>JAIELF010000030.1 GCA_019753235.1 bacterium
CCGGTGCGGTGCCCGGCTTCATATACCAACGGCGATTGAAGACGTGCTCGGGTACATCGACTTTGCCGAAGGCGATTTGGGCGGGACGCAGATTGAAGACCGCGCGGGCCGGGGCTTATCTCTTCTCGATCAAGTGACTCAGGAGATTCTTCTAGCCGGTCAATCGCAGTCGACGTTGACGGCGCTCAACTCAACATTTCGGCCCGGGGTTCCGCAGCTTTTTATCGACATCGATCGAAGAAAGGTAAGCTCACTCAACGTGGCACTCGACAGTCTCTTTGCCACGCTCCAGGCCACGCTGGGTTCGACGTACGTGAACGACTTCAACAAGTTTGGTCGAATCTATCAGGTTCGGGTGCAAGCGGATCAGCCCTTTCGCTCGCAGCCAAGCGATATCGAAAGATTGGTCGTGCGAAGCCGAGACGGCAAGATGGTTCCCGTCGGCGCGTTCGCGCAGGTGCAACGATCCTTTGGCCCACAGGTCATCAATCGCTACAACCTTTTTCCCAGTGCCGTCGTCAGCGGCGAACCAGCCCCGGGGGTCAGCACGGGCGATGCGCTCGATCTCATGGAGCAAGTGGCGACGAATGTTCTTCCTGATTCGATGGAGTTTGAATGGACTGGAATGGCGTATCAGGAGCGAAAGACCGGCGGCGAAGCGGTTCTCGTTTTCAGTCTGGCGGTGATTCTGGTCTATTTTGTGCTTGCGGCGCAGTACGAGAGTTGGGCTCTCCCATTTGCCGTGATTCTTGTCGTACCATTAGGGCTCTTGGGTGCGGTCGGTTTGACCAGCCTTCGTGGCATGGACAACAACATCTATTCGCAGGTAGGCATGGTGCTGATCATTGCGTTGGCGAGTAAGAACGCGATATTGATTGTCGAGTTTGCCACCGACCTTCGTCGATCGGGTGCGGGAATCCGCGAGGCGGCCATCGAAGCGGCTCGGCTCCGTTTTCGGCCGATCTTGATGACGTCGCTGGCGTTCATCCTCGGGGTGTTGCCATTGGCATTCGCCAATGGCGCGGGGGCCAACGGTCAGCGTTCCTTGGGGACAGCGGTGCTGGGTGGAATGATCACGGCCACCGTGCTGGCGGTCTTTTTCGTGCCGACCTTTTTTGTCGTGATCGAATCGATCACGTCCCATCGGCTTCGAGGTCGGCGATCGCCGACCGAGCGCCCAACGAACGTCCCTGAACAGGCTTCCCCATCCATCACAACCACGGTTTGATCAAAAGCCCCGGGGGGAACGGTTCTTTTGGGTGGATCAGATCACTTCCGAGATGAGTTGCACGAAGTCGGGATCATCGCGAAACGGGTCGAAGTCCGATTCGTCCGCAACGCTGTGCCGATAGTTTGCCTCGATCAGAAAGGCCTTGCGGAGTCGGTCAAGCATCAGCTCTTTCTGACCCGCTAACGAGTAGTAGCAGGCCAGATTGAAGAGGACCAGCGCCAGCGACGACTCCTCACCACTCTTCAATGCGATCACCTCGGCCTCTTGAAGCGATTCGATTGCTTTGTCGAGTTTGCCAAGCCTCTTCCAGCACCAACCTAAGCCAATGTAAGTCGAGATCTGGTTTGAGCGGGACTTCTTCGCCTGAAGGAGATGACCCAGTGCCGAATCATAATTCTGAAGCAGGCGATACGCTTCCCCAGCCAATGAATGGAAAGAGTACGCATCCTCTTCGCGGGCTTTGGGAGAAACGCCTTCCAGCGATTCGAGCGCGGGCTCGGCCAAGCCGAGTTCCAGGAATCCCTCGGCCGCTTCGAGCAGCTTACTGTCGACGGGCATAGGGATCTTCTCCGTGGCATAAATAGTGTCGGCGATGAACATCATGGATCAGCAAACGAATCTCGTTCGACCATTCCGTCGAAAGACTCTCCCTTTGACAGCGTCTCGTGCTCTGGCAGCAGCGGCTTCAAGCAGAGGTATCGGTTTGCTTTGCCGAGGGGGCAACTCGCGGTAGCTCCACGATGTTCAGCGGCGAAGAGGATGCTGACCCAAAATGCGAGCTCGCGACTCGGCCCTCTCGAATATCGCTAGCAAGTTTCTCGGCTTCTTCGAGCAAGGCGGGGACCATTTCTGCTTCGGTAACTCGCTTAATGAGTTCGCCGCGACGGAAGATCACCCCTTTGCCTTGGCCAGCCGCGATACCGATATCCGCGGTTTTTCCCTCGCCGATTCCATTGACAATGCAGCCGAGAATGCTGATCGTCATTGGCGGAAGTTTCCGCTGGTCGAGTTGAACCTGCACCTTCTCGATGATTCCTTCGAGGTCGATTTCCAGTCGGCCGCAGGTCGGGCACGCGATCAATTCGGGCTTGCGGACGCGACGGCCGGTCGCCTGCAGAATATCGAAGGCGGCTTGAATCTCGGGAACCGGGTCGCCGAGCAGGCTGATGCGGATGGTGTCGCCGATCCCTGCCAAAAGAATCGGCGAGAGACCGCACGCACTCTTCACGATTGCGTAGGGTGGTTTGCCCGCTTCGGTCAGGCCTATGTGCGTCGGATAGTCGGCTTGTTTGGCGTAGAGTTGGTAGGACTCAGAAACGGTCCGCGTGTCGCTGGATTTCAACGAAACGATGATCTGATGGTAGCCGAGAGACTCGGCGGTTTCGATGTGGCGAAGAGCGCTTTCGACGAGGGCTGCCGGTGTCGGGTAGCCATACTTTTCGAGAAGATCCTTCTCGAGGCTGCCGCCGTTGACGCCGATGCGCATCGGGATTCCTTTGTCCCGTGCTTGAATCACCACTTGTTTGAACCGCTCTTCGCCGCCGATGTTGCCGGGATTGATGCGAATCTTGTCGACGCCGTGATCGATACAGCCCAGGGCCATCCGATAGTCGAAATGAATATCGCAGATCACCGGGATCGGGGATCGCTTCCGAATTTCGGGGATTGCCTGTAGATCTTCTTTCTTTGGGACGGTGACGCGAACGAGTTCGCAGCCTGCCTCGGCCAAAGCGACGATCTGCGCGACGGTGGCGTCGACGTTGGAGGTTTCGGTGGTGGTCATCGATTGAACCCAGATGGGGTTCTCGCCGCCAAAAACTTTATCGCCCACTTTGACTTCGCGCGTTTTGTGCCGCTTGAACGTTGGATCAAACATTCCCAAGGGAGACGCCCCTTTCGTGGTGGCCAACAAGGTGGATCGTTTGCCCGGTCGGGGGATTCCGGGGATGACGAGCCGACCGCTCGCTCCGCCCCGTGGATCGACCGCTTTCTGCTTGATGCTAGGCGCATCGAGAGCGATCGAACAGACAGAACCCCTGCCCATCACTGTATTTAATCGAGCCAACCAGACCGGTCAAATCAACCTGCCTTCCCAGCCAGAGGGGAGAAGATCGTTCGCATCGTCTGATGACATCACGTCTTTTGCTTGCCAAAGAGCGCTTGTGACAGAATCGCAAAATCTGTTACTTCCCTTAAACGGGGGGGCTCCGGGACGGAGCCGGGCTGTGGGTCGGCTGGGCGATCCTCGCGACGATTTTGTGAAGGTGCCGAGCCTCCCTGAAAGTGTGGATCGGTGGCTCGGGTTGGTTTTCGGTTTTATTGGGGCCGATGCTGATGAAGGAATTCGCTCGCGCGCTGGCGTACGCTTGGCCGTACCGTATTCGGTTGGCGGGCTCGTTGGTTTGTGCCGTGATGGTGGCACTTTTCTGGGGCGCCAACATCAGCGCCATCTATCCCTTGATGACGGTCCTGCTCGAAAATAAAACACTGGTCGCCTGGACCGATGACGCGATTTCGTTGGCAGAAAAGGAATCTCAACAGCTCGAGGAAGAGATCGAGGCTCGGCAAAACGAATGGGAACAGACGGGCGATGCCAAAGCGCGGGCAGGATTGGCGAGCCTGATCGCGCGCCGGCAAGATTCTCTGCTCCACCGTCGAACCGAGTTGGCTCTTTATCAGCGAATTCGACCCGCGGTCGCTTACCTGAGCCCGACAGATCCCTTTCAGACCCTTTGTCTGGTGATGGGGATGGTCGTGCTGGGCATGGTGGTGAAGAGTTTCTTTGATTTTCTTCAAGAGTATCTGTCGGGCTACGTCGTGCAGGCGGCCGTCTTTGATCTGCGAAACGATTTCTATCGCAAGACCATCGGACTTGATTTGGCCCATTTTTCGAGCACCGGCACGCATGCGGTCACCGCGCATTTCACAAGCGACATCGAGTCGCTTACAGGCGGTCTGCGTGCATTGCTGGGAAAAGTTTTGCTCGAACCTCTCAAGGCGCTGAGCTGTTTGGTTTTTGCCTGTTGGTTCAATTGGCGACTGACGCTGGTGACTTTGTTGTTGTTCCCCGCGGGCGCGATGCTGATGGGTTTGATCGGTCGATACCTCAAAAAACTCTCCCGGCGAAATCTCGAAAGCACCACGCGCATCTACAAGATTCTGCAGGAGACACTGCAGGGGATCCGGGTGGTGAAGGCCTTCACCATGGAATCCCGAGAACGCTTTCGGTTCTTTAAAGAGACTCGACAGAACAACAAAGAAGCGGTTCGCTTGCTCCGGATGGAGGCGATCTCGGGCCCGGCCCTCGAGTTGATGGCGATGACGGGAATAGCGCTGGCATTGATGGCTGGTGCGTACCTGGTTCTCACCGAACGGACCCATCTGTGGGGCGTTCGCCTGACGTATGATCCGGTCACGCCGGGATTGTTGATGACCTTCTATGCTCTGCTGGCTGGAATGAGCGATCCTCTTCGCAAAGCATTCAGTGTGTATGGTCGAGTTCAGCGAGGCGTCGCGGCCGCCGAGCGCATCTTCGCCTGCATGGATCGCGAGCCAACTATCAAAAGCCCCCGGCGAGCACCAAAGCTGCCTCCTCATCGTCATTCCATTTCGTTTGAGGATGTCTCTTTTCACTACGACCGTCGGCATCCCGTGCTTGACAAGGTCAATCTTGACATCCGTTTCGGGGAAACGCTGGCGATCGTTGGGCTGACCGGATGTGGGAAGAGTTCGCTGATCAACCTGATTCCACGCTTTTACGATCCCACTCATGGGACGGTGCGGATCGATGGCTACGATCTGCGCGAGCTCAATCGGCGAAGCGTCCGTTCGCAGATCGGCCTGGTGACCCAGCAGACGATCCTTTTCGACGACACGGTTTTCAACAACATCGCCTACGGCGTCACGGGAGGAGCGAGCCGACAGCGAGTGATCGAGGCGGCCCAAGCGGCGTATGCCCACAAGTTCATCCTCGAACTTCCCGAGGGATATGACACCGAAATGGGTGAGATGGGAACCTCTCTCAGCGGCGGTCAGCGGCAGCGGATTGCCCTGGCGCGGGCGATTCTTCGCAACCCCTCGATTCTGATTCTGGACGAAGCGACCAGTTCGCTGGACGTCGAAAGTGAATCGCTTATTCATCAGGCTCTTCTCGAATTTAAGAAGGGCCGAACAATTGTGATGGTGACGCATCGCCTCGGTACGTTGGATATGGCCGACCGCGTGGCGGTCATGGATGCCGGGCGTCTCGAAGCGGTCGGCAGCATCGATTCGGTTCTACAACAAAGTGCGACGTTCCGCCGACTCTACGATGTTCATGCGAAGAGTGCGTGATCGGCCAACACGCTCATTGCCTCGCAGCCAATCTATTGGGCCCATTCAAGGATCAACCTGATCAACGAACCCGCAAAGGCGAGCAACGGGGAGGGGAGGATGAGCGAAGAATCCGCCCCGGTCATCTCTTGGAAAGCTCGCGTCATCCTTTGTCCCGATCAAGGTCCATTGACGGGCCATCGATTGATCACGCGGGGCCCGGAGATCGTCGGCCTCTTTCCGGATCGATCTTTGCCTCACATCGACCGAGAGATCGATCTGGATGATTCTGTATTGCTGCCGATGCCGATCAATGCCCATTGTCATCTCGATCTGTCATCGTTTGATTCTCCGATTCCCGCGGGGGGACACTTCACGGATTGGTTGACCCGTGTGGTGATGCACCGCCGATCGATCGGTCTGTCGGCGACGGACGCCGTCTCGCGGGGAATTGAGCAGCTTTGCCAGTACGGAACTCGCGTCGTGGGTGACATACAAGCGTCACTAGGAATCGCGAGCGACCTCTGGAGCGAACATCTTTCCGGAACGGTTTATCATGAAATCGTCGGCCTCAAGCCGGAACGATACGAGCCTCTCTGGGAATGGGCCCATGCCTCTTTGGCCGATAGCTCTGCGCGCATTCGCCATGGCTTGAGTCCACACGGACCGTACAGCACTTCGCGAGTGATTTTCAGTCGGTCGGCGGGCTCGGCGCCCTTGGTCACCCACTGGCTGGAATCTGCCGACGAACGGGAGTTCTTAGCGACCGGGCGTGGGCCTTTTCGCGATTTTCTCGAGCGAATCGGCGCGTGGCCCCAGGCGTATCGGCCGATCACGAATCCCTGGCAAGAGCTTCTCACGGGGGGGCGATGGACGCTGGTCCACGCGAACTATCTTTCGAATGATGATGAAAACGAACTAGCCCAACGCGATGTTCGCGATCGAATCGCCGCCATTGTTTATTGTCCTCGAACGCATGCTCATTTTGGGCATCTGCTGCACCCGGCCGCGCGTCTGATCGAGATGGGAATTCCCGTCGCCTTAGGAACGGACAGTTTGGCGAGTAATCCTGATCTAGATGTCTGGAACGAGGCGATCTGGTTATCCCATCATAGCCGGCTGCTTTCGCCCAGACAGATTGTCACGATGGCGACAAAGTACGGAGGGTCGGCGATCGGCGATTCGCGATACGGGTCGTTCTCTCCGGGGAGTTTCGCCCATCTCTGGGGGTTTCGGCTTCGCGATGGTGTCGGCAACGACCTATGGGAAGCAACCCTCGACCAAGCGAGTTCGCGGTCCGCCGTCATCTATTTCGGAGAGTTGATCGACGTTGCCAAGCGTTAGAAACTGGCACTTTTGCGGAGTTGCTCGCGGAGCCGGTTCAGCGTGGGGCCAATCGAGTTTTCGGGGATCCCCAGGTCGCGGCTGATTTCGGAATAGGTCTTGTGCTCAAGATAGAATGCTCGGACGAGATCCGCATCGGTTCCATCGAGAGTATCGAGCAGTCGAATCACTTCCTCTTTGCGTTCCAGGTCGAGATGAGGCGGGTTCCCCTTGGCCTCTTGCTCGGCTTTGATTCCCTGAACCTTCTTTTCGTAGATGGCTCGACGGCTGAGTTTGTTGACGACGACTCGGCGAGCAATGACGGCCAGGTAGCTGGCCATGCTGGACTTGCCACGAAATCGACGTAGGACTTTGAAGTTGTTGTCGACGATCGTGCTTAAGACGTCAGCAGCAAGATCTTCCGCATCGTCGCCGTGCAGCACCATCCCCCGCATGTGAGAGGTATGCTGAATCACTTGAAACACCACGCCAAGATACCGATCGACAAATTCGCACCATGCCTCGGGCTCGCGCTCGAGACAGCGGTGGATCAACTGCCGATCAATCTCGGTGAGGGGCACAACAGACTCCGATGCCGGGCCGAACAAACCCGGGACTGGTTAAAGAATCGAACGGGGTGCCGGTCCCAGAAAGTCCCACCGGCCCGCTGCTGTAGTCTACCACCGAACCAGAACCGAACAAGAAAATGGCGGTTGGCCTCCTGCGGGGGAGAAAACCGCTCGCCCGGCCCACAAAATCCAGTCCCGCGAACTTCCGTCGGATTGATTGTGCCTTTATTTCCGCAGCCCCTGTCCCCGGAAGGGGAATGGGCGGGCTTGGTCCGCGGGGATCTGGGTATCGGCCCCGATCGCTTCCTGAGGCGAAAAAACAGAGACCGGAGAGACCAGCACTGTAGAACTGGTAGAAGATAAGGGCGATAAACCTTGATGCCGAGGGCCGACCTCGACCGGGAACGAACGATGTCGCGCCCCAAGGGGGATTTATTCCTCCGGAAGGGTCGCCGATATCGGTTTCGAGTGCCGGGCGACTCGGGTTGAGGCGGACGCCCTCTTTTTTTACGAGGGGATTGGCTTGACCTTTCTTCTTGTCTTTGAATACTTTCTGAACTTCGTTATTCGCGATTTCCCTTAGAACAGAAGCGGGAAACACCAAAGGAGTGCTCCATGCCGCACGTCGTGACTCAACCTTGCGACAATTGCCGATACACCGACTGTGTCGTCGTTTGCCCGGTTGAATGCTTTTACGAAGGCCAGACGATGCTCTTCATTCATCCGGATGATTGCATCGATTGCGAGGCATGCGTCCCAGAATGCCCCGTCGAGGCGATCTACGAGGAGAGCAACGTTCCCGATGAATGGCAGAGCTACATCGCGATGAATCGGGAAAAGACCTTGGCCGGCGATCTTCCCAACATCACCGAAAAGAAGCCCCCGCTTGCCGACCAGAAGTAGTTAGCCTTCGCGGTCGGGCTTCGCGAGCCCTGCCTCGGCCTCGGGGAATCACTCCGCCTTAACCGGCGACAGCGATTTCAAATAGACCAGGGCAGGGTCGCCCATAAGCGAACCGAGTCGATGCCGCCCGAAGTGCGTTCCCTTTCGGGATGCGTTCGGCACGGGGCGATCGGTAGGCAGCATCGGGTGAGAACATGAAGGTCGACGCGTTTGTCACCCTGTTCCTTGCCCAGTTGGCGGGCTACTTCATCGGTGGCATTCCGTTTGCGTTCCTCGTCACTTGGTTGAAAACGGGGCGGGACATCCGCACGATCGGTAGTGGCAACGTTGGGGCTACCAATGTTGGCCGACTTCTCGGGTTGCCGTACTTTTTTCTGGTATTCCTTCTCGACTTCGCCAAAGGGGCGGGACCGGTTCTCATCGCCCAATACTTCGCTCGGCAAGGAACTCTCCCAGCGGCCGAGTTCTTGCCGGCGGTCGTCGGATTCACCGCGATTCTCGGCCACCTATTTCCCATTTATCTCGGCATGAAGGGGGGCAAAGGGGTCGCGACCGCGATCGGTGTTCTTCTCTGCCTGACTCCCTGGGCGACACTAGTCGGACTGGCCACGTGGATCTTGATCGTCCTCCTCACGCGAATGATCTCCTTGGGTTCGATGGCGTTTGCCATCGCGTTCGCTGTCGCTCATCTGGTCATGACGCCGACCCCCTGGGTGCGCGAGCAATGGCCTTTAACCCTTCTCGTCATCGTGTTGGCCCTGTTGATTCTCATCAAGCACCGTGCGAATTTTGCCCGCATCCTGGCTGGGACCGAGCCCAAGATCTCTCTGGGTAAAAAGAAGGTTGAAACAGACACAACCCCGCGACCGTAGGCGACAGATCCTTTTCAAAATGGCCGACTCAGTCGATCCATCCTTCAAACCATTCGGTCCGGACAATCTCTCGCTTCCATTCATCCTCATGCAGCGGCCAAGCCCGGATGCGGACCCCCTCGATTTCTTGTGATTGTGCCGCACCCGCATCGTGGGCTAAGAGCCGACACGTTCGCTCGGCCGGCGAACAGTCCGGCACCCGGTAACGAAGATTCCCCAGCCGACGCGTCTGCTTGCCGTTGTCGAAAATGGTTACCACCGCCGGCGAATCCGACTCGAGCGTTCGCAAGGCGATCACCTCGTGGCTGGCCGTGACGTACCGACGCTTCAACTCCGTCAAGTCGTAGTCAAGCTCCCGCGCGTCGGCGAGAAACCACTCGCGCGGGGTCAGCAAATGGGTCGCGAAACAGTTCGAAAGCCACTCGCGCACGGCTCCATCAAGAACCACGAGTTCGCTGGCCCAACGGTCGGCAGTCTGCGCCATCAAGTACTCGCCGATCTCATGGGCAACGGTCCACTGATACCGTTCCAATCGAGGCTCAGGTCGGCACACGATCACCGTCCAACCCCCTGCATGGACCAACCGCCCCCGTTCCTGCTGACCCGTGTGAAGTCGAACGTCCATCCCGAGCCCGCGCGCGACCTCGACCGCATCGACCGGCGGCTCGGCCATTCCCACCTGCTGTAAAACCTCGGTGACCAGCTCATCCACCACCCCCAACGCCAGCCCAAAAGCCGTCTGCATCGCCCCTCTCCCACGCCGTTTCCGTTTGGTACCATATAATGAACATATGTACCGTACTCTGTCAATGGAATACGGAGTTGTTTGGTCGGATAGGGAGGGTGCGTGGGGCTTGCTTGACGCGTTTGGCGGGTCGCTTTAGCTTGCCTGGCGACGGGTTCCTCTCTTTGGCGGGACCGCCGGTCGCTTCGAGAGGGAGAGCTTGATGTCGCATGCACAGGTAGCGGTCGATGGGCAGGGGGTGGATTGTCCTTTGTCGGCCGACGCGACATTGGCGTCGGCGTTTGTTTATGTTCGCGACCGAGTTCTCGGCGACGGGAAGATCGTGACCGATGTTCGCATCGATGATGACCCCGTGACCTGGGACGATGGTGACGAGCATTGGTCGGCTCCTTTAACGTCGTCGCATCGATTGGCGGTGACGACCGACTATGCGATCCGCATCACGGGCCCGCTGTTGACTCGGCTGGCCGAGACGCTTCCCGTGGTCGGTACCCGCCATCGCGAATGGGCGGCCAAGCTTCGCGAACAAGCTCCGCAAGCGGCCGAGGGTACGGCGGAATTGCTGATGGTGTGGCAAGAGGTTCAGCAGGCCCTCGATCAAGTCTGTCAGCTTCATGGACTGACCATCGATCAAGCTCCTTGGAACGAAGTGGTTGCTTCGTTTCGAACGCTGTTCGAGCGATTGACGCAGATGTTCCGGGAATTGAAGGAGTCGCTGGAACTCGGTGACATGGTCCTGTCAGCCGATCTGCTTGATTTTGAACTCGCTCCGCTGGCGGAAGATTTCGTCGAACCCTGCCTTCGTTTTCGAGATGAATTGGAAAAACATCATCCCGCTCGGTCGGGGTAGCGTCATGACGGGATCGGCCGGACTGCTGTGGTGCTTCTGCTCGCTGGTTGGCGGGGGACAAGATGAATCGGCCTTGCGCCAGGGAGGGGACTGGTTGCTGGCCAATGGTCGAGCCGACGGTTTGTTTCGTTACGGTTTTGAACCGGCCCTTGATCGCGACATCGATGAGGAGAATCTGGTTCGTCAAGCAGGGACGGCAACGGCGCTGGCTCGCGTCGGTTCGATCCTCGACGACCGCGCCATGATCGATCGGGCTCGCGAAGTCATTCAGAAGCTGCTAGCACGGCGTTCCGATCGCCAGCAAGAATCGGCATCGGTTCGTCGTCGTTTCGAAAAGAAACAGGGGGCTCATCCGGTTGGATGGTCTGCACTTCTTTTATTGGCCCTGGCGGAGCTCGATAAACGCACCGATCTCGAGCGGACCCAGGGGGACGAGCTCGCCGGTTTCTTATTGGCCTGTCAGCGCCCAGATGGATCGATTCGTCTGCAAGCGATAGACGATGAGGATGCCGATGAAGGAGACGTCGACGAAGAGGGCTGGGCCTACTATCCCGGCGAGGCTCTTTTCGCTTTGGCTCGCTGGGGAGCGATCCGACAAGACGCCCGATATTGGGAGTCTGTCCGGAAGAGTCGCACGGTCTACACTCGGCTTTGGCGGCAAGAGAAAGAGCCTGCGTTCGTCCCCTGGCAATCTGCCGCCCATGCCGAGTTGTTCCTGGCCCATGGAGACCCGGCATCGTCGGCATTCGTCTTCGAGATGAACGATTGGCTGCTCGAATTGCAGTTTGATGGGGAAACGTCACCGGCGGGGTGGAAGGGGGGATTTGGGCATTATCAAGCCGGCCAGCGCTGGGCGGTGGAGCCCAACATCTCGACGGCCAGTTATGCCGAGGCGCTCGTTGAAGCGGTCCGAGTGGCCCATCAAGCGGGGGATGTTCGCCGAGTCGAGCGGTATCGGCGAGCGCTCGATGAGGCGTTGGCCTTTGTTTCAAGCCTGCAGTATCAGCCCGACCGCCTCGGGCATTTTCACGATACGTACAGAAACAAGCTCGCAGGGGCTTTTTTTGAGGCCCCTTTTGACGGAACTGTCCGGATCGACTTCACGCAGCATGCATTGATGGCTATGGGGGGCCGAGAAAGGCTATCCCGCACGAGCGAGTCGGCTCGAATGGGGACCGGGTCCAACCCGGCGGGCCGAACCAAGCGAAGATGAGGGTGACATGACAGCGCGGGTACGAGCCATCCGAAACGATTTCGATTGGTCCAGCCTGCGCTATCCAGGCGAACGGGTGATCCAGTCAGAGATTCGCCTCGACTCGACGTTGGCCGATAAGATCGCCTCGGGACGAGAGCCCGACGATGCCTCTGCGCACGGCGGCGTTCGGGTCAGTTCGTCGCTTGGGTCAGGATTGGCTCGGCTCCTCGACATCCTTCGGCAAACGCTGCAACTATCCTGTCGATTGGAACTCGAAATTATTCGTTCGCCGAGGGTCCCGGTGACCGTGGCGACCTCGCCGGATGGTCGGTTCAAAAAAGTTCAGGTCAGTGCAGGACTGCTCCACGAAGCAACCGCTCGGCAATTTCTTTTCGATGTGGGCCGAAAGATCGGCCAATCGGTTCTCGAACCGAACATGCTGCTGACAGATCCTTCGCTTGGGATGGCCGAGGGGGCGCGGACAACATTACTGGCGCGAGGCCTGTGGCGATTTCAAGAGATGACCGCAGACCGGTTCGGGCTCCTCTGTTGTCAAGATGTCGAGTCGGCGGTCAAGCGTCTGCTTCACCATGCCTGCGGCGTGGCGGCAGATCTACTCGATCTGAATTTGGCCGAGTGGCTGGAAGGTCGGCCCAGCGAAGAAGAAGCGATGCTATCGCCGTACGAGGATGACTTTCTTCGTCTGCGGTGTGCGGCATTGTTAAAGTTTTCCGAGTCGCAGAGGTACGACGGCGCGTTTAGCGGAACCTTCGTGGAATTAGACAACGTTGGCAGCACATCCCGTCCGGCTTCGGACTCGCATCGATCGGAACCAAGCCGAGCCGGCGAGCCGATACCTCCCGCGCTTCCTCTCCGAGCATCTGCCACACCCGCCCCCGCGAACGCGCCGCTGGCCGGGCCTGCCGTCACGTATCGCATGGTGGGAGGAGATCCATCTATTGTTGAGGCCGTCTTCGCGGACCAATTCGCAGTCCATCCGGTGATGACTTCCCATCAAACCGATGCCGACCGAGCCTTCGAATCGGAAGTGCGTCGAAATGTCGGTGCGCATGCAGCTTTCTGGTTGTTGAGTCAGACGCAAGAAGTCTCGGCTCGGCAACGGGCACTGCTGGCGGATCTCTTCGGCGAAGAGGTTTTCGACGAGGTTCGCCCTCGATTCGAGCAGCACGGCGAGCAGATCTTTCCCGAGTTTTGTCGATCGAGAGCAAGCGACGTCCGTTTGCTCGAACACGCGACCCGTTTCGACATGCTCAAGGAGCTTGTTCGATTGGCGATGACCGATCACCGTCAGCCGACCGAGTACCAGGGGGTCTTTCAAGAGCTGACGCAGATGTGGGGCCTTCGCATGGAGGATCTCACGCAGGCGCTGGTGGAGTTTGTGGACCCAGAGTTCGCTCAGTATGGCTTTGGACCAAGCGAAGCCGTCGAAGTTCGCCTCGACGGACAATGGGTGGCTGGCGTGATCGAAAGCGTTGACTCGGCCAGCGGCGAGGTTCGCGTCCGGTTCTCGTCGACAGGCAAATCTCTTCGGCTCCACCCGTTGGCCGACGTCATTCGTCCTCGTCCCGTTCGTCAGGCTTCCTAGCGGACGCTTTCCATCTCGGCAGAGGGAACGACGCGAAGTTCGTGCGAGCCAGGCAACTGCTTGATCGCTTCGACGCCGATGAGAAACGACTCGGGACCCAGCGAGGTTGCGTGTCGAATTCGGCAAAGCAAGTGGTGATACTCACCATCAATGAAAACCGAGATGACCAGTTCCGCATCGATCGGCAACGGACCGCTGGCGACGATCGACAGGCCCGAAAGAGTGA
Source organism: bacterium (assembly GCA_019753235.1). GTDB lineage: Bacteria > Planctomycetota > Planctomycetia > Kolteriales > Kolteriaceae > JAIELF01. The sequence goes on from JAIELF010000030.1 coordinate 13,832, forward strand.
TGTCTCGGGTGGTCGTGAAGAAGGCTTCTTCCAGAACGGGATGCCGACCATCCCAAGGAACCACGCGGGCCTCCAGCACCACCGGCACGCGCGAGCCCTCGCGATCGTTTCGTCGCGATGCCTCGAGCAGTTGCTTCTGGTTGATGAGCTTGATCATGAGGCGTTCCACCGACCGTCTTTGCTGACCGGCACCCATCCAAGTCAAGATACTCATCGCGCGATTCACTCCTGCCCGTGGCCGAGTTTTGTCTCCGTGCAACATCAAACCGGCAAGAAACTCTAGAACATGGGGTGGCAAAACGGGTTCGATCGCTATGATTTCGGAAGTATCGATGGAGGTCGGCCCGGAAATCGCCGGCGTGGAGGGATTCTCCCATCGACGTGATGTCCTGAATTGACCGAATTGAGAGCGCAAGGAGCCTGACCGTGGCCGATCAAAAGAAGGCGTTTCTTCGAGAGACGATCGAACACTTCGACATGACTCGGCACGACGTTGTCCCATTGGTCGATTCGATGCGGACGATGGCGTTTTCTGCCCGTGATCTACACCGAGCGGCCGACATCTTCGATCGCATGTTGGCGGACAAAGACTCGGCGGTCATTCTCTGTTTGGCTGGTTCGTTGATCAGTGCGGGCCTCAAAAAGGTTTTTGCCGACATGGTCCGTTTCAACATGGTCGACGCCATCGTCAGCACCGGCGCCAACATTGTCGATCAAGACTTCTTTGAGGCGCTGGGCTTTCGACACTACCTGGCCGAGGATCGGCTCAAAGCGGGTCTCGATGATGGACAGCTTCGCGAACTCGCGATCGACCGGATTTACGACACGCTTATCGACGAGGACGAACTCCGCATCTGTGACGATACGACCAAGATCATTGCCGACCAACTCGAGCCGAGACCCCATTCTTCGCGCGAATTCATCCGAGCCATGGGCGAGTATCTTGAGAGCAAGGGGCTCCATCCCAAGGACAGCATTGTCTTCGAAGCCTTTAAGAAGGATGTTCCGATTTTCTGCCCCGCGTTTAGTGACTGCTCGGCCGGGTTTGGCCTGGTGGCACATCAGGCTCTTCGCGGCGACGAGCCGAAGGTCTCGCTCGATTCCGCGAAGGATTTTCTCGAGCTGACGCGGGTCAAGATGGCATCAGGTGATAGTGGTCTATTCATGGTGGGTGGAGGCGTGCCGAAGAATTTTGCGCAGGATGTCGTCGTCGCCGCCGACGTTCTGGGAGTGGAAGTCCCCATGCACAAGTACGCCATCCAGATCACGGTTGCCGACGTTCGTGATGGGGCGCTGTCGGGCTCAACGCTGAAAGAAGCCAGCTCGTGGGGCAAGGTCGACACCGCCTTTGAACAGATGGTTTACAGCGAAGCGACCCTCGCGGTCCCATTGATTGCGGGGTTCGGCTACCACAAAGGTTCTTGGAAGAAACGTACCGAGAAGCGTTTCTCGCGCATGCTGGATACCGAGCTGGCTCTCCCAGCGGGCAAGGTAAGCTAAGCAGGTTCAACCGCCGATTCTGATCGACAGAAGTGATAGAGAATGATCCCGCTCGCGACGGCGACGTTCAGAGAGTCTGCGTGCGGCGCCATCGGGATCGTGACCTTCCTTTCACATGCGTTGATGCATTCGGGAGAAAGCCCATCCCCTTCGTTGCCGACAACGATCAACCGGCGCGGTCCCGCCTTCGCTTGCGACAATGGGATGGCATCTTCGGCGAGAACGGTTGCCCAGGTCTGCAACGAATAGTGCAGTCGCAGCGATGCGATGGCGCGGACGGGTTCCTCAACGATGGCGATCGGCTTAAGCAAAACTCCTCCCATGGATGTCCGCAAGACCCGACGCGAAAAGGGATCCGCACAAAGCGAAGTCATCACGATGGATGAAACGCCCAAGCTAGACGCCGTCCGAATGATGTTGCCGACGTTCTCAGGATCATGGATATCGACCAGCATCAATACCGTTGTCGGTCCTTCGGGCGGGATCAGGCGAGCTAGGTTCAGAAAGTCGGGACGTCGACCGCTTGCCAACACCCCCCGATGAAAGTGAAACCCGATCAATTCCTCGATCGATTTCTTCTCGACAAGATAGATGGGCACGTCGGGTGGAATTCGGTGTTGAAACTCGTCGTAAGCCGTTGGAGTCAAGACTACCGAAACGATCGGCCAGCCGACCTCGATCATTCGGTCGAGGAGTTTTCCTCCCTCGGCCACAAACATATTCGATCGGCGATTCTCATTCGAACGCTTCAAATCGCGAAAAGGATTCAACCGAGCGTCGTCCATATCGCCAATAGAAACCGGTTGCATCGTCAGGCCACATCCGTTGGGTACAGTTATGATTGATCCTGCTTTCGATTGATATGACAATAGGCCAGGGGATTATTGGGGGGTCGCAGCTGCCGGGAATTGTCGGATGCCTGGGAAGAAGTTCGCTCGCTTGTTTCGCTTGGTTGCCTGTTGGACGGTTCTACTATCGGTCATCATTTTTGTGATCGGAATCTCTCACCGTTCGATTTCCATTCCCTTTTCGATTCTTCGGATTGACGGAGCGACGATTGCCCTTGTTGGTTTCGTGATGGGGATCATCGGGCTGGTATTCGTTCGATACCGATCCCCGGTCTCTGTCTCGCTTTTTCTGCTGCAAACACTTGGCATCGTCGCGTTTGTTCTCGGTGGCAAAGAGGCTGGTCGAGGGACGCGCGAGATCTCCATCGTTTCCACGGCGATAAAGGAAAACATCTGGACCAGCTCGGTCGATTGGTTTGAGCCACATACCGAGCCTTCCAACCAGGTGGGCTACCGAGGTTTACCTGATGCCGAGGTCAGGCATCACCATCGTGATTACGATGTGACCTACCATACCGGACCCGATGGCTTTCGATTGATGCCCACTCCTCGATCGGGGCCGACAGCACCCGAGATTATCTTTCTGGGCTGCTCGATGACCTTTGGTATCGGTGCCGAAGATGACGAGCATTACGCTTGGCTCTTGGCCAAGAATGCTTGGCCGGACTACAAGGTGCTAAACTGGTCGGTTTCGGGCTGGGGAACAACTCATGCCGCCGTCATGCTCGACGAAGCTCTTCAACATCAGCCCAAGCCCGTTCTTATTGTCTATGCCATGATTGCCGGCCATCTCGAGCGAAACTATCTCCGTAAGAGTTGGCGAAGTACGTCCGCAGCCCACTTCCCGTTCTTCAACGAGCAGGGAGAGTTCGTACGTTTGCGGCCCTTCACCGACGGAGACTTGCCCAACACGAAAGAGGTTGATGAAGCCGAGATTCGCCTAACGCGAAATGTCATCGCGAAGATGAAAGAGAAATGCGATCGAGCGGGAGTACCCTTTGCCGTTTTCGCACTGCAGAATCATGATCGGTATCAGCGCGATATCTTTGAGGTCCTCGATCAGCCTGGCCTTTGTGTTGTCGACGTCTGCGATGATTTCTCCGAGAGACATCCTAATGACGCTCATTTGACTCCCATGGGGCATCAGCGTCTGGCCCGGGCAATCGCGTCCCGAAAGGACTTGGCCGAGCTCACGGGCCGGCCGGACCTCTATCAACCGACCGCTTTTCCAGCGATGTTTCCGGACGAGGATTCGTTTCGCTCCGATCTATTCTTTGACGAAGTTCCGAAAAAACATCGGCAGATCAAATTCGAGAGTTCGCCGACGCATGCGATCGTTCGTGAGATCGAATCGCATGGCTCCGAGCGGTATCAGATGAGGCTCGGCCGTCTACTTCCCTCGATCCAAGCCGGTCAGTACGTCACCATCTCTTTTGTGGCGGAGTCTCCGTCGACGCGATCTCTCTCCTTTCTCCTCGAGAACTGGACGTTCCCCGCTCGCTTCTATTCCGAGGTGAAGGCATTTTCGACGAATCGCGGGACGAGTCAGTATTGCTTGAAGGTGACCGAATCATGTCGCTGGCCGCGATTCGTTCTTCAGTTTGGCGGCGACGATCGTCCGTTTTCGATCAAGGATTTCAAGGCGACGATCTCCGATACCGTTCCCCCGGGTTTTGATTGGCTGGAAGTCTTTGCAGATGGACCCATTGATTCCGACGCCGTCCTGACTCATTTACCGCCGGACCAGAAAACAAGTCGAGTCGATCGGCTGCGAGCTTTGTTACGCGAGGCGTGGACGGTCCGATACCAGGTGTCGGCAGGCCCAGTTTCTCGAGGTCAAACTTATTTGATCCATGGAAACATTCGGGCCGACAAGCCCAAGATCGTCCCACTCGGACTGCACGACATGAGCCAACCTTCCAAGCTCATCAGTAACTTCACTACGGTAGAGGTTGGAACATCTTGGCAGGCTTTTCAAGTCAAAGCCACCGCGAACGTGGACGAGGCGATCGCCATCATCACCGCCTATTTAGGAGCGGATGAAACGCCGATCGAGGCTTCTGATTTTCGTATCGAGTCCGTTGGTCAAAGTGCAGGACCATAGCAAGTCGTAGGCGAAACCATTTCGATGGAAGCAGTATGTTGAAGCCCCCAAAGAAGGCGAATACTCTCGAAGAGCGATTTACCCTCGAGATGGCCTGTCGGCTGTTTTTGTCGGCATCGTTTTTGGCCTGGGGACTGACGTGGATTTACTCGGATCTGCTCCCTTTCAGTCGCACGGCAGGGGCTCTCCTTTGCATTCATGTCAGCTTCGTTTTGCTTTGGTCCGGGATCCGCGGGAGTAAGTCGGCCGTTTGGCGTTTGGTCCGTTGGCTGGTAGCGCTCGCGCTGGTTCTGGGGTACACGGCCTACGTGATTCGCGACGATCCTTTTGTTCTTTGGCCCGACCAGCCGAGATTGATTGCGCTCGTGTATCTCGCGGCCTTGCCGATCCTTGTGGGTTTGCGACTATGCGCCATTCGTCCGCTGAAGGTGACGATGTTGCTGGCGATCATCCTCCATGGGATCGTCGTAGGTGTCATGGTAAGGCCGCAGGTGTTCAATGTCGCCCACGAGAGCGTTCCCGTCTATCACAGTTCGTGGGCCGGCGGGCGATATCGGGGAGGAACGCATTATTCGGGGCATCGGCGATCAGCCATGTACTTGTACTATCCCGATAACCCGCGTCAGGAATTTGAGACGGAACGGTCATCGGGCAAGATCGGACTCGATTCGATGGCGATCGTCGAAGACCAAAAGGGACGTGCCCATCGAGAATCGTCACTTCGTGATACCGAACTTCTTCGTGTTCAGATCGATCACGCCGATCCCGTCAATCCTTGGATGGTCCGGGTTTATCGCATCTTGATGGACCTCAAGCAGGATGATCAATGGTTGCTTCGCTTCCGAGCCAGGTCCGACGCATCTCGATCCATGAACGTTCGGTTCAAAGATGGAGCGCCTGGTAACGAGAATCTGGGGATCGAGGAAACAGTGGAGCTGAGCCCCGAGTGGAAAACGTTCGAGTTCCCCGTCACTCTCCCGAAGAGTTGTCCAACGGCCCGGATCGAGTTTGAAGTCGGTCAGTCAGCGATTCCCATTGAGTGGAGCGAAATCACTTGGCAGGCGCTCCGAATCAGCAGGCAGTATCCTCGTTCTCGCTTCGTCGTTCGACACGAATTCAACGATGAAGGCTATCGAACGCCCAACATCCCTTTGGCCAAGCCGGAGGGGACATTTCGCATCGCGATCTTGGGCGATTCGATGTGCTTCGGGCAAGGGACGAAGGAAGGAACGGAATTCCCTCGTGTGCTTGAAAGCCTGCTTCGAACTCAACTTCTTCCGGGGCGAAGTCTGGAAGTGATGAATCTCGGCATCTGTGGATTGGACACTCATCAAGAACGTCTGGTCTATGAGCATGCCGCGGCCCCATATCGCCCCGACTTGGTAGTTCTGGTGATGTTTAAGAATGACGACGAACCGCCGATTCAGGTAGAAGAGAACCTCCCCGCGTTTGCGTCGCTGCCGGCCGAGTTTCGAACGCTGGTCGACAAATCGTCTGCCCGTGAGGGGTACAAGCGATGTGTCAAGAACCTCTTCCTTCTCGATAAAGAGTGTCGGAAGAACGGTTCCCGATTGGCTGTCGTCCTCTTGAACACAGGGAACGACCGAGAATCCTGTGAGTTGAAGGAACTCCTTGTGAGCGCTTTGCCGATGCTGTCGCTACCGATGCTGGATACCTACCCTTCCTTTGCGGAGTACAAGATGTCTTTCGAGGAGTCGGCCGTCCACCGGATCGACGGCCACTTGAATGCCCGCGCTCATCGGGCCATCGCCGAGGTCATCGACCGCTGGATCATCGAGCAAAAACTGATTCCCATGCCTTGATAATCCCCCCTTTGAAGACCGATCGGGCATGTTTTCTCAAATCGTAGACTCACGAGGATTGTTTCCGATACAGGGAACAATTGGAAACGCCGGCCGTGGCCGGTTAAGATAACAGGACGACCGTTCAAGGCTGTCGGCCCGAGTTCGGTCTATCGACCCATCTGGTGCGAAAGAGGTTCCGCAAGATGACCGACGAAGAGTTTCTAGAGACCGTTGGTCTTTACAATCAAGGTCGCAAGTTTTTCGACAAGGGGTTCTACTCCGCCTGCTATGCTCCGTTTGTTTCGCTGTATCTCGACCAGTTCGGCAACGCGATTGTCTGCTGCCAGAACCGTGATCATGTTTTGGGGAACATCGAAACCGATTCTCTTCATGACATCTGGAACGGCAAGCAGATTCAGATTCTGCGTGAGTCGCTTCGTACCAACGACCTGCGCAAGGGATGTGCTTTCTGCGAGAAGCAGTTCCTGATGAAAAATCCGACCGGCCACTTCATGAAGCGATTCGATCATTTCGCGGTCCCGACCGAGGCTCCGCCTTTTCCCAAGCTCATCGAATTCTCTGTTTCCAATACATGCAATCTCGAATGCATCATGTGCAACGGCGACTGGTCGAGCTCGATTCGGACTCGCCGAGAAAAGCGATCCCCCATGAAGAAGGTTTACGGCGACCGCTTCTTTGAAGAACTTCGCGAGTTTCTCCCGCATCTCGAACGAGCCTACTTCTATGGCGGGGAACCGTTCCTCGAACATGAGGCTTTCCGCATCTGGGACATGATGGTCGAACTCGGATTGGAAACGCCTTGCATGGTGACAACCAACGGAACGACCTTGAACAAGAAGGTTGAGCGAGTCATCGAGAAATTGCCCTTCTCGTTTTCATTATCGTTGGACGGCATCACCAAAGAGACGTTCGAATCGATTCGCCGAAACGCGAAGTTCGACGAGGTGATCGAGAACTTCAAACGATTTCATCGCTATTGCCAGGAACGGGGTACGCAGGTGGCGCTAAGTCATTGTTTGATGGTGCAGAACTGGCATGAGTTTGGCGATTACCTTTCGTTTGCGGATGAATGGCAAGCCGAGGTCTGGGTCAACACGGTCTCTTGGCCGCGCGAAGTCAGCCTTTACTCGCTGCCGACGGACCGGTTAGCCGAAGTGGTCGATAAACTTGAATCGCAGGATGCCCAGTATCGATCCTCTCTGGGATTGAATCGGCAAGTCTGGGTGGATGAATTACAGCGACTCCGTTCGTCGCTGGATCATCGTCTCCGGATGGAGGAAGAACTGGCGGCGCAGCGAGCCATTGCGGAGGCCAGCAAGGCCGCCGGCGAAAGCGAGTTCGAGCCCGGCGAGTTCTCTTTGCCGATCGTTGAAATCCCGCTCGAGGTACCGCTTGGCTGGGGAGGGCGCATCGCCAAAGAGCCACCAACGCATCAAGCGATGACCCTCGGGCGAGCCCGCGAAGTTCTGTCTGAGTGGGCCGGCCAGGAGAGCGTCGGGCAGATTGACGTCGATGCACAGCTTGTCATCGTCGAGGCAAACGTCGATCGGTTATCGGGCCTTGCGTTTCGCAATGACGAGTTTGTCGGTGTTCCGTTGCCGGAAGTGAAGGAGATATTCAAGAAGCATCTAGGGTCGGCCATGCGTCAGTTCAAGAGCGAGCAGCACGAAGAGTTCATCGACGACATCGCGGTCTTCACCAACGATCGCGGCGAGGTCTCGGTGGTGCGGGCCCTCTCGGTTCCTCGCTTCGATGCCCACGGAAGTTATCAGGGGATGAACTTGCAACTGGCCTGTCAACAGAATGTTTCCGATCCAGGCGTCTGGGAAGGGGAGGCATCACCCACGGGCGAGCGGTCTACTCCCTAGCGATATCCCGCGCATGGTGTCATCGGCATCGGTTCGCATGCTTTGATGAGGAACAATCCTGTTTCGCTACGACGAGGCCACCAAGATCCGCTCGCCGATTCTCCAGCCGAGCTCATCGCGGTTGACGCGGTGGTAAAGGGTATCGCGTTCGACGGGAATTCGTCCCGCTTCTTCAATCAGCCGACGAATGTGCGAGGCCGATAGTGCCTCGGGCGTCTGGGCTCCAGCATCGTGATAGATCAGTTCGTGCACAACGGTACCATCAAGGTCATCCGCTCCGAACGAAAGGGCCACCTGCGCGATGCCGATGCCCAGCATGATCCAATAAGCCTTGATGTGCGCGAAATTATCGAGCATCAGTCGGCTCACCGCGACCGTTCGAAGATCTGCCTGCCCGCTCGGTTTTTTGATGTGGGACATCTTCGTGTTGTCCGGATGAAAGGCGAGCGGAATAAAGGTTTGAAATCCGCCGGTCTCATCCTGCAGATCGCGAAGTCGAAGCAAGTGATCGATGCGATTCTCTGCCGATTCCAGGTGGCCGTACAACATGGTGGCATTGCTATGCAAGCCGAGCAGATGGGCCTGTCGATGGACTTCGATCCAGCGATCCGAGTCGGCCTTGTGTTCGCACAATTCACCCCGCACGGTTGGTTCGAAGATCTCGGCTCCGCCGCCGGGGAGGGAGCCCAGGCCCGCGTCCTTGAGTTCCTCTAGGACTTCACGGATCGAGAGCTTGGTAATGCGTGTAAACCAATCGATCTCGACAGCGGTGTACGCCTTCAGGTGGATTTCCGGGTACGCGTCATGAATGATGCGCAGGATATTTTTATACCACTCAAAATCTCTTTGATGATGGAGGCCGCCGACGATGTGCATCTCGGTAGCGCCACGTTCATGAGATTCTTTTGCCCGCTGGAGAATCTGTTCGTCACTCATGACGTAGCCCTTCGGGGCCTTCAGGTCCGAGCGAAACGCGCAGAACTGGCATCGGTAGACGCAAATATTGGTCGGGTTGAGGTGGGTATTGATGTTGTAATACGCGAAGTCGCCGTTCTTGCGTTCGCGTACTAAGTTGGCCAACTCGCCGACGGCCAGTAGATCGGGGTACTCGTAGAGGAATACCCCTTCTTCGGCCGAGAGACGCTTTCCTGCTTCGACTTTATCGCGGATCGATTCGATCGTGATCGACGCCATGACCTTTGCTCCCGGACAATCCCTGTCCCATCACGAGGATACTCTTACGGTGCTAACCGGAAATCGTGGTGCGACATAACAGCGTCAACGATAAACCGGTCGCGAGGTGCTCGGCTGGCCCGAATCCTTTAGGAACGAGCAAATCTCGCTGGTTCACATTCTAGGCAAAAATAGATCACAGAGGGTCAGGACGAAGAGCCCGACACTGATCACCCCGTTCACGTTGAGAAAGGCGAGGTTGACTCGGGAGAGATCTCGGCCCCGAACGAGCCAATGCTCGTACAGGAGAAGCCCCGCCAGACCGACTAGGCCCGATGGAAAAAATCGAGCTAGTTCCGGGGTGACACGCCAAAACGCGAAGAGGACCGCCACCATACCGAGGTGGCAGAACCGCGCGACCCACATCGCACGATCCATTCCAAGCCAAGCGGGGATGCTCCGCAGGCCGAGTTCGCGATCAACCTGCAAATCTTGACAAGCGTAGATGATGTCAAACCCCGTTACCCATAGCGCGACTGCCAAGGCGAGCAAAAGAGGAGCAGATTCGACATTACCGCGAACGGCGATCCAGGCAGCCACGGGCGACATCGCCAAAGCGACCCCCAACCATACATGGGCCATCGCCGTGAAACGTTTGGTGTAGGAGTACCCCAGGAGGAAACCGAGCACCGGCATGCTCAAGTAGAAAGGCCAACGGTTACCCTGCCACCAGAAGAGAAGCGTGCTCGCGACGAAGCCGACCGACGACACCAAAACAACTCCCGCGACAAACGAAGCGGAGAGCTGGCCCGATGGGATCGCCCGGATCGCGGTACGAGGATTCTTCGCATCGACATCTCGGTCGGCCCAGCGATTGAAACCCATGGCAGCCGTCCGAGCAAAGACCATGCACAGCAGAATCCCCACGCCATCGAGTAGCCGAAATCCACCTTCGCGAACGCTGGCCAGTGACGCACTCAGAAGAGCAAACGGAAGAGCGAAAATGGTATGACTGAACTTGATGGATTCGAGAAACGTCGCCAGTCGATTCATCCGTTGTCGGTCCATGATGCAGGAGTCGGGCCGACGGCATGTTGCCGTCATCGGGCCCCAAGGGACTCCTTTATTGTAGTTCGTACCGCTCCAGCCATCTCGACATCAAGTTGCCTGGGAAAGAGCCAAGTCTCACGCCTTCGACGACGGCGGATTCGCTAACCATTGTCGGCATTCGACGATTTCAACCATTCTTCGAGCTGGTCCGCCAAGGTTTCGAGGGGCGTTCGACACCAGTGCCGGCCCGTCGTGGGAATAGGATCATCCGAGATGACCGCCAAGATAGTCTGATCCTGCACCGCGATCGGAACATCCCCGACGGCTTGACGCCAAACTTCCACTTTGGGCAAAGGCGTCTGCGAATCTCCCTCGATCAGGACAAGATCACAACCCTCCCACATCGGTTCCAGCCAAGCATACCCGTCACTGGCAATGCCCGTCGGATTGGGGCGAAAGACCGCCGTCATGCCGGGCGAAACGATAGCCACCGGCGATGCCCCCGCCTCGCGATGCTTGTACGAGTCTTTGCCGGGGACGTCGAGTTCATGACGATGATGCGTATGCTTGATGCTTCCCACTCGTTTTCCCCGAGTGATGAAGTACGCGATCAGCTCGGTGATGAGGGTCGTCTTGCCCGAATTCTTTCGGCCAATGATGTGAAGCCTCGGTACCGGCATGACCTCTCACTCCCCCCCAGCAAGCAGACCAGGCCCTGCCGAAACCAGTTCCTGCCGGAGAGGTTCCGTCCAGCGTCGGTCCCGGGCATCATCAACTTAAACGGTTTGCTTAATCCGTTTTCGGCAAGCAAGCGACCGTACTGCTAGAGGCTAGTCTTCCTTATCGAGCCATTCGCGGATTGATTTGACGTCTTCGCGCCAGGCGTTCGAGAGTCGGCGAGCGACGAACGCACCAAAGAGAAGTTCGAGCGTCTCGGCCAACTCGCGAATCTGATCGACCCGTTCGACGTTGGCATCGGCGGGAGACATTTTGTCGAGCTTGGGAAGACTGGCCCCGGTAACAGTGAATGTTTCCGCCTGGAGCGTCAAGTCGTACTGCTGATCGTGCCGAACCAGCGTTAGGCCCGCTTTGCGGGGGAGCTTGCCCGCTTGGACGGCCCGTTTGGCCTCGGGTAATTGAACCGGAGCATCGCTGGTGATCGTCTCTTTCCCGGTCTCGGCCAAGGGACATTCAAGCGCCAGCGTGCGGGCCATCATGCAGGTGACTGTCGAATCGTCCTCAAGCGAAAGGGTGTCCCCTTCGTTCTCGACATGCCACCATAGCCAAAGCAGGAACTCGTTGCCGATGAAGTCGCGCGTTCCCATCGCTTCTGAAATCCAGGCGAAAGGCATCGTCTTGCCCGGGCCAGTGAAAGCGGTCGGAGAGAGATCCTCGAGCGAGCGTGTTTTCTCGAGCCGCGTCGCGACATCGTGCGCGATCAATCCGGAAGTTCGCCGAGTCAGCGTTCGGCCAAAAGCTTCCTTGAAGAGCGAGGCGAATCGCTCCATGGCATTCTGATTCGAGCCGCCGAAATAAACGACTTTGTTTCGAATATCCCAGAGGACAGGAAACTGCTTCATCCGTCGAAATCGGCCCGACTTGGCTTCATCGTTGAGGCGTTCCTCGGCCGCTTCTTTGGCCTGTTGCTTCATCTTCTTGTTAGGGTACTCTTGCCCCGATTCCGCCAGGATCGCGACCAGTTCCATCTCCGCATAGGCGCGCATCAGGTCGGCAGGGAGTTTATTGGTGTCGACACGCATGCCGAAGGTGAGCGAATCGTTGACGATGTTTTTGGCCAGGTTAAAGTCGAGATCGAGAATGTGCCGACCCGCCGTGAAGCCAACCTCGACGCCGTCGGCCGTCAGGGCGCCGGTCTTGCCGATGGCGTGCTCGTCGATCTTGGCGACATGGGATTCGTCCAGGATCTTGAGGTCTCGACCACTGACATCGAACCGTTCAAAGGCAATCCGTCCGAAAAGATAACTCATCCGAGTGAAGCATCTCCTTGTCGGCCTGAAAAGGTGGGCGACTGCTGATTGGCAGTCCCTGGGTCCATCCTCGGGGCGAATCGATCAAATACGCTCCCGGCATCGGCCGGGCAAGGGGGCTGCGGTCTGAACCGGTCGACAAAGGGTCCCGTCAAGAGGGTTGTACGGTCACGCAATCGGGTGGGGGATGCCGTGATTGGCGGCACTGGCGTTGGCCTGCTCGATAAAGCGAATGAGTTCGATGGTCTCGGCCGGTTCGATCGGGCTCTTTCCGGTCTGAAACATTCCCACGATCTCTTTTAGAAGCTCGCGATAGATGTAGGCGGTGGAGACGGGGACATGCTCCACCCGATCGGTGAAAGTGACAAAGCCGTAGGCCCCGCCGGGCCGATCCGTCCGGATCGAACCGATTTGTCCCGAGTCCCAAATACCCGTTGTCATGTCCGCGTGTTTGGAACTGGAGCAAGCGACCGACTCGCAACCCTTGCCCAGCAGCGCGAAGAGCATCTCGACAGCATGGATGCCATAATTGAAGAGACCTGGATTCAGTGGATGTTGGCTTCCTGGTCCGAACGTGATCGCTCCCAAGAGCGGCGGCGCGCTGGCCGACGATGAACTCGCTTGGAACTTTTCCTTCCAAGCTTTCACTTCGGGGGCATAGCGAAGCGAGGAACTACTCATCAACGGGACGCCCGCTTTGTCGGCTAGGTCGAACATCTTCCGGGCGTCGTCGAACTTGCAAGCGAACGGTTTATCAACGAATGCGGGGATCTTCTTCGAGAGGAAAAAAAACGCCCGATCGAGGTGTTGGTCCCCGCCATTCCCTTCGATCAAGACCGCGTCAATCTTGTGCGCGAGCATTTCCTCGGCCGATTCGACCAACGGAAAGTCAAGCTTCTTGATCTTTTCGGTTTCCGTGGGGATTCGCTCGGGGAAGATGATCGATTTGCCCGGACATCCGACGACAACCTCGGCACCGTCGACCCACTGATCCTCGGAAATGCCGCGATGGTTGAGCCGAGCCGCAAACTCAAAAGCATGCGACGTGTCAAAGTCGATCATTCCAAGGCGCAGGGACAACGGATTTCTACCTTCCCAAAAACCGGGGCGTGGGGCTCGTCTTATTGCCCCGCCTAACATGAGACAATTCTGTGAATTTCGCTTGGAATTGGAAGGCAAGAGCGAGCGCATTCAAATGGATCGGGAAAGGAGCGCTTCCCCGATCCGCACGATGAGAAATCTTTGCCCAGCTCGATCATCTTTCCACGGAAGAAATGAACTTGCCCGACATTGTCGAGCAGGTTACTTCAGTTCGACGCTCCAGTAGGCGTTGTCGAGGAAGGTCTTCCAAGAATGGTACTTTCGATGGCCGAGCTTGACGTGCAGAGCAGGGCTGGTCTTGGGGCGGACTGGCTTTCGGATCAATCGAACATGCGCCTGCTCGGGCGTTCGGCCCCCTTTGCGAACATTGCACGACACGCATGCGCAGACAATGTTCTCCCACGTGGTTTGTCCCCCTTGCGAACGGGGCAAGACGTGGTCCAGGGTTAATTCACTGGTGGGAAACTTCTTGCTGCAATACTGACAACGGTTCTCGTCGCGAGCGAAGATGTTTCGTCGATTGAACTTCACCGGCTGTTTAGGGATCCGGTCGTAGCGATGCAGCCGAATGATGCGTGGCACTTCGATTTCGAGGGATACCGTCCGAATCCAATCGGAATAAGGTTCCTTGAATTGCGACTTCAGGGCACTGACATCTCGCCAAGAGTCAAAGTTGTAGCTGTTCCACACCCCCTCGTCGTCGATGTGAACCACCTCGGCGAGTTCTTTGCAAAGGAGCGTGAAAGCCCGTTTGACGGAGATGACATGTATGGCCATGTAAAGCCGATTGAGAACCAAGACGCTGGCGTCGAGGGCCCCGGTTCCCGCGGTCGAACTCATCAAGCGATGGTCCCTCCCATCGATTCGTACGTGTTGGTTCATGCTCTCAAAGGGAGGGGCGATGATCAAGAGTCGGTTCGCGTTCCGACCCCGCTTTTTCTTGTCCAGATGTCACAGCATGCCCTAAGTCTTTTTTGAAAATGATCTTGTGGCAAAAGATCTGGAGAAAATGTGTTTTAAAGAACGCGTGAAAATCCCCAGGGACGAATAGGGACAAGCAGGTCCATCGGAACGGGCGTCCCAGCGGACGGATGAGGATCTCAAAAAATCTAGAAAAGTCCTCTTTCGTGAAAAGATTAGCCGTAGGCAAACAGACTTGTCGAGACTAGAATCGGAGTCGGCGGGAGAGGAATCGCCATTCTTTTCATTTCGTTTTGAAGCACGTCGTGCAGACACAGGCGGAGATAGGTCCTTGAAAAACTTTAGCTTGCGCTCTCTTTACCCCAAAAAACGAGACGACAGACAACCCTCGCATCGCGTCCGTTTGGGGGGCGAACTGCTCGAAGACCGAACAGTCCCCGCGTTCGTGCCGACGGGCGCGGAGACGCTCGTGAACACTTTCACAACCAGCAACCAGCAAGCGTCGTCGATGGCGATGGATTCCAACGGGAACTTCGTGGTTGTTTGGGAGTCGGAGAATCAATTCAGCGGATCGAGCGGCAAAGATATCTACGCTCAACGGTACAACGCGGCGGGAACGAAAGTCGGCGCAGAGTTTCGGGTCAACACCTTCACCACGAACGACCAATCAGGCCCCGACGTGGCGATGGATAACAACGGTAACTTCGTGGTGGTCTGGACGAGTACCAACCAGGACACCGGCAATTCGACGGGCGTTTACGGTCAGCGTTACAATGCTTCTGGTGTGGCACAGGGTTCGGAATTCCGCCTAAACAACGTGACGCAGTATGACCAGCTCGACCCATCCATTTCGATGGATGCGACCGGGAACTTCGTCGTCGTCTGGACAAGCGGAACCGACCAGCCCCTCGCGTTCCCAGCCCCGCAGGATGGTTTAGGCGGGCTCTACGGCGTGTACGGAGCGAGGTATAACAGCGCAGGTACGCGGTTGACGGGAACCGAGTTTCGCGTGAACAACACCACGGCCGGCGTGCAAGGCCTGGCATCGGTGGCGTCCGACTCTTCGGGTAACTTCACGGTCGCATGGACCAGCACAGGACAAGAGTCCGGCAACGGCGATTCGTCGGCCGTTTACTTCCGAAGGTACAATAGTGCCGGCACCGCACTCACCAGCGAAGCCCGCGTCAATCAGACCACCACCGGAGAGCAGTTTGCCCCAGAGATCGGCATGAACGCCTCGGGTGCTTTCGTGATCACTTATGCTTCCAGCCAGGACGATACAGTCACGAACCGCAACAACACCTACGCTCGTCTTTACAACAGTTCAGGAACAGCGACGAGCAACGAGTTTCGCGTCAACACCTACTTGCCCGGCGAGCAATATCTGCAATCCGTAGCGATGGACACGGCGGGTAACTTTGTGGTCGCTTGGTCCAGCGGCTACGACAACGTTGCGAATCCTGGCCCCGAGTTGCAACAAGACGGCAACATGTATGGTGTTTACTTTCAGCGATACTTCGCCAACGGGACGACCGACGGAGGTGAATACCGAGTCAACACCTTTACAACGGGCAATCAGTGGCTTCCCTCGATCGCGATGCGGGCATCGAACGGTAACTTCTGGATTTCATGGTCAAGCTTCGGTCAGGATGCCGCCAACGGGTACGGTGTTTATTTAGAACCGTACGGGCCGAACACGTTGCCAACCGCGGTGACGGGCGGGCCTTACACGGTGGCCGAAGGGAATTCGCTCGTCCTGAATGGGTCGAGTGTTGATCCCGATTTCGGTCAGACGGTAACGTTCTCTTGGGATCTCAACGGCGACGGCGTCTACGGCGACGCCACCGGCGCGACGCCGACCTTGACCTGGTCGCAGCTTCAAGCTCTCGGCATCAACGATGGACCAGGGTCGCGAACGGTTCGCGTTCGAACCTTTGACGGTTTCGACACCACGACGTCCGCATCCACGACGCTCACGATCATCAACACCGCGCCGACGGCGACCATCTCGTCGCAGTCCGCCGCTGTCCGGGGCGAGACAATTTCGTTCACATTGACGGCAAGCGATCCTTCGTCGGTCGATCAAGCCGCCTCCTTCACCTACCAGGTGGATTGGAACAACGACAACATCGTCGATTTCACGCAGAGTGGCGGAACGAGCATTGTCGTCTCGAATATCTACACCGCCAGCGGCGTTTACACAGCGCGGGTTCGTGCAACTGATAAAGACGGTGGCGTCGGCGCCTGGGCCTCGAAAATCGTCACCGTCACCCGCTCTCGAACAGCGGCCAATCCCAATAATCCGAGTCTGACCGACCTCTACATCGGTGGCTTAGAAACGGACGACTTTATCGTTGCGGGCGCGGGTTCTATTTTTGATTCAAATGCGGGCCCGAATTCCGTCTTTTACGTCAACTTCAATTCCGCCGAGCCCATTGAACTGTTTCCCAGTGTCACTGGAAAGATCGTTGTCTACTTGCAAGGAGGCGACGATATCTTTAACA
>JAIELF010000043.1 GCA_019753235.1 bacterium
CCATCCTCCCGACAGAGAATGAGACGAGCAACCGAGAACATAAGTTCCCTCATTTGAGGGACATTACACTAGCTGACCAAAGCATCCGCAGCTCTCCTGTCCGTCATAAGCTCGATATACGCTGATACATGTGAAGATGACAAACACGACCACAATGATGCGTTTAGAATATAGATATCCAAACGTATTGAAAAGTAATAAAACCCCTAAACTCAGCTCGAAAATCAAGGTCGCGGCGAGAAGCCACGTGTCTAGCAATCTAGGAGCGACGGGGTCCCCGAGTAAATCCAGTTGCTTCAACACCGCTGCGCCGATTAACAACGACGCGACGGCTGTCCGCGATGCGATCCAAACAAGTACGAATCTCGATTGAGTTGTCTGACCAGACTTACATACGGAAGCATTTGATGTCATCGCCATTCTCCATCTCGAAAAGCCAGTTTCAACACCTCGTCTAAGTAACCTGTGTTGCACTCGAATCCTGCTGACCCTGCATCCGAAAGCAAGCAGAAGATGGCAAAGCAAGAGCGGTTTGGCACGAAAGAACAGTGAGCGAGAATTGCGCTACTCTCGACCAAGCGAAGACGGCCGAAGCTTGGTGGACAGCCGCAAGCAGATGTTCGCCCGCGATTAGAGGGGTTCCGCTGCGTTTGTCGCTGCGGGGCTAATTGGACAGATCTGCCTGATTGATGCCCGTCGTATCCTACCTGTTGGCGTCGACACCTGTACTGGAGCGACGAAGGCAAGCACATGGCCATCTGCCATGACTTTCCCAAGCAATTCAACGAGCGAGAATTCAGCAATAGGCGGCAGGTCTTTGCCGGCGCCAGCTTCAAATCAGAAAACCATGGGGTAGCGACTTCGATCCCGACAAACAGGAAATAGGTGCAAAGTGTTAGCTGGTGGCGGATGGCCGATAAATTCCACTTGCATGCCGGACCGCGTCTGGTCGCACTACTCATTTGAATGTTGCGACGCCGGTCTCCGCAGAAATCACAAGGCTCAGTGGAACGACGATCCCTGTAATTGCGAAAGTAGCCTTCGATGCCGGTGCGCTTGCAACAGACTTTCGTACGCATGGCAACAACTCTTGCTGTCTGGATTGACGTAGAACGAGCAGGAAGGCTATCCAAGAGGAACGATAGCTGTGGCGATACCGCCACCGATGGGACGATTAGTTGAATCATCAGCGTCCGCCAATTCGTTGCTCGCCATGGCCACTACTGCCGTCAGCATCAACGGTGTCTTCACCTCGTCTGCATCCTCATATGCCTCATGAGACATTGACACTACTTATGCAGTTGTTCGCCATTATACCTTGATACCCGAGGAAGCTCGCCGAACAGTCGGACATCGCCATGAAACGCTGCAGCCGCATTCCTCACGACACTTCATACCGTCAAAAGGCGAGCGGCAATTCTTCGGCGTTGCCAACCGCGTCTACTACAATCATGTTAGACCAACCCTCATTCCTCGCCACACTTGGACATACCCATAACACACTACAAAGCTCGTGTAGATGAGCGACAGCCGCTGAACCCAATCACCCAATCGTATGAACAGAGTTGCTCCAATCCTAGCGGGCACATCCGAATGGTGCGCAACATGCACGCGGCCAGAGCTAGTATCAAAGGCATTACACATTCCTCCATTTGCGTCGATGAGACCCGAGAGTCCGCCGGACACAGAGCGGACAATCGCACGACGGCACTCTATTGCTCGATAGCGACACAAGTCTCGGAATAAGAGCTTAAGCGTTCCTGAACGATCCAAACCTTCGTTCGCCAGATGAACAAGTATTGTCGGTCTATTGCGACAAGAAAATACTCGTTGCCTCCACAATGATGAATCGCAGAGATCGAAACAGATAAACGGAATTACTCTCGTACCATCGGTCGGTACTTCGCTTTCGCAAGCTGCACCGAGTGATCGGCTCCCTGGTCTGTACCGTGACCGCCTTCCCATAAATTCTGAGAAGAATACTTCCGAAAGCACTCGCACGATAGGGCGCGACACGTCTTCTAGAAATGGTGCCAGTCTAGTCTTATCATATACTCCAATGACGCCATTCCAACCATTCACCGCAATGGCAGAGTTAAACAGACAACCGGTTTGACTGTCAACCCTTGTTGCCCCTAGAAGTAGTGTACCCCCGAGACTAGAGGCCATCGCTTCAATTTCTAGAACGGATTCACCTTTTAATACTAAGCTCCGGTCAAGCGTTCTATGCCAGAGCGGAAAGTCGCTTGAGATCGGCGGTGGATTAATCTCAATGGGTGGACCGATCCAGCATGCCTCCGGCCAAACGCACAGGTCGAATTGTCCCTTGATTCTTCGATCCTTGGCTACTGAAGCCGCCGTTCGAGCAGCGAGTTCATTCCTTGCCATCAGATCGCCTTCGAGCGTCAATTGTCCGTTGATGATGGCTATACTAACATTAACATGACTATTAGACGTAGCAGTTGACATTGCGCCGTAGACGCAAGCCGCTGAAAGGCAACACGCGGCACAGGCCACACCAACAATTTGTTTCCGTTCACTCTTGCGAGGAAAGAGTGCGCGCAATAATGCATCCGCTAGTAAACCGTTGGCCATTAGCACTAAGAAAGCCACAAGAGAAATACCGCCGATGTCAGCTACCTGAGGGATAAAAGGAGTATCGATCTGAGTCATAGCGATATTCGTCCATGGAAACGTAACTCCAATAAGAATATCAAGCACTTCGCCCGACACGTATTCGACTGAGACAACGGAAATTGGGGTTGCGATTGCAAGACAATGACCTCTCAATCGCTGAAACCTTATTATGAGCGACCCGATCGCGATAAACTTGAGACCACAGACGCCACTAAGAACGATCCACCCAAGCCAGTATGGAGACATCCACGACATAGAAGCCGCAGCAATGGGATAGTTGCTCCACGCGTAAAAGAGAACTCCTGCGATGTACACCGGAAGCCAGGATCTCTTTTGAGAGGATGGCTGAGTGAGGTACGTCAACAACGGCAGGTAAGATACCCAAGCAAAGAAACAATATGAGAATGGAGCAAAAGATAAGAGCAACAGAATACTCGTGATGCTCGGAAGCGTCGCACGCACGAGCGTGCTAGCCAGCAAGTGGATACTGCTGGCTCGTAGAGACCTCCACGCGGCAAATCCGCTTTCTGCAAACGACTTGTCCGACAACATTCCTGGCTCAATAACCAACGCAATCCTCAAGAAGAAGCCGGTCGATTCAACGATGAGTGGGATATATGATGATCGGGATTTTTAGGTTCGTTTTCGACGCGTCGCCGAGGCGGATAAGCAACTGATCATGAACAAGCTCGTCGGGTACCTCTTCAAAAGAGACATCAATGAATAATCTCCGATGGTCAGCGTCATCTCGTCGCGAGGACCAGGATAGCTTTGCATTTCCTCGAGCCAACTCCAACGCCGTTACACTCATCTCTATATTCTCGATATGTTCGATCCTAAAATTGCCGGTTCGCTTCTCTTCGTTTGATGCTAGGCATTCTATGATCGATGGTGTAACGATATAACTGGGGTCGATAATGTCACCACTGGCTCTTATCTTGATTTCACCATACGGTTCGCTGAATGAGATCGTGAGCGCATCTTGTATACGATCAAAAGCGGGGGCTGCCTTCAGAGTAGCGTCGATATAAAACTGCGCAACTGGCCATCGACGATGCAAGGCGTCAGACACTACTTCAGACATCACGATGGGAGTAAAGGTGTAAATGATGCGTCCATCAACTGAGTCGTGATGAAGAATGGTTAGCTTGGGCGCACCGGGCTTGAGTGGAACTTGCACCAATGCCCGTACGATGCTTTGTTCGTTGGATTTTGTTCGCCCGAAATCAATGATTTCAGGTGATACAGTGGGTCGGTCGACGACGAATGCCACAATCCGGAGTGGAAACAGCTCCTCGTGCTCGGTGAACCTAACCCATCCCTGGACTGCGAATTCCCCGCGTCTGGAATCAAGATCAACCGTTAGGTCGACAGTGCCCGAGTCACCTGGATTGATGGGTTCTTTTGTAAATTCAGTCGAAGTGCAAGAGCAGCTACGACGCACCTCTTCGATTTGAATGGCCTTTGTTCCCTCGTTCTTGAATTTAAACGAATGCACGATCCGCAAGCTATCCAGCCCGACAAATAGACAGCCTGCATCGTGATTGAAGCTGTCGAAGTGAACAGATAACGGCGGACTTTGGGCAATTTCCGCGTTCCGGCTATCGCACCCGGCTGCAAAGAGCAAAAGAACCAATGTTGACATTGACGCGGTCGGCCGCCAAGGCCAACGCATTCTAACGATCATGTAGGCGACAGAACACACTGCCAACGATAATAGAACTATCGTCGATATCCATTGAAAGTGAAGCACGGATGGCAATTGATCGGGCGATCTCGCGACTATTAAAGCAGTTTCCGTCCAGGACTCGTCCATATACTTCTTGTCTACTACTTCGAGTCTTGATGGGAAAAATGGATCGACAATCTCGTATCCATCGGGATGCGGTCCGAGATAGACCATGTAATGGTAATCAACCTTCCCACCTCGATCTACGAATCTGTGCAATGTAATAATCGGTTGATTTTGCGTTGCCAGCCAATCAAGTGTTGCACGTACGGGTGCCGCAGCCAGCCCCAAGGACTTCGCTACAGATTCGAGCTGACCAATAGTCATGTAACCGTCCGCGGCGCCTGTCGCCTCTGCTTCCGCGATCGCTTGTTGCTCGTTCAATACGACGCCCAATTTGTCGGCGACGAGATACAGTGCTTTTGCACCGCACCACTTTGAGTCGCGCTTGACCTCTCTCCAAGTTGGATCCTGAGCAATAAGAGGCTGTAAAAGAGCGAAGAGGAAGGCAGCCGTGACAAATGGGCGAATGGATAAGGTCATTGCGTTCGCCTCTTTCGGTAAAGAAACTTGGCCGCGATGAATACAGCGACCATTACTAGCAGCAAGATGACGATTAGTCCGCTATACTGGAACAGCGATGGCTGACGAAAGGAAGAGTCATGCGGAACGCCCTCCGTGTCTCCAACCTGAAATGCTTTATCAGTAAAAGAATCGTAGACCACAGTGCCAGCGGGATAATTGAGAGAGAACGGATCGCTGGAATGCTTTGCATCGACGACGATCTTTGAGATATTTGCGCGAAACACTTTGTTTACAAACCATTCTGTCCGAAAACCCGACCTGTCATACTCCTTTAAAGCACGGTCGACGTCAAAGCCGGTCGGATACGTATCGCCCACAGCAGGAAAGTAGAGTTCTTGATGGCTCTTGGTTACATACGTTGTTGGTATCCATAAATTTGTCTTTGCTTCGACAAAGTCACTCCAAACTGCGGATTCGAATGCGCTAGAAGACCCAACTTCCTTGGGGCTTCGATTAGAATGCGTAGTCTCCGATCTTGCTTCCACAAGCGCCATGCGTTTGAAGGGATCGAACCAAAGAGTTTGTTGAGTTATGACTTGCTCACCGAGTTCGGGTCTAGCGCGATGACGAAGTATCAGTCTCATGCGACCATCAGGCTCTCTACCGGAATCGACAATCAGGCCGGCCTTCTGAGCGAGCGCAAGTGATTCCGCCAGCCGACGAGACTTGGCAGGCGGAATTTCAAGATTAGGCCAATTGAAATCGAAACCAATATACATCCCAAGATGGGCTTTTCGTTGTGAGCTATCTAGAACTCCAGTCTTATTGTCTTGCATGCTTTTCCATTGTCGGCCGTCGAAAACTTGTACGATTTTATGCTCGCCTGGAGCGTCCAACAACTGAATGCGTTCTTTTCCATCCTTTGACAACAAGTATGCCCAGACTCGTTCCCATTTTGTATCTACTGGCATTGCGCGAAATGCTGGGATGGTCACGTTGCCTAAGTGCTTTGCTGCGATTTGTGCAGATCGATACCGTTCTTTTTGGAAGCGATCAAAATCAGGTGGCATTTCATACCGTTCGCGTATCTCATACGATATATTCTCAAACGACGCCTCGCGGGCAGAAAGAGCAAGAATAATAGCGTCTGGCTCAGACGCTCGGACTGGCGTTGTGGCAATGCCGTTGGCGCTGAGAGCTATCAGGAGAACAAGGAGTCGAAAGAGTCTCATCGTTAAATCTCCAAAAACATCGCGGACGTGCGTTCCGACATGTTGATCAGGACTTGCATTGATTGTGGGGGCCTTCTGGGGGTCAAGGTTCAACGCAGGCCAGTCGACTAGGTCACTCGAAAATGCCGTTATGCGGGACGTGCCAGAAGACGATTTGGAATGATCTCGTGCGTATGCGTCTTGCGGGATCAGAAAAGCAACCACAGTAATATACCTCATCGTGAGACGTCTAACTGGCTGCAGCGTGGAAACTCTATGCAGAGATTTATTGTCAACGTGATCTCGTATGATGCACGACGAACAGCATTGCGTGATCGCCACAGAAAGCATTTCGGCCAAGACTTCAACCTTCAACGGAGTGGCCTGCAAATTCCTTAGCAGGTTGGTGCACATCCAATGCGGAAAGGAATCCTCGTATTTGTCGCACATCGGGAGTTACTGTGACAAACAAAACTATTTCTCGCCCTCAGGGATCAGCTCAAGTGCTGCCGTCCCAAGCAACACTCTACCGTAATAAGCCGGCAATCTTCCTCGCAGAAATGACAAGAGATCTTGGTACACCCATTTCTCGGATTGCCATTTACACGCCCAGTGTCCCAGCACCCCCTCTCCGCGCCGGAAGGAGATAATCTCATCTTGAAGGACTGCACAAGCCTGGCCGCAAGCTTAATGTGACGCTACGTGCCAATATAGAAAGCCGGGCTCGGCACCATTGCCTTGAATTGGATCCGGGCGGCTGACGACAGATTACTCTACTTGCGATGGCTACAAGTGCCGCTGAGCCGCCCGTAAGACTGGCCAGGATGCAGTCATACTAGCATCCGGGACGGCAGTCAGCTAATCCACACGGCTGGCCGGTGGGCTGAAGCGAGGCCACAGGACAGCTGCACGCAATACCACCGATGCCACCCCCACCACATCCTGCCGACATGCCGGTTCCACATGCCTGGGCACCCGTGCCTGTCGTACATTTAGAGCTTATTGCCGCAGGAGCGCAATCTGTATAATTTCCGCCACCTGTACAGCTGGTGCAGCTCGACACGCTGCAATATACAGCACTCAATCCGACGCAGCCAGTTGTTGTCGCTCCTCCGGGACAGGGAGCATTTGCAGCGGAACCACATGCGGAGTTATCCTTGCACGAGCCGTTCCCGCCGCTAAGCACACGGCACTCTGCGGAACTGAGCCTTCGAACGCCATCCAAAAGGCCAACATTGCCCGTTGCTGACAGTGCGACTAGTGACACAGCAACCCAAGCACCGATCTCTTTGCGAGACATCACATACCTCCAAAATTAGTTGAGTGAACTCGACGGACCCATGCCCTCCGTAACGAACGCGATCCGTAAAGAAAGAAGCTGAATCTTGCTGGTCCGCACGGAAAGGATATCGTAAGGGCTTAATTCGGGTCAAGAATAAAGTACAAAATAATATTGACTTTTGTCAATCCACGACATTATGCTTCTCACGTACGATGATGTACGAGTTTCTTCCCCAAGTTGTGCAGTTCTGCGTACCTCGTTCAAAGCGTTCGTTAAATGCAGAAAGTTCTTGCGTGAAATTCGTGGGGGCGGCTCGTGATTCATAAGGAGTGGTAAGCCAACCGTACACTGCAGACGGACGCGCTTGCCTTGCCTTCGTGTAGCGAAGCTGTCGACCCGTGGAGAGCTTCTCAGCAGAAGCTCGGTGTTGCGGCGAATCCCGAGATCTTTTGCACAGGCGGCGCGGCCCGAGTCGTCGGTGACTCGGCCGGTACTTTACCGCAGGAGGTCAGTTCGTGCCTGAGATGTCACGAGAGGATCTCACAGGAAGGGTCCTTTGGGTTTGCGGCCTTCTCTCTGGGGCTCGCTGAGAGGAGTGTGAAATAGGTGATGACGAGATGCATTTTGGTAAGAGTGTTTGATTGCTATTCTGCATGATGCTGGCCTCAGCCAGAAGGCGATGGTCAATGGTCAGTTGATGGTTTTTGGGTAACTGAAATGACTCGAACCTAGGGGACGCATGCATGTTGGCAAGAGTATCGGTCAGGGTCGACGACATCGCGCACTTAGGCGGAAAGCCGAGCTAGAGTGATCGCTTGTGGACGCTGACGCGGAGGTCGTTGCGATGGGGAGGTTTCTTCGAAAGAAGTATCGACGGCCGGGAAGCAGCTCAATCAGTCTGGCCGATCGTCTGGGAACTTGTGCCTCGAAGACGAAAAGCTTCGATCCTTACGAGCTGTGGCAGAATTGCGACGCCGACGTATTTGATGGTTGCTACCTTGAAGTTGGCATGGGCGCGGTGAAAGAGCCCACAGAGTCGTGGACAGACGCAAATTGTGGGCGATCGCAGCGCATAATCATGCGGCCGGCCAGTTTACAACGCTGCCGACCGTGGATATGTCTTCGCGATCCGAATAGTTATAGAAACACTGAAAGTGTGCTGTACAGCATTGCGACTCGGCAAGCTATGCAGTGGTGCATCGCCTATTCTCTCGTGGTGAAACGCGCATGAAGACTTTTTGTTGTGGTAATGTTGCGACAAATGAGCTACGAGATGGAAGTGTCCCACTATCGCAGACAGCCGATATCCCGCCGCCAGTCGAATTCCAGCCCGCGAAAGGCGCTGTCTATATACGTTCAACTACGCATAAATCTCTTCATGCATACAAATTATCTGTAGACGCATTTGCATGCACATCTCAGGATGGCCGATCACGACTGCGTCCGTCGCAGATCGGACATGTCCGCACACGATCCAGTGTTAATGTACTTCAGAGAGCATTTACGCTAGTAGAGATATTAATAGTTATTGGCGTGGTTGCGGCACTTGCTGCTGTTGCGATCCCAGCGATTTTGTATGCGAGGTCGGCCACAAACAGAATCTATTGTCAAATGAATATGCGTCAGATAGGCGTTGCATTCACTTCTTATCACAGCATAACTGGGTCACTGCCGTGCGGACGCATATCCCGTTACAGTTCACCACATGAATTGTACAAGAAGTTTTTCGCGGGCGGCCTCATTTTCCCATGGAACGCAACTCCAGAGATTCCCTGGACGGTACAGCTATTGCCATATATCGGCCAAGTTGATCTTGCTGACAAGTTTGATTCAAAGCAGGGTGTTCTTGGTTATCTCTCGTTTCAGCCACCATATCTTTTCTCAGGGATCAATCAGAACCATCTGCTCGCCATGGCGAGACCTTCTGTGCTAGTGTGCCCGGCCGACCGACATAAGGAATTCGATGCAAAGCTCACCAGTATCTTTGGGTTTAGTTCGTTTTCACAGGAGACGGTCAGACTGAGAGTGTCGAAAGGAAACTATGCGGTGGCGTGGGGAAATACTACCTGGAATCAAGATGACGATGTGAGCGCATCCCCACCCTCTGTGAGCGTTCACTATGCACGATCGGCTTTTGGAAATAAAACAGTGTGCTTTCGGGAAATTACCAAGGGCCTTTCGAAAGCAATACTTCTCTCTGAGGTGCTCCAAGGTAAGTCCGAGGACATTCGGGGGGTGTTGTGGCTAGCGATTCCTGGGGCGACGCTGTATATGTCGCGTCTGCCTCCCAACGGATCGGACGACCAGCTCAGTTTGGCAATTGGTACGGGTGACCTACTGCCCAATGGAATGTGCATCCATGAGAAGGCGTTGCCCTGCCACACCACATCGACCAATCAAATGTGGAAGACTTTCGCCGGCGCACGGAGCCGTCATCCTGGAGGAGTGAATGTTCTGTGGGCAGATGGGGCAGTCTCTTTCGTCGGAGAAGACATCGACCCAGCAGTTTGGGAGAATGCCCACGGAATCGAGGCCAACCAATGATGAGACGTTGCTACTTCACAAGTTACGCTCCTCCCTCAAGCGTGCAAAATGGGTCGATGCCGTTACGTGGGATCACTCTGATTGAGGTACTGATTGTTATTGGTATCATCACTGTATTGGCGTCGCTCCTACTCGTTGGGACACAGGCAGCACGGTCGAGCATGTTGGCTACCAATTGCGGCGAGAACATGCGGCAACTTGGTATAGCAATCGCGTCGTATAACACGTCTCACGGCTTATATCCGCCTGGTGTCGTCTCGTCTCCTGGATCCAATAGTAGATTTGGATGGGGTGCAATGCTTTTGCCATACATGGAACTATCGAGTCTGCACGCCCAAATCGACTTTGAAGACAGTCTCTTAAGTCAGGGTAACGCTATTGCCGTGCAAGCGAAGATCTCGGCATTCGGCTGTCCGGCGGACCCTGCGGAACTGTCGACGATCCGCATTCTCAGTCCTGCTCGTAGTCTTGGCCGCAGCAATTTCGTCGGTTGTCGAGGCTATAGTGATGATGATGGTGTGTTTTTCCCCAACAGTGGAGTCAGGAGTGAAGACGTGCTAGATGGCCTGGGTTGCACAATGTTTGTGAGCGAGCGTTCAGGCAAGACGGCCTGGGCCGGCGAATTCGATGGCGAGACAATCAGGGTGCTTTACTCTGGATCTGAACCGATCTCCTATGGAAATTCTGAGAACGGCGTGTCGTCGTTTCACAGTTCTGGTTGTCATGTACTAATGGGAGATGGAACTGTTGTGAACAAGAGTCGAGACGTGGATGGCTCCGTGTGGGCAGCCATGGCGAGCCGAGAGGGAAATAGCCAATAGGCTGCGAATGAGGTCCTCTATTGCTCAGTTCACGATTCAGTTCCAACGCTCTGTAAAAGGCTCTCTCAAACTCCTCACACGAGTGTTCGATTCGAAACTACTTTGTTGTCTCTTGAATAGGCTACCATTGACTTTCGAGGATAATATATGGCTTACAAGCGGGTCGTCTTAGAAAGTCTAGCATGCGTCATCCCGGACAGCGTGTTAAGGACGGAAGACATAGAAGTTGCGCTCGATGCGCTCTACAATCAACTCAGCATCCCCCGCGGTTATATTGAACAGGTCACCGGCATCAGCGAAAGGCGTTTGTGGGGCACGGACTCGACAGCAAGCGAGATCGGCATCCAGTGTGTCAATACTTGTTTACAACGTTCCGGCGTGGATCGCCGACAGGTCGGGGCGCTTATCAATGCATCGGTATGGCGTGACCGCCTAGAGCCGGCCACCGCATGTTCGATTCATCAGGCTCTCGGACTATCGGCGGATTGTGTTGCCTTTGACATTTCAAATGCTTGCCTCGGGTTTATGAATGGAGTTCTTTATGTAGCCAATATGATTGAGCAAGGCCAAATACGTGCCGGCATTGTCGTTTGCACCGAGGGTAGCCGACAGGTGGTCGAAACAACCCTGGAAATGTTGGCCGAGTTTCAAAACATCACGCGAGATACATTTGACCAGCTGGCTCCTGCGTTGACATTAGGGTCCGGAAGTGGAGCCGCCCTGCTTTGCGATAGCTCTTTAGCCACGCAAGGTTTTGCGTTGCTCGATTTTGCATGGGGCTGTGACAGCGCCGGCTGGCGCTTGTGTGTCAGTGAGCCGGATATTGCCGGCTGTGGCGTCCAAAGGGTCGCGATACGCACGAACGCCGGCTCGCTACTGCGTCATGCTGTACGACTCGGAGCCGATGTCTTCGAGCGACAGCTCCAGAAGGTTGGATGGAAGCGATCAGACATTAGCAAGACGGTGTGTCACCAAGTAGGTAGGTCGCAGCGAGATCTAATGTTCAGCAAGTTTGGACTCGAAAATACAATCGATTATACTACATTTGAGTTCCTCGGTAATACAGCATCTGCCGGCATTCCCATCACGGCGTCGCTCGCAACGGACGCCGGCCGACTTAGCGGCGGGGATAAGTTGATGATGATGGGTATCGCTTCCGGTCTAAATTGCATGTTGTCAGCTTGGGAGTGTTTATGACGTCGATGCCATTCCAGGGAACAGCCAGTCCGTAACTTCTCTTTGGGAGTTGAGATGGGTGAATTTATAAGATTAACGAAAGCCATCTCATCAGATGCCCAATTGTCACGAAGTAACGCCCTATGGGAAATGTTCCATCTGACAGCAGAGGACAGGCCGGACAACTATGCATTATGCTGGGAGCAATCGATCGGTGGTCTTCGGTACCGGTGCACTCGATATACATTTCGGCAGTTGTATGACGCTGCGAATGAGTTCGCTAATGAGATCACTCGTTTTGGATTTGCTGCCGAAAGTAAGGTTCTTTTACTGGTGCCAATTAGTCCATCATTCATCGTGAGTATGCTTGGTTTGATCGGAATTGGCTGCTGCCCAGTTCTTGTTGACCCGCGAGTCGGATCTCGCACTCTACGGCGCGTGGTCGATGAAGTGCGTCCCGATGGTGTAATAGCGACACCCTTGGCATATAGCGTTGGCCTACTTCGCCAGTGGGGACTGCCGAAGAATAACGTGGTGTTGCTGAATAGATCGCTTTCGACACGACTAAGTTTCGCTCGAATTCCATGTTTCTCCGCAAGAGGAGTTGAGTCGTCAGGCGAACCTCTTCCCGCTATCGCTTCTCGTCCTGCAGCAATTGTATATACAACGGGAACTACAGGCGCAAGCAAGGGCGTTGTGCATACCGAGGAGTCGTTGTTAGGTATGTTGACAACGATTTCTGAGATCGCTGAGTTTTCCGGGAATGAACGCGACCTCGCAACTTTTCCTCTGTTTGCGGTTTTCGCGCCATTGCTCGGTGTCACTTCGATTATCTCGTCGGATAACTTTGCGTCGCCATCTCGGGTCAATGCAACGAGACTGCTTCAGTCGCTTCGACGACATGAGGTAACAAATGTCTTCACAGCGCCTGCTTTACTGGCTCGGATCGCAGATGCTTTATCGCGGTCAACTCAGTCGCTGAAGTCTCTACGACGAATCTTAGTGGCGGGGGCTCCCACATCCGGCGACCTCTTGGTTGATGTGAAACAGCGTGTTGGAAATTCAGTTCGGGTGATATCGATTTATGGTGCGACGGAAGCGATGCCAATCTCCCACGTCGAGGCGGATTCCGCTTTCGCGGAACGGCTCATCGAGACGGGAGAAGGCCGAGGGATACTTGTTGGGAGCCCGTGCTGCAATGCTAAAGTGAAGATTCTGCAAGCAGATTGTCACGGATCTCAGACAGCGACATGGCAGCCAGAGGCTAACGAAGGACAGCGTGGTGAAATCTTTGTGCATGGGCCGATGGTAAGTCCGACGTACCTTCGATCGAGCGACAACAATCATCACAAGGTTATGGACGTCGGGGGCCGCCTATGGCATCGTACTGGCGATATTGGTTACCTCGACAGTAGCAATCTGCTGTGGTTTTGCGGTCGAGTAAGCGATCGCGTAGTTATAAATGGTCTTGCTTTTGATTCGCTATCATGTGAACGGGTGTTTGAACGGCATCCGCTCGTCATTAAAGCTGCATATATTAAGATAGATCGCGGCAATGCTGAGCGGTGTGTAGCAATTGTTCAATGTCGACGGTGTCACTGGCCACGCGGATTGATAGAGCGACTGCGGAAAGAACTCCAGGATATGTCTCAGCAGGTCTGTCCACCAATCCCGGTAGACGAGGTGCTAATCAGAGCATCAATGCCGGTTGATTTCCGACATAATTCGAAGACTGTTTATTCTAAATTGCGTCATTGGGCGAGAAGAAAATTAGCTCGCGAAATAAGGTAAGACTCGTTGCGAAACCTAGGCAGCAGTAAAGATGCGACGGCTATTGATCCTCATCCGGCCAAAGTCCTGAGTCGTTTGGGGAGTTTGAGCTTGGAGGCGCGGAAGCAGGCTTTGAGTCTTCGGGTGTCGTGCTTGGCGTCGTCGAGGTAGTCGGTCAAGTAGTTGTCGAGTTGGTCGGCGTCGTCGGGTGCAAAGTTTACAAGGCGATCGAGTTTCAAGTGCCGCCAAAGGTGCTCGACGGGGTTCAAGTCGGGAGCGTAGGGCGGCAGAAACTCGGTTTCCAATCGAGGGTAATCCGCCAGGAGCTTTCGGATCGGCGGCCCTTTGTGCATGTTGCCTCGATCCCACACGAGGATCACGCGCCCACGAAGATGCTTCAGCAGTTGACGGAGGAAAAGAGCCGTCTTCGTACTGTTGATGAACGATCGAGGATGGGTCTGAGCATAGAGGCCGACCCGTTTGCGGCCAGGCGAAAGAGACAGAGCGGCGATGACCGACACCTTCTCACGGTGCCTGCCGCGCTGCTTGAGGATAGGAGTCTTGCCACGCGGCGCCTGCGTTCGGCGGACCAGCGGCGCTACGAGGCAGCCTGTCTCATCGACGAGCACGATGTGGGCTTTTCGGCGAGCCCCTTTTTAAGGATGCGAGGCCAATCCTTCGCCAGCCACGCCTTGATTCTGGCTTCATCGCGTTCGCGCGGCACCCGGCGAGGCTTCTGTGGCGAGACGCCTCGCTGCGTCAGCCACGCGTTGATCGATCGTGGATGAAAGCGAACGCCGAAGCGGTCGAGAATCAGCTTGGCGATTCGTGGAGCGGTCCAGAGCTCGGTCACAAAGCCGAACTCACACGGGCTCTTGAGGAGCCAAGAGAGAACCGTTCGCTCTTGCTTGCGAGATAATCGCGGTGCCGGCCCGGGGTGCGGCCGAGCGGTGAGACCTTTGTCGCCGACATCGCGGTAGGCTTTCATCCAGCGACGGACGCTTCGCTCTGGAGATCGGCGGGTAAATGGGGCCCGGGTGGGCGGGGAAAAGGGGACCACTTGGCCTAGTTGGTCTCCGCTAGCACGAAGGGGTGAATCGTTCCCCTGTCGGGGGAATGGTTCGATGGCTGTTACGCCCCCTTGATCGCCTTCTTTCGTTTCATCGACTCTCGGAAGCGATAACTTTCGCCCGTCATCTCGACGGCCTACGAACGCCACAGCGTCATCGTCACCACGAACCTGCCGTTCGAGAACTGGACCGAAGTCCTCGGCAGCGAACGCCTCACTGGCGCTGCTCTCGATCGTCTCACCCACCGCTGCCACATCCTGGAGACCAAGGGAGAGAGCTACCGGCTCCAAGACGCCAAACGCCGACGCCGAACCATCTCGAAAGACTGACCTTCAACGATCCGATTGGACGAAGAAAGAAGCAAGGGGACCAGCCGGTCCTACCCTTCAACCGCCGGCCAGGTCCAAGACCTGTTCAAACGAGCGCTGCAGAATCTGGCCGCCCCGCGCTGCACTTTTTAACCGCCGTTCACAGCCGCGAAGGAGATCATCGACCTGATGAACGAAGCGTCGGTCTATAAGCCGACCCTGAAAAGAGCATTTGTGATTAATCGTAAAATCGTAAATACGGCGATCGGTCGCGATGTTGCCGACGTGTTGTCAACCTATCCCATTCCCGTGCTTCAGACCGCCATTTGCCAGCGAGTCGCATTCGCCGAAAGCGCCACGCAAGGATTGACCGTTTATGAACTCGACCCGGAGATGCTTGCCGCCCAGGAAATGAATCACCTTGCGAAGGAAGTGGAGGAGATGCTGGCATGAAGAAGATCAGCTTCAACACGAAGCCCACAAAAAGCCGTCCGCCGAACAATGCCGACGCTTGGGTGGAGAATAGGGAATTGAGTCAGCCGGAAATTCGCGAAACAATGAAACGACTGACCGTCGACGTGCCGCTTAGTTTACACAAACGAATCAAAAGTCATTGCGCGATGGCGAATCTCATCATGGCTGACGAAATCCGTGATCTGCTCGAAAAGCGTTTTCCGGGACCAAAAGATTCCGAACCGACATCAATACCGGCGGAACGGATATCGTCGTGAATACGATTCGTCGCAAATACGATTTCACGATGAACCGTAATTCAGCTTTCACGATTTTGCGGTCCTAACGTGGTCCGCCGCACACCACCGGCCATCGACCAACAGCCCGATCTCTTCGCGGCCAGCTTCGCCGATATTCCCATTAGAGATCAACGGGATGCGATGGAGCGGCCATTCTTCAGCCTGGCCAAAAGACCGCGATTAGAACCGATCAAATACCAAGTCGGAAATGTGTGGGTCGACGTGAGCGCCAACCCACAATTCGGGATGGCGACCATCTGGGATGCCGACATTTTGATCTGGGCATCGACCCAGATCACCGAGGCCCTCGATCGTAATCTCAAGCCCTCGCGAACCATTCATTTTCATCCATACAACTTGCTGCGCTCCATCCGTCGAACAACCGGAGGAGCAGACTATACGCGCCTTCGCGCGGCCCTGGAGCGACTGACGCACACGGCGGTGCGGACAAACATCCGCGCCGAGGGACGAAAGAAGTTCGCGTCGTTCCACTGGCTAGAAAGCTGGACGGAGACGATCGACGAAGCTTCAGGCGAGCCGACAGGCATGACGATCACCTTGCCCGATTGGCTTTATGCAGGAGTGATCGAGCGGGGAGGGGTGCTCACCATCCATGAAGATTATTTCCTTTTGACCGGAGGCATCGAGCGGTGGCTTTATCGTGTAGCACGCAAGCATGCCGGCAGCCAAGAGAGAGGCTGGAGCTTCACGATGCGGCAACTCTTTGAAAAATCTGGTTCCGCCGCCCGGATATCAGACTTCGCCCTCGACATTCGCCGCGTGGTTCAAGGGAATCAACTGCCTGAGTACGAGCTTTCCATCAGCAGGAACGGGGAGGGGGACGAGATTGTGCATTTCGTCAACCGCAAGCACCTAGCCCTTGGCCACCCGCAGCGAGAAGCGCCGCGATCCCCAAGCCGACGTAGTGGTCAGGGTGTCTTTTCCCCGGCGTGGAAACTCAATACGTTCCTGGATGAGGACTCGGGCGATTGAGCGTAAGTTCTTACCCTGTGGATTACGTGAATTGCATCGGGCGATTGGGCGCACGGGTACCGGGCGATTAGGCGCAGCACTACACGGGCGATCGGGCGCAAATCCTCGGGCTATTAGGCGCACATGCCGCCCGATTTCTCAAGCAGATCAAAAGCCTATCGAGCAGCTAACTGTTTAACTTTAAGAGTAAATATAACCTTACTTAACGGCGGCGGGCTGTGGACAGATCACAACATCGACGACGGTTCGCTACCTTGCCTCAATAATCCTACACAGCGGTTGAATAGCTCAAAACTGTGGAAAAGTAGCTGACTAATCAGCCCGATCAGCAAATTAAACGGTCCGGGCAAGCAGGTTGGCCGATAGATGCATTCAGGACAGAGGTTTCGAGACAGCGTGAAGTGGCATGGCCCAAAATCGAAAACCAACCGGGTTTCCAGACGAGGAAGGGGCCTTGTGCTACTAAACCTACCCCTCGTAACAAATTGGCCGTATAAGGCTACTCCAATTCAATCCTTGGCAATAGTCACCAAGCTTGGAATGCGGCCAAATTAACGAGGAGGATGAATCGAATGATCGCAACTCGTTTCGATTGCTGCCGAAATACCAGCTAGGTCCAATAGCGATTCAAATCTTCCAACTCACTCCAATGTGGGCCGATGCTTTTCCCCTCTTTGCACGCAAATACAGGATAGCCGTGTTTGTCCGGTTCCTTTATGATGAAGTGATAAATGTTCAATGGCGGTTCGTTGACCTTACGATTGCTTTCCAAACGTACCCAATCAATTCCTGCGACAATCTTTCCACTGCCTGTCAATCCTTGCGGTGGAGTTCCACTCGCGAAAACTCCGATAGTGTCACCATTTCCCAGGAAGGGCTTAACTTGTTCGGCGTGTTTATGCGGTAAATCCTCGATCTTCCAATAGCCTGGGCCGATGAGCGATTTGAAATTTTCCTCTGTGATGTAAAAGTTAGGAGTATTCATCGCAAATCCTTCTTCCTTAAGTCACGCTATCTGAGCGCGCGATTTATCAAAAATCCACGATTGATTGGCTCGGCGATTCACATCACCGAGCGATGAGCTTTTTTTCAAAAGGTTCTCATTTGAGAATCCCTTCATTTGTTTGCGTGCATGATACCAACGATCTCCACTTGCCGGCTGTCGCGTTCACCATGACCCTCGGGACATAAATCGCCCAATCGATCCCGATGTTTGTGACGTACGAAGCCACGCGACTTGCGGTCCTGGCAAAGTGGGCCTTTGCAACTCGGACAGATGTAATTAGATCGCGACGCAGATGAAGTTTTCAAGCAAACACCTCCTAATAGGATTTTTGACGAGTCCTTTACCCGTGCGAAGTCTCAGAAACTCTCGTAGATGATGAATAATTGATGAAGATTACTAGCTCGAATCGCAAGTCCTTATTCAGTAGTGAAATACAACAAAAGTCATCTAAGTCGGTCTGTTTGTTTGGCTGGCAATCATAATGATAAATACGAGTAATTAAAAAATTCGCCACACGTTTTCAAGAATTCGTTTTGTTTGTTGTGGTGGATCCTTAGACTTGAAGGGGGGCCGAATCAAAAGCGAGGACAGCATCTAGTGTGATTAAGACGACCGGGAGGCTTGGCGATATCGCTCAGATTTTCTCCGGAATTACCGTCTCCGCGCAATTTCTCGCGAGCAGTCGTCGCTCCGGCGGCGGCATCGTCCCCGTCGTTGGGATGACGTCACTTCAATCCGATGAGTCGATCTTGATCGATGGACGAGTGACGGCGGACGGATATTTCGTGTCTCGGTGCTTGGTATGGCCGGGCGATGTGCTCATATCGTCGCGCAGCACTCAAATCCGGGCACGAGTTGTACCGGAAGAAGCTCCGGTGTTCGCCATTAATTCGACTCTGCTAGCGATTCGCCCTAATCCAGATGTGCTCGATCCTTATCTTCTGGCTGCCTATCTACGGCACCCAATCGGACAGGCTAACTTACTTCGCAATACGGGCTCCAGCACGGCGCAATTAAACATCACTGTTCGGTCATTGGAATCACTTCCGATTCCGTTACTCCCCATCGAACAGCAAAATAAGCTCGCGGCGCTTTTTGAGGCGGCTGAGACGCAAAAACGCCTGGCCATCCAGGCTGCCGAATCTGGCTATCGCATCGCAACGGAACTTGTCTTTCGAGACTTTCTAAGCATGGAGAAAAAATTTCACGGATGAGTGACCGCATCATTACTCGCGACGAATTAAACTCGCATCTTTGGGGAGCTGCTGACATTCTGCGCGGCACTGCCGATGCCAGTGAGTTCAAGAATCACATCTTCGGCCTGCTCTTCCTCAAACGACTCTCCGATGTTTTTGAGGAACGCCGACAAGAGATCATCGAGCACTACGCCCGTAAAAAAATGAGTCGGGCAAAGGCTGAGGAAATCGCTGATAGCGACCCAGACGAATACGGCGATGGGAGCTTCTTCCTGCCCGAGCATGCTCGCTGGTCCTATCTCATGAAGATCGGCGAGAACCGTGCCGAGGCACTCGATGTTGCTTGCCGTGAGATCGAGGATCAGAACTCGCGCTACCTCGAAGGGGTTCTGGGCGACATTACATACAACACCAACCGTTTGGCCGGTGACCCCAAGGAACTTGACGGCCTGATGCAGCGGCTGCTCGCCCACTTTGACCGATTGCCGCTTGGTAATCGCAACCTGTCGGAGCCTGATGTTCTCGGCAACGCATACGAGTATCTCATCGAGCGCTTTGCCGAGGCGGCCGGCAAGAAGGGAGGGGAGTTCTTCACGCCGCGCGGCGTCGTTCGCCTCATAGTGGAACTCCTTCATCCGAAGGAAGGGATGCGGATCTGCGACCCAACCGTCGGTTCTGGTGGCATGCTGATCGAATGTGCCCACTACGTTGAGGCTCATGGCGGCAATCCCAAGAATCTCTCTCTCTTCGGCCAAGAGAAGAACGTTGGAACATGGTCGATCGCCAAGATGAACATGCTGTTGCATAACATCCCCGATGCAGACCTTAAAAAGGGGGACACTATTCGCAACCCCAAGCTCGTTGAGCATGGTCGGCTCATGTCGTTCGATCGGGTCATCGCGAACCCGCCTTTTTCGCTCAAAGACTGGGGACACGAAGCAGTCCAGAAAGACCCTTACGGCCGATTCAGTCGCGGCATCCCGCCCCGCACCAAGGGTGATCTCGCTTTCTTACAGCACATGGTCGAAACCACCGCTGACAACGGCATGGTCGGCGTTGTTATGCCGCACGGCGTTCTATTTCGCAGCAGTAGTGAAGGCACCATTCGGCAAAAATTGCTCGAGGAAGATCTCTTTGAAGCGGTGATCGGTCTCCCCTCGAATCTTTTCTTTGGTACAGGCATTCCCGCCGCCGTACTCATTCTTAACAAGGCCAAGCCGAAAGCTCGGCAGGGGAAGGTTCTGTTTGTCGACGCTTCGAGCGATGGGTTCTACCGCGAGGGTTCGAATCAGAATCATTTGCGGGACGAGGATGTCCTTCGCATTACCGCCGTGGTGCGGGCCAATGCCGAGCCGAGCGAGGTAGCTGATGAGACTGACAAGGTCTCCTCTGCCTGGATCAAGAACACCAAAGCTCACAAGAAACGCCAACTCGACCGCGCAGGGAGCGATGAGGAAGCGAAGACACGGATTGAGGCCGAGTCCAGGAAAAGACTAGCGGAGCTGGAATCAGCGACCGCTGCGGTAAAAGAGTGGCTCGGCAAAGAGGGGGCACTCGAGCGGTTCGCGCGCGTTGTGCCGCTGGAGGAGATCAAGTCTGAGCATGACTACAATCTGAACATCTCGCGGTATATCGACACGACCGAGCCCGAAACTCCGATGAACGTAAAGACCGAAATCACCAATTTGAAGGAGTTGATTGCAGAACGCGACAAGGCCGAGAAGAAGATGTTCGCCATGATCAAGGAGCTTGGTTATGGGGGATAGCTCACTTTTAAACGCGCCGGTGTGTCGACTCGATGAGGTTGCGACTCTGTATTCCGGCGGGACGCCGTCGAGAGGCCGGCTCGATTACTTCGGAGGTTCGATTCCTTGGGTAAAATCTGGTGAGGTGAATAGACACGTCATTACATACACGGAAGAGTTCTTAACGGAAGAGGGCTTAAAAGCATCTTCCGCCAAATGGGCTCCCAAAGGCGCAATTCTGGCGGCGATGTATGGCGCTACGGCAGGGAAAATCGCGCGACTCGCCATCGACGCCACGATCAATCAAGCAATTCTGGCGATTATTCCAAACACCGAAATCGTCGAATCTTCTTATCTCTTCCATTCGCTTCAGCGAGCGGTTCAAGGAATGTTCGGCAAGCTACAGGGATCAGGTCAACCCAATCTGAATGGATCGATTTTTGCCGAGACTCGTTTAGTCATTCCCTCAAAAGTTGTTCAACGAAGAATAGCAAGCACACTCGATTCCATTGACGACGTCATTTCGGCGATATCTAGTATTATCGAGCAGCTACGTCGCGTCCGGAAGAGCTTGCTGGCGGATCTTCTCAACCGTGGGCTCCCTGGTCGACCCAAGACGAAGTTTCATACTGTCCGGATGTCGGAAATCTTCGCTGATCGAAAAGAGCCAGGTCTGCCGGGTCTGCCATTAGTTTCAGTGACAATGAACGATGGGCTCGTTCGTCGTGACTCTGTCGACCGACGAGTCGAATCGGCATTAACAGCCGAGCGTCACTTGCTCGCGAGAAAGGGGGATGTCGCTTATAACACAATGCGAATGTGGCAGGGCGTATCGGGAATTGCGGTCGAAGATTGCTTAGTGAGCCCTGCATATGTTGTGTGTCGGCCTCTCGATGGCATCGTACCGGAATACGCGGCCTACCTTCTCAAGCATCCATCCGTGATCCGCAAGTTACACCAGAGATCGCAGGGCGTCGCGGATGACAGACTTCGTCTTTACTTTGAGCACTTTGCTCCAATCAAAGTAGCCATCCCTCCCGTCGATGTGCAACGACGCATTGCGGCATGTCTCGCACAAATTGATGAAGAAGCAAGAACTGCCGAGCGATCACTCGAAGCGACTCTCCGAGTTCAGGAGATTGTTCGCGATAAGCTTCTTTCCCCTCGAGGTATTCCCACGGGGCGAATGGCTATCTCTCGTGCAAAGCAAAGAAAGGACTCGTAGATGCAAGACCTCAGCGGTCAGGTTGGGATATCTTTGACGCAATTCGTGAACTTCGCCACTAAGCCTCCGGAACAGCAACTCACGGAGGCTCGACGAATCAAGCAACAACACATGGAAGGCTACGATGTACCGCCCGATATGTACAAGCAGTTCCGCGACGCTGTCGTGCGGATGCACAAACAACGACGAGATAAGTCCTATCTCGACGAAGTTGTCGCCCGACAAACGGAATCAAGTCGGGTAAAGCACTACCCGACCTTGGCTAGTGGCTACAAGAAGTTTCTGGGCCGCAAAGATGTCGAATGGTTTGATCCCCCGTCGGGGGTTTGGATCTTTGAAGACTTACGCATCAAAATCACGCCGGAACTGGGACTGGTGATCAACGGACGTCCGACAGTCATTAAGCTTTATCTTAACGATTCTCAGACGCTCATCAAAAGGAGAGCCGAGATCATCATCCATCTGATGAAGCTCGGAATTCCCACGCTTGCTGAAGACGATGAAGTTGATGCCTGTGTTCTTGATGTTCGTAAAGGCCAGTTATTCATGGCTGGGAAGTCCGATCGCGAGCAATCGATTCTGTTGCGAGCACAGGCTAGAAACTTCGTCTCAATGTATCGAGAATTATGATGCCATTTTGACGGAGATCGCGTGGTTCTCCGGTTAAAACATCACTGGTCATAGGCCTGCTGGCTGACTTCGTTTCATTCACAGTTCAAAGAAAGTGGATAGGGGAAACACATGAAACTACTGCATGACATTATTGAGAGTCAGGGATTTCTTGCGATTCTTTTGGGTACTGCTGGAGGCTACCTCGCGGGCTTCATTCTACGACTCTTTGGGCAATACGTCTTTGCTAAGGCATATAGCGAACCTCGAGAATTAAAGCGAAAGATAAAGTCGCGGCAGCGGCTTAAGACGGCTTTGATCGACTCTTTAAACCGTAATATCTCCCTCTGCGGTCAGATGTCGTCCCAGCTAGGGAATCCATCTCTGTTAGATCTACGTATTCCATCCTACAACGTCGATCTTGATGTGCTCACAGAAACAGCTGCTAGTAAGTATGAACTGATGAATGATGATAAAGTTTGCCAAGCCCTGGATGTGGCGAGATTCGAGCTTTCACATCTCACGAGAAGGATTGATTTTTTGATGCTGCTTATTCCGACAGGTCAGCAAAGCGTTCTCTTGTCAATTGTTCACGGAGTAATTCAAGTTGTTCAAAGTGCGGATAAGGAATGTAAAGCCGCGATGGCGGAACTTAATAACTATGATCCCACGAAGGATGAATAGGTTTAATGGCAAGTGGACCAGAATTCTTCGATGTGCAGCGACCGGGAAGTGAAACGCTCGGGGCGGTATTCGGCTATACGGTCGTTGACGGACAATCTTCTGAATTTGCAAAGGAACGGGAACGGGCCAGCGAGGTTATTCTCGCGGGTCGTTTGGCTCAGAAACTCCGTGAGATCAACGGCGATCTCACGGACACGCAAGTTCGAACGGCGATTGACGCGCTCCGCCGACCGAAGACCACGAGCCTCCTCGAAGCCAATGAGGAGATGCACAACCTTCTCTCTCGCTGGATCACGGTGGAAGAAACTCTCCCCGATGGCCGAACTATCGGCCGGAGTGTCCGCTACATCGACTTCGAGAACCCATCAAAGAACGAGTTCCTCGTTGTGGAAGAGTTTAACGTCAAGGGGATCTCTTTCGAACGCCGTCTTGACCTAGCAATATTCATCAATGGTATTCCAGTTGCCGCCATTGAATGCAAGGCTCCTGATGACAAGGCTGGAATCAAGCTCGCCATCGATCAACTCAACCAGTATCAACGGGAAGCGGATGGTATCCCGCAACTCTTTCATACCATTCTTTTCGCGGTGGCCAGCAAAGGGGTCGACGCACGCTATGGGACGATCGAGACATCAGCCAAGTATTATGCCGAGTGGAAAGACCCTTGGCCGATGTCACGTGATGACCTCTTCACGAAGCTCGGCCGAAATCCCACGGTGCAGGATGTTCTCTTCGCGGGTCTATTTGCTCCAGCAAATTTACTCGATCACCTCCGCAACTTCGTCGTGTTCGAGACTAGGGGAGGGGGGACGATCAAGAAGGTCGCCCGATATCAGCAGTTTCAGGCGGTGAATCTCGCTTACAAGCGAGTCCTGGAGATGACGGCCAGTGGAAAGTTGAATGAACGCGGCGGAGTCGTCTGGCATACCCAGGGCTCCGGTAAATCACTCACAATGCTTTGGCTGGCGGTTAAACTCCGCCGGGCCAAAGAGCTGAATAACCCGACTCTTCTCGTTGTCACCGATCGAAGAGATCTCGATAGACAGATCGCTCAGACCTTCATCGCCTGTGGTTTTCCCAACCCGATTCAGGCCGCGCGGTCTAAGCCGAAGCCGAAGGTGGAACCATCATCAAAGAAGTCGAAAAAGCCAGCAGAGCCCGATGACTTGCGTACTCTGCTTGCGTCGTCAAGCGGGCAGACAATCATGACGACCGTGCAGAAATTCCGCGACGACTATGACCGTGAGAAGAAGCGGAGTCATCACCCCGTGCTGAGTCAGGCAGAGAATGTTTTCGTGCTCGTCGATGAAGCCCATCGAACGCAATACGACGTTTTCGCCGCCTCTATGGAGAAGGCACTCCCTAACGCATGTCGAATTGCTTTCACCGGGACGCCGCTAATTCGGGGAAGGCATCAGACGACGCAAGTGTTCGGTTCGTACATCCACAAATACACGATGGCCCAATCCGAACGGGATGGGGCGACGGTACCGATCAAGTATGAGGCACGGATGCCGGAGCTTGCGATTTGGGGGAAGAAGATTGATCCCATCTTCGAGGCTGAATTCTCCGACCTGACGCCCGAGCAACGGGAGCAGATTAAGAATCAATATATGCAGGAGGTGGATATCGCGCTGGCGGAGAGCCGAATCGAGCAGATTTCCTTCGACATCTATGAACACTATAAGTCGACGATTGAGCCGAACGGCTTTAAGGCCCAGGTAGTAGCAAGTAGTCAGAGAGCCGCCCTCCGATACTATCAGGCACTTAACAAGTATGAGCATCTTGCCGGGCGAGTCGTTCCGCTGATTTCCGATCCGAAGCGTGAGGATGTGGAACTTGTCGCGATGAAGAAAAAGTACGCCGACGAGGATGAGTTGGTCAGGCAATTTGTCGAAGATCCACTCGATCGCATTGCGATCATGGTGGTGGTTGACAAGTATTTGACTGGGTTTGATGCTCCGATCGAGCAAGTGATGTACCTCGATAAGCGGTTGCAAGATCATGGCCTTTTGCAGGCAATCGCTCGCGTCAATCGACCCTGTTCCGTTGAAAGGAATGAGCTAGACCCCGTAACGGGTGAGCTGACCGTTGTGACGATCGACAAAGAGTATGGGCTGATCGTCGACTATTGGGGTATTGCCGAGCGGCTAGATCGGGCACTAGCGGTTTTCGCCAGAGAGGATGTCGACCCTGCGACGTTTTGGGTGAAACGGGACGGTGAGAGCGCCGTCTCGGAATTGAAGCAGAAGCAGCGAGAGGTTTTTGGTCTCTTCGATAAGAAGCTGACGCGGCAAACGCTCGACCCGTGGGTGGAGAGTTTGACGTACGAGGATCAACGAGCCGCTTTCGAGCGTGCGAGCCGGGCATTTATGAAGGCGCTAGACCAACTTCTTCCCGACAAGCGAGCATTGGCATTCCTTGATGATGCAAAGTGGCTGGAGGATATTCGGCGAAAGGTTCGACGGGATTATTACGTGGAGGATCTCGCCGTGACGGCCGCCAGTGCCAAAGTTCGAAAGCTCATCGACCAGCATGTGAAAACCGAGGAGATCGTGCAGCTTCTCCCGCCAGTACCTATTCTTTCAGAACGGTTTGCCGAGGAGGTATCAAAGCTGGGTTCAGGCAAAGCAAAGACGGAACGGATGATACACGCCATTCGTAAGGAGATCACGGAGAAACTTCCTGAGAACCCTGCCGTTTATGAATCGGTTAGGCGTCGCCTAGAGAGAATTATTGATGAACGCCGGCAGGCACGAATCAGCGAAGTAGAAGCGTATAAGCAGCTGG
The DNA here is from genome assembly GCA_019753235.1 of bacterium. GTDB lineage: Bacteria > Planctomycetota > Planctomycetia > Kolteriales > Kolteriaceae > JAIELF01. The sequence goes on from JAIELF010000043.1 coordinate 26,074, forward strand.
TTATTGAATACGAAAAGCTTAAAGCGGAGGCGAAGCAGTCCGACGAATGGGCTGGTAAGAATCGCCATACACGTTCTTTTTTTAATCTTCTCGACGATAAGCTTGGGCCGATTCAGGACGACGCCGGTTTTGAAATCGAGTCGCGAAAGCATCTAGCGGATGAAATTGTAGAGACATTGGAACAGGAGGCGGTGATCGATTGGGTCGACAAAGAAGATGTCCAGCGATCTATGCGCCGTTCGATCAAGAGAGCCCTTCGAGAGGCCGAAGTTCCTGTCGAACGAATCGAGCAGCTAACGGCTTCTATCATGGACTTAGCACGGGCGCGGCTCAACCGATGAAGAAGAATGGATTCATTCAATTCGGTCGAACACGAATCGACTACCATGTCGAGCTTCGACCGAGGCGAAAGACCGTGCTGCTGACCGTTGATCCCGCCGATGGCGTCATTCTCTTTGCCCCTCGTACGGCTAGCCTCGCGCAAGTTGAGCAACTTGTTCGCAAACGTGCCTCTTGGATTCTCGATGCCAAAGCCGAGTTTGCCCGAATTATAGTTCCGCCGACTAGACGGTATGTAAGCGGAGAATCCTTTATCTACCTCGGACGGTATTATGCTCTGGAAGTCATTCGTCGATCGGCCCCTCGTCGTGTACCGGTATTGTTCGAACGGGGTCGCCTCGTCGTGTCCCTTCCGAGAGAACTTACTGGCGTTGCACAAGCTAAGCATGTTAGAAGCTTGCTTGTTGGATGGTTTCGCAATCGCGCAGGTATTCAGGCTCGTCGCCGTGTCGAGCGATTCGCTCGCGAAGTCGGGGTACCAATACCTGCGGTGCTAATTCGAGATCAGCTAAAGCGATGGGGGTCCTGCGACAAAAAGAGAAACATTAGACTGAATTGGCGAATCGTAATGGCACCTGCTAGCGTCTTCGACTACCTCTGTGCTCATGAGGTGTGCCACCTCGTACAACCCGATCATTCACCCGAGTTTTGGAGGACTTTGGCGACAATTATGCCCGACTACGAAAATCGCCGCGAACGACTTCGGGTCTATGGGCCGATGTTTGATCTGTCTCCGGTGGTAGAAAAAAACGGGTAAGCGAGAAAAATGCTTGCATGCATTCGCGAGGCTTCAGATTCGCAGATGACTCAGTTGATGACTTAGGGATGGCTCGTCCTAGAATATTGCGAGTCTCGGGCTCTCCCGAAAAGGCGCAAATGTCGTCCAGGAGCGGAGTCTTGTTCCGAGAAGCCCGGCAAAGGGCAGTGCGCAAATCTGGTCGCGAAATTGATCGATGAGCATCCATCCTTCGGGCGGGATTCTGCAGTGATTCGTATTGGAACGCTTCTCCGCCCGATACTTTTTATAGTTGCGTGCGACGGCAGTACAATAATGGTGAACTCTGCTCGATCTAGGACAAGTAAATGATCTCTATATGGAACGGAAGCAATTATGCCGTTTGATGTCCGCTTCGTGACGAACAACGTCCACAAGGTCGCCGAAGCGCGAAGTATCCTTGCGGCTGCTGGTGTACACGTTGTGCATCTGGCCCAGAAAGTGGATGAACTTCAAACAATAGACACTGCCGTCCTTGTGAAGGACAAGACCTTGAAAGCATTCGCCAACGTAGGGCGTCCACTCTTTGTCGAACACACCGGGCTTTACCTCCGACACCTCAACGATCTTCCGGGTGGCCTCACTCAAATATTCTGGGATAAACTTGAGTCTGATCGGTTTGCCGAATTATTCGGGAATACCGCAGATACGTTCGCAATTGCAAAAACCGTGATCGGATTCACCGATGGAAGAGGGTTCTTCACTTTCGCAGGATCGATCGCGGGTAACATCGCACCCGATCCACGGGGGCCGCGCGATTTTCAATGGGACTGCGTGTTTATCCCAGAAGGTGAGGACAAGACATTTGCGGAAATGGGAGACCGGAAGAACGAAATCTCGATGCGTCGTGCAGCATTAGACGATTTTGCCACATTCCTGAAAGAGAGGGGGCGAGTATGAATCTTGACCTCGTAAGAGCTGCGAGAGAGCGCCGCATCATTCTCTTTGTAGGTGCAGGGGTATCGCAGACTCTAGGCTTGCCCTCTTTTCGGCAACTGATTCGACATCTCGCTGAACAGCTAGACTTTGACCCGGACATTTTCCAGACTCATGGCGACTACTTGGCACTGGCAGAGTATTACATGGTGGAGAAGAGTCACATTGGCAGTCTCCGTAGCTGGCTGGACAAGGAGTGGCATGCAGACCGAAATATCGGGGATTCAGACATTCATCGGTTCATCGTTGAACTCAACTTTCCAATAATCTACACCACCAACTATGACTCATGGCTAGAATTGGCGTTTAAGTATCACAAGAAAGACTATGTCAAGGTCGTTAATGTTGGCGACCTTGCACAAACAAACGATCGTACCACACAAATTATCAAGTTCCACGGCGACTTCGAAGACGACTCCTCAATCATTCTATCGGAGACAAGTTATTTCGAACGGCTGAATTTTGAGTCGCCGCTCGACATTAAGCTCAGGTCTGACTTGCTGGGAAGATCAATTCTATTCATTGGTTATAGTCTTCAAGATATCAATATCAGGCTTATGCTGTTCCGACTAATGCGACAATGGACCGGATTCGAGAAGCACCGGCCGAAGTCTTTCATTTTCTTGACTCGACCTAATCCCGTTCAGGAAACGATCCTCCGGAGCAGAGGAATTGAACCGGTTGTGTCGGACTTCGACGATCCGAAGAAAGGGCTGGCCCACTTTCTTGAAGAGCTGCTTCGAGAGTCGCAAGGACGAGGCGCACCTTGATCGAATTTTCGCCGAAAGAAAGGTTCATGCGACTTGCTATCGAGAAAGCCCGCGAGGCACGCGCTGCTGGCGACTATGCGATAGGTGCCGTCGTCGTTATCGGAGATGTTATTCTTGCAGCGTCGGGTAATCGTGTGAAATTAGACCATGATCCGACGCAGCATGCTGACCCGGATTTCCCAGATGAATTTCTATCTCGGCCTGTTCTTGGACCCGAAGTCCGCGTAAAAAGCAGGAGTTGAAGGGTGTTTTGACGCTCATGGAGGGGCC
>JAIELF010000070.1 GCA_019753235.1 bacterium
CGCCAAAGGCGTTCGCACGCTATCGACGACAACCGCTTCCTCCACGTTGAAGCCCTCCTGCCAAACGATTCATTTTCAATCATAAGGAGCCAATTCCGACGGCGCGAGCGAATTCCGACCTGCTCGTCACGAAAGAGTACATGTCATGTTCTCGTTGACATCATCCCGCACGCTTTTAATAACCTGAACCCCGGAAAAGGACCGCTTCGCGGTTTGGGGCGAAGGATGGCGGAGAGGGTTCAGGACAAGCCGTGGGATTCTGGCTCGGCTACTCGGAATAAAATCATGCCTTCGGCAGCGGGGCAGCTCGGCAGCCCACTCGTTCCGTCGTCCGGGAGAGGTGATCTGGCTCTCTTACTCTTGCATTTACCGAATCTTTCTTAGCCAGCAAATGTGGTTGTCTATTGGGATGGGAAGGATAACCTCTGGCTTTTGCGACGCCAACATCAGTCGTTTCGAACGTATGAGAGAGTGTTGGTTTTGCACTCAGAGGAGCTTTTCGCCTTGCCGGTGGGGGGTGATGATCGCGGAGAGAACCTGTTGTCGTGCGGCGAGATCTTCGAAAACTTTCCGCGAACAGGCGTGTGTCGGCATTGTCAAGATCACCCTGAACCACTCCAGACGGAGGCTTTGGGGGGAGCGTCGTCAGCGGAAATGTTTCGGGCTTAAGGGCTTACTCAGGCCCTTCTTTTGGCTGGTCGAGTTTGGACTTTCCTGCCAAAATAAAGAAGGGTTGGCCGAGAGGCGATCGGAGGAAGAATATCATGCGGACGGGGAACTGGACGAATTACGGCTTTTGGCTCGTCACCGGTTTGGCGGCGGGAATGCTTGTTTCGGATCTGACACGAGAGCCGGCCGCCAAGGCTGACTCGGCTTGCCGATACGAAGAATTCTGCATGGTGAGCGGGCAATCGTACGACGGCGAAATCGACATCATCTGGGTGCTCGACTACAAGTTCGGCGTGTTACACGCCTTGATCCTCAATCGAGATGGTTTGATCAATACGCTGGGGACAGTCGATCTTGTGGAGCAGCTTCAGCTCACTTCAGGAACTCGAGTGAAGCCACACTTCATGATGGTCACCGGTCGATTCAGAACTCGCGGCACCGATTATCTGTACCTGGTTGAAACCGAGACGGGTCAGGTTCTCTGCGTCGAACCTCCCAACGTCGGAGGCGTGGAACGCGGCCAAGCTCTCGTCCCACGCGTCGTGAGCCGATTTCGATTTCGCAAAGCAGGCGACTAATCGCCGATCCGTCCTCGAAGCGTCGCCGGCGTGATTACTTCTTTTCGCCGGCGGAGCTATTGCTGACCCGTTCAAGCTTGCCGAACATGTGCCCCCCTACTGCATCGTGACTCCACGTCCCTGCGTACTTGTCGCCATCAAAGAGAACGCGGGCGCCGAACTTCCCTTTGCCGATGAGCGGGATTTCCAGATCAGTGACACAGATCACCGGCGTCGTGCCGGCCCACTCGACGGGGACCTTAATCGCCACCGGGAAGGCTCCTCGCTCGTATTCGACGCGAGCAACCACCAGCCAATTGTTTCCTTCCTTCTTTTCTACTTTGGTGATCGTGTACTTGTCGGGACGAGGTTTGCCGTCGGACTCTTGCCCCGTGAGGGTGAAGCTTCCCACAAGGACAGTGCCGGTCATGGACCGAACGAAGTCCGCTTCCAGTGACTCCCGGCTCGGTGCGGTGGAAGACTCGCCGGCATGATTCACCGACATGGCTGTAGAGAGAATAATCAATCCAGCCAGGATCTTTTGGCCTCGCGGAAACAACATGGTGTGCAACTCCTCATGGTTCGACGGATGCGGGGTTTGCGCGATCAGGGCACGCCCTCCTCATCATCATCATCGCGTTTGATCAAAGAAAGAAGCGGACCTGTTAACCAAGCCCGCTCCCTGAATTTTACCGAGTTCCACGGGGCAAGTCGCCTTACTTGTCGCCGCCGCTGGTGTTGAGCCGTTCCAACCACTGCGACGCGTCATCCTTAAACGCGAATGGCAACGTTGAGCCGGAAATCTGCGCGAGCAGTTTTTTGACGTCCTCGTTCTGACCCTTCTCCGCCAGGATATGGGCAAGGTAATAAAGGATGTCGGGGCGGGCTTGCGTCCCGACCATGCGAGCGGCCGTGTTGATAAGCTTCTCGGCATTGTCCATCTGCCCGAGTCGGTAATTCACCCAACCAAACGTTGCACAAAGGTCGGCCGAGTTTCGGTTGAAGTTGAAATTCTCCTGAGCAATCTGAAACGCTCGCTTCTGTTTGGTTCCGTCTTGTTGCTCGGCCAAAGCCAACGCCAATTCATTGCGAAGGTCGAGATTGTTTGGACTATCTTTGAGGAGATCCTCCAGCTCAGCCTCGGCTTCCTCGTAGGACTTGAGGTGCCGAGCGAGCTTGGCACGCAATGTTCGCAGGTCGCGTGAATCGGGAAGCGTCTGCAATCCCTTGACCGCCTGTTCTTTTGCCTCGGCAACACGATTTCGAGTGAACAGCCACTGCGCAAACGATTGATAGACGAGTGGATTGTTCTGCTCGGCCTCGACGCCCTTGCGGAAATGTTCCTCGGCCTTGTCGTGTTCTTCGTTTGCCGCATAGAAAGTGGCAAGTGCCGTATCCGGAGGGCTCAGCGTCGGGCCATCCGCCTTCGCTTGCTTGAGTTCCTCTTCCGCTTTGGCTAAGTCTCCTATGAAGAAATGACAACGGGCCAAACGCTGCCGGGCCGCTCCGTTCTTTGGATCCGAAGCAATCCACTTCTCGATGTCGGCCAGTGCCCCCTTCCAGTCCTTCTTCGCTTCGTAAAGCGTCGCTCGGCCTAGGAAACACTTCCCGAGAAACTTTTCGCGCCCATCGGCTTCCTTGAAATCGAACTTATCAGCCAATCCAATCGCGTGATTGAATTGAAACAGAGCATCCGTTCGGCGACCCTGCGCCATCCCGATCGCCCCCATCGAGAGATACGTGCGAGGATCGTCCGGTTTCTCGTCGACGACCCGTTCGAACTCTTGTTGGGCCGCGCCAAGTTGATTCGCCTTCACGAGAAGCTCGGCATAAATGAGTCTGCCCGGAGGAAGCTCCGGATACTTCGCGCTGGCCTCTTCCAGTTTTTTGAGGCAATCATCGAACTTAAACTGCTTAAGCGACTCGATCGCGTCGCGAAGTTCGGGATACTTCTCGGCCAGCTCCGCTTCGGTTCCGGGCGCGGTTGTCACCGGTTCGGTGCTCGGATCCTTTGGTTTGTCTTTGCTTTTATCCTTGGCTGGTTCTTCGCTTGTGGTCGATTCCTTCTTCGGTTCGGATCCTTCCTCCTGAGCCCATGCTGGCCCGGCCGACAGCAGCAACAGGGCTGTCCCCCACGAGGCCCAATTTCGGCCTAGAAACCATCCACGCTTTAATTGCCTCGCAGAAAGATCAGATCGCATCACCCACTCCTCGTTGGGAACTCATTTCGAAATGGAACGACATGCTTCGATCGGTCGCCCGCCCGCTACATTCTTCTACGTCAGGTGCTCGACGATTTCATAGTCGATTCGCCTTTGACGGCGACTAAGGGAAGATCGTGTTGGCGGGCCCAGACCTGCCAAACGTCGGCCGACTGCTTCCCAAAGACTTCCTGCAGTTGCTCTTGGGTCGGATTCTCTAACCCAAGCATCGACTGCAAACGGATCCAGAAGTGGGGCTCGAGCGCGGCCAGCGCGACCCAACCCGTCTCACACCGATACAAGTTATATTGCGGAAGCCCCCCACCCAGAAAGCCCCCCGGCAAAGTAAGACCCCATTGCCGAGGCTGCGCAAAGAAATCGGCCGACCTTTCCAATGAAACAATTTGTCGGCGCTGCTCGGGCGAAACCGAACCACGAGCCCGGGCTAGCAAGAGACCCAAACCAGCCGCAAAAGCTTCCAGCGATCCACCCAGATCCGCAAACAAACTTGACGGGAGTGCCGGTGGGTTCAGCAATCCGTGCTCGGCTTGATAGGTCAAGTCGTGCCCCGGATGATTCTCGTCGGGAGGCCGATGTCCGACGATGGCGACCATCGAAAGGGAGGGATGGCGCGACTGAAGTCCTTCCCAGGAGAGCCCCAGACGATCCAGTGCTCCCAAACGAGAGGAAGTCAGAAATAGATCGGCCGAAGCGAGTAATTCTTCGAGTTGATTCAAACCTGCCGCGGTTTTGAGATCGGCCTGGATTACCTTCATGCCTTCATGAAGTTGGCGATAAACCTCTGGGGCCGCCAGTGTTAAGGGATCGCCCGAGGGAGGCTCGACTTTGGTCACCTCTCCCCCGGCTTGAGCAAAACGATATGCCGCCAGCGGGCCCGGTAAATTGAGCGCCAGTGAGACGACGCGGAGTCCCGTCATCGGTCGAAACGACTCATTCATGGAATCCGTCCCCCCCAGGGTGTCGCCCGATCACGGCGATCGCGGCAGTTTCCGCGAGATTGATCGTGTACTTGTCGCGGTTTCGCTGTCAGCCGTTGGGTGGGAAAGGACTCGGATATTCCCCCCTTACATGTTGGGAGAGGCGAACCCTTCCACCACGATTGCCGCCATTTTAGGCAGCCCACGATGGCTTTTGCTGCCAACCCGAGAGGAAGTTTATGAACGAGAGGGATCGGAAATGCTTTCGCCCTCGCCCTTCCCGAAGGAAAAGCGAGGGCGATCACCATATCGTTTTGTTACTTGAATTACCTCGCCGGCCGAGGCCGAGAGGGGGACAAGTAAGGTTTAGTATTTTTTCTCGATGGCCGGCCGGGTCGTCATCGTTTCGTGATCGGTCGTGACGAAGAAGCTGTCGGTCATTTCAACACGAGGCAATGCCTGCGTGGCGTCCGTCTCTCGATAGACATTCACGCGAAACTTATCGCCCCAAACGTTGCGAATTTGAATTCGGAACAGATCCCTGGGCCGACCCAAGCGTTCGAAAACACGATCGGCGATCCAACGATCACCATCGATAGGCGATGTTTCTTCGACTTGGTTTCGGTCAGACAGGAGAGCAGCTGGCATGGTAGGGTCCCCCCTGAAAAATCTCCGCGAGCCTAGCGATCTCATGGGCCAGTCTGTTCGACCGGTCGGGACTCTCGTCGAGTCTTGTCTCGGCCGAGCCATTTTGGCCCTTTACACCCTCGATGAACTGTAGCGAGCAACTTAAATGCCGAGGGAAACGAATTCGATCTTTTCCCTCGTTATCCTCTGCTCACTTAACCCGTTATCGAGAAGATGAAACGGGGCTGGAACCTTTGCCCGCGCCATTCTTCTCTCCAAAGAGCTATCTCCACCCTTGGGATGGGTCACCCTCTTCGTCGCCACCTTTGGTCTGTCGATTCTCGAGCCCATTCTCGCAAACAGACTCGATGCATCGGCAAACCCAGGCTTCGCGGGAAGTGCGATGAGGAACCAGTCTTCAACCGATCTATACCGTTTATCGGCTGAAGACCCCACCCCAACGGAAGTCGAGTTCACTTGTTTGTTGATACGCAAGGAACGATAAGAACGGTTGCAAAAAGGTTCGGGGCTGGCCACAAGCCAGAAATATTCCCACCCCGCCCCAGATCTCTTACTCGACCGTCACACTCTTCGCAAGATTTCTGGGCTGGTCAACATCACATCCCCGCAGAACCGCCAAATGATAGGCCAAAAGCTGAGTCGGAATGGTCGCCAAGATCGGCGAGACAAAATCGTGGGCCGTGGGAACCGTCACTACATGGTCGGCCAAAGAGTGAAAAGCGTCGTTTTCCTCGCTGACAATGGCAATAATCCGACCGCCCCGTGCCTTGATCTCCTGCACATTGCTGGCCACCTTGTCAAGAATGAACGACTGCGTCGCAATCACGACGGTTGGCATCTCCGGAGTGATCAGGGCAATCGGCCCATGCTTGAGCTCGGCCGCCGGCAGACCTTCCGCATGAATATAAGAGACTTCTTTCAGTTTGAGAGCCCCCTCGAGCGCGATGGGGAACTCCATGGATCGGCCAATGTAAAGAAAGTTGGTGGCGTCGACATACTCCTCGGAAACCTGTCGAATCTGCTCGTCCGTCTTGAGGACCTGCTCGGCCAATTCCGGCAAACGCTCGAGAGAATCGAGAAGTTCCAGGCCCTGGCGAATCGACATGCCCCGCTGGCGTCCAAAATGAACCGCCAGCATTAAGAGGACAACCAGCTGATTCGTGAACGATTTGGTTGCCGCCACGCCGCATTCATGGCCGGCATGAAGATAGACACCTCGCCCACATTCTCGCGCGATGCTGGAACCGACGACGTTGACCACCCCCAACGCTTGCGCCCCACGTCGCTTGGACTCTCGCAGGCCCGCCAAGGTGTCGGCGGTTTCGCCGGACTGGCTCATGGCAATCACCAGCGTTCCTGGCTCGATGACGGCGTTGCGGTAGCGAAATTCGCTTGAGTACTCGACTTCGGTCGGCATCCGAGCCAGCTCTTCAAAAAAGTATCGCCCCACCAAGCCAGCATGCCAACTCGAACCGCAGGCCAGAATCTTGACTCGTTCGGGCCGATAGCGTTCCCCCAGATCATCCAAACCTGCCAATCGAACGGTTGCTTCGCTCCGCTGAAGTCGACCGCGAAGAGCGTTGCGAAGAGATTCGGGCTGGTCATACATCTCCTTGAGCATGTAGTGCCGAAAGCTACCGAGTTCAGACGCCGCCACGTCGATCTCGATCTGCTCGGCAATCTTGCCCGTCGCTGCCCGGTGGAAATCGTACGTGGTGACTCCTTCCCGTGTCACCTCGGCCCATTCCCCATCATCCAAGTAAATCACTTGCTTGGTGTAGATGGCCAACGCGTTTGCGTCGGACGAGATCAGGCAGCGACCGTCATCGACCCCAACGACCAGCGGACTTCCCAGGCGAACCGCAAAGAGTCGGTCCGGCTGTTGGATATCCATGACGGCTAAACCGAAGGCTCCTTTGAGCTCCAAAACCGTCAGCGAAAGGGCTTCATCGAAACGGTGCGTGTAACGAAGATTTCGGTCCAGCAAATGGGCGATCACTTCAGTATCGGTCTGACTCTTGAAGACGTACCCTTCTGATTCCAGCAGATGGCGAAGCTCTCGATGATTCTCGATGATGCCGTTATGAACCACCACGATCCGGCCAGACTGAGATCGATGGGGATGGGCATTGGTTTCATTGGGCTCGCCATGCGTTGCCCAGCGGGTGTGCCCCATGGCAAGAGTTGCGGGATCGCGCAATCGGTCGAGCTGTTCCGGCGACGTTTTCGAGATCTTGCCAACCGCCTTGGTAATCTGAACATCTTGGCCGGCATTCAAGCTGGCAATGCCCCAACTGTCATAACCCCGGTACTCGAGTCGGCGTAGACCATCGACGACCAGTTCCGGAGAGACATGTCCATTGGCCACGTAACCGAAGATGCCGCACATCGTATATCACCCTGGGTAAAGGCTTTTCTCGACCTGCAAGCGTAGCATGTATGACCCACTTGGAAAGAATGTTCTCGCTTTGAGCCCCTTGGCATGCAAGCGAAAGCCATGCGGGGCTTGGGGATCCTCGCTCGACGTTTTTCTCTCAAGAGAACTCTTTCAGGGATCGGACAACTCATGGGCTCCCCCTTTTCCCACAACGGGACGGACCGTTTCCCAACGGGGCATGGACCCGCGCTTGCCCCGTCTTTTAAGCTTGAGAGGATCCGCCTGACCCCATTGATGCCGACCACTGTTCCCGGTGGATTAGACAAGTAATGATGAAGACATGAACTTCTCCTTTCGGCGACTCTCGTCGACCAAATCACCCCGATCCTGGCGGTCGCTCATCGCGCAGGAGGCGGCCCGATTGCTGGCCGAGGGACGCGAGCACGACTTCACCGATGCGAAACGCCGGGCGGCTCGAATCCTTGGGATACGCTTCGCTGCCGACGATTTTCCATCGACGCGAGAGATCCGCGACGCCCTTGATCGATGGACGAGGCTTGGTGCGAACGCCTCGCAAACCATCGACGCCCGGCAAATGTCGCTGAACGCGCTGCGTCTTATGCGAAGCCTGCGCCCGTTTCCGACCTGGCTTGTTGGCACAGTTGCAGAGGGATCGCCCATCGGGATCCTCGAAACAGAAGTTTGGCTTCAACATGCCGATTTCCGCCAAGCTCTTCACGCCATCACGCGATCCTTTCCCGGCTCGATAGCCATCGATGCCATCGACCCGGCATCTGGCGGGGATCGGCGCGGAACCATTCTGGTTCCGGGCGAAATCATTATCAAAATCACCGTCTCGGCCCTGCCCCCCCGACCGCCGGCGCTCGATGTCGGCAATCTCTCGACCATGCTCGACGAGCAAGGATCTTTGGAGGCGGAATTGGTCGGGCTGACTGCGGTTGGGGACCGGTTCGAAATCATTGAAGACCTCGCCCTTTCTCTGGAAAACGTCCGCCTTGACCGGAAGTTTCACCCGGAAAAAGAGGCCCTCTTTCATGCGCTGCAGCTCTTCGATCAAGTCCGCCTCCACGCCCCCTTCGATGAAGAACTGCTGACGGCCGCCTTGCTCCATGATGTCGGCCGAGCTCGTTCGGACGACGAGATTGCGATTGAAACTCGGGTCTTGCTCAAAGATCTCGTCACCCAACGAACCATGAAACTCGTCTTGGCCATGGAACTCATCGGCGACGGACCGGCCCCCAGCCATCACCAAAAGTCGGCCCTCGTCGGGGAAGAAAACCTCGACGATTTAAACCTGCTTCTGGAACTCGATCGGCTCTCTCGTCAGCCCGGCATCGCCACCTTGTCGCTCGAAGAAGCAATCATGACCCTTCGCCAACTCGATGCGGAGAACTTTTAGGCGCCACTAAAGATGGCTCGGGGCGACCTGAACCTGCGGCTACCGAATCGATGCCGACACGACGACGAGGATCCAACTCGTCTCGGAGCACCGGTACCGAGCGAGGGGCCTCGATCGCCAGCCGAACCTCGCCGCCGCGAACCTTCACCATTGTCACTTTAATATTCGATCCCAAGTAGACCGCTTGACCGGCCCGACGGGTCAAAACCAACATCTTCTGCTCCTTCTGTTTGTTGGCCGATCGAGGAACTCGCGTTCGGAGTCGGCGGGTCTTCCCACAGGATTCACCCCGCCCCCGGCCTCCGTCTCGATTCTTCGTCGCTGGCCACTCCCTGGTTGCCTTTCACTGATGGGGTACAAAATAACATAGTGAACAAATGAACTCAAATCAATTTGTCCAGGTAGTTGGCGAGATGCTCTCTACATGTTTCTAGAGAAGACTTTGCGTCTTTTTTGGGGCGGCACGGCGCTTCGGGCACGTGAAGCGATTCTGGAAGGGTATTTGGAAGGGATGGAACCCAGGGGTTTGTCAGGAAAGGGATTGCGTCGCGTCGAGCGATCGGCTATCGCCCCAGGACACCTTGAGAGAATCTTGGGGAATTTTTTGGGGACTCGATCCGCGAGAAGGTGGAGTGCTTGGGGATGACACGAGCCATGGCAGCAGTCCTCTTAACGATCTTCGTGAGCATTCCCGATGCGTCGCGGGGACAGACCTATTCGGTCGCGCCGGCTTGGCAGCCGATCGGACCTGCTCGCGCGGTGGCGAGCCCCCAAGGCGTTGTGACGCATTCGCCGGTGAACGTGGCCAACCCGTCGCCGTACTCGGGTGTCGCTCCGATCTACCAATCGGGGGGGATGATGACGACATTCCTGCCGCAGACCGTCGCCAGCAGTGTCGCTTCCATCCCCATGCCAGCCGCAACGATCAGCACCGGTCGGCAAACGATAGTTCCAGACCAAATGATGACGCCGATGGTGCAGACGTCTAACGGACTTGTCGCAGGAACGCCCGGTGTGGTGACGCCGATCCCGGCCCCGGCGGCCAATCAACAGATTCCGATGGTGGCGCCAAGCCAAGCGACGGTCAGTGTTGTCCCGCCCACGACCTCTGTTTTCCCGACCATGACGCCGCCGTACGCTCCGGTCGCGACCCCCGCGCCGCAGGTTGCTCAGACACCGATGCCGACCAACCCACCCGCCAATCCAATCAATCCGCTGCCGGCAACACCAGCGGTTCCGGCGAGTCAACCACTCGCGGATCCGAATGTCTTCGTCTCCGGTGGGCAAGAGTGGATGGATATCGACCTGACTCCTTACACTCGGGACTTCCCCGAGGGATCGGGGGCCGAGCGGTCGGTGCGAGAATGGATCGTTCGAAAGTTCGACCCGTCGACTTGGACGGGGAATCAGGTTTCATCTTTGGTGGTGACGCCTTCCCACGTGAAGGTCTACCACACGCCGGCCGTGCAAAAGAGTGTCTGCGATTTGCTCGTTCGCTTTCTCTATTACAAGCCGGGCACCTTCCAGAGCCAAGTCCGCGTGGTGGCGACGCGCGACACGCGGTGGTTGAACAAGTATCAGTCGGTCCTGCTGCCTGCGGGTCAGAACGGAACGAACGGTCGTCTTTGGTTGGTTCGAGGAGAAGATGCCCGCGACATGATCACCGATCTCGGAGGGGGAACCTCGGGATCTCTCCTAGCCAATCCCGATGCGGTGGTGGTGAACGGTCAACATGTGACCGTCGATTGGTCTCCCCGCGCGGGGCAAAAAGCCGATCCCAACAACAGTGGCAAACCGTCACAGGATGGCGTTCTGGTGACGTTCAGCCCCTTGATCGATGTCGATGCTGCTACCGTCGAGCTAGACCTCTCGGCCGCCGTGAGAAGGACGGTGGAAGCTCGCTCGGGCTGGGGAATCAATCGGTCGGAGTATCGCCCGGACGTCTTCGAGGAGAACGTTCGCGATCTGGTGAAGATTCCGCCGGGCCAAGTCGTGCTTGCGAGCTTAGGCAGGGTCCCCGACTTTGACGGTGGCCGAAACATCTGGGGTCGCGAACGAATGGCCGACATCTTGGTTTTCATCGTTTGTCAGCCATCGCCCGGAAACATGGTCAGTGGCCGACCGGTCGATGTCACGCAATCGTTCGCTCCCTCGCAGCGAACAATGGCCGCTCGACCCGTCGGGAATGCTTCGCCCGAAACGGGATTATCCAAATCCAGCGAGGATCGATCGCAGCTCGCGACACGACGTGGCCCGGCCGAGCGCTCGAGTCGGCGACTTCCTCCGGAATTGACCATGTCGGTCGACTAAGAGGGCACTCTTAAACTTGGCCACAACCCAAACGGCCGGCAAGCGACGTTCGCGATCCCTTTACGGGGCGATTTCAAGCATGTTGTCGACTTCGTAGATGCCAGGCTCGAGTCGAGCAAGCCGCTCGGCCAAACGAGCACGGTCTTCGCTGGGGACTTTGCCCGTCAGGATCGCGCGGTTGCCGACCTTTTCCATGCGGAGTTGGCTCGCTTCGAGTTTGCTTTCGAGGAACGCCAGCGAGCGACCTTGGCGGGCGGCCTCTTTCTCTAGATAGAGCGGGGTCGGGGCGGGCTCGTCAAAACCCAACGTCAACTTATGCCCAGCGCCCGTTGATCGCCGACCGCCGACCGGTCGCAATGCCTGCGCTGCCGACAAGGATTGAGCCTGCCTTGTGGCGCGAAGCTGAGCCAAAGACTGCGCGGTTCTCGCTCGTCGAACGGCGCTCTGTGCGAGCGCGACCCCAGGGGGAGTGTAGAGATACAACTGGGGACCCTGCGAGCCCCGATCGCGCAGATTCAACGATCGTCCACTACCCAGCTGGCTTTGTCCCGGCGTCGGAGCAGGACGAAAGCTCGAGCGAGGCCGAGAGTTCGTCGCCTGGTTTGCCGACAGCCCGAATATCGACGAGGCCGTGGCTGAGTTCGTTTGTCCCCAGCACGACGTGGCGCTCACGAATCCCAGCACGATGATGCCGATGCGAGAGAGTTGGCAGAATCTCATGGCTATACCTCGTCGGGGAAGGACTCGACAAACGATCAATGGATGCTTTCCTATCCTTTTTTCGTCGGACTCACGGGGAAGGGACCTGCAGCTTCTTTGCCCATTCCGTTTGGCCGAGCTTCGTCGTCAGGATCTGCGCCATTTGTTCGGCATATTGCGGATAACCGATATCTCCCAGCAATGATGCGAGATGAAAAAGAGCGCGGGCATGCTCTGTCTCCTCGGCCGAGTAAAGGACATGGACCCACATGTATCCGTCGAGGACGGCCTCTTTCTTCCGGTCAAGCTTAGCCAAAGCGTCTCCCAGAACGTTTCGCAGTGGGGCCAGTGCCGCGGGCCGATCCGCCACGGCGGGATCATCGAGGATTTGTCGACAAATCTTTTCTGCCTCCTCGGCTTTGCCGGATTGAACAAGGGCCTCGGCTTGGCCGATCGAAGCAAGGCTTCGCTCCCACTGGGCGGTCGAACCCGCGGTGCTCGAACGAACGACGTCGCCAAAGAGCCGAGCCGCTTCTTCCGCCTTTCCTTGCCGGAGGGCCAACTCGGCCAGATAGCGCTGCGAACGTTCGCGATAGCCGGGCCAATCGACGCTCCCCAGCGCCGAGAAAAGCTCCTCAGCGATAGCACTCTCACCAAGGGCAAGCTGGACCCGGCCGGCCCATTCGAGCGAGGGATAATGATGACGCGTCCCGGCGAGCAACTCCTTCTGCTGAGCGTACCACTCAACCGCGGCAGGAAGATCCGGAGGTGAGCGGAGTCCTTTCTTCGCTTTGATGAGGAAGACTTCGAATCGAATGGCCGCATCGAGGCCACTATTCTTCTTCGCATCGATCTCGTCGAGAATCGCCATCATCGCGGGAAGAGCTTCATCGAATCGGCCTTGCGTCGCGAAGCTTCGGGCGGCAGCAAGTTCCGGGGGCTGCTGGTCGTACTTCACGCTGTCGACTTGGTAGACCGGGATTCGCTGTTCTTCGCCAGCCGCCGTCTTCACGACAACCTCACGCGTCGTCTCCTCGACGATCTCGCCCACGAGAGCACGCGTCGAGCCATCGTCGTTCAGGACGGCAACCTCGGCGGCCCAAACCGGCTCCACCCAGATTCCCCCGTGCATGGCGATACCTAAGCCGATCCATACCACGCGCGCGATTGCCGAGCGAAATCGGGCTCGAAGGATCGTTGGAGGGTGTGTCGTCATTGCCCTTGTGTTCCCGTTCATTGGCTTTGAAGTTCTTGAACGCGCTTCGTCAATTTCGATCGCCAATCGGCCGGCATGTTGGTGTCGGTCTCAAGCAAATAGGCTGGCAGTCGAAGGGCCGATCCGAGCAGCTTCTTCGCTTCGGGATTCGTGCGGGGCAACGCCAGCGCGAGTCGACAGATACGGTCGGTCACTTCGTACAACTCGACCGGGCGCGGCTGGACCCGCTTCAATCGATCCAAGTACCACTGCCAATGCTTGATGGCTGCGGAGAAATCCTTGGCGGATTCGAGGATTTCTCCCCTCGCGAGGATCACCTCTTTCACGCCGACGTTCTCTTTCAGTAATGCTGTGATCGATGCGATTGCCTGTGGATGTTTGCCCGCGGCCGATTCTGCTTTAGCCAAAAGCAGCCGGCCCACAACCTGGTCGGCCGGCGGAAGCGACGAGAGGATCGGCTCGATCAGGGCGGTGGCTTTGGGCCCGTTGCCGATCGAAAGGTAAGCATCGGCCAAGTAGAGTCGATCTTTTGGCTCGAGACCCTCTTGCCGATCGTTGACCTGATCCAGTAAAGCTTCAAGTCCTTTTCGGCTGCTTGAACTTGGGCCGGTCGCGCCTGTTGAACTGGTTTCCGACGCGCGGATCGATCGAACTAACGAGAGCAATGATCGCGTCACCCCTTCGTTCCCCGTGCCAGCCAACGAAGGGGCCATCTTTTGAAAGAACTTCTGCGCTCGATCGACGTCACCTTGCGCGAGCCAAGTTCGCATCACGATGGCGACACCACTCGAATGAAGTGCTGGATCAAGGCTGTCTACTTGCGAGCTTTCAAGTGCCGGGGCCAATAAGAGGACCGACTCGGCCGCCTCCTTTGGTTGCCCGCTGTAGAGAGCCGCGTCGGCTCTGACGACTTCGTGCCGAAAGTGCTCGGCCGAGATCGGGCCTGTCGGCTCCTTGGGCCAAAGCGACGATGCTCTACTCAGCCGGGAAAGAGCCTCGGTCAAAAGTGCTTGTCGATCTGGGGAGGATGCCTCCAGGGCCATCGCCTCTCGCCAGCGGGCCGAGCCCGACAGGGATTCCCCCTTCGCTTGGAGAAGAGGATCGGTGGTGATCTGGTCGCTGAGAACGGGAACATCCTTCCAACGTTCTTCCATGAATGCGATCTTCGCCAGCAACAGGCGAGCCTGGTCGGAAGTATTCGACTGGGGCCAGCGTTTGGTCATCACCGAGACCAGTGATTGTAGCCGAGACACCAGATCCGACGACGAATTACCCGCTGGCACAGATCGGGCTTGCTCGATCAGCCGAGCGTAAGCACTGATGGCCAGGAGGGCCGCCTCGGCCGAGCGAGGAACTTCGGGCTCAGCCTGGACGAGAGGTTCGACGATGCTGATCGTTTTGTCGAACCGGGCCGATTCGAAGTAGGTGTAGGCCAGTCGACACTTAGCCTCGCTGATATCCTCGGGTCGATCGCGGGCATCTACCTTCGAAAGAGCTTCTTCGAGCTTGGCGACCGCGTCGCGACGAAGGCGGGTCTTCTCCTCCTCGGAAGCATCCGAGGGAATCTCATCGAGCCGGGCCATTCCCTCGGCAGACAGCGAGACAAACGAATTCCCCTTCAAAAGTCTGTTTCGGCGACGAGAGAGAAGAAGCTGTTCCCGACTTGCCTGAGATGCCAAAGGACCGCGTGCCCGCGAAACAAGATTGAGCAAATCGTCCGCCTCGCGGAAGAGTCGCTCTTTCTCCCCCGCCGCTTCCGCATTCTCCCCGAGCCGAATCAGCGACTTCGCCGTTGCCCATTGGACACCCTGATAGGAAGACTCCTTTCGCCGGGCGGTGTTTTCCTTCATCCAAGGCTCGGCCAATCGGACCACCTGTCCGTCGTCTCCTTGGGCGGCCAGGGAAAGGAGCCGAAAGTGAAAGACCTCTCGTTGAAAGGCTTCGAGCTCGCGATTTTCATGTGCCAATAGCGAATCGAGGATCGCGTCGGCCTTGGTGTGTTCATCCAACGCAATCAAACATCGCGCCGACCAGAGGCTTCCATAAAGTCCCGCGACTTCCCGGCGATGTTCCTCGGCCAGCTTGTCAAAGATCCCCATCGATTGACGAAGGGCCGTTTTGAACTCTTTTCGTTTTCGCGGATCCCCGACCCGGTCGTCGATCGTGGCATAAGAGTCGGCCATGAGAAAAAGAGCCAGCCCCGACTGAAACCTCGCTTCCACCTGTTCCTGAAAAAGTGTTTCGCGCCGCCGATAGATCGGCCGATCCTTCTGAGGATCGAGAAAACCCGTGAGCGTGCTGAGTTCGCCGGTGATCCGCTGGTCGGCAACGATATACGTCTCGTGCGCTCGACGAAAGAAATCGCGGGCCTGCTTGGCCAGATCGAGCGCACTCGATTCGTTGCCAGGGAGCTGGGCCTGCATCACGCGAACCCGACCTCGCCCAAGCTCGATCGACGCCTCTTGCACCGAAGCATCGACCGATCGGGGATGTTCTGGAAATGATTGGCGAAAGCTTTCAAATGCCGCTCTCGCTTGATCCAGCAATCGTTGCCGGTCGGTCAGGTCGGAAGCGGCTTCGCTGGAAGCGGCAAGCGCCGCCGCCCACTCGAACTCGATGTCCGCACGAATGGGTGAATCGCTGGCGAGGTTCTTTCGGCGATCACGCAGATACTCGACCACTAAGGGGGCCAGACCCTTCGATCGCATCGCCTGGACATATTCGAGTTCGGGCGACGACAAGACGGGATCGGCCCCGAAGGCCGACCCTATCATCGAGACCAGCCAGGCGACAACGAACAGCGATCGAACGAATCTGTCGGCCACCGACGCCCCTTTGTGACGATTCACGGTATGGGCGATCCATCCCATATCCCTGACATCATCGTATCGGGCCCATGGGGTGGGTGGATAGATCCGTACTTCTCTTCGCCCCGGAGGAAGAAGAATATCGGAATGCGTCATCGATCAACAGAAGGAGAATCCCAAGCGAGAGTTTCCCGTTGCCAGGATCAAGGAAGACGGAGCTTCATTCCCGGTTTAAGGTCGCTAGCCGAGCGGAGAGTCTCTTTGTTGGCTGCAATGATGTCGGCTGCCTTCGATTCATCCTGGTACAAGTTGAAGGCGATTTCTCGAAGCGAATCTCCGTCCCGGACGAAGTAGCTCCCCTCCTTCAAAAATCGAGCAAAGTACGGATGGATGGGCCCCTGCGTCGAGACACGATGCAGACCCGTTGGCGTTCCGACTCGGTCAGCATCGGGAAGCGGCTTGGGAAAGTCATCATTCCGCGGACTGGACTTGCTGCCGGCCGGCGACGATTTTGGAGAGTCCGACAGTCGACTCGGGGCCGAGCCCGCGGGCGAGTTCGAGAGTCGGCTCGGAGCCGAGCCCGACAGATCGCTTGGTAAATCAAGCGAGCCAAACTCCTCATCCGTCGACGATTTCCCCTTCGGCAGAGATGAAGTCCCCTTGGGGAGATTTTCTCGAACGCGAGAGACGTCTGTCGTTTTCACGGGAGGCAAGTCGCCGGAAGTGGAAGACGGTTTGGGAAGCTTGCTGACGCCGCCCGCATTGTTCGAGATTTCTCGTTTGCTCGGCGACGAAATGGACTGGGCCGCATCCTTCTTCGGGGCCGGCGCATCCCCTCCGAGATCCGAGGGAAGATCTAGGTCCGCGATCGCCTCGTCGGCCTGGTCCTCTGTTTTTTGAACTTTCTCCCGAAGTTCTTTGGGCGAGAGATTCGCCAGGGCTTCGTTGGACTTCTTTGTTCCGCTGTCGACGGCTTTCTTCGCCTTGATCGATAGATCATCGGCCCCCGAGGCGATCTTGTCCCCGACTTCGCCCGACTTGCGAGCTAACTCTGTCGGGAGCTTCCCCTTGTCGAGAGAAGCTTTGCCGCCGTTAAACTCTCTCGAAATCGCCGCGACCGCTTCGTCGGCCTCTTTCTGAACGGAGATCCTTTTGGCGCCACAAAAGAGCACGACGCCAGCGGCCAATAGCAGTCCGAACTTCACGTCCCCAGGCATGGGTCATGCTCCCCGCCAACCGATCCCCCAAAACGGGAAGTTGGCAGGAAACTATTTCTCCTGGCGAGCGCCAAGGTGAACTGATTTAGGCGAAAGTCGGAAAGTTTCCCTCGGGATGTTCCGAGGGAATCGATGGGGCAAAATAGACGATCCCGACCAGCACTCGCGAAGGAATACCCGCGAACCATTCGGCCCGCGGATCTTCGCCGGTTCAGGAGTGTTACTTAGCTAGCGCCGTCGCGGCCGTGGGTTTGCCGGCATTCTTCGATCGTCCTTCACGCCAGTCTTCGAGCAGCAAAACCAAAGGACAGGCGATGTAGATCGTGCTGTACGTACCGGTGATCGTCCCTACCACTAGCACGAACGCGAAGCCATGCAGGCTTTCTCCGCCGAAGATGAACAACACAAGGACGACAAAGAAGACCGTCAACGAGGTGATGATGGTTCGGCTCAGCGTGCCGTTGAGCGCCCGATGAACAATGTCCCGCGTGATACGAGGGGACTTCCCCTTCAGTTCGCGAATTCGATCGAAAATAACGATCGTATCGTTGATGGAGAAACCGATCAGCGTCAGCAGCGCGGCCACGATGTCGAGGTTGATCCGCATGTCGGTGATTAAGAGTTTTTCGACAGCGGGAAATTGGACCGCAATCAGAGAGACGATCGCGGTGAGTCCGATCGCGACCAGAACATCGTGCACAAGGGCAACCACGCCCGCGACGCCAAACGTCCAGGAACCGAACCGGAACCAAATGTAGATAATGATGCCGAGCCAGGAGAGAGCCATCGCCAAATTGGCCTTAAGCTGCGTCTCGCGAGCGATCTGTGCTCCGAATTGATCGAAGGGATCGAAGACCACCGAATTGTTCAGCTTCTGCGTGAGGCTGCTGATGATCGGGGTGAGATCTTCCTTGCTGGCCAGCGTGAACTTCGCAACACTCTTCTGCCCTGATTCGACCTTCTCGCTGGGCACTAGAAGGAAACGAGAGGACGGGTCTGTCTTCGTATCGCCGATCTTCGCGACCACGTCGGAAACAGCACGCTGCGCGAAGGCAAGCGCCTGGGGTGGATCAAAAGAAAGCTCGACCTGTTTCCCTCCGATGTACGCCTTGAGCCGGGGGTCGCTCTCTTCCTCGGCCGTGACATCGGTCGGGGTCCCCGCCTGCACCGAGACGGTCACCAGCTTGCCTTCGAACGCCTTGGCAATTCTGGTTCGAATTGATTCTTCAGGCTTCGTGGTTTCGAGATCCCGTTCATCGGTTCGGACCAGGAAGCGAGTTCCTTCCTTATCTCCCTCGACACTCATCGAGATGACCGACGGGCTATGGACGACCGAACTGGCAACGGCGCGGACCTCGCCTGTCGTGGTCGGTTCTTTGAATTGCAAACCTGCGGCGGTTCCGCCGGTAAAGTCGATATCGAGCATGTTCCAACCGCGATAGGCGACGGCTGCCAATCCCGCGGTGATGAGTAGAATCGAGCCGATCGCACAAGCTCGTCCGAGTCTCAGAAAATCGATGTTGGGGTTCGATAGGAACCGAGCCATGCTCACCTGTCGCAACCAGCGATTGTCGTACAGGACGTCAAATATCAACCGGGTCACAAAGACGGCCGAGAACATGCTGGTCAAGAGACCCAGGATCAGGGTGACGGCAAAGCCCTTCACTTGATCGGTGCCGATCCAGAAGAGGATAAGCGCTGTCAGAATGGTGGTGAGATTGCTGTCAAAGATGGTCCCCCACGCTTTTTCATAGCCGGCCCGAATGGCCAGGCCCAGAGGGCGACCAAGATCGAGTTCTTCTCGCATGCGTTCGAAAATCAAGACGTTGGAATCGACCGCCATACCGACGGTCAGAACCAACCCAGCCAGACCAGGAAGCGTCCATGTCGCTTGAAAGAGCACCATGAGCGCGACCGTGAACAGCAGATTCAAAAAGAGAGCAAAGACCGCGATGAAACCACAGAAGCGGTAGTAGGCCAGCGTGAAGATAACTACGATCGCAAACGAGACCGCGATCGCGATCGCGCCGCTGCGAATCGTGTCCTCGCCCAGCGACGGGCCGATCGTCCTCTCTTGAACGGGATCTTTCTCGAGCGCGTACGGGAGCTTTCCCGATTCCAGAATCCGCTCGAGCGCTTTGATTTCGGCTTGGGTGAAGTTCCCGGAGATTATCCCGCTGTTGCTGATGACGGCATTCAGGGTCGGCGCGCTGCGTAAGCGACCGTCGAGGATGATGCCGAGATGATAACGATAGTCGCCGTCCGGCTTGTACTCGGTGGTCAACTGACGAAAGCGATTGGCTCCTTCGTCGTTGAAGTTAAAGTTGAGAGCGACGCGATTGTTGTCATCGAGTTGCTGATCGACGCGGGTGAGGAATTCGCCGGTCACGTTGTAGCGGTCCAAAAACATCAGCGCGTAATGCTCGCCGGTATCTTCATCCTTTTTGAGGAGTACCTGTTCGGGGCTGAAACCAAGTTCTCCGGGCGTCCATCGGGACAGCACGAACTTTCGGCCACCGATCTCTTTGGTGGCATATTTGTCGTCGGTGATTTTGACTTGTGGGACCGATTCGATGGGTCGAAACCAGACTTCATCATCGACGCGCAGTCCCTGGGCTTTGGCGGCTCTGTCGACCAAATCCTTGTCGGCATTGGAACCAGCCTTGAGAACAGGCTCCCAAATCCCGTAAGGTACAAAGACCCCTTCCTTGCCGACTTGAAGACGCTTTTGGTCCCAGTATTCCTCAGCACTTTCCATCACGATGCCGTGCTTTCGGCGATCGGCAACAATGCGGAAATCGAGCTGTCCGACGGTGCTGATGCGGAGCTTGACGTTCTCGACTTCGTCGATCTCAGCCTTGGGCATGACCACTTCGATTCGGTCGTTGCCAAGCGGCCTGATGACGTAGTTCTTTAAGCCAGCCGGGTCGAGACGTTCTTTGAGTGCCGGGAGCATTTCTTCGAGGTTGACATTGGCGGGGTTTTGCACCCGATAGATCAGAATCGTCCCGCCCGAGAGATCCGGCCCGAGCTTAAACTTGCTGGGATCCCATACCGCCAAGGCGGCAAAAAGGATGCTGGCGGCAACCGTCACAATTCGCGCGAGATGGTTTCTCATAATCCTCGATGCTCGATCCGATGCCTTCGATCAGGAGCCTGACACGTCTTGTGCCAGCAGGGCTCCCTGCCCCATGGAGAACCTTGAACATGCCAAGGGCCTTGCTTGGCCGACGGGTGTTTTAGCTCGTCGGTTTCGCGGGGACTTCCTCCCCCTTCTCAATCTTGCGAAGAACGGCCGACTTTGTCACGGTCAGCTTCAGGTCTCGGTCCTCGTCGACTTTCACGACGACTTCATCATCGTCCGGCTTCACCAGGACGATCCGGCCATAAATGCCGCCGATCAGCAGTACCCGGTCGTTTTTCTTTAGCGATTCAATGAGCTGCTTTTGCTTTTTGTCTTCCTTCTTTCCGAACGGATTCAAAATCAGAACGACGGCAATGGAAGCAACAATAGGAAGCCAAAGGGTGGAAAACGGATTCGGAGCAGCTCCCTTGGCCGCCTCTTCTACCGCCAACATCACCCAAGAGGAAAGTTCCATCGTACCCCCTTATCCCCCGTTCAATCGATCCAGGCCCCAGGAATGACTTTCCTTGCCCGGACTGTCCCGACAAAGGACTCATCAGCCGATTCGTCGGCAACCGCAAAACGTTCGGCGCGAAGGAAAAACTCGCAAAACTCGTGGCCCGAGCCACACTTGTCGGCGCCGTGGGTGGCTTTCGAATCCTGAAAATCTCGAGGCGGTAGGCGATACGAAAGGAGCAAGCCCGAGGGACAACCTTAGGTAAACCCGAGAGGGTTACCTGAGATAAACCCAAGGGGGTCAGCCCCTCTTCGGTCGGGCCCTCCTCCTCTAGCCGCGCGGTCGCTGACCCTCGGGGGCGAACCCTTCCGTGGAGATCCCCTCGCGAAAACTCAACCACCCTGCGATGTTAAGGAGACTGTCCCCACTCGGCAAGAGCCCGCGATCGGTACGCGTCGAAGGCTCCTTCCTGGATGGCTTGCCGGGCCTCACGCATCGTTCGCTGATAGAAGGCAACATTGTGCAACGAGACCAAAATCGGCCCCAGCATCTCCTCCACCTGAAACAGATGCCGCAGGTACGCTCGGCTAAACTGAGTGCAGGTCGGGCACAAGCAAGCGGGATCCAGCGGCGCGGGATCCCGTTCGTGTTGGCTGTTTCGCAACCGAACTTTGCCCCGTGACGTGAAAGCGAGGGCATTTCGACCATTGCGGGTCGGCATCACGCAATCAAACATGTCGATACCGCGCGCGACCCCTTCGAGAAGATCCTCCGGTCGGCCGACCCCCATCAGATATCTCGGCTTGTCGGTCGGCAACATGGGGGCTGTCACCTCGACCATCTGGTGCATCTGGTCGGCACTCTCGCCGACGCTGAGCCCTCCAATCGCGTAGCCGGGAAAATCGAGCTCCACCAGTTCGCGGGCAGAACGGGCTCGCTGGGCCGGGTCCAGCCCTCCCTGTACGATGCCGAAAAGTCCTTGATCGGATCGGGAATGAGCCTCTTTACATCGACGAGCCCACGTCGTCGTGCGCGCGACGGCCCGTTCCAACTGATCGGCAGGACAGCCGGCCGGCGGGCACTCGTCGAAGCACATCACGATGTCGGCACCGAGTTCCTCCTGAATCTGCGTGGCTCGTTCGGGCGTGAGTCTGAGCGTGGCACCATCGAGATGACTCTTGAATTCGACGCCATCGTCATCGAGTTGCCGAAGCGATTCGAGGCTGAAGACTTGAAAGCCGCCGCTGTCGGTCAGGATCGGTCCGTTCCATCCCATGAAGCGATGGAGTCCCCCCATCTCCGCCACAATGGCCGAGCCGGGCCGAAGCGCCAGGTGATACGTGTTCCCCAGAATCATCGACGCCGACGCCTGACGAAGTTGTTCGGGCGTCAATCCTTTCACGGACGCACGCGTTCCCACCGGCATGAAGATGGGTGTTTCGACCGTTCCGTGCGGCGTATGCAACAAGCCCGCGCGAGCTTGGCCGGCCCAGTCGGTGGCAATCAGTTCAAACCCGATGGCGGACAAACGTGAACCTCACTTGGGGATTCCCAAAAGAATAACAAGACCGTACGCTGGCAGACGACAAGTTACATTATCGATAGTGACGATGAACACGAGGCCCGCAGGAAGAACAGGATGCCCGATTTTGGCGGCGGTTGGGACGAGCCGAACTATCTTCGTGATGAGGATCTCGCATCGCTGGCGGATATGGTCGATTCTTCGGGTCAAGTCACGGGCGCTCTGCCCACCTCTCTCGAGGGAATGGGGCTTCAAGCTTTTTCGCACGCGATCTGGAACTTGACCTACCTCCGTTTTGATCTCGAAGAATCTCGCGAACTATTCGTCGAGGCGGTCTTGCACGCGAGAAAGTTGGAGGCGAAGCTCGGTCGGCCGGTGGGGTTGGCGCTGGCGGCGGCCGACTTTTTTGCCAATGTTCGTCGCGATATTCATTCGCCTCGCCTCATCGATCTCGATCTATTCATTAGGCTTCACCAAGCCGCCACCAAGGATCCGATCACCGGGATCGGTAACCGAAGGGCTTACAGAGAAGCATTGGCAACGGAATTGGCTCGGGCAGAGCGGCATGGCTTCGAGATGGTGGTGCTTCTCTTTGATCTCGATCACTTCAAGCGGGTCAACGACGAACAGGGGCACGCGGCCGGCGATCGCATATTGCAACGAGCGGCCGAGATCATCGAGCGATCGATTCGCCGAAGCGATCTTGTCGCTCGCTGGGGTGGAGAAGAGTTTGTGGTCTTGATGCCTCAAACCGACATGAGGCACGGCTTAGAAGCCGCCGAGCGCATTCGCCGAAATATCGAACAAGAGCTCGGCTGGGCCAATGTCACGACGTCGGGCGGCATCGCGGTCTATCCGCAGCATGGCACCGAGGAGCACACGCTGTTTAGTCATGCGGACCGTTCTCTTTACCGGGCCAAGGCCGAGGGGCGAAATCGGATTTCCACGGAGCCTTACGACCGACGACGGTTTCCGCGAACGGATGATAGCTTTTCGATTCGGGTCGTTCCGCAGACATCCGCCGCCGAGACCACGACGACCAACAACGTAGGCGAAGGAGGTTTTTCTTTCAGCACCGAGCGACCGCCGTCGATCAGCAGCTTGGTTCAGGGGAGTTTCGACACCGACCAAGGGAGCAAACCGTTCGTGGGCCGAGTCGTTTACGTCGAGGAGTCCAAGTCGGGCCAATACGATGTCGGGATCCAGTTCGTCGAGACGATTTCCGGGGGATTGGCCGCCGACTGATTTTCAATCCGATAGTAGAGCTACTTTTCAAGTTTTTGATTGCAGTCAGGTTGGGACGGGGTTACCTTCGTCTCCACGAGTCTGGGATATCCCTCCGACTTTGCCTTCCCGCACGTACGGAGGCATAAGTCAAACACGCTGCGGTCACGCCGGCATACAGACCTCCCGAAGCTCGTTCCAAACCCTAGTGATGAATTCGATGAACGAACGCGATTTTTCCCTCTCCGTTTGCGGAGGAATTCTCGCGGGCAGCCGTCATCATCTCGCGGGTATTCCACTGCTAACTATCTTCCAAAATCCTCGGAGTGAATGCTCTCATGATCCATCTACCAACCAATGCTTTGGTTCGATTTGGCCGGGTCCTCTTGATGGGGGCGCTCTTCTTCTTCGGCGAATTGCCTGAGGCAAGCGCAACCCTGATCACGCTTCAGGGGAACAATCTGACCGATAACTCTTTCACGTTTACGGTCGTGCCTTTGGCCGCCGTCAGCGACGTTGCGAACATTTCGGGGACCATCGTCGTCGACATCGAAAAAACGGGAAGCGACATCACCTCGATCACGTTCGTCTCCGCGGACCTCGGCCTTGACGACCTTTCCATCTTGCAGGATGTGAATTACTTCGGCGCCTTTCCGGGGACGTTGGGGGTGACCTTCACCAATACCAGGTTTTCCATCGTCGGCGGGCCGTTTGCCGTCTCGGGAGGAAGCTTCGATCCGACGGGGCTCGAATTTGAATTCTTTCAAGGGACGCTGGATATTGCGATAAACTCCGACATCACCGGCGCCGTTGGAACTTCGGTTGACTACTCGACCGACCCAGCGACGGTCACCTTCGGCTTCAGCTCGCGCGAGGGGTTCGTGACATGCGACAACGGCGTGGTGAGCCTCTTTCTCCCCATGGATGTTGCCAGCCCACAGGTTCCCATTGAGGGCCTGAACATCTTCCTAGCAATCAATGCTTCTTTGGACGGCGTGGCGATTCCCGAAGCGTCCTCTTCCGCCATGCTGGCACTGACGACGGGGGCGCTGGGCATGATCAGCCTGAGTCGGCTCCGAAAGTCAGCCCGATAACTTTTCATGATGACAAATTGCTGAGGTCCGAGCGGGCGGTGTCGCTGGTGATTGGCCCCACCGGGCCGATTCGCGGGCGAATCTCGCTCCCCTACCTCTACATCAGTCCGCGTTTGTCGCGGGAACATCGATCTTGAGACAGGCAAGGAGAAAGAGGAACTCTCCTTGCCTGCTACTTTTTCTTGAGATGACAACTCTTCCCGACCGAGCCACAGGGATCGCTTCCCGTCTTTGACGGAGCCAATTGCTTACGGTAGGCTTTCCAACGCCTCCCGGAATTCGGACCCGGTTCATTTTCTGAGAGGAACGCGAATGGTCCGTCCGGCTCCGGCCGATGAAACGAATATTCAGAGGAGAACGGAGAGCTCGGGTCCAAAAGGGATCGAGCACAACCGCCAGGACCAAAGCCGACGCCCGGCATGGAAAATGGATCACACCTGTGTTCCTGGGCGGCCGGTCGCTATAGGCGGGAGGAGACCTACGATGAAGCCCGTCGTCCGACATTGGAAGATTCATTGCGGCGGGTTTTGGCACCACTTCATCGACTTTCGACGAGTCCCGAAGGCAAGGCTCCACTGGGGCTACTCGTGCGTCATCGAGCTTGTCCGTCACGGCGACCCCAACGTTCGCCGAACCAACTTTGAAGAATTGATCGAGTCGGCCGGCGGAGGAAAACCGGTCCTCGTGCGAGAGCTTCGCCATAACCTCGACGAAATCTTCGACCGAGCCAACAGCCGATTCCGCTGGCGGCGATACAACGTCGTCTTCAACAACTGTGAACACTTCGCCAACGATGTCATGATCGGACGCCGACGAAGCCGACAGGTTTATTACCGAACCACTCAGTCGATCTCGTCGGTCGGCATGGCGGCTTTGGCGGCAGCGCTTTCGATTTATCCAGATCCACCGCTCGACTTGGCTCTCTGGACAGCCGCCACCTTCGGGTTCTCGGCCATCATGGCCGGCGACTTTGCCAGCTTCGTTGTCCGGAGCATGATGACGCTTAAGCGACTCGAGCGACGCCGCCTCGCGCGCGAGGCAAATTCGCAAGCCACAACATCGTCGCCTAACACGGTGGTGGCGTAGCGTCCCCGGAGGCGCCGAAGGATTCCATGAGTTTGGTCATCTGATCCTGCGGAAGCCGGGGCATCCCCTGCACGGATCGTTGCCTGGTCATTTCAAAGAGAAAGATTGCCGCCGTCACCGAGATGTTTAAGCTCTCGACCATGCCGCGCATCGGAATCGCCACCCGTCGGGAAGCGCGATCGATTGCTTCTTCGGATAGGCCGCGATGTTCATTGCCGAACCAGATAGCCCAAGGACCAGCCGTCAAATCGGCCTGAAAAAGAGATTCTCCCTTCGCGCTGATCACGGTCGCGATCGATTGATAACCCTCTTGTTCGAGGGATCGAAAACAGCCATCGGTGGAATGATGAATGACGAAATCAAGCCATTGATTGGCGGACGAAGAGCTGACTTTTCCGACCTTGACGGGGTTGTAAGGCGTGACTTCGCGAAAGACGAAATGAACCGTCTGGATGCCAAACGCATCGCAGGACCTTAGCACCGCGGCCGCATTGTGCGGATCGTGGACATCCTCGAGCACCACAACGCCGGGTTGACGGGATTCCACAACTTGGGCAATGCGGCGCCAACGCTCGGGCGTCACCACGCTTCGTTCCCTTCAGGTGATGGGGTCGGGTCGCCGGGGCGGACCGACTCCCACCAGTGACACGGATCGCCGCCGATGATCGCCTCGGCAATCGACTTGGCGGTGGGTGTCTGCATTCTTTCGACGGTTCGTTCGAGCCAGTCGCTGGCGCGGATCTGCCCGCGAGACTCTTGCTCGCGCAGGGTGACGAGTAACTCGAGCAAGTCGGCATCGTGCGCGATCACCGCTTCGACGGAATCAGCCTGGTCGTATTCGGCCCAAGCCTGCGCAATATCGCGACCGCCGGGCAGGTCGGCAACCTGATCGGCGAGGGCTCTTTTCGCATCGACCTTCAAGTAGTGCTTCGCGAGATAATCAAGATCGGTGATGCGGGTCTCGGGGAGATCATGAATCAGACAAAGCCAGGCGACGCGGAAGGGATTGACTTCAGGCTGACACCGGGCCAAGACGAAGCCGATCATCGCGGTCCGGTAGGAATGCTCGGCCACGTTTTGCGGCCCGGTTCCGAGGAGAGAAAAGCCTCGCCGGGGTGTGGCGGACAATTGCCCCACTTCGAAGAAGAAATCGGCCATGCGTTTGATGTCGCTCATCGCGCAGTCTCCTGCGAGACATTGATACAAGGGGGAGGCAACGAGTTGGGGCGGCGGTCCTAGAAACGAACGAACGACGGGAAGAGAACTGCCCGTCGTTCGCGAGATTTTTTGTGAAGTAGTTAGCTTTGGTTAGTAGTTTCCGCCGCGATCGCCGCCGCCGTAACCACGTCCGCCGCGGTCGCCGCCTCGGCCACCACCGCCGCCCCCGCCTCGTGCTCCAGCGCCTCCTGAAACGCCTTTCGCACAAACCGCGGGCCCGATCCCAAATGAAACACCATGTGATCGTGACCGCCCAGCGTGCTCTTCTCCCCCGTCCGCTCCTTTCGCAGATCCAGACACTTCTTCAAACACTCGTAGTACAGATTCATGCTTCCCGCCCCGTCCATCAGCGGTCCCATGCTCTTCCATCCCACCGGCTTCCAA
>JAIELF010000060.1 GCA_019753235.1 bacterium
ACAAAAGACCGTGTATTCCTTGAGGAACGCGACCTCCTGCTCGATCTCCTCCCCTTGTTCGTTCTCCTCCTTCTTCTTGAACGTGCTCGCATAGACAACGGGGGTGCCGTGCTCGCCCTTCTTGACGTGTCCGCCTAGTTCGCGGGCTTGCTGGAACGTCAGCCAGAAAGGCGAGATATACCCAACCGTCTCGGCCGTCATCCAAAGTTGAATGACGTTGATGCCTCGGTAGGCTTGGCCATTGTGACGCAAGGGCCGCGTAATGCGCCCCGCCGCGTGCTCGGCATTCCAGGGCTTCATCCAGGGACGAACGCCCTTTTCGAGTTCCTCGACGATGCGAGAAGTGACGCGGGTATAGATGTCGCTGCGGGTAGTTGTGGTCGTGATAGCCATGATGATCGGTCTCCCTTCTTGAATTTGGAAATGTCCCCATTCGCGAAAACGCGCGAGCGTTCTCTGGCGAAGGGGGGACGAAGTCCGAAGCCCACCAGGGGGAGTGCAGTCAAGGACGCGGCGTGCGGAGGGGCACCCGGTCTGCACAAGCGCAGCGCGGAAGATCGGGGAGGAGGCCGCGAAGCCGCGCCTGGCCTGATCCTTGACGGCACGGGGGATGTGCCCCCCAAACAATCACTTCTGCAAAGGACCGGGCGCGAACGCGCTCAACTCAGAAGGGACGAATGTCCCGCAGCGCAAGGGGGTGGGAAGGGAGCGAAGGCTCGTCGCGCTTTGATTGCTGCTTGACTCCCAAGCGGTCAATCGAATGCGACCGCAGCGAACAGCGAAGCCTGGGAACACCCGACCGCAAAGCGGATGCGCCCAATAAGTGCCTCGATTTTCGGGGTAGTTGGAGTCTTGCGAGATTTTTGTGAAATCCGACCTCCCGATTCGGGAAGTCGAAACGACTTAGTTGTAGATGGAACTGGGTACGGCATCGGAGGTCACTTTTAGACAAGAAAGGTTATCGATGGAGGAAGAAGCTGATGGGGAGGCGGATACAGCCTCGTTAGAGCAGGATTTACGGCGGCTATTGGCCCAGGCGAATTGTCCGCAAAAAGCGGCCAAGGACGTGATTGAGTTCATTGCTGACCCGGATGGTGAGTTCGCCCAGGCGCTACTCAAGACCATAAAAGTGGCAAGTCGAGGAGCACTTGACGAGCACGAGCGAGCGGAGGTGCTGCAGGAGACGTATCTCTCGATTTACCGGTCCTTGCAAAAGGGAACGAAACTGCGGACGACAGTGAAGGCATTCTGCCGAGATATCGCTCGCAAAAGAACGATCGACGCAGTTCGGACGAAGATCGGGCAGGGCGACAGGCCGGCAGTTGTATCGCTTTCCACGCTCGTTGATTCGGACCTTGAAGGGTCTCGCTTGGGTACAGACATGAAGGGGAGCCTGCGCGGGCGTCTACCAGAAGTCCAATCGTTTCTGCTAGCGGATGTCGATAGACTCAAGGGAAAAGAGCGGGCCGCAGCCATCGCTTACGTGAACCACTTCGAGGATCTACGGGTAAAAGGTAGGTTCGACCTGATGGCGGAGACAATGTCCCGGATTCTTGGGGAACTTGTATTTCCGACTCAGGCCAAAACCGCTTGGCGTGGAGCAAAGGAGAAGTTGCGAGAGCAACTCGTCCAGGCCGGGTTTTACTGGTTCGAAGACTAGGCAATCATCCAACAAGAATATCATAGGTGGTGAATGAACTTGCGGAAGGAAACCGAGGACAGGGCATTCGAGGCGTTCGTTGTTTCGACGTTCCGAGATGGGGACTTAGACGTTCCGACCGGGATCGAGGACGCGGTCGAATTAACTGCCGATGACATGGCGATGTTGAAGCGGGTCAACAAGGGTCTGATTCAAAGAATCTTGGATGGCGAGTTTGACGGGGATGCCTCAGTATCAAGTGAGGATGACGAGCCGTCGGGCGAGGAGGCCGAGCTCGCATTAAGCGGCGCGGGAAACGAACTCTGGCGCGCCGAAGACGTCGATGAGGGAACTCAGGCGGAGCTTGACGAAATCGACCGCGAGATTCTGGAGCGCAAGCTCAAGGAAAAGCAGGGCGAGTAGTCATGCCGCTCGACATGGTGTTGGAACGAAGGGCCGAGGAGGTTCTTCGGGACCACGACAGTTATCGACTACCGGTCGACCCGCTCGCCATTGCTCGCGAAGATGGGGTCGAGCTTGTATCCCGTTCCTTCTCACCGGGATTCGATGGGCGCATTCGGTATCTGAAGCTCGTCAAGACATTCGTTCTTGCGTATCGCGAATCGGGGCCTGGGCGTCCCGAGGGCCGGGTTCGATTCACGGTCGGCCATGAGCTCGGTCATCTCTACCTTCACACCGATTACCTTCTGTCGGGAAAATGGCATAGCAGCGTCACGAACTACCGCTCGGACAAGGATATCGAGCGCCAAGCTGACGCGTTCTCTGCGGCGCTCTTGATGCCCATGGAATTGTTCAGGGCCGAGGTGAAACGGGAGCACTCTGGGTTCTGCGACATCAATGGCCTTAGTAGTCTAGCCACGAGCATGAAGACATCCTTGTCGAGTGTGGCCATCCGTTATTGCGACTGCGACATCGACCCTTGCTGCATCGTTCTCTCGCAGTATGGGACCGTCCTATGGGGCTTTGCCTCAACCGATTTTCGCTTGCTTGGGATGGGATGGATTCCAAAGGGAAGTCGAGTTCCACGAATGTCCGTCACCTGCCGAATGGAGCACGAGCAGGCGGATGGTCTAGTGGAGCCAACAGTCTGGTTCGAAAGGCCAATGTGCTCGGGCCAACTGTGGGAGGAGGCACGTGTCCTTGGAGCTTCGGGACTGACGCTTACCTTGTTGGCTCGCGATTCCCGCTAAACGTCACCTCACAATTCAACCCCTCATCACGACCTAGAGATAGTGGGACATGACGCTCGCACGGGAGGTCCGAGCGAGCGAATGACCCGGTGAAAACAGAAAGGGTCCTGATATGAAGATGGGGTTTTTAAGCGGGTTCTTATTGCTTGGGGCGAGCGTCATGGCTGGTGAGCCCGATGCGGCACCCCAAGTCCAATTGACCGTGAAACCGTTGAAGGCGAATGCTCACATGCAGGAGGACTTGTCGCTGGGGCAAGCCAGCCTCATCGCGAAGGTCACGATTCGGAACAAAAGTTCCGAGATGGTGGTAGGAAGCGTCTCGGCATTCGAGTTCACACTGCTCGATGGCGACGGACATCCAGTTGGCTTTGCCTTCGCATTGGTACCGCCGAAGCTAGCCGATGCTCGTCCGATTTCCCCGGGGGAGCAAGCGGTCTATCACGTCCCCTTGGTCATCGGAGGAGCAGCGGTGAATCCGGGAGTCGATTATGTCCTTCGCTGCGAGGGTGTGGACGGTTCGGCACAATCGAAGGTGAGCTTCGAAAGCTACAAACCCAGAAGCCCAGTCTCTGCGAATTAGCGTGCTTCCGAAAACACTGACTTCTTCGGGGACGGGGGACCTTAGTTCCTCCGACCCCGATTCTTCTTCCTAGCTCGGTGGTGGCGGTGCGGGTGCCGCCTCAGGGATTGGTGCTGGCTTAGGGTCCGTTTCCATGGCGTCAAAGGTGTCTTTCAATGAGAATGCATTCGAAAAGAAACGACGACCGGGGACAACAAGAGGCGGCTCGTTGCCTCGCAGGGGAGACTCAAGGTCTAACTCGATGTGGTATTCATAGATGCCGGACTTTTCGGGAAGGACGAACACGATGATGGGTTCGGGCACACCCTCATCTATGAGGATGCCGCGAGGTGGTACTTCGGAGTTGACCAGTTGCACCGCAGCGAAAGACTTTGGTTGGTTCGGCTCTGTCGGTGCCACACGTGCATAGTAGATGCTGGGAGTAACAACGTGTCCACGGACAACCATTTCCGGTTCAAGTGTTAGTGGGTGGTATGAATCCACTACCACGCGCACAGCCTTCACCTTGACCCACGGTACCCGATACCTCTTGGTAATGCTGAACTCCAGGAACTCTTGGTCGAACATCATGTCATCAAGGCGTTGAAAATTTACCTCGCCATCGAACGCTAGAGCCCTCGGAATCACTTGGTCAGCGGTGACTTTGGTAACTAGCTTCTTGCCATCTGGCATGGTAACGACGGTCTCCGCCGGAGCCACCTGGTAATCGCCGTCCAACCACCCGTACGTTTCCGCGCCGGGAAGCTTCACCACTAGACGTTGCGCATGTTGATAGGTCGGTGGCGAAATGTCGACAGTCGCAAATGGATTCTTGGCCTCCCACCAAAGCATCGACGCGAAACCGCCCATGGTCGAAAGCAGGAGGATGACAGAAAGGATTCTCTGCGTTCGCGATGCGCGGACTTTTGAGCGTCCGGCAATCACTTCGCTGGGTGAAGCGTCCCTTTCGATGAAAGTCGCGATGCAGTGCCAAATGGCAATGAGAGAACACAAAACCCCGAGCCAGAAAACGAAATACGGGTCTCGCACGACTCCGTTCACGAATCCGACGTAGGAGGTGATTAAGCCAATGAAGGCGGCGGTCGCCGTGAACCTCTCGAATGTTTGCCGAATCATGTTTGGCACAACTCTCTTCCTTGGGATTGCGACGTGCTGATTCCGAGACAATTTTTATCGAATTGATCTCCGTGAATTCAAGGCCAGCAGTGTTGCGGCGTAGCTTTCGGGCTCGCTGAACGCGGCCACCGGCGGCATCTGGATGTAATCGGCATAGGGCGTGTAGAATGCGTCGCCGCCGCCGATGCGGATCGAAGCCTTGGTGTTGGCGAAAAACGCGTCGGCCTTCGCGATGCGATCGCTGGGCTTCGCGGGCTTGACGCGCACGTAAAAGTGTTCCGGCAATCCGTTGCATTGGTCCGCACAGAAGACGGTGTATTCCTTCATGAAGAAGATCTCGCGTTCGACCTCTTCGCCTTTCTTGTTGGTCTCCGTCTTGGTCATGCTGCTGCAATAGACAACGGCGGTTCCGCGTTCGCCTTTTCGCACATATCCGCCCCATTCAAGAGCTTGCTTGAAGGTGATCCAGTACGGACTCAAATAGCCACACTTTTGAGTCTTCGCCCAAAGCTGGAGCACGTTAATCCCCTTGTAGGGCTCGCCGTTATGCCGACGGGGTCGACAGATTTGTCCGCCCGTGTTCCCATTTCTCCACGGTTGGAGCCACGGCCGAACTCCCCGTTCGAGTTCCTCGACGATCTGGTTTGTGATGCGCGTGTAGATGTCGATGCGTGGTGTGGTCGCGGTTGTCATGACGGCCGCCCTCTCCTTGACTTGAACTCCCCCTGGGTGACAACGTGCTTTTCGGGACAGTGGGACAACGGCCGGAAAAGCGAGAAGGAGAACTGTCAAGGACGGCGTAATTGGAGCGTTCGCTGCCGGGAAAATCCCGGGCACCTCTCGCGTCGATTGCCTTGTTCGTCTCCCCCCTACCAACCTCATTGCGCGAGGGGTGCGTCTATTCCGTGGAATGTGGGAAAGTTTGGAAGGCCCTCCATTTCGGCCGGGCGGCCTGATCCTTGACGGATCGAGGGGTACTCCCCTATCGCAAAAGCCGAAACCGAAGTTGCAATGCCTCATGTCGGGGCACCAGGAACTTGCCGCTTCCCGCCCTTATCCGTTTGGTCGAGTCGAGCAAGTGGCTTTGGGGTCGACAAGACGTCGACCGCCGATCCCCATAAACCGAATCATGCATGTCGTTTTCGCAACCGCGAAGGCCGATGGCTCTGCAATCCCGTCTTGCGAGCCAATGAATGGATGAAGGAGATATGCCCGTGGGTATCGACAATCCGGATCATTCAAAGCTTGACTACGAAAGCATTGCGGACCAAGAACTCGTCAGACAATACCGGAATGGTGATGCCGAGGCGATTGGTGAACTCTATTGCCGGTACGCGGAACGATTGGTGAAGATGGTGCACAAGAAACTAGCCGGAGTTCCGCACCGAGAGAGATTCGAACCGACAGCAATCTTCCAGTCTGGGTTCCGGAGTTTTTTGAGCGGAATCAGTAAGCCCGACTTCGACCCCGATCATTGGAACATCGCAGCACTTCTTACGACGATCGTCAATTGCAAGAAGGATTCAAAGTTACGAAAAGGTGTCCCGGACCTGTTGAGCGACGAGAACATCGGGAAAGTAAAGAAAATCATGGTTCCCGAGGGAGAAGATCCATTCGATCTCGACGAACTTGATCTCGAAACTAGAGATGTGATCGATACCATCATGACGCGATTGTCGTCTCAGGAACGCTCGGTCATCTCGACGTATCTCGATTTTGAAAAACAGTACACCAGAGATGACATCGCAGCCCGGTGTAGCGTCTCGACATATCAGGTATCGAAAACCATCGAACGATTCAAATATGTGCTCCGTCAGATGCTCGGAATGGATTAACCGGTGGGAACATGGCCGACCTACCTTCTTCACTACGAGCTGCCATCGAGAAGTTCGATGCCGCTTGGCATTCGGGTAAGGTTCCGAATCTCGCGCGCTCTCTGCCCAAGATTCTGTCATCCCATTCCGCACTGGCGGATGCTGAGACGCGGCGAGAATTCGTCAGCCAACTCATCGCCATCGACTTGGAATACCGGTGGCGAAAGGCGAACGATGGAAGCGCCAAAGGAATCGAGGCGTGGTCTCTTGATGACTACGTCGCGCGCATTCCAGGGTTGTCGTCCGCCAATTTCCTAACCGTTGATCTCATTGCCGAGGAATACCGGGTCCGAAGTGCCTGGGGCGATCACCCGTAATCAGCTTCCTATGCGGCTCGCTATCCACAAAATGGCCCCGAGCTGCTCGACCGGCTTCGGGAGATCGATCTCGAAATCATCGCTTCCGGCGCCAAGCTCCCGCGCATTGACGGGCTAAAAGTCCACTCCAAGATCGGGCGTGGGAGTTTCGGCGTTGTCTACAAGGCGCGCCAACTCGACCCTGATCGTGTCGTCGACGTCAAAGTAATCCAAATCGATACGGACCGCGACAAGGAAGCATTCGGCCGATTCATCAAAGAAGCAAAGTTGATTGCCCGCATCAAACACGAGAACGTCGTCACGTTCCACTACACGGGCACGGCCGAGTCTCGCCCCTACCTGGTCATGGAGTACGCATCGGGCGGTACGCTCCGCAAGCGACTCCACACTTGGCGCGAAAAGTGGCAAGCGAGAATAGCCCCGGATCAGGTCAAGTGGCAGCGCCATGTCGCGACCTTGGTGCGCGACGTGGCACGAGGCTTGGCGGCAGCCCATGAACAGGGTGTCATTCATCGGGATCTCAAGCCGGAGAACATTCTCTTTGATGCCAAGCGTCGGCCGATGATCGCCGACTTCGGCCTCGCGCGCGACCACGAAGAACTCCTCAGTACGCGGGGAGCGGGAGAGGGGACACGTGAGTATCAGGCTCCCGAACAAATCCAGCGCGAGAAAGTCATTGACGTCAGGACGGACATCTTTGCCGTCGGCATCATCCTGTTCGAACTGCTAACCGGCGAATTGCCCTTCAAGGGTGATCTGGTCGAAGCATTGATTGCCGACGACACGAAGTTCGCGCCTTCTCCCAAGACACTGAACCCAGCAACTCACCGTGACCTTCAGGCTATTTGCGAAAAGTGCCTGCAGAAAATGCCTGATAAACGATTTGCGTCCGCCGTGGAACTTGCGGACGACTTGGACCGATTCCTAAAAGGGGAGCCGGTGCTAACACGTCCCATTAGTCGCTGGGAACGCGGGGAGCGATTCCTTAATCGGCATCGACTTGCGGTCGGGCTCTCATTGGCGCTCATCATTAGCATCGGCATCGGTGGAGGTGTTTGGTATGACCAAGCCTCGAAGCGAGCTAAAGCGGCGGAACTAGCGAGGGTGGAAGAGGAGAAACGAAAAGAAGAGGAGGCAAAACGCCTGGCGGCCGAGCAGGCCAAAGCCACGATCGAAAAAGAGAGTGCTGCCGAGATCGCCGCCAAACAGAAGACGATCACCGAAAAAGAACAAGAGGTCAAAGAGAGCGACGCGAAGAAGGCGTTGGCCCAGCAAGAGAACAAGTATCACGATTACGCGGACGACATGCAGCGCGTGCAAGAGGAATGGAAGCGGGGCAAAAAGAGAGAGGTTGAGAAACTGCTCGATCGTCACGATCCCGCGAGGACGAGTGAGTCCTTCGACCTGCGAGGCTTTGAGTGGTATTACTGGAAGCATCTTCTCCAGGCCAAAGGCTTGACTTTCCATGTCCCAGGGCCGATTCGATCCATTGCCCTCGGCCCATCGGGGAAACGGATCGCCGTCTGTGACTTATCGTCCGTCACGGTTTGGGACATTCCCACCAACGAAAAACGATGGGAACGAGCCATCTTCGAGATGTCCCGGGTGAGAAACGGAGTCCTCCCTTCTTTCAGTGACCAAAGCGTCTGTTTCAGCCCGGATGGTTCCAAGATCGCCGCCTGTGGAGTCGTCAAGGAAGTGGGAGGGCCTGCAACGTTTCGCGTTTGGAATGCCGCTGACGGAGCCGAACTTATGGCGGTCGAGGAGGACGCGGACATTAGTGGTCGAGCGATCGTGTTCTCTCCGAATGGAGACCGGATCATCCTCGCGAAGCCCACCACGGGCTGGAAGTCTTGGAGTCTTCGAAAGGGACGATGCGACCTTGAATCCTTCGAGGAGAGTGATGCAACAACGGAAGGGAACCGGCGATTGATCGGCGGGCTCAATGCCCGTCTGGCGTCGCAACACTTCTTGGGATTTTCAGCCGACGGCAAGAACCTGTTGGCTTCCTGCAGCGTGAAGGAACCGTCGCTTGCCTGGCGGTGGCCTCCTGACGGGATGCAGCGTCGAGCAGGATCAGCACAGGCGCGGCCTGAAACCTTACCGGACTGGGTCGGTGACATCCCCAACGGGATCATTCGCCTTGATCCAAACCTCCCGATGAGAGTTGTCAGAATCCAAGATGGTCAGATTCTCGTCCTAAAGCGGAATCGATCCGGTTCGGTTCGACGTTCGATCGGTTTAGAGCACCCGAACGACTTGAGGATTGCGGAGGAGCTTTTGAAGGGGCCCGACTCCGCCCTTTGTGTGGCGCAGAGAGCGGGTGCGATCGCTGCGGGTGGGTCCGATGGATTGGTGTATGTCTTCCGCATGGATGAAGGGTCGGGACGAGTATTGGATGTTGAAACGTACCGAGGCCACGGGGCCGGCGTCAGCGCTGTTGGCTTTCTACCGAATTTGCGTCCGGTGAGCGGCGACACGTCGGGAGAGATTCGTCTATGGGTGGGAGACGATCCCGAGCTTATCGTCCTTAAGGCATCCGCGAGAGGCCCAGAGATCGTTCGTATTGGTACCCATCATATTGCCATCAAAGCTGATCCATCCGATGAACAAACGCCGATTCCGCCATCTGACAATCTTTTTGCCTTGCGTTACTACGGCGCGCGTTTCAGCCGGAACAAGAAGTGGGCAGTTCTCTCCTTTCAAGGAATGGGAGTTGGCTCGAAGCACCGCCTTTTTCTTTGGGATATTGCCGAGAAACGAAGCATCGTGGAAGCGGACTATGGTCCTGTCCTTCAGTCTCCCGACGAAATGGTTTTTAGCGGTGATGAGTCGATGTTCGCAGCCGTCACGGCCAAGAAGTTTGCGTCGGTCTGGTCGACGAAGACCGGCGAGCTTATCGCTCGCATTCCCGTTCCCGCCATGGCAAGCCTTGAACTCAGCGCGTCCGGCCGTTGTCTTGCGGTCGGAGCTCGAAGGAATCTTTCGGCAGAAGATACGCCGATCGTGATTCGATCTGTTCCGGATGGGGCGGTCGTCTCCCGACTCCAAATGGAACACAACCCAATCGGCAACTCGGCTCGCTTTCTGTTTTCACCCGATGAGAAGTCCTTGATTGTCGACGGAAATCCTCCCACCGTCTGGGACATTCAGACCGGGGAACGCCTTCCGAGGACATTGGGCGACATCAAGGCCACCGCCTTGCAGTCGAGTGGGGACGGGCAAAGACTGTATGGTAGGTCAGGGAACGAATTCGCCGTCTTTTGCCCACGTACGCTCCGCCCGCTGCTGCAATTGCGCTACCGATGGGAGGGCGGCACAAAAGAGCTCCCAACCACCACGGGAGAGGTGATTCCAGGGAGCGGCGGCCTAAGGACAAATGAAGTGCTTGATGATGCGATCTCGGATTTGATGGAGCAATGGAAGCGCGAGATCGCGCCCTGACTGTCTCTGCATGGCACCGCTTGTCGACATGGTTACGGTGTCCCTCTCCATTGACCGCCGCAATCGGGGCGATCTTCGCGCACCGATGCGTCGCCCGTTCAATCGATCTTCGATGAGCCCGCCAAAATCTTCGGAATTGTTGACTCGCTCGCGCAATGAACATTTTGAAGGGAGAAACCCTTCACGAGTTCATTCGGCATCAGCCATAGGAGCAAGTCATGAGCTGGAGAATGCAGCTTCGTACATGGGGTATCACGTTGGCCCTTCTGCCGGTGGCCACGCTCGGCGTCGTCATGGGGATTGCCCTCGTGCAATCCTTTCGAACCGTCCGAACAGAGTACCGTCAAACGGAGGTCCCGGCGGATCACCGGAAGAAAATCGATGCGATCCTGGCAACGCATCTCGACTGGGCCGCAAACGAGGATGTTTTGGAACTAAAGGAACGGTTTTCACCGGTGTCAGATTTCTTCGAGGAAGCCCGGAACGGAACGCGAGGATTCGCGGAGGAAGCCTTGGGCTGGGAGTCCAAGTGGAAGGTCATCACGGACTACACCAACGGAGAGAACCAACACCCTCAGTTGATTCAGGAACTCTTCGAGAAGTGGATCTTCTCCACCGATCAGTTGGAGAAGCTGCTTCAATCGACGGTCGCTATCTACTTGGAACATTTAGACGATGTCGATTCGCAACTCTTGACCAGGTTGGAAGCCGACCTCGCCGGCCTCCCGTACGACGTCTTACCTCTGGTGCCCGATCTAGAGTCGCTCCATCGACGTTTAGAGCAGGCAATGGCGGAAGCTGTTGAGACCGTGCAAGCAGACTTTCAAGGCATGGTCCACCGCGAGGTCGTGAGTTTTGTCGTCAGCGAAGTCTTGGCTGTTGCCGCTGTCAAGATGGCCACCTCCGCAGGCCTTTTGGGAACGGGAGCCGTGTCCGGAACCGCCACTTTCGGCGTCGGTCTCTTGGCGGGCATCATCACTGACTACTGCGTCTCTTGGGTCTACGACCAAATGTACGATCCCATCGGAGAGATCAGTCGGCGATTGGACGCGACCCTCTTGGAGCTTGAAACCATCATTCTCTTCGGGGACTCCGAGACGGCGGGACTTGAGCAACGACTCCGATTCTTCTCGGAACGACGCTGCCAGGCCCGCGACACATCGATTCGGGCCGCCCTGATCCCATAGTGCTTTGCTCATCTCAATCGTTACCACGATCCGTTCCAACCAAAGGAGGAAGCTATGCGCCGATCATTAACCGTCGCCAGCCTTGCTCTGGCGATTTCAAATAGTCCGCAACTCGCCGAAGGGGGAGTCGCCAGCAAGGTCATCAACGAAGCGATCGAATTCGCTTCACGCAAATTTGTCAAAGAAGCCGCTGAAGAAGGAGTTCAAACGTTAACAAGCAAAATCACTCAACTCGCCGCCAAGCACGGCGACGATCTTGTCGCGAGCGCTCTCAAGAAGGTTGGGCCCCGTGTCGCCAAGATCACGGCCGACGCGGGTGAGCACGGAGGCGTCGCCCTGCGTCTACTGGCTCAACATGGCGACAAGGCGGTCGGGATCACGCTTAAGAAGGGCTCCCTCGCCACCATTGAAAGATTCGGCGACAACGCCGCGACGGCGATCCTGAAGCATGGTTCCGTTGGCGAGAGTGTCATCGGGCAGTTCGGCAGAGAGGGGGTTGAAGCCCTCGCTCGCGTGACGCCCCAAAACGGCCGTCGCATCGCCATGTTGGCCGGCGACGGCGTGATGAAGCCGGAACTGCTCGAAGTCATCGTCAAGTACGGCGATGAAGCGTCGAACTTCATTTGGCGCAACAAAGGGGCTCTTGCCGTCGGGTCGACGCTTGCCACTTTCCTCGCCGCTCCGGAGGAGTTTCTTCACGGAACTCAACAGCTTGCAAGCATCGTCGCGGACTCTGCCGTCAAGCCATTGGCCGCGATTCCCGGAACCGTCCTTGGCGAAGCGGCACGTGGAATCAATTGGAACCTCGTCGTGTTTATCGTCTCGATTCCCTTGGGCTTCGTGATGAGTCGCTGGTTGCGGTTGGGCGAGTCGATCCGGAACTGGGTCAAGCTTCGGCAAGAGCAAATCAACAAAGGAAAGGAGTCGCGTCATGTCGGGTAACACCATCGAGAAGATTCCACTGACGAAGATGCACCGCAAAAAGAACATTCGCACGCAGATCGATGACCTGGCGATCGAAGGGCTGGCACAGAGTCTCCAGTCCGTCGGACAACTCGTGCCGATTCGAGTTCGATCGGTGGATGATCTCTTCGAGATCACCGACGGCGGCCGACGATACTTGGCCGCTCAAAAGCTGAGTTGGACAACTCTCGATGCGATTGTCGAGCGGCAGGATGTTGGTGAGGGGGAAGTCCTTTCGATTCAGTTGATTGCCAACTGCCAGCGCGCGGAACTGAGTGCCTTGGATAAGGCTCGCGCGATTGAACAGCTCATGCGATCGACTGGTTGGAACGCGTCGGAGACCGCGACCAAACTCGGCATGTCGGGCTCGGGCATCACGCGCTACTTGAGCTTATTGACCCTACCGTCAGAATTTCAACGAGAAATCGAACTCGGCCATGTTTCGGCAGCGACGGCTTAC
Source organism: bacterium (assembly GCA_019753235.1). Lineage (GTDB taxonomy): Bacteria > Planctomycetota > Planctomycetia > Kolteriales > Kolteriaceae > JAIELF01. The sequence continues at coordinate 12,792 of JAIELF010000060.1, forward strand.
GAGATCACCAAGGTGGCCGATCCAGCCAAGCAAGCGAGTCTCATCGAAATCGCCACGGAGAAGCGGCTCACGAGAGACGCTGCCGTCGGCCAGATCAAGAAGTCGCGCCTACCAGAGCCAAAGGAGTCCAAGGGGGGAACCCGCAAAGCGACCTTGATCGTCGATGGGTCTTCGACCATCTCCGTGAGTACGTCCGACCTCACGATCGACCGACTGGCGACCCTCCTTGAAGAAACGCTCGCTCGTGTACGCAAGGCTCGTCAGCAGGGATGGGTGTTGGACACCCTGGTTCGCGCCCTCAAAGATCAGGCGAGGGAATTGCGATGACGGACGACGACATCCTCTGTCTCTTGGCGGCAGTGTTCGTCCTACTCTGCTGCTTCGCAAAGGGCCAACCTGGAAATCTCGACCGAATCCTCTTCCGCTGGACCCGGCGCGATCCCTTTCGCGTCCGGGACCTTCTGAACGGCGGCATCTTGATTCTCGGCATCACGGGGAGCGGCAAATCGAGTTCGTCGGGCAAACATATCGCCCGCGCGGTCGTCCGCGACCAGAACTCTTACGGCTTAATCCTCGCGGCAAAACCGGACGATCTTGCCATGTGGCAGGGCATCTTCCGCGCCGCCGGGCAGTCGAAGAGACTCCTCGTCTTTGATGGTGATCGTAGCCCCCTTCGATTCAACTTCCTGGCAGAAGCATCGAAACACGGCAACGACAGCCGCGAGATCACCAAGTGCATCCTGATGATCGGCGAATCCCTAACTCGAGGGGATCGCGGGCGCGGCGGCGACAATGCCGCGTTCTTCCTGGCACAACAAGAACGCATGATCCATCACGCCGTGGAGATCATTAAGTCGGCAACCAGCACCGTCACGTCATCGGATCTCCAGAAGTTTATCGGCACGGCCGCCAACACCGATGCTGAAGTTGCTGACGACACCTGGCGGAACAACTTCCATTTTCAGTGTGTGAAGGTCATCCATGCTCGCGCCAAGAACGATCCTCTTCCTCGCGATCTTGAGCAAGAGTGCGAGTACTGGCTCACGGAGTATCCGCGCATGGCCTCCCGGATGCGGACATCCATCGTCGCAGGGGTAATGGCGACGCTGTTTGTATTCAACAACGGCTTGGTTCACGAACGCGTTTCGACGAACAGCAACTTCTCGTTCGATCAAATGAGACAGAAGCGTCAATGGCTATTCGTCAACTTGTCTCCCTCTGAGTACGGCGACAGTGGCACCTTCATCGGCGCGGGCTTCAAGTATCTCATGCAGCGTCATGTGTTGAGGTCTCTTGCCGGCAAGGGTGATCCCTTTCACGTCTGCTGGTGTGACGAGGCACAGAACTGGACGAACCAATTTGACGCGGAATACCTGGCCCAGTGCCGTTCTCGTCAAGGGTGCATGGTGTTCCTGACACAGTCGGTTCACAGCTTTCACACGTCGATGCGATCCGATGACTCCAAGCACCAAACCCTGTCGCTTCTCGGAAATTTCGGCCATCGCGTATTTCATGCACTCGGAGACGTCGAGTCAGCGCAATGGGCAAGTGAGAGCCTTGGAAAACGGATCGAGACGCACTTTGGCGGCTCCACTCAACCCGCCGAGAGCATCTTCGACGACTTCTTTGGCGTCGACCGGACGACCAGCAGTTTCAACACCCAGTACGAACCAGTCCTTCAGCCGTCCGAGTTCATGAACAGGTTGAGGACAGGCGGGCCGAGGAATCGCTTCCAGTGCGATGCGGTCGTCATTCGCCCCGGGATGCCCTTTTCCAATGGCGAGAACTTTCTCTTCACAACCTTTGACCAGAGGTGATTCATGCTCTTCTCACAGAACCATCAACCCCAACAACCAGGATCGGAATTTCGAACCGGCGTCAACGTGTTCTACCTGGTCCTTAACGGATTCGCGACGTGCTTCACCGTATTCTTCCGCCGTTCGTTTGGTGGTGAGGCGTTTGGCTTGAACGCTTTCGTTGCCTTTGGCGTCATGATCTTCTTCATGATGTCGTACCCTCAAAGCCCGGGCATATTGGCGATGTTTTCTCTTTGGTGGATTGCCCTCGTTCTCCAACGCTTGGGACACTTTTCACGTCGAATGCGAGGCATCCTGCTTCATGGTCGATTCGAAGGTATCTCTTGGTTTGAAACGATCCTCCCATTCCTCGGGCCGAATGTAGCCCGGGTCTTAGAGGCGGCGACCTGCGGCCTTCTTGGTGCATCACAAAGCGAACTCGATCCTGGGGTGGCTGCCTACTTCACGCTGGGAGGGGTCGCCCTGTTCGTGAAGTGGATCATCGACGGGCACATCGACCACCTGCGCGTCCAGCGAATGAACAACGCCGCGATCGAACATCGAGCCACGGTGGCTCGCTGGCATCGCGGTCGATCTTGGTGAAGGAGTTTCCCATGTCTGACGAGCAATTGAACCCAGAGCCCCAACAGACCAATAGCCGACCCGCGTTCATGGCCCCGATTTATGCGGCAGCGCGCCAGGGGCTCAAGGAACTAGCGCAGTATCTGCCGGCGTTTCCTGAGAATCCCAGGCCCATTGAGGAGCCAGGCATGATGGGTAACCCGACGCAGCAAATGGTGACCGAGCAATCGGGAACCTTGGACCGGCTGCATGAAAAACTCGACCAACAAGCGAGTCTTCATGCCGAAAATCACGAGCCTCAGCGCAATGAACAAGAGGACGACATGGAGCGATAAGTCTTCGTGCGTTGCTCCATCAGGAAGGGATCGGCGATGTCTCTAACGAGCCTGTTCTTCTTTGCCTCCTGTTGGGGCATGTACAAATTAGGGGCCTTCAACCAACGTTATCCAGGCGAGTTGGCACGCCGCGCCCAACTCGCCTGGACTTGGCTTGTCGACTGGCTTCACAAACCCGGCTGATCGACGGTTTACAGGAACCCGCCCACGAATCGGAAGGAGTTTGGGATGGATGGATTGGACATAGCGACCGCCGGAGCGAATCGGCGAAGCAATTCCGATGCGGCTCTCGTGACGCCGGAGCAATTGGGTGTTTGGCTCAAGCTCTCGAAGCGGTCCCTCTGGCGGATGCGCGCGGAGGGATTGCTGCCCGCACCCCTTCGACTCCGCAAGTCCGTTCGTTGGCGGGTCGCGGACATTGCGAATTGGATCGAGCAGGGATGCCCGGCGGTCGGACAAACAGGCAACTAAATCGGGGGGACCAACATGGGCGTGCAAATCGAATCCTTGGGAAAGCAGCCAACTGCCGACGGTTTGATCGAGACGCTTCATGCGCGGCTCGACCGGATTGAGACGGCCCTTCGGAACCTAATGGGTCACCAGAACGGCAAAGAGTGGTTCGGTACCGACGAAGTCGCAGCAGCGCTCGGCAAAGCTCCGTTCACGGTGCGTGAATGGTGCCGGCATCGGCGTATTCGCGCCAAGAAGCGGAAGTCCGGCCGAGGCAATGCCAAGGAGTGGATGATCTCGGCCGAGGAACTCAAAAGAATTCAGGACGAGGGGCTGCTGCCGTTTCCGATCGGCACCAACCATCACGGACCCGGAGGTTGAACGACTTCTATCCGATTGATCTGACGAAGTATTCTCGTTACTCCGTCGGGATCGATCGAATGGGCCAAGGATCTCAAGAACGGCCGTAAGCCATTGATTTCAATGGGATTATGGCATTTCTACTTTCCCCATTCGTAATAGAATTCTGTTGATTATCGGATGATTTGGAGTACACTTGGGTCATGAATGGGCTGCAAGATTATACGGATGAAAGACTTGCGAGCGGAAGGGCATTTTTCTCGAAGCCAGCCGCTTTGGCAAAAGTTGCGCAAAGTCCGAAAGCGTTTGAGTCTGCCGCCACGCGGTTATTGCGTAAGGGTCGGTTGGTTTCGCCGAAACAGGGCTTCTACTTGATACTGAGGCCGGAGGATCGGGCGATGGGAGCGCCTGACCCGGCCCGGTGGATCGACCCGCTGATGCAACATCTGGGAGTTGACTATCGGGTGTCGTTACTGCGCGCCGCTGCATTCCACGGCTCGGCACATCAGGCGGCAATGGTCTTCCAAGTGATCGTGCCAAAGCAAATCTCCGAGATCGAAATCGGACGCCAGCGAGTTCGGTTCCTTTATCAAGCCCCCGATCTCTTCAAGGCAACGAACCGTCCCGAATGGCTCGCGAGCCTGAAGACGGATGCGGGCTATGCCAAGGTGGCGGGTGTGGAACTAACGCTGCTGGATATGTGCCGATACTTTCACCAGGCGGGCGGGATCAACGCTGCCGCTCAAGTCGTCCAGGACATCGGGCAAAATGCAAGATCTAGGATTCTCGCCGAGGCGGCCAAGTCATTCGAGAACTCGGTAGCTCGGCGTCTGGGATATTTGCTGGAACGATTCGGGCATGAACGTCAGGCGAAAGCGCTGCTCCACTTTGCCGAGAAGGCGAAGTCCTTCAAGCCGCTCAACCCGGCCGTGAAATCGCTCGCCGCCTTCGAGACAGCCCAAGAGAAGAATCCCAAGTGGAAGCTCGTTATCAACGCGCCGGTGGAGACTGACGAGTGATTCCCATCGCTTATCTGCAGGAATGGGCAGCCCGCGCCCCCTGGCCGGACTTTCGGCAGGTCGAACAGGACCTCATCATTTGTCGTGCGCTGTGTGACTTGTTCAATAGTGAAGCCCTCGCGGGCAAGATCGCGTTTCGCGGCGGGACAGCCATTCACAAGCTTCTGTTTGCCAGACCGCTGCGCTACTCGGAAGACATCGATCTGGTGCAAACACATGCCGAGCCTATCGGACCAACGATTGATGCCATTCGCGATGCCCTGTCTTGGTTGGGAAGATGCCGACGGGAACAGGTCGCGCATTCAACGCACCTGGTGTTTCGATTTACGCCGGAGGAAGGGAGCAGCAGTCCTCTCAAGCTCAAGGTTGAACTCAACACGCGCGAACATGAGTGTGTCTATCGGCACAAGCACTACGCCTTCGCGATCGACAGCAGTTGGTATCAAGGTACAACGGAAATTGTCTCCTTTGAGCCAGAGGAGATTTTCGGAACCAAACTGCGGGCCTTGCTGCAACGTCACAAGAACCGCGATCTCTTCGATCTCAACCAAGGTTTGGAACAACTATCGCTCGATCCCGTCAAAGTGATCGAGTGCTTCGATCATTACCTCAAGCTTGATGGGACTCCCATCACACGAGCCAATGCCGAGAAACGGATGCTTGAGAAATTGAGCGGCAGCCTGACCGAGGACATCGTCCCAATCCTTCCTCCCGGCGTGAGCTTCACCGAAGCCGACGCAGTCGCCGCGTTCAGCAGAGTATGGACCAGTCTGATTGCCCAAATCCAGGGCGATCCCTGGAAGTCCTCGCAGTTCGTCATCGCGGAGATTCGCAAGTCAATTCCCAAGCTGCTGAACGAACAGGACGGATAGAGGAGACCGGACAAGGGACGCCTGATTCGACTGCTGTTCGCTGAGAGAAATGATCCGGTCGTCTTCGCGGAATCGACACTGCCCATCACAGGCTGATGGGACAGCAGAACGGCAAGGAATGGTTCAGCACGAATGAGGTGGCAGTCGCGCTCGGCAAAGCGCCGTTCACTATACCGGCATCGGCGTATCCGAGCCAAGAAGCGACGATGCAGTCGCGCAATGTCAGGGAATGGATGATCTCAGCGGAGGAAAGTAAGAGGATTCAGTTGGACGGGCTACTGGACAATCGACTCGTCCGCTCAGAATGACGCCAACCTGCTTCGACAACGCTAGGAGCTTGCGTCACGATCAAGAACGGTCGTTTCAATGTTGGGAGGTCGTCTCTCGACTTTTGTCGTCGAAACGACTAGTTCTTTGGAAACCGCGAACTCGATATCGACGAGGGCAAACAGCTCTCCGATAAGATCGACTTGAGCACAATTCGTCATCTGTCTCAAGAGATCTACTGCACTTGGGCGCTCGCTCGTCCAGAACCTAACGGTTTTGTCGCTTACAAACTTGTCGCCAATCTTGACGCCGATCTGCCCTTTTTCAAAGAAACGGTGTAGTGCGGAAGCGTCATAGAAGTAAACCCCGTCAATTGGTCCAGCCAACGAGTAAGGTGGGCCGTTCAAGACGATCGGCACGATTCGCTCCCAATGCGGATTTACACGCAGTTCCTCGCCAACGACCGCAGGATTGCGTCCAAGAACCTCGGCCTTTGTCTTTGCTTGCCTGGCGGCACTGGCTTGCTCCCGAGTAAACCAGTACTCGGTCTGAGCGTTATCTGCCGGTAGTGAATGGTTCTTGCATTCAAAGACAAAGAGAATGCCTTCCCACAGGACGACGCAATCGACTTCACACTCATTGCCGTCGATCTTTCGTTTTATCGCTGCCGCTGGAATCCCATTTTTGTGGAATAGATCAATAATATCTCCCTCCAACGTCTTGCCTTTCCAGGAGAGATTGCAACAGAGCGAAGCTAAGCGGGACGTTATAACGATCGCGAGATTGTAAGCGACGGCGGCGGACGCCACGAGATATAGGTTCCCATCCTTGCAACGGACCAATGGTGCATCGTAGATATCCGCGACATATCTTCCAAAGGTAACATTTTGAATGAATACCTTAGCCTTTTCTAAGGATAGCCCGGCTCTATTAAGCACTTCCTCTAGTAAGCGTTGAGTGTAGATAGCATAAGTTTCACGAGGCGATTCCTGTAAGTGTGCTGTCGCGAGCTTCTGAAGGAACGAATAGCCGCGAAGCCATTCAACTATTTTCAGGCCACCATATTCCTCCGTTACTTCTCCTACCCATTTAAAAAGAACGTGTGATAAGGCTATTGCTCCATAAGCCTCCGGAAGGGACACAAATCCATCAGGCGGCAAGGGCGTTGGTTCTGGCTGTGCCAGCTTGGTTTGAATGTCTGTGTTGTTCTCCAGTCCCAATGTGAAGCCGACAAACATTCGCTTCAGTCGCTCGCCAGCGATGTGCAGGGTGAGTTCATCAGCGTCGGGGAACGCGAAGTTAATAGACGTAATTTGATCGCCTTTTCCTGGATCAGCAAGTCGCTCGGTTGAGGTTACAGATCCTCCAAAATATCGACACTTGCCCTCACTGCGCTCCACTTGGCTCCAAGCGTCTGCGAGGTATTGGTTCATCCGAACCACGTCCTCTGGCAAAACTGCCTTTAAAGCCGGTAATGGAATCTCTATGGCGCCGTCTTCGGCGAACCATCCTTCCGCGTAGGCCAGCATCTTGATAGTGGCGGTAATCGTTCGCATCGTAGAGTCTGTAAATTCGTCTGGATTGATCTCACCCTCGGAGAAAGTGACCGAGACCCGCCCAGCCACCGGATCCACGAAGGTGGCGGCAGGTTGGGGCGAATTCATTGCGGATATTAGGTCTCGGGAATCAAGCTCGGATTGTCGGAGCATGGCCCAGAGAAATACGTCTGGTGGAAGCCGGTAAAGCACCTGATCGCGTACAGACGAGAGGATTTCGTGATAAACCAATTCAACATGGTGCGCCTCGTCAATTCGGCTTTTGCGGGCGGTGAAAATACCGTCAACCCCGTGTTTCGCGGCGAATTCGCGAAACTCTTTCATGAATGTCTCACGCTGTGCCGATTTCGCGCGGTCGAAACGGCGCAAGATCAGGTAACCGTCACGGAGCATCACATCAAGGACAAGTTCAATCTCATGTAGGAGCATCTCGGGTGGACAATTTTCTAAATATCGTTGCACGTCATGCCATTTGAAGGCACCGATCGCTTTCTGCAGATTGGGCGAAACATTCATCACACGTCAACCTTTACCTGTGCATCTTGATTCGACATCAATGTCTTACGAGTCGGATAGGACGAGTTAGGTTCAGCTGCGAGAACACTTCCATCGAAAACGCCGAGAAGTCGGCATGCGCTGATTGTGCAATGGGTCATGTGTCCAAGAAAAGCTTGAAGGCACATCAACCAAACACTTTTCGCAAAGCGTCTAGCTGCTTCTCCGGAAACAAATGCCGATATCGTTTCGACATCTGCTCCGTCTGGTGGCCGAGCCACTCGTCGATCAGTCGCTGGTCGATCCCTTCGGCCGCACAGTTGGACGCGAACGAATGCCGGAGGACGTGCCAGCCTTTGATCTTATCCCATTTCGAGCCCTTCAAGGTCGCGTGAAGGTGCTTATGAGCTTTGATAGGTCGAACGGGGCGATTGTTGAAGTGGAATACCTCGCCGCCGGGGTGGCCTGTGAGCCAAGTCTTGAGAGTTTTAGCCAGGAACGCGGACATGGGGACCGTGCGTAGGGAATGACGGTCCTTGTCGCGTTTGCGTTCGCGGAAGGTTATGGTTTTGGCCTCGAAGTCGATGTCCTCGACTCGGCAGCGTAGTAGCTCGCTTCGGCGAGCGCCGGTATGGGCGGCCATTGCAAGCATTGGGTAGAGGTAGGGCGATTTCCCGTTCTTGCTGGCATGCTTGAGAAGCTGGTTGACCTCGGCGACAGTCAAATAGAGGCAATCCCACAGGTCGTCGGAGCCGCCGCGTTTGATCTGCCGCTCAATCTCTTCGTAGGTCTGGAAGCGGAACTGCTCGGCGGTCTTGCCGTACTTCACCCCTCGGCCTGGGAAGATGCCGTGGGCCTTTCCGCGATTCATCGCCCAAGTCCACATCCAAGACAGCGTCGCCACCTCCTTCTTGACAGTTACCGGGCTGACGAGTTTCCCTCGACCGTTGTCTTCGCGGAGACGCTGGTTGATGTAGCCTTGGATCTTCTCGTTCGTCAGGCCCGCGAGTTGCGTCTTGGTTCCGAGGAGCCGGGCTAGATGGTTGAGGTGGATACGGGTCGTGAGAAGCGTGCTTTGCTCAACGGAGCCGGGCGGGATGCTGGCCGTGTACTCTTCGTAGAGCTTGCCGATGGCGATCGACACCTCTTGAGCCGGCTCCTGGGCAAGTCGACCGTCGGTGACGACGAAGACGCCGAGGTCGGTTCCCGGCGGCACCTTGATCCGGCCCTCGTTAATCAGGTTGAGGCAGGTCTCGGCGTTGGCCTTGAGCCGATCGGCCTCGTCGCGGTCCTCGGCGGTGAGACGCTGCGAGTAGCGGACGTTTCGGTGGTAGAAGATCAGGCGGAAGCGATCGCCCCGCTGTTCGATGACGGCCATACGCAATCCCCACGCAACCGCGATCTACCTTCCCAAAACCTTCCCAGTTTTGTCTTGGGAAGGAAGGTGGTCACGAAGGCATTGTTCACAAGTCCTTGTCATTTATCAAGTTTTGGAGTGAGAAAAGGTGGGAAAATGAGCTGGGGTACTAGGATTCGAACCTAGACTAACTGATTCAGAGAGACGAAAGTTAATCCTCGAATTTCGGCCTAACATCTCGATCGAATATCGTCTTACGTCGAGCGAAGCTTAAGACTAATCCTGCGCAAGGAATTGCCTGTTTTCCTAGGTTTTAGCATGATCTCGCGAGCCAAAGGGGTAGAAAGGGGTAGTCATTCGGCACGCTCGAAAAGGAATGCAAACGGATCCCATCTTTTACTGAAACACCGTCGAGTCTCAGAGAAGCGGGTCGGTAGCTTGCACGATTCATCGCTCATGGGAGCCATCTGAGAAATCTCCGCTTACGCCCTCGGGGTGGAGCAAACATAGGGTATCCCCAGTTAGGCAAACATGATTATCCGCGCTGGTTTTGAAGCTTCATTTACCTTTGCCGAGCCAACTGCTGTGCTGATGATGATGTACGTCCACCCGTCTCGGACCCACACCCTCCGCTCGACAGAGCAATTGATCGTCAATCCAATGGTTCCAATTTTCGACTACACCGATACCTATGGGAATCACTGCGGGCGAACGGTGGTGCCGGCGGGACAGGTTAGGTTTCGCGGGGATGCCGTCGTCCATGACGATGGATTGCCGGACGCCCAGGTTTGGGACGCATTTCAGCATCCGATACAGGACCTCCCGAGTGAGGTTCTCTTGTTCCTGCTTGGCAGCCGCTATTGCGAAGTCGACAGTGAACTGCGGGACACCGCCTGGGCGCTGTTTGGAAAACTCCCGGCGGGGTGGCCGCTGGTGCAAGCGGTGTGCGATTTCGTCCACCGTCATATCCGCTTTGATTACTCGCAGGCCCGCGCCAATCGAACGGCGCTCGAAGCGTATCGCGAACGGGTCGGCGTTTGCAGGGACTACATGCATCTGGCGATTGCATTCTGCCGATGCCTCAATGTCCCGGCTCGGTACTGCACGGGTTATCTCGGGGATATCGGCGTTCCGCCCGTTCCTTCGCCGATGGATTTTAGCGCCTGGTTCGAGGTTTTCTTGGGTGGTCATTGGTATGTTTTCGACGCGCGAAACAACACGCCGCGCATCGGACGGATCCTGATGGCTCGGGGTCGTGACGCTGCCGACGTCGCGCTGACCACGACATTCGGCGTCAACCAACTCCAATTGTTCCAGGTGTGGACCGACCAAGTTTCGGCATGAGTAGTCCATCCGCCATCGATTCCGTTGCTTCCGCTCCATCATGACCGCCGAATATCTGGACAACAGTGGTTGAAAATCAGTTGAACGCACCAAAACTAGAGCAGGTCAGAATCACTGCGTTTCCAGCCAAATTCATTGGCAGTGATTGTCTTACGACGCATCCGACCTTCGAACAAGCGTTCGCGAAGAGACTCAAGTTTTCCTAGGTTTTTGCGAAGTTTCCGAGCCCAAAGGGGTCATAAGGGGTCAACCCTCTGATGCCTCTCTCCAAAACTAACACTCTCCACCCTTGCGACATTTCCCACCGGTATGACGAGCGATTCTAACTCCAGGAAGGACCCCTCGAGCAAAAGCACTCAGTGCTGTCGCAGACAAAAACCCCGCCCGCCATCCGCGAGGGAGAGCGAACAGGGCCAAGGGGTGTTGTTACTAGACCTCGACCGGGTGCAGCATTCGCGACGATTGCTGCCGTTGCCATGTCTCTAGCCGATCGATATTTACTGATTCAGAGCTATAGCGCAGTAGATCAACCCACCCTTGACTTCCCTACGAAACGAGAAGCGGGATGTGCCGCCGACCATCTGGCGCAAATCAAGCTGCCGAGGGGAGGAATCCGGTCGAAAACGGCAGCAAACTGTGCCGATCGGAGACCGAGAAACCGTTGCGTCCCGGATAGCGAGTTGGTACCTTGGACGAATCTTGGCTAATGAGAGCCATCTGGGAAATGTCGGTTTAAAGGAGATCGGCCTGGGGGAAGGCTGGCAGGTGAAGTTTGATTCAACGATTCCCGCCGGTGCTCCGACCTGCCACTTCACGATGTGGGCCGACGACGGCGCGGGACAAAAGGCCTGGGAAGAGTACACGCAGTTTCTCGACGCCAAAGCGCTCGAGCACGCGGCGAAGGCGAATCTAAAGAATCCGGGCTAAAGCATAAAGCCCGCGTCCATTACGATGGTGCATGATGAACACCGCACCGCCCCTTGATATCGACCTAGCCCCAGGCGAAACGATCCTTTGGACCGGCCAGCCGAAACAGGGATTTCATCTGGAGCCGAAAGCGATCTTCGGTGTGGTGTCGGCGCTGTTGATGGCCGGTATCTGCCTCTCGGTGATCTCGCCAATGGGGATTCCCATGAGACAGGGAGAGATCGTTTTCGTTTTCTTCGGAACGTTCTTTGGCGGGATGCTTCTGTATTTACTGGGCGGCCGATTTCTCATCGATATCGATCGGCGCCGACGAGACCGCTATGTGATCACCAGCGAGCGAATCTATACTGGCCACGGAAGCTTTTCGACCCCGAAAATCGATCGATACGATCTCGCCCAGTTGAACCATTTGCAGTTGATCGACGAGAAGAACGGTTGGGGCACGATCTTTCTTCAAGACGAAAGTGACTGGACTCGGGGAAGCAACCTTCACTTCTGGTACAGCGGCCCCTTTGTCCCCGCGTTGGAACTGGTCCCCGAACCTAGACGCGTTTTCGAAATCATCCGCCAGGCAAAGTCCGGCCCCCTCATCAATACGAATGCGATAGAAACTTTCGGTTGTCTCATGGATGCGGCGGTCGCTTCCGATGTTGATGTTATCGCCGGCGAAAAAGTTCTTTGGACGGGCCGACCAAAACAGGGTTGGCACGCCGATGCCATCAACTTCTTCGGCATGATCTTCGGCAGTTTGATTCTGGGGATGACGCTATTCGTTCTCTACGGGTTCCTAATGAAGGAGAAGAACGGACCACCGTACCTATTTCTTATCCCCTGGTCGCTGTTAATGGGGGGCATGGCAACCTATTTGTTAGCCGGGCGATTTGTCGTTGATCTCTACCGACGCCGCGCGACCACCTACGCCATCACCAACCTTCGCATCGTGATCAATCAGGGAATCATCTGGCCACGCCGACTCAGTTTCGATTTGGCAACCGTGGAGAAGCTTTCGTGCATCGATGCCATCTCCGGTCGAGGAAGCATCATCATCGGCGTCTCTCGTGATGCGGAGATGCTGCAAAACCTTCTCTTCATGGCAGGGGGAACGCTATATGGCCAAGCCTTTCCCACCCTGGAACTGATCGAGAGGCCCAAGGAGGTGTTTCAACTCCTCCAACGGATCCGCGACGCTATTCAACGCACCCAGACCGAGTCGAGTGGCGCGGGCACCCCCGCTTGATCGTCCGGGTGGCACTGGCTATTGCCCAGAGGTGTTCATCGCTGTCCGCATTTCCAAGGGTGAACTCGGGACAACCTTATCTATTGCCTGCCCAGCGGGACCGCGTGGCCGTACGTGGCTGATGACCACCTCCAAGCAACGTAGACCAGCGCTGGCAATAACCAGTGCCACCCGGCCGTCAACAAGTTGTTCTCTCGAACTGGCTTTCTCCTGATTACTTTGTCATGTCGGATCTGACCCGCCCCCATGCCCAATTTAGTTGCGTTGCGTGCCCACCAAAATGCCTTTCCGCAGACGATCCCCGCGACTTGCCGCCCCGCGCGGGTGCCACCCCCTGGGAAGGACCCGTCGGGTATACCCCTATGGCAATATCGGGGGCGGACACAAAAGACGGTCGGCACGGTTGGGGATCGAAAGGCCCCTACCCTCGATCTTCCGCCCCTCGGGCCGCGATCGACTCGTCTCGAAGTGCTTTCAAGTCGCGTGATATCGTGCCAGGATGAACGCCCAGGCGATCGGCAAGTTTCTTTTGCAAGCCCCAGGGGATGAAGTGAAGCGACGTTGGGCTACGGGGGATGCGGTGTAACGCTTCCACGATGCGACGTAGACGAGCCTCTTTCGCCAACGTTCGGCGGGCATTGTAAGCACGCCGGCCTCCAGCACGTCGGTAGGCGTCGCCGTCCTCGATCAGTGCGAACCAGGGGCGTCTTGCTTCCGAGCCGATTGTTGCGCTCATATGGCGGAACCTCCCCCTTTCCCCCAATGCGTTCTCATACGGGCGGTAGGTCGGCTTCGGGTCGGTCGATCAGTGTTACCATCGGTCCCCGGCCTTGGTGCCGCTCGACGTGGACTAGGCCGGCCTGTTCGAGCACGCGAAGCGATCGGTAGACCGTCTTCCTGTCCCCAACGCATGCGGTAGCCGATGGGGAGAGGCGGAAACTATCGGAGCGTTTCAAGCCTCGAAGGTGCCAGAGAACCATCCCCAGGGCCAGCGGACTTCGGCCTAGGGTCATGGCCTTACAGATCCATCCCCAGGGGACGGGGCCTCGAAGGAAGCGTGCCCGTTTCTTCCCCGGTGAGGAGACGGGAAGATCGGTCGGTAGCTCGACTTCTCGAACCGTCAGGCGGAATCGGTCCACGTCTAAAGAGTCGGTATCCATTCCTACCCCCTTAGTAATTAGAGAAGATACATAGATAAGATACTTAATGAGATTGCACGGGTGTCCCAAAGTTGCCCCATCTGGTGTACCAAAGTTGTCCCACTACCTGTCCCAAAGTTGACCCATCGCCCGGCCGAGTTAAGCTTGCGAGTCTTCGCGTATCGTCGCGTTCGATCCTTCGAGGCGATCAACAATGCCGCCGATTGTCTCCCACATGGGCCGGCCTCGGGCGTCCATGTAGCGCTGCGGGTGCCGGACGATCTTGGCATCGGTGCCGATGGTGAAGCCTCCCAGGACAACGCGCGAAGCCTCGGTCATGATCCCTTGGGCATGTTCGACGGCTTGGTCGATCTCGCTTTCGTCGGCTTCGATCAGAACGGCATCGTGAACCGGCGCGCAGACGGTGACGCCCGCTTCGGTGAGCATCGAGCACGCTAGACGAAGGATCTCGGCCCCGTTCCCTTGCATGGGAAAGTTCGCGAGTGAACGCGGGTT
>JAIELF010000050.1 GCA_019753235.1 bacterium
TCGCCGCCAAGTGAAGCGGAAACCGCCAGAAGAACGGGTCACGAAAATCATGGGGCCGCAGCTGGGTTGGTTTTGCTGCCGTCAGATGCACCGATGACTTGAGCGTATAGGCAGGCGTCAACCGTGCTTTTGCCATACCGTACAAGAGTGGCTCTTACCCTATGGCGGGTGAACCCATGACAGGGAACGGTCAGAATCGGAGGATGGTTTGACGGCGAACACCAAGTCCGTCCTGCTCACTGGCGCAACAGGCTACGTCGGCAGACTGCTTCTTCCACGACTCTTGGAACGGGGTCTTGAAGTCCGCTGCCTGGTTAGGGACCCATCCAAACTGTCGGTGCCACCATCTCCACTTCTGGAAGTCGCCCAAGGGGACGTTCTTGACTCCCAGTCTCTTGCCAAGGCGTTGCAGGGAATCGACACCGCCTACTACCTGGTTCACCTGATGGCTGGCGATGGGGCCTTCGAAGACCAGGACCGCCAAGCGGCAAAGAACTTCGCTCCGGCAGCAAGAGAGACCAAGCTCAAGCGAATCATCTACCTGGGTGGTCTTGGTGACGAAAGCAGTCCAAACCTTTCCGCTCATCTCAGAAGTCGACACGAGGTCGGAGCGATTCTGCGAGATTCTGGTGTCGAGACGATTGAGTTTCGGGCTGCGATGATTGTCGGTGCAGGAAGCCTGTCTTACCAACTTCTCAAATCACTGACCGATCGATTGCCAGTCATGCTTTGCCCCCGTTGGCTGACGACACCAACTCAGCCGATTGCGATCGATGACGTTCTGAGATACTTGGTCGCCGCTCTCGACTTGCCGCCCAGTGGAAGCCGAGTTTTCGAAATTGGCGGACCTGATGTTGTCGCTTATATGGACCTCATTCGTGAGTATGCCAGGCAGAAGAAACTTCGCCGATGGTTGATCACGGTTCCGTTGTTGACGCCTCATCTCTCTGGCCTATGGCTTGCCCTGGTGACACCAGCGACTTACCGTGTCGGTCGCCATCTGATTGAAGGTCTGAGGAATCCGATGGTTGTGTCATCGGACGAGGCGAGTAAGGCGTTTCCGATTCGGCCAGTCGGCATCCAAGAGGCGATGCGACGAGCCATTGCTGAGGACCGTCAATCAGGAAACGCTCCTTCCATCAAGTAGGTTTGTGTTGTTTGCTCTGCCGTGCTCACGTCAATGGTGGGTCGAAGTCATCCGTGCTGAGGGAGAAACCATCTGACGAGCCAGGGTCTTTTGGGTTGGGCTGACGACCTGTGCATACTTCTCGAAGGTCGGATAGGCCAATCCAGCCGACGACCCCTGACCCTTCAGGGCCAGTGCCGAAGCGGAGGTAGTTCATGACGACGGCCATGGCAGTGTTCAACCACGCCTTTACCTCTGTGGGTGAAACAGGCTTGTCGCTGAAGACATCGAAAATGGCAGGGCACTCGAAAATTTGGTGGTAAGATTTGTCTTCAAACTGAACTGTCTGGAACCAATGCACCATCTTGCCTGCTTCGAACGGATCGGCGAAGACCAGCGGTTGCCCACTCTCAACACTGACCCATCCTTCTCCGCCCCATGCTTCACCCCGTTCATTGACGATAATGTAGCGGTCAAAACCATCGCTGCCGATGTTCTCCAAGCCCATGCGAATCATGGCTCTCCTCCTTTTGCCTCTGCCTTGGAAACGGGCGAGCCGAGGAAGCAATGATTCGGCGATAGTGGCGGAGATGCCAAAGGAGAGGTTCCACGTTCTTTCAGAGATTGCGTCTGGCAGTCGTGTGTCAGCGAAGGTCAGCCGTGAGGTCAGAAAGGTCTTGGGGAATGATGTCGTGACTGACGAGAACCGCACGCTGCTGGTCGTTCAGTTTTGGCGATATCCCCACATACTGCTTGGTCCAACTGGCGAAGCGGGGAAGCGAGCCGAGGAAGCGGTCGACATGCTGGCGAAAGTTGTTGACGTCGGCAAGCAGTTTCTGAGGCGACCGTTTGCACGAACCGAACCGAATCGTCTCGGTCGTCTCGTTGAAAGCGACAAGGTCAATCTCGGTGTTCGCCTTGTCCCAGAATCCTTGGACTCGGTGAGTAATCGGAAAATCACCGATGCCTTTTCGGCTTCTCTCTTCGTAGAGTTGGCCAACAAGCTTTTCCAAAGAGGGACCTTCAACATCCGCAAGGCGCTGATCGGCTTCGTCAATGAGTTCGGTGAGGGGTCGAAACGCAATCGCTGACACAGGATTGGCTAGTGCCGCAAGCCAGGCTCGCAGAAAGTTGTCGGTGACGTAGTAGCGGCTTCGTTTGGCTTCAGGCTTGGCGAAGATTGGCAACTTCCGTTCGATGAGGCCGAATCTCTCAATGAGTATCTTGAGATATCCTCCGACTTGCGTCTCTGCTGAGCCGCTTGCTTGTCGAATCGCCTGGACGAGTTCTTTGTGCATTCTTCCTGGATTGCGTGCTACAAACTTCAAGACGACGTCGTACCGACCTCGCAGTTCACGGAGGAACCAGTTGTCGGCTTCGGAGCGGAGCGGGGACGAACTCTCGAAAAAGATTTGCCGAAGTAGCGTCTTTCGGTCAGCGTTCAAGACGCCTTGCTCGAAGCAGTCTCTGTAAAACTTGGGAACTCCTTCAAAGAGGTTCCACAGGAAGAGTAGTCGTTCAGGCGAAGAATCGGCATGGTCGTGAAGGATGGCGAGAATGGAACCGATGTCAAGGTGCGTTAAGTTGATCGTGTCGGTGACTCGGTTGTAGAGCGGTGCCGTTCGGTCTTCCAAGAGAGCCGTCATCTCGGTGTGAATCGACCCAAGGACGATGAGTCCACCCTGAACCGAAGTCGCCTTGGCAGCAAGCCGATCAACACTTGCTTGCAAGTACGAGCAGAATTCTTCGTAGCCTTTGCGGTTGAAGTATTGGAACTCGTCAAGAACAAGGATGTAGGCTGCCTCGGCCATTCCCTCCAACATCTTGGCAAGTTCAAGCAGATTGTTGGGTCGAGGGTGGCGGTCGGCTGGTACGTGAAAAGTTTCCAGGGCATCGTTAACGGCGGACAGTACGCCTGCAGGTTCCGAATCGGGAATCTGGACGTAGAGGATGGGTTGTTTGTTGCCTGATTCTTGGACCGCTTGCTGGATAAGCGTTGTCTTGCCAATCCGACGGCGACCAGTGACTTTGGCGAAGAACCACCGCTGCCGAGCGATGATTCGCTCCAAGTCAGTGAGTTGCTCCCGTCGGCCGTAAAACTTCCAATCCGCCACATCTCACCAAAGAAGTAAAGCCGCTTTACCTAATTTAGATAAAGCCACTTTATCTTACAAGAAGTTAGGTGTCAAGGCTTTTCAGGGAAACGATTTGTGGACCAAAATCCAAGGCCGAAAGGCCCATCAAAACGAGATAATCGGCCTAGCCGAAACCATACTGTTCGCCGAGCCAACGGATGATTTCGTCGAAGAGAGTGTCCGAGGGGGCGGCGTAGTGCTTGTCGGCGATGCTCCTGGGGCTGTGGCCCAGGAAGTGGTGCTTGTAGCGGCCGTAGTTGGAATGGCTTTCGAGAATGGACGCCGATGTCTTGCGGAGCAACTTGAGCTGCTTCTTGATGCCTGTCTTCTTCTTGAGGTGCATGTAGCAGGAGGCGACATTGTCGGCCTTATGGAAGTGGCCATCCACCAGCGACTTCGACACCCATCGGCCACCTGACATTGTCAGAAGCACCCAATCCTTGTCCTTTGACCGATACCTCTTGAGAAGGGAGAAGGTGATCGGCCACAGTTGGTAGGTCACTTCAGGCACGTTTTCCTCGTGCCTTGTCTTCGACCGTTTGCGAGTGATTCGGCCTCGCTTCCAATCGACTTCCGACTGCCGCAGGTCGGAGATGTCCGTTTGGGTCATGCCGCAGTTGATCATGAGCATGAGGTGGAGCTTGAGTTGGCCAGTGGCGGCGTCAACCAACCTCTTGACTTCCTCAACCGTGACGGTCTGAACCTTCTTGGGTCCGCCGCCGAACGCATGAGTCTTGCTGTTGATGTTCCTTGGAAGCTCGAT
The DNA here is from genome assembly GCA_019753235.1 of bacterium. Lineage (GTDB taxonomy): Bacteria > Planctomycetota > Planctomycetia > Kolteriales > Kolteriaceae > JAIELF01. The sequence goes on from JAIELF010000050.1 coordinate 4,025, forward strand.
GAAGTGACGCTCCCAGAGATAGCGAATGAAGGACCGAGCCACGGCAAACACTCTGCCAGCGTAAACCAGAGACCAGTCATACGAAGTATCGGCGACGGCAAGTTTGCCTCGCTTCCTCGTGCGCTTGGGTAATGTGTGGACACCAGGGTCACGAACTCGACCGAGGCAGTGGTAATAGAACTTGTCCAACATGTTGGCGTCGATGACATCGACTGGTGAGCCAGCGTGAAGGAAGTCTCGAAAATGAAAGAGGCAGATGCGGTTGTTGTCCGCTCGGTCAGGACTCAACTGTCTGGCGGTCACTCGCTTTTGCTGCTCTTTCACCCAGCGGTCAACGAGATGACCAACAGTGCGGTCAGGCGGTGGTAAGTTGGTTCCGTCTCTTTGCAGTCTGTCCTGCCACACCTTTCCGTTGCCGAAGATTTGCTGAGCAGCTGTTGGATCAAGGTCGCTGGGGACATCGACACCGAACAGCTTCGCAACCTCGATGGCGACTGCTGGCCATTCTGTCTCTGAGTCGTCAGTCTCCTCAAGTTTCTGCACCTTTGCGATTTGTTCAGCGATGAGGTTCGCTTCATCAAGCTGACCGTGCGTCACTGCCCAAGTCTTCCGCTTCATTAGAAGGTCGAGAGTCTCTTGATGGGGATGAGGTGCGGGTGGACGAGCTTCAATCTCGACGAGTTTGTTCGTCCACCATTCGTTGGCGGCCTTCCAAGATGCTTCTTTCGTTGGTTCTGTTTCGAGTTGTCGGCAGGAGACGATGAATCGTTCTCCCCGATGCATCTTCGACCACCGAGCTTTTGAAGAAATCCAGCTCATCAAGTAGGTGCGGGACATGGGTCAGCTCCACCTCGCTTTCAGGTGTAGCAATCCTAGGGATGGCACTCAAAAAACGGTAGCAAAAAAGGTAGCAAATTGGTCACCGAAATGGTCAAATTTGCTACCGAGACATGCAAAATCCTTAGGAAAACGGCATACAAGTCCACACTCACACGGTGGAAGTCACTGGTTCAAATCCAGTGCCGCCCAATTTTAAGAACAAGAATAGCAATGACTTGCGACGGCAATCATCTGTAGCAATTTTCGACGGTAGCAAATTGCTTAGCTGGTTAGTCAAGTCAGCCCACCACCCCCAGCTCTGTTCGCGCTCTCGATAGCCATCGACGACGGCAATGAGCTCCTTCTGGGGCAGGCAGATACGCATGAAACTCGTAATGGCATTTTTTGAAGATTTTCGAGGCGAGCCAACCATACTCATGGATGGTGATTCCGAGGCGTTTACTCTTCTTGCCGAATGCTTGAAGCATCTTGAATCTCAAGATGCTTCGCCTGTCAACATCCACTCCCTTCCCTTTGTTCTGGTCTTGGGAGAGGTCCAGCTGACCGCATATGCGGTTGACAGAGAGATAGGGGGTCCGGCGAATGAATAAGGCTGATCTCTGCTTTTCATGGCATCATTCAGAAGAAGGCTGGCTAGAAACTGCAGATAAACTAGAGCATTTGGCAACGAGTGATAACGGCCATATTTGGCTTGACGCCATTGGAATTGAAGACGCTTTTGTTCTAGCATCAATAAATGAATACGGAATAAAATGGTGGGAAAATCAAGGACCTTTATAACTTGGTCGTCATCAGAAACAGGGGAAGAAAAGGGGACATTCCCGAACGCCATTTGGTTAAGCCGTAAGTGACTGGCGGAGTAGGCGTTTCTTGAGATGGGCCCTGGGCCTTTGCATCAGTGGGTACTGCTTGGGTCGACGTTTGCGGACGCGAGGCTCGAAGCGGCCGGGACGATCAGGATTCACCAGGTTCCTTACGCGTGGCAGCAGCGTATCCGTTGTCCGCAGCCAGCGCAGGGTGTCGATAAAGCTGAGTCGCCAGACGGGCACGTTCTTTTGCCTCGCCGCTTCCACCATGGCGGCACGGACGAGATTGTAGACCAGGCAGAAGACATTCAGTTTAACAAGTCCGTCGTCGACAGAGTCTTATCCCGATCCACAGCGAGGTGATTTATGTCCACAAAGTTGCTCATCCTTCACGGGATCCTGACGATGGGATATCTGGGTTTCATTCGGCTACACGCTCAGGAACCGACGACGAAGGGGAGTTCCTCTCCGCTGCAATTTGAGTGTATACCTGAGGACGCCGCCGCCGGCATCATCTGTTCGCCACACGGTCTGTTTTCGAAGCGAGAACTCGATGTCGTGCGAGACCGGGTACTCGGTTCGATGTCCCGACGGTTCCCTTTTCCTGTTCAAGAGATCCGACTGATCTCGCTTGTTGCGGAAGATCGGCCCGAAGGTCTTCTTCTTGGTGGGACGGGATTGATCTTTGATTTGAACATCTTTCATCTTTTGAAGTCTAAACCTTGGAATGAAGTGAAGACCGAGCAAAAGATCCAGACAGAAGAATTGGTTCATGAAAATGTTGCGTTCGACAAATTGGTGGATTCGGAGACGATCTTCGTCTGGCCCATCGACGACCAGCGGTACGTTATCGGTGGCCAGAAGAGTATCGAGCGCAGTATCGAACGCGGAGCGAAGCCTGACCCCAATCAGCCACACCCATTGGTTCACTGATTGCCAGCGATTGGCGGCTCTCAGATCGTCTTCTTTGTTCGTGCGGATATTATCTTCGACCGGTTGGAAGATCTCACGGAAGACCCAGGTACGATGGGCGTCATCGCGCGGACGATGAGAAGCGTGGCGGACCAGGCGGATTACCTTCTGGTGGCGGTTGAGAAAGCCGAGCCTCGCTTGACTCGAGTCCGTTTCGTGGTCCCCTGCCCGAATGACACGATTGCCAAAAAGAAGCTTCGGATTCTTGCGGCCGTGCTCACCATTTTCAAGCAATTTATGTTTCAGCGACAACGAGTACGCTTGGCGAACGCGGATAACTTGGGCGATCTTCGAATCCTTGCAAATGATGTCGACAGTTTGTTTGAGAAGGCCTCGATTCAACAGGTAGACTCGACGGCGATGATTTCGTTGGAAGCGAATGTCGCGGTTGGAAATGTCTTGGGTCTGTTCGGCAACGTTTTTGGATCCTCGATTGGTCAGAATTTTGCCGGATTCGCGATCCCGTTCGACGAGGCGGCCGCGGCGGATCGGCAGGAAGCCCAAGCCACTCATTCAGACACGTCCCCCCCTGCCAAGGAACCAAACCTATCCAAATAGGAGAGTGCTCGAAACGGCAAGGATAGCGATTATTCCCACCGCCGAAGGCAAACGTGCTCGCCGACGATGCGCCTAAAAAGCGACTCGGGGCCGGCGAAGTTTCGATCCTAAAGCCCTTTCGCCACGAGGAAATTGACGAGGAAAAGGGGTCGGCGGGGCCAAGGGACGTGTCGGCGGCTTGAAGGTGGCCGAGATCCCCTTACAATATCAGACTCTAGTGAGCAACGGCACCTCCCCGTGCGCGGTTGGGGTCGATTTTGATGGACCGGGCGGGCTGCTGAGATCGGCACCGGCGGGTCTCTGCTTTTGACAGGATGGATGTTCACAATGCCTGAAGCTGTTCCTCAAATCAACTTGCATGCCCTCTTGCTTGAACGCGAAGAGATGGATGCCGGCGTCGTGCAGCAGATTCGAACGGCCTTGACCGAAGCGACCAGCCAGTTTCGATCGCTCCGCGAAGCCGCCGACCAGCTTGAAATTCGGCTCTCCAGCGGTCGCGGCGATGTCGACTTGCTGAAGCTGAAGATCGGCATCTGCTCGTTCTTCCTCGGCCGGATGGAGCGATCCGCGGATCTCCTCGCCGAGGCGAAAACGCCGCTCGGCAAGTTCTACTACGGATTAGCGCTCAACGAAGTTGGTCGCTACGAACAGGCGATCGAAGCCCTCGACAATGCCGCCAAAGCAGGGTACGCGAAAAGCGAAACCGAGTTGCACAAGGTCGCCGCCGAGCGTGGCCAAAAACGCTTCGATCGAGCCCACAAGATTCTGGAATCGATCGATCAATATGTCCGCAACACGGCCGAGTATCTCTTTCAGAGAGGGGCATTGCTTGCTGCCGAGGGGAAAGACCGCGAAGCCGTCGCTTGTTTCGAGAAATCGATCCAAGCCGATTCGCGACACTCCGCCACGCTTTTCCAACTCGCCTACTACAACGACCGCAACGGCAACGATGACGACGCGATCAACTTCTACGAACGTTGCTTGCGAATCCCGCCGGCCCGTGTCGGCACGCTGATGAATCTCGGAATCCTTTACGAGGATCACGAACGCTACGACAAGGCCGCCGCCTGCTTTCGACAGGTGCTCGACATTTTCCCGAATCATGGCCGAGCGAGAATGTTCTACCGCGATTCGAGGGCGTCGGTCGCGCAGTTCTTTGACGAGGATCTCGAGAAGACGCAGACCGCCTACAACGCGGTGCTCGATATCCCAATCAGCGAGTTCGAGCTTTCCGTGCGAAGCCGAAATTGCCTGAAAAAGCTCAACATCGATAAGCTTGGGGATCTGACACGGATATCCGAACAGCAGCTCCTCAACAGCAAGAATTTCGGCGAGACCTCGCTGACCGAGATCAAGCAGATCCTCGGCATGAAGGGGCTTCGGCTAGGTCAGACAGCGGACCAGTCAGCCAAGCCGACCCGCCATTCGATCAATGCCGACGAGTACAGCCCGCAGGAGCGTGCCCACTTTGATCGCCCGGTGGCGGAGCTTAATCTGTCGGTACGAGCTCGAAAGTGCATGAACCGACTTGGCATATCCACGATCGGCGATTTGATGTCGCATACCGGGGATGATCTGCTGGAGTGCAAGAACTTCGGTGTGACCAGTCTCGTCGAGATACGCGAGAAACTGACCGGCCTGAGTCTGAAGCTTCGCGGCGACTGATCCGTTCTTTTAGACGCATAACCCAAAAAAGGCCTCGCCTGTCATCGATAGGCAGAGGCCTTCTTTCTTCACCACTTGATCCTGTTCCCCTGCACGATTCGGTGGTGGAACGAGAGATCGTTCGAACGGTAGAACTACGGAGCTCATCTCTTTTGAGGCGACCTTTTAATCTCCACGAAAACCCCTTTTCCTTCCTCGCCCATCTCTGCGATGATCGAGTCTCTGCGAAGTACCGAAGCCCACTTGGTGTAGCCCGCGGCGTCATCCTGCGTATTTCCAACGATGTTTAGGGTCCTGTTGAACCTACCGTTTTCTCTGGAGCCTCCCCGATGCGTCTATTCATTTGTGCCTTCCTACTGGTTGGTATCAGTTCTTCTTCGAGTATTGCTGCGACCTATTCCACCACTCCGGTCATTGACGGGACTCGTTATCGATCGGGGTTTCCGTTTCCGACTTTCGTCTTCGATTCAAGCACGGCATCTTTGAAGGCCTCGTTTACTCAGTCCGCTTCCTCTGGATTGCGGGTCTTCATCTCGGAGTACTTCTTCGCGATGGAGTTCGCGTTGCCGAGCCTTCCGCCCGGTTTCATCGTGAAGAACGCTACTCTCTCGTGGATCGAGCAAGCAGACTTTCTGCGGCCGGGCAATGAGCACCCCCTCTTGGGATACTCGGGGAACGGGTCACTCGAAGCAGGTGATTTTTTTAATGGCGTGGCGCTTCTGACAACGGTCTCCAACGGCGTCAATGCCGGCCCGATTTCTTTCGATGTCACCTCCTTCGTCGGAGGGCTCATTTTGAACGGCGATTCCTACGCGGGCTTTAGTGTTCAGAACGCTGGATACTACCAAACGCAGTCGGGCACCTTTCCCTTTGTGTCGACGTTTACCGAGGTCGCCACCTACCAGATCGCGGGGCGACTCGATGCCAATCCCGCGAACAGGCCGATGCTCGTGATCACGTCGGTACCCGAGGCGCATAGCGGCATTCTTGTTTCCTTCGTGATGCTCATCGTAGGGCTATCCGTGCGGGGCAGGCTTCATCGCATCATGCTTCGACAAGCAGCCCCAGCGTAAAGAGTTGATCGTGCATCTACTGATGCAATACGACGATCATGAAGTGGCAGCGGGTCGAGTTTCGATTCTCGGAATCAGGGCGTATCCTGGGGGCGTATCTGCTTTCGATAAGGGAAAGGAGGTGGCCGGCTCACATGTCCGCAGCGTCGGCATTTCGTCAGCGTCTACGGCCCGGGCGGCGGTGACCGATACAAACATAAGCAGAGATCACGTTTGGCAATTTCAACATTGAGGCTCCGAAGAGTGAGAAGTTCAACACTGCAAATCGCAGCGGCAGGCTGGTGATGGGTATTGTCAATATTGGGACCGATATCGTCGAGTGCGTTCGAATCGCGGGAATGATCGAACGGCATGGCGAGCACTTTCTCTCGCGGGTTTTTACACCGACGGAGATCACCTATTGTCAGTCGCATCGGCAGGTCGTCGAGCGGTTCGCGGGCCGATTCGCCGCGAAGGAAGCGATCCTGAAAACGCTTGGCACCGGTTGGCGGAATGGACTGAGTTGGCTGGAGATGGAGATCCTCAATCAGAAGACAGGTCGGCCTGTTGTCGGCTTGTCAGGGGCAGCCCTGGCCCATGCGGAACGCATCGGCATCCGTTCCATCCTGATCAGTATTTCTCATTGCCGAACTCATGCGAGCGCATTTGCGATCGGCCTTGAGGAAGGCCAACATGCCCAAGTGTCAATCGAGTCGGCCGAGTAATCTTTCGTTCCCTTCTAGCCCGAGCCCAACCGTCACTAACGAAGACGCGAACGCTCACCAGTGTCGGCATCCGGCCAGAGGTCGAAGACCCCTAGGGATCGACCATGTCGAAGGGGGTCGGTGGGCGGCTCCGCGGTCGAAATTCGCTGTCGGGGGGATGGCTTGGATCCTGAGTCGGTTGATTGGCATGAGTTCCGAACGGGCCACCTTCAAGACAGGTTATTCCCCGCTGGTCGGGATTTTCGGCAAGACTGGCACAATTGGTCGCCAAAGCAGGGATTGCCAAACCAAACGGGCTAGTCCGCTTTCAAATGGCGCCCTACATTCCAATAACGCGTTAAGCGAGTTGGAGTATCGAATGCGATTGGTCGCGTGGTTTTTGTTAGCGATGGCGTCGATTGCCGGCCTCGGAGGCTGGGCGGTCGTCGCGCTTCGCGCTCAGAAGGGTGAATCAATCGCACCTTGGAAGAGGGCCCTGGATGAAGGGACCGTGATTCTTCTTGAAGCTCGCTCGACCGACAAGGTTGCGAAGACGATCCTGCCAACTTCAACACTGTCGCCGAAATCTCCCGCAGGCGACTTTCGCGTTCCCCCGCCCCCGGCGAACTTGCCCGACCTCCCTCCCCCGACCGTCGAAGAACGATCGACCCGGCGATAGCCAGGGTGAATCGGCTCTTTGAATGGTCCCTGTGAATCGTGTCGCTCCCGATGTCATTGACAATCAATGGCCACTCTCTGCGCATCCCGCTTGAGATCCTTCCAACCGCGAACGGGGTTTTTCGAAAAAAAGCCGTGAACCTCTGCAAAAGGTTGGGCTCTTTGATGGCATCGTTTGCGGGATATGCCGATCGGCTGGGAAGAGGGATGACTCATCTTGACCAAATTGTCGCGAGATGACGAATTTGGTCTTTATCTTCTCGGAACGAAGCGGAATAATCTGGCGAACAGGTCGCGCTGACGCGGCGCGAAGGACCAAGCCCACCGGAGGTCGGTCTGGCATCCGATGATAGGTGGGGTAACCCGCATTCGGAAAGGAGGTGGTCTTTTGAGTAGTTCCTGTAAAAGCCAACGAGGTGGTTCCGCCTAAGGCGATGGCCGGCGGGCTCTCCGCTAGGCAGCCACCCCTTTCGGAGAATTTTCTTCGGAAGTCTCAAGAGGCTCGCGAGAGGTATCTTGCTCGCGAGCCTCGCTTTGTTTCTTGTTCACTCTACCGGACCCTCGCCACCATTGGCCAAGGAGCCGCCCTGTGATTGATCTGCAAGGAGTGTCGCTTCGATATCCCTCGGGTCGATGGGGAGTCGATCAGGTTTCTTTTCAAGCGGCGAATGGGACGATGACGGTTCTCATCGGCCCTAGTGGTTCAGGCAAGACGAGTCTGCTTCGTTTGATCGCCGGTCTCCAGCGACCGACAGCGGGGATGATCGAACTCGATGGTCGACGAATCGACCTGATTCCGCCAGCGGCTCGCCATGTCGCTTGGCTGCCACAGTCCTCGACTCTTCTCAGCCACCTCACGGTCGAACAGAACATCCTGTTGCCGACTCGACTTCGCCGTGATCGCAAGTCGCACAGGCCCGACGATGCTGGGACCTTTTGGATGGATCGGCTTGGGATCCAAGCTTTACGAAACTCTTATCCGGCCGATCTCTCGGCGGGGCAGCAACAGCGGGTCTCTCTAGCGCGGGCACTCGTGGCCGAGCCGGCCATTCTTTTGCTCGATGAACCCTTCAGCCACCTCGATCCGCCGGCAAGAAAGGAGTTTCGGGAATTGCTCAAGCTTGCCCTCCGATCAGGCCAATCTGATTCTCCTCCGCCCATGGTCGTCTGGGCGACGCACGATCCCGCGGATGTCCTCGAATTGGCTGACCGAATTCTAGTGCTGCAAGAGGGCCGACTGATTCAAGAAGGAACGCCGTCCGAACTGATCGACCATCCCGCAAACGATTGGGTCCGCGCCATGATGGCAAGCAGTTTAACGCTGCGAGCGTAACGCCCTGCTGATCGATTCTGGCGCGGCCGCTTACGAAGACACGGCGGCGGACTCTTTGGCTTTTTCTTCGTGGTACTCTTGCTCGGTGTTGACCGCCCAGATGTTGGACTGATCGGTTCGACCTTCGAGGATATTGTCCACAGCAGTCATGGCAGTCAGCATGGAATGATCTTGATTGTTGTACTTGTGCATGCCGTTCCGGCCGACCAGGAAGAGATTGTCATACGAACCCAAGAATTCTTTCACCTCGTCGAGTCGGTCGTACGTTCCAAAGTACGCAGGATAGGTCTTGGGCACGCGGATTACGGTCGCATCGCTGACGTCAGCAATGTCGATGATGCCGATACGGGCGAGTTCATCCTTACCCAGGAAGATGAGGGAAGCATCGCTCATCGTCCAAAGTTCGTCCCCCTCATTGCAGAAGTACTCGAGGCCCAGCCAAACCTTATTGGGGTCGGCCACCAGGTAGGGGCTCCAGTTGTTGAAAATCTGCAATCGACCGACCTTCACGTCGGGCTCTTGCACGTAGATCCAGTTATCGCGGATCAGCGATTGTACCTTGCTGTTGGAATCTTTCACGATCAGTCGATCGACGAGCAAGCCGACGGTGATGAAGTCGCGATAGACTAAACCGTCACTTACTTCGAGAACCTTCTCTTCGGCCTTCGGAGTGATCGATCGGATGAGCTCTTTGATCGGCATCGTAGAGAAGAAGACATCGCCGTCAATCGTTTCTTCCATGCCGGTATTTCGTTCGCGCGTTGTCACGGCGACGATCTTGCCGCCCCGGCGATGAATCTGGACGACGTCTTGGTTCATGCGGACTTCGCCCCCCATCTCGCCGACCTGTCGAGCGACTTCTTCCCAGAGTTGGCCGGGACCATGCTTGGGGTAGAGGAACCGTTCGATGAGGCTGGTTTCGACTCCCTTCTGGGCGATGCCCGTCGATCGACGAAAGATCGAAGTGACGGCATGTTGAATCGCCTTGACGATGTTGAGCCCTTTAATCCGCTGCGCGCCCCATTCAGCACTGATCTCGTGACAGGCTCGGCCCCAGACCTTTTCGGTGTAAGACCGGAAGAACGTGCGATAGAGTTCGCCGCCGAATCGGTTGATGAAGAACTCCTCGAGATTGCTTTCGTTCTTGATCGGCAGCAGCATCGCCTTGATGTAGCTGAGCCCGATCTTGATCATGCGAATAATGCCGAGATTCCGCATCGTCGTCAACGAAAGCGAGATGGGATAGTCGAAGAACTTTCGCAGGAAGTAGATTCGGCTTTTCCGCTCGCGAACCAGCATCACACGGTCTTCATGGTCAGGGTCGGGACCAGGCGTTTGGGCTTCGAGGGTACGCGATTGATTTTGATACGTGATGGTGAACTCGCTCTCCGCCCCTTTTTCGGTCGGGAGAATTTTCATCCACCAATCCATGACGCGGTCGGATTTGGAAAAGAATCGGTGCCCGCCGATATCGATCCGGTTTCCCTTGTATCGGATCGTCCGCGCGATGCCGCCAATCTCGTCGGATTTCTCGAGGACGATGGGCTTAATGCCGCTGCGGGTGAGGAATTCATGCGCCGCCGTCAGACCCGCGGGCCCGGCACCGATGATGACCGCTTTTCGAGTATCGCGCCGATCGATCACGCTGGTCGGCTTGCCGATCGTCGAATCGATGATCGGGCCTGAAGTGGTCGGGGCGATCTCTCGCAAGGTCGTTTCGATCATGACAAAGCCTTTCTTTCCAACAAATGCAAATCCGTTAGCGAACCGGAATCTCGGCCGCGGGCGGTTGTTCCTTTTGAAGATCCCAGGGACTGTTTGTTCGATGCGCTAAGGTCCCTTGTGCCGCACGAATTTCTCGGCAATCGTAGATCCAAAGTGATCCATTCGAGCGGGCCGGCACGTCTCCCACGCGATAGGGAAGAATGACCAGGTCGATGGCTGGATCGCTCGCTAGTCGAGTGAGGTCGTCGACGACGACCGGGCGTCCCTGTCCCGTCATGCCAAGCCAAGGCTCGAGCCGATCGCGCGTCGCAAAAGGTCCGAGATAATTCATCCGTCGAAATTCGAATGGTTTGACGAGGGAGAGTCGACGACGTGCTTCCCGAGCGGTCACTTCTTGAAAGATCGCTCCCTGTACCTGGGTGAAGTGGTAGTACGAAGACGATTGCGTGCCGAACCAAATCTCACGGACATCAGTCGGCCAATAAATCGTCCAGCCGGCCGCGCCCGGCGGAGAGGGAAGAGAGCGGAGTTCCTCACGGACGTAGGCGACCTCGTCCCTATCACTTAGAAGATACGCTTCACGCCGTGCCCAACCCGTCAGCAACAACACAATCGACAGCGCAATCAAAACAGAGCCCGCTCGTAAACGAGCAGGAAGGAGCATGACCGTCGCCAGGATCGCGCCCGCCATCAAAAGAACAATCGCGTTGCCCGTCGCGCGAAGGAGAGCAGACACTATCGTGAGCGGATCGGCATAGATGGTCAAGTGGCTCCACGACGATAAGCAAGGCCAAATGGAAAGGAGCGCGACGAGCAGCGACGCGGTGAAGAGACCCCATGTCGCAGATGTCCATCGGCGGTGCACTTGCGGCGAGGTTCGTGGAAGAAAGATCTCTCGCGCAGCCACGAATGTCAGCACGACGACGCCAGCGTAGGGCCAAAAAAGGTTGATGTCCCAACCTTCCGGGCTTCGCCAGCGACCTAGTCCGAAGAGAAGTAAAACACTCAGTAATCGCGACAGCTTGCTCTTTTCTCGCCAGAGACGACTCGCCTGCGTCAGACCCAACGGCACCGCGAACAGCTCGAGAATCCAGAGAGCACGATACGATTGGACTTGTAAGAGGAGGGTGATCGGCAAGAACTCACTGATCAAGGTGAGCGCCAATCCCCCCAGGCCCACGGCGAGCGTCCCACGCGCGATCTTCTTATGAAGCGTCGATCCCTGCACGACGGACAACACCAGGCCGGCAACAGCGAAACTGAGGTGGATCCAGTCCGCCATCAGCCACTGCGAAGCGAAGCATTGCGGGCTGATCTGGTAAACCGTCTCGAACCAACCGGCGGACATCCAAGTGAGCTGACCGCTGGCGATGCCGGCAACGATTCCGAGCGCCACCACGCTGAACGCCGTGATGGTCATGGATGCCCGCCCCGCCGGCCACCACCCCTCGACCCACCACCAACAGGCGATGGCGAGAGCCGGAAGCGCGATCAGCGGGTGAATCATCATGCTGGTGACCAGGATCCCCCACGCGATCAACCAGCGTTTGGAAAGGGCTTGATCCAGTCCCCACAACGCCAGAGCCGCAGCCGGCAGCCGAGCGGTGAGGAAGCCCTCGTGGACCTGAAAAATCTGCAGGCCGCCGTACGGAAGATCCCCGACCGCCAAGATCATCAATGCCAACAAGCCCGCCCAACGGTCCGGCACCAATCGCTTCACGAGCCGAACTTGCCCACCAATGAAGAGTGTCGACGAAAGAACATACAGAAAGAAAAAGGTGATCGGTAAACCAAGCAAGGAGACGATCGGTGCAACCAACCACGAGAAGAGCGAGTATTGATCCTGGGAACCGTGCAAAAAGAAGAGATCGCGAGTGAATGGCTCGGGATGGAGTCGCCTTGAAACCTGTAACGCGTAAAGCTGCGCGTCATGAATGATCCCGAGATACGGAAACGCCACGCACCGCGCCAGAACCAGCGTCAACAGGAGCAAGATCGGTCGATCAAAAAGGGCATCGATCCGCACCTTCCAAAGGTCCGGACGAAGGATCGCGGGCCGAGCCGATAGGGAGGACGGCGCTTGCATCGTGGCACTTGTTCTCTGCCCGTCCCCATGACTTGGTACAAAAGAGAGTATCGAGCCCCGGGGCCGTTTTGGCTCCCGAGCATCCTTGGCTCGTTAGGATCGGGTCTCGGCAGGACGGGTTGGGGTGCCGAGAGCGAATCCTTCGTCTTTAGGGGGAAGTCTCACGGGCGATCAAGCCGAATTGGTAACCCCTCAATCGACCGAAAATCGGCCGACAAGACGTCGAAGGCTAGCTTGTGATCGTTCGGTCGGCAAACATGGTGGAAGGGGAATCCCCCTTCGTTGCGGAAACAAAAAAGAGGAAAGCGAACATGGGTTTCATTTTGAGAACGGCAGCCGTTGCTTTCGGTTTCACGCTCGCGATGAATTCACTACTTGCGGCTGAGCCTGCTTACCTCATCGGCCGGGCCATGGAAGACATCACCGGTCCCCCCGTCGGCGTCCAGATGCTTGGATTTGTCCGTGCGGACCAGATCTCGACCGGCGTTCACACTCGCCAATGGTCTCGCGCCATCGCGATTGCCGAGATCAAAGGTCCCGGTCGGGTGGCGCTGGTGGTGACAGATTTAGCGTTTCCAACGCATGCGCTGAAGCTCGCGGTCGTCGATCGCGTTAAGAAAGATCTCGGCGAGCTTTACCACTACGACAACATCGTTCTGTCAGGAACGCATACTCACGGTGCTCCAGGCGAATACCACCAAGCCCTGGCAAGTAGCCCGATCGGCGGGCGGTTTTGCGAACCGTACTTCGACGCGCTCGTCGAGGGGATCGGCACGTCGATCATCAAGGCCCATCGGAATCTCCAGCCGGGCAATATCTATTTTGCTCAGGGTGAGGTGAACGACGCGGGCGCTAATCGATCGATGCCGGCGTACCTGATGAATCCGGCCGAAGAGCGGGCCCAGTATCCTTCCGATACGGACAAGACCATGACGCTCCTATCGCTGGTCGGCAAGGACGGCCCCATCGCCTCCATCAATTGGTTTGCCGTCCATCCGACATCGATGACGTACTTCAACAAATTGATTTCAGGCGACAACAAAGTGGTCGGGTCGATGTTGATCGAAGCGGATCACCACGCGACTTATCACGACCCCAATGACTACGTCGCGCTCTTTGCTCAAACCAATTGTGGTGACGTCACGCCGAACCTGAACCTCAACAATACCGGGCCCGGCAAGACCGATACCGAAAGCACCCGGATCATTGGCGAGCGTCAAGCGGAGGTCGCACGAAAACTTCTTGAGCAGGCGAAAGAAGCGATCCAGGGCCCCATCGAAACCAAGCAGTCCTTTGTCGATTTCTCTCGCTTGATCGTCTCTGGCGAATTCACTGGGGAGGGTGATCAACCGACTTTTCCCTCGGCATTCGGCTACTCGTTCGCGGCAGGATCCGGTGAAGATGGCGGCGGACATCCTCTCTTTCGAGAGGGAATGAAGGAGCAAAATCCGCTTATTGATGGGATCGTCCGCGCCGGCGTTCGTCCCCCCGAGCCATCTCCCGATTTCCGTGCGGGCCATCGCCCGAAAGTCATCCTCTTTGCCCCGGGTCTCTATCGTCCGCCGATGCAAGAGCAGGTCCTTCCCCTCGGTCTTGTCCGCATCGGTTCGATCGCACTGGTCGTCGGGCCCGCGGAGTACACCACCATGTCGGGTAGGCGAATTCGCAAGGCCGTCGCTGCCGAGCTGGGGATCGATCCCAGTCATGTCATCATTGCCGGCTACTCCAATGACTTTGCAGGCTACGTCACCACGCATGAAGAGTATCAGTCTCAACAGTACGAAGGGGGACACACACTTTTTGGACCCTGGACCGAAGCGGGGCATCGGCAAGAGTTTGTCAAGCTCGCCCGCGCGCTCAAACAAAAGGAGACAATTCCTCCATCGGTCACCCCTGTCGATTGGCGTGGCAAGGCAACCAATACCTGGCAAGAAGGACCCGACGAGAACTCTCCTGCTCACGCAAACGTCGGAGATGTTGTCACTCCCCCAGCGCCGAACTACCGAGCCGGCGAGCGGGCCGAGGTTGTTTTCTGGACGGGGAATCCTTCCAACGACTACCGCCGATCGGATCATTACATGGCCGTCGAGCGAAAAGTCGGAGGCGCCTGGAAGCAGGTTGTCGACGATGGAGCGTGGGCAACGACGATCGAGTGGAAGCAAACAGCCCTGCCCGCCAATCCCGGCAAAGAGTCGGACCCCAAATTGGAAGGGTTTAAGCTGTCGCCGGCGGCTCGCGAACTTCGGCCCGAGCCGTTCCAAGCAACACTTCGTTGGAATATCCCTGCGGGCACCGAAGCGGGCACGTACCGCTTTACCCATCTCGCTAAGTTCAAATCGCAAGGAAAAGTAGAGCGAAAAGAGGCGTATTCACCTTCCTTCGAAGTCATCCCGTGAGGGTCATCATCCAACGATGGCGATGGATCGGCATTTGGTTGATCTCGCTTGGTCCGACGAACGCGCATGCCGAGCGTGTGATCCTCAAGGATGGATTAGAGCTGGTCGGTCAGGTGCAATCGACCGAAGGCCAGATCAACGTCCGCACGCCGACACAGTGGTACACCTTCTCGAGCGATCAACTTCTTCGCACAGAGAAAGAGTCCCCTGCCGAGCGGGCGCCCGAGGTCTACTTATTCCAGGGGCAGCCTAAGAAGCCGAACCGAAAGGTTGATGCTTTAAGCAAGGTGCAAACCCTGGACCCGTTCGATTCCTTCGGGCGGCGGCGAGTCGAGGCGACCTTTGCCGACGGCAAAAAACTCGATGTGATTCAGGCGGTCACCGAAATCCATCCGACGCATATCGTGATCGAGTCGATTGGCCTCGATTGGACAAGCGCCCTTTCGCTGTCAGAGATCACCGACGATGTCCTTGTCAGCATGTTGGATCAGAGGACCAAAGATAACAACCTTGAAGATCACCTCAAGCTGATTCAGTTTCTGATTCAATCGAAACGTTATTCCGTGGCTTCGCTTCGCATGGTCCGGGCTCGCGAGCGGTTTCCCGCGGCCTCGTCCCGCATTGACCTATTGCAAGCGGAGGGTCAGCGATCTCTTTTGAACGATGCTCAGGTGAGCGTCGAGCGGATGTTTTCTGCAGGTCGATGGGAAGATGCTCGGCGTGTCGTCGATGAGATGCTTCGCTTAGCCGAGGGAGATTCGGCCGGTGTTTGGCGTCGCTATCAAGAGAAACTGGATCAACTCGAACGCGACGAGAAGCGGGCTCGTCAGATCCTTCAGCAATCGCTCCAACAGACTAGCTTTCTCCCTTCTTACCACGACGAAGTGCGTCATGAGATCCTTGGCTCTACTTCACTCACGTTGCTCGATCGGCTCGCGCCGCTTCTGAGCCTTGCCGATCAGCCAGACCAAACGGACAAGCAGCGTTGGTCGTTGGCCGTGAGTGGTTGGATCGCGGGACCGAAACTAGCTCAGGCTGATGTGAGTCAAACCGAACGATGGCTCGATCGGCGCAAGCGACTGCAACGGGCGCTCCGATCGGCCAGCGACGAGGAGTTCGAAAAATCGCTGGACGACGTTCGGTCGGCGAAGATTCCTGCCGACGAAGCGGCGAATCTCATCCGATATCTTCCTGCTCCCCCTACCACTCTTGAGCCGGGCAAAGTAGGAACGCTTCAGCCCGCGCGTGCGGACTCCTCCACCTTGGGGGAGGTTCTCGTTCGGCTGCCGACCGGTTACACGCCGGCGGGCTCTTATCCGCTTATCGTCGCGCTGCATGATTCCGGATCGAACCTGGAGGAGGCTATTCGCTTTTGGGAAGATGCCGCCATCAACCTGCACGCGATTCTTGTGGCTCCCGAGTATCTGCTCGATGCGAATAAGCCTTACACCTACTCGCTGGCCGAGCATGAACGGATGCTTCACCTGTTGGCCGAGGTTCGTCGACAATTGGCCGTCGATCCTGCGCGGGCGTTCTTAGTCGGGCACGGATTAGGAGCCATGGCAACTTACGATCTTGGCTGGAGTCATCCCGATCAGTGGGCCGGCGTGGTGGCGATCGGCGGAGCACCGCTCTTTTACATGCAGTATTATTGGCGCAACGTTCGACTCCTGCCGACGTACGTTGTCGATGGACAATGGGGAGGGAAGAACCCGGTCGTCACCCGGGCTCTGTTGGAACAGAATTGGAAGCGGGGCGACCCGGTCGTCTCGTGCATTTACTGGGGAAGAGGCCCGGGCCGATTTCCCGCAGAGCGGTCGGCAATCACCGATTGGATGGCTCGGCAACGTCGACCGGCATTTCCCACCGCGATCGAAGCGACCAGCGCTCGGTATGGTGACACCCGATTCTATTGGGCACAGATCGATACCTTTCTGCCGAGGTCAACGATCGCCCCGACTCTCTTCGATCAGAAAAAAGGGCTAAGGCCCGCCAGGATCGAGGGTCGCGTCGAACTAGGTCGCTCGATCAGCGTTACCTCGACCGGCATCGACGGGCTGGATCTTCTTTTGTCCCCGGAGCTCGTGGCGATGGGGGATCCCAATCTCGAAATCCGCTACCAGCGAAAGTTGATCTACCAGGGGCCGATCGCATCCGATGTGGAAACCATGCTGCGGGAAGCGAGGCGAACGGGGGACCGGGATCGGCTCATTCATCATGTGATGAAACTTCGCTAGTGGGTTCGCTTCAACATCAGCGGCAGAGCAGTGTCTATTGCCTGTCAACCGATTCGGCGAGTCGGAGAATTGTTCGACGCTTGCCAGCGAGCGGTCCGCTCGCCGAGCCAATCTGCCAAGTCACGAAAGAACGGGCGAGGATCGGGCTCGAATTCGAGCGTGTGATGCGCGAGCGGGTACTCGACCACTCGTTTATCCCAGGTGGCGAACTGATCAATAAACCGCCGAACTTTTGCGTTGTCGATGATGCGGTCCTGCCCCGCTAAGAAAGTGATGGTCGGCACCAGCACGCGTCGGCCTGCTTTCCGAATCATCCGGTCGAGAAAAACGCTCGACATGAGAAGCCTTGCCGTCGCGATTCTTAAAAGGCGGGGATCATCGCGAAGATACTCTTGCCAGCGGGGAGTTTCTGTGAAGAGGTACGGATCGGTCAGCGGGACGCGGATCGGCCTTTTGGGCCAGAAGAGAAACGATCCGCCGATCATCATTCGTTCGCGAAAGGTTGGTCCGACCTGGGCAAAGAATCCAGGGCACACCAAAACCAATCCATCGACAAGTTGATGGTTCTTCATGAGGCTTGCCAAGGCGAGTTTGCCACCCCACGAAATCGCAATCATGTAGACAGGTCGACTGGGAACTTCCTCACGGACATGGTCCACGATCGATTTCACATCACCCACCAATTGGCCGGGACTTCGACAATAACCCCGATCGACGGTGTTCATCCCGCTCCCCCGACGATCAGGAAAAAAGAGATCAAACCCTTGCGAAGCGAGAAATCGCGAACTTTCGTCATACCAGCCAGCATGGCTTTGGATGCCGTGCAAACAGACGATCGCTCCCTTCGATTCGGTTGTTGGACGATACCGCCGATAGCGAAGGTTGTAACCGTCGTCGGCTTTGACCGCTCCCCAGCCACCCAGGCTAATCGGGAACGAATCGTCGGGCAAAAGGGCTTCGGGGTCAGCCATAAAGAGTGGCCTCCCTGACCAGAACCGAGCGGAGTCGTTCCGGCTCGACGGTCATTCCCAGGCCGGTCCCTTTCAATCGCGGAGCCCAGCCACGCCATTCAAATGTCAGGTTCTCTCGGGTCAGGCGTTCCTTCACGAGATATTGGTCGTAAGAGCCCTCCGCGTATCGGATGTTTTGAACGCCACAGGCAAACGTTCGCCCCGCGGCAGAAAGAATACCGGTCTCACCGACTTGGCAGCCGAGCTGATACCCCAGTCCTGCGCGATGAGCCAACAACGCAAGATCGAGCGATCGAATCATCCCGCCGCACTTCGAAAGCCGAATGTTGAAGATATCGCAGGCCTTGTCTTCGATCGCGCGCTCGCCGTCTCGCACGCTGCAGAGAGACTCATCCAGCATGATCGGAGTGTCGACCGCTTGACGAAGTGTCGGCAAAGCAGCGAAGTCCTCATGCCTTAATGGCTGCTCGACGGCGGATATCTTCGCCGGTTCAAGTTCTGCAATTCTCTGGGCGGCTTCGCTGGGGCTCCAAGCTTCGTTCGCGTCGACTCGAATATCGATCGTTCCGACGAGCTTGCGAAATAGCTTCAATCGCCGACGATCATCTTGACCCTGCGTTCCCACCTTCACCTTGACACACGGAAACCAGTTGAAACGCATTTTGAGTGCCGACATCACTTCCTTCTTGAGCGAAGGCTTTGACGTGATGACGCCGCTATACCGGCACGAGCGGCGTGGGGATAGAATTTCGCGATACGTTCCCTCAACCTGCAACATCGTCAAAACGTCGTAGCCCAGCGATCGGCCAAAGGCATCGAGCAGTGCCAATTCGAGCGCGCACCGGGCGACGTTGGTTTTGCAATCGCGGGGGTCGTCATCAAGGCGAGGCAAGTCGATCTTTCTCGCCAGAGCAACCGCCTCGGCTGGGGTTCGAACATCGTCCGATAGGGCAGAGTAATTGGCTCGGCCGAGGAGATCCCAACAAGAATCGACCGTCTCGCCCGTCACATAGTCTCGGGGAACTCCCTCACCAAACCCCACCGTTCCGTCCGTCAGTCGGCACGCGACGACGATGTTCTCGCTTTCGGTTCGGGCATGGGAGGCGTGAACCACCGGTTTGCGAAGTGGGATGCAAACGTGGTAAATCGACACGCTGGCCAAGCGTGCCTTGGTGGCGTCCGAAATCGTTGACAGGCTCTGCATAGCCCCATTATTCCGCATTGAGGGAAGATATCGGGCGAAGTCATCCGCACGGAGGTCTTCCCGGGAGGTAGATTCTCGGCACAAGTCTCCCGATCGTCATTTTGACCGAGGGCCAGGCAAATGTCGATCATGCAATCGTTACCCCCGGAAAGACCCCGCCGTCGGCCACAGGGGAATCGATCGGCATCAAACAGGGGGGGCGGGGGGCGAAACGCGGAACCGTTTCGGGGCGAACCATTCCAGCAAAACCGGGAGCAGGACCAGATTCCCAATCAACCCGCCGACCATCGCCAGACTCACCAGAAGCCCGAACTGCATCGTGGGCAGAAAGTTCGAAAAGACCAATACTCCGAAACCAAGCATGAGGGCCAAACTCGCGAAAACCATGGCTTTGCCGGTACTTCGATGCGTCCGTAAGAGGGAAGTGGAAAAGCTATGGCCAGCCCGAACTTCGGAAAGGAGCCGATAGATGTAGTGGATGGAAAAATCGACCGCCAATCCCATCGAGATACTTTGAATCATCGCGGTTGCTGCATTGATTCGAAGCCCTACCCAACCCATGAATCCGACGACCGTGACGATCGGGATCAGGTTTGGAATGAACGCCACTATTCCAAGACGAAGACTTCCGAAGGCGATGCTTAAAGAGATAATGGCCCCGATGGATGAGATCAAAAAGGAGGACCACTGATCGCTGAGCAGGCTATCCATCAAGAAGACAAGCAGTACATACAAGCCCGAGGGATGCGCGCTGTCGCCGAACAATTCTTTCCCGAGCTTTTCGATCGACGCGATCAATTCTTCCTTCTTGTCGGACGCGAGTTGTTCTTGCACTCGCAGGATGATCCGGAGCCGGTTCTCGGCCGTGTTCCAAACCTGACCGATCTCGCCGGGCATCTGCTTTTGGATCATGGAAAGAACAAGATTGTCCATGAGCAAAGGGCTCGACGATTGACCTTTTGCGAAGTCGAGAAAATCAGTCAGACCGATGACCTTCGTGACGCCGGGAAGCTCGCGGAGTCGATCCTCGAGCAGGCGGACTTGCGACAGAAACTCTCGCGTGATCTTTTTGGGCGTGTCGAAAGACAGCCCCAATAGTCCCGCCCCGCCAAGACGATCCTCGGCAAAACGATACCCCGCTAAGACTGGGCTGCCCGACCTAAAATTCTTCGTGAAGTCGGTCTCGGGTTTCAGCCAAAACAGGCCCAGACCCGCCAATACAATGGTGATGATTGCCAGCGAGCTTGAAGCCCATGAATACTTCGTGACGAGTTGTTCGACGTCGGCCAGCCCACGGGTGAGGGTCTCTTCGCCCGGCGCCGCCATCGGCGTCGACGACGCTCGCCCGATGAGAATCCCGCCCGGTAGGAGCATCACACAAGCCAGTCCTACCAGCATCGATACCGAGGCCATCGCGATCCCGAAATCGCGGACCGGTGCGACGCTACTAATCATCAGCGAGCCGAACCCGATCGCGGTGGTGACACATGTCCAAAAGACAGCGGGCATGACTTTCAAAAAGGATCGCTCGAGGGCTTCTTCTCGGGCGAAGCCAAGTTCCAGTTCCTCGCGAAAACGGACCGCAATGTGGATCGTCGTGGCGATGCCGATGACACTGATGAGGGCTGTCGTCAATGATGCGGTGAATCCGAGTTGCAATCCCAACAGATATGAGCCCGCTCGGAGCCAAACCCATCCTGCCAGCACTACCAACAGTGGAAGGAGCATCCAGCGAATGTTGCGAAACAGCAAGAGAATGACCAGGCCCATCGTTCCCACGGAGACCGTCGTGAGCGTCCAAGCATCCTCTTCGATCTTCTGAAAGAAGTCGTTGATTAAGACCGGAGCCCCCACCAACTGGCCCGCGTACGGAGGCTCGGCCACGATCTGTCGCATGGCTGCGATCAAATCCTTTGTTTTGCCCGCTTGCATCGCCTTGGGATCGATGATGACCATGATGGCCGCGGTTCGGCCATCCTTCCCCACGAACTGATTGCTGTAGATGTACGTCTCGAGGATCTCGCGCACGAGCTGTTTCTGATCGACGTTCGGCTTCTTAAACCATTCCGCCAATTCGGTCGGGTCGACAGGCTTGGATGGCCGGCGCAGATTCGCCAAGCTGGTGGCGGCGGAGACTCCCTTGAGTGACTTAAGACTGTCACGCAACGAACCAAGCCGAGCCAACCCTTCGGGTGAGAGAAGCTTTTCGTCGTCGTAAACAACGACGCAGACGGAGTCACCACCAAACTCTCTCTCAATCTGCTCATAGCGGGACAAAAGAGGATGCCCGAGGTCAAAGAATGATGCGATCGAGCGGTTATAATCGACCCGTAACGCCGAAGGAACAAGCGAAATCGTGATACCGAAAAAGAGGAGGAGTAACGGCAATCGGGCCCGGACGATTCGGCGTGCCCAGTTCATCAGTCGGCTCCCCCCTTCGCCTGTGCTTTTGGAGACATCATTGTATCGATCAGCGACCATGGGCTTGGTCGCTTGAAGTCGAAACCCGCTGAATCTTCGCGAAGTTTTTTGCGTAATGGTATCTGATCATGCGAGAATCATGACTCTTTGCGGCGAGAAGATCGACATGTTCGCTAGGGGCGAAGCGGCTTCGTTTCTCGTCCATTCACGAGTTCCAGTCAACGAAAGGTCCGGAATCGATCATGACGAAGAGGAGAGATCACAAGGCGAGCGGAAAAGCGGCGATTGGTGCCGATATTGGGGAAGCAAAGGGAGGCCTGCGATCGGGTCGACGTGAGTTTTTGGCGGGCGTCGGGGCCGTGTCGGTTGGTTACTTTGTCTCGGGGACCCCCGCTCTTGGCCAGAGCAATTCCCCCAACGAAAAGCTCCACGTCGCCTGCATCGGCGCGGGTGGTAAAGGCGAGACGAATATTCTCGGCGTCCTTCGAGAGAACGTCGTCGCGGTAGCGGAGGTTGATACCGAGCGAGGGACGAAGGGGCTAAAGCTGGTCCCCAAGGCCAAGCTATACGCCGACTATCGAGAGATGCTTGACAAAGAAAAGGGGCTTGATGCGGTTGTCGTGAGCACGCCCGATCATCATCACGCGCCGGCGGCCGTCCGAGCGATGAAGCTCGGCTACCACGTTTACTGCGAGAAGCCTCTCGCGCATTCCATCTACGAAGCGAGGGTCATGCGGAAGGTCGCTTCGGAGAAAAAAGTCGCGACGCAAATGGGAAATCAGGGGCACTCGGGTCCGGTTCTTCGAGAAGCGGTGGAAGTGATTCGTTCTGGCGCGATCGGCAAGGTGACCCAGTTCCATGCGTGGACGAATCGGCCGAGCTGGCCGCAGGGCCTCGATCGACCGACTGAATCAGTG
>JAIELF010000052.1 GCA_019753235.1 bacterium
GTGGGCATGAACAAAGACGACATCTGGATTCGCGGCTTCACCGGCACCATCACCTACAAGTGGTGATGAGCTCAGTGCTACGAAGCTTGTGCCGGCGAGATCGGTTCTCCGATCGCGCTTGTGAGAAACTGGCTGACGCGAGCCTCGTAATTCTTTCCTTCTCGTTTAAGACAGCGATTGTGCTTGGCCTTGGGGACGATCCACAACTCCTTGGGGCCACGGGCCGAGGCGAAGATTCTCTGCACGACCTCTTCCTTGATGTAGTTGTCGTTCTTTCCATGAATCAGCAGCCAAGCTAGGTCGGCCCGTTTGCGGACGGCCGTCTCAATCGGAAGATAGTTGACTCGACGGCGCTTTTCGACTTTACGAAGAGCATGACGAACGATGCTGCTGTAGAACCAGCGGGGCAAGTAGGTATAGATGAAGCGAGATTGAGAAAAAATCTCGACCCATTTCATGGCGTAGTGAACGACCATGTCATGGACGGGAAAGGCGCCATCGGTGACGACCGCACGAATCGCGGGCTCCTCGGCAGCCAAACAAATGGCCACGCCGCCCCCTTTCGAGATTCCGAAGACACCAATCCGATCAGGCGTCCGCGCGCCTTCCTTGAGAAATCGAATCGCGGCCCTGGCGTCTTGAAGCTCGTAATCGGTGGGCCACTGAAGCGATTCGTAACCTGGGATCGCTTGGCTTTGTCCACACGAGCAAAAATCGATGGACATCAAGTCAAAGCCGGTATCGAGAAGATATCCCGCGTAGGGACCGGCCATCCACCGGTCCGAGCCGTACTCGTGCAGAAAGAGGACGGTGCCGGCCGGCTCGGCACGATGGCTTTCGATGTAGCTTCCTTCAATCCGTCGGCCGTCGTCGGTGTGGAGCGTGACCCCTTGAGCCCGCGCGATGGGGTTACTCTGATCGGCAAAGAGCATGGGTTTTTCGGCAAAGATGCGGTCGATGACACCGGCATAGGTGGTCAGGCAGTAAAGGTAAAACGCTACGCCCACGACGACGATGGTCACGGCCAAGCCGATCAGAGCCCAACCGATTGCCGCTGACAAGCTTGCCGCTCCTTGGGGAGAGTCAAACGCGTTCTCTCGAAACCCGCGTCGTTTGTTTTACAGACGGCTGAGAACAAGCGATACATTTTGCCCGCCAAAACCGAAACTGTTCGAAAGGACGTGTTGAAGCTTCGCCTCGCGAGCGGCATTGGGAACGTAGTCGAGATCACATTCAGGATCGGGCGTTTCGTAGTTAATCGTCGGCGGAATGACGTTCTCTTGCATCGCCATCAGGCAAGTGATCAGTTCCACCGCGCCGGCGGCGGCGATGAGATGGCCCATCATGCTCTTCGTGGAACTGATGGGAACCTGCTTGGCTTTCTCCTGCCAAACCTCTCGAATCGCGGCGGTTTCGACCCGATCGTTGACCTCGGTGCTCGTCCCGTGGGCATTGATGTAGTGGATATCGCCCGGCTCGAGGCCCGCGTCGGCCAGTGCATCCCTCATACAGGTGATGGCGCCACGCCCGGTCGGGTGTTGGTCGGTCACGCGAAAAGCGTCGGCGGTGGTGCCATAACCGGTCACTTCGGCATAGATGCGGGCGCCTCGGGCCTTGGCACGCTCGTACTCTTCTAGGATGATGACACCGGACCCCTCGGCAATAACGAAGCCGCTCCGGTTTTTGTCGAAAGGCCGACTGGCTCGCTTCGGGTCTTGATTCTGCGTGGAGAGAGCCGTCAGCAGATTGAAACCGGTGATCCCCAGAGGATGGATCATGCTATGCGTACCGCCGGCAATCATGGCGTCGGCATCCCCCCGGCGAATCAATTCTGTTGCTTCGCCGATCGCTTGACTGCTGGCGGCACACGCGGTCAAGCAACTGAGGTTGGGGCCATGGGCGTTGAACAGGCGAGCGAGATGGACGCTTGACATTCCGGGCTCTTGCTCGAACTCCATGCGACCGTTGAGGTCATGCATCGCCTCTTCGATGAACTTGGGGAAATCGGGTTCGTCGTTCCCTCGAATCAGCGATTTGGCAATGGCATGGACGAAGTGTTGAAAATCCTGCGTCCCTTCCCCCGCGCCAAGATAAACGCCGCAACGCTTGGGGTCGTAACCAGGTGAATCAAGCAAGCCAGAATCTTTGATCGCTTGCCGACCGGCATGGACTGCGAAGATGATGTTTCGGCCACAATCTTTCCAGTCGCCGGGCAGGTCCTCGACGCTTTTGAGCGAGAGTCCCTTCACTTCGCCGGCGATCTTCGTCGGAAATTCGGAGGCTTCAAAAAGAGTGATGTAATCAATCCCGCTCTGGCCTCTTTTGAGAGCGTCCCAGCAGCTTTTCGTGTCGTGGCCGATCGGCGTAATCATGCCGATTCCGGTGATGACGACTCGTCGATCGTGCATTGCAATACCTCGCTGTCAGGATCGCTTTCGGATTGTCTCTCAACATTCATGCCCCGAGCACCGCCCCGGGGCCAGGGCGTTCAGGAAACGGGTCCCACCACGAGTGCGGCACACTGCCCGCTGTAACTTCGGCTAACGCTGACGAAGGGTTTCTCTGGGCACTCTTCTGGGCTTGTGACCAGTCGAAGCTTCGGCATGTCGGCACTCTGTTTTTCGAAATTCAAGATCGCGGGGAGTTGCCCGTGATGCATCGCGAGCAGGCTCGCCACCAATTCCACGGCTCCCGATGCTGCTGAAAGCGAGCCGATCGAACTCTTGTATGCTGTGATCGGAACCTTGTTCACGTCGCTGCCGAGAACCTCGGCCAGTGCGATCGCTTCGTCCCGATCCTCTTGAACGCCGCTGATACCGACGGCCGAGATGTGACCAAGATCTTTCGGCTGAATCTTCGCATCGCGAAGAGCCGTTCCGATGGCGCTTGCCAGACTGTCGCTGGGGCTCGCAGGATTGCATGCTGATCCGAAGCCGAGAATTTCGCCGTAGATTTTTGCCCCGCGTTGCCGAGCCGCTTGCCATTCTTCCAGAAACAAGGCCGCTGTTCCTTCGCCAGGAACGGTTCCGTCTCGGCGATGATCGAAAGGCCGAATAGCTGCTTCGGGCGGAGAGATTCGCTTGGTCAATCGGTCAAGGAGCGCGAGCCTGACCATGCTCAGTGGATGAATTCGAGAGTCCGTCCCGCCGGCGATGAAGGTCTGGGCGGTCCCACGCTGAATGACTCGAAACGCTTCGCCTATCGCCAGCGTCGAGGAAGCCTCGCCGACCGTGATCGAATTGTTGGGGCCCTGAGCGTCGTACGCGATGGAGACATGACACGCCGGCATGTTGGGAAGATATTTGAGCATCCAAAGTGGGAAGAGATGCCCGAAGCCCTCTTTACCCCACGCTTTCAGGTCGACCTCTTTGGCACTGTTCGCGGTCGCGCGGACCGCGGCAGAGATCTCGCCAATCTCCGTGGCGATGAGCCCCGCGCCATAATTGACACCAAACTTCAGCTTGTCGATAGAATCCAAATCGATGCCGGCATCCTGCACGGCCATGAACGCTCCCCCCATGGCGAGCTGAATGTCGCGTGACATCAGCTTGAGGGTCTTTCGCTGCTTGACGAACTTGACAGCGTCGTAATCGCGAACCTCGGCCGCGATGGGGCAAGCAATTCCATCGGGATCGAACGACTGAATCGTTCGAACGCCCGATTTGCCGGCAATGAGGTTCTGCCAAAAGAGTTCTGCCCCCGTGCCTAGTGGCGTGACCGCCCCGAGGCCGGTGATGACGACTCGACGATCGCTTTTACTCATTCGGTGCCTTTCGGCTCACAAGGAATCCAAGACCCGAGTTCGTCAACAGGATGTAATTTTGCCTACCCTGGCCGATCGATCAAGTGGTCGTGGTGTCGATCGAATCCCGGGGTGTCATCGCTCGGGCTTTTTTAATCATTTCAGAAAGATGGCCTTGGCCAAAGACGAAGTTCTCCTGCGGCAGGGCCATCTCTTGGCTTCGCGATTGATCGACGTGGGCAAAGAAAATCTCGGCCTGAGCCATGAGCGTTCCATTTTTAAGGACTTGGCACTCGGCCAGTCCACCCTCCGTGCGGATGTCGACAAGCTTCGCGATGTAACGGAGTTCGTCCCCCGGTACCGCATGATCGAAAAACGATGCCGAGGTTATCTTAGCGAGGACAACCTTTTCCTTGAAGTCGTTCGCTTCGCCGAGCAGAATTCCGCCGGTCTGGGCGAGCCCTTCTAGGATGAGCGAATGGGGCATGACAGGGTAGAGCGGCGTCTGTTCATAGAGATGATCCTCGGCGCGGCTGACCATCTTGATCGCGGTGGCCGACTTACCCGAGTGGAACTCCTCGAAGCGATCGATCCAAATCCAACGCATATTGCTCATTCCTCTCTGCGCGCGCCGCAAGCCGCGAAACCCAAGCGGGTCGAGACTGTTCTCAACCGATTCCAGCGACCGAAAAGCGAGGCCGCTACGAATTCGCGATCGAAACAGAATCTCGGCCGTGCCCACTTCGGTTCGCGGCATGCACGTGAATCAACAAAGGCAAGCATGATCAGAACGCTTAGATCACGGAACAACCTGTGCCGATCGTTGGACAGCGTCCCCTTCGAAGGCGGATGCTTTCCCGACGGGCCCTATTGATCGTTCGTGTTTAGCGAATCTTACCTTCGATGTATTTGACGATCGTCTCCACGGTGTAAAGGCTGCTCAGTTCCTTGACCGACGGATTCTTTGCGAAGGCGTCGATGTCGGCAAACGGCAGTCGCTGGCGAAGTTCGGCCAAGCCCTCGGCCGTCATCTTGCCATTTTTCACAAAACGAGCATCGCTGAAGAGCTTCTCATCAGGGAACAGGTCGCCCCGAGGAATCTTGATGTCGAAGTTCTTTTCCAATCGGAAGACAATGTCCAAAAAGTCGATGGACTCGGCACCCAGGTCGCCCGTCAGGGTCGCATCCTTGGTGACTTCATCCTCATCGACGCCCAAAGCATCCACTAGCGTCGTGGCGACCTTCTGAAAGATTTCGTCCTGCGACATTGTTGTCACTCCTTTCGATCAGAGGTCAGATCGATCGGCGAGTTCCACGATGAACCCGCACGATCATTCTCACCCCGGCGATCTTGAACTTGCCCTTTGTTGATCCTCTGTCGACCGAATCTCGTTGGGTAGCGTTAGGCCACCGCACCGATGCTCAGGCCTCCATCCACCACCAGCACTTGTCCCGTGATGTACGATGCTTCGTCGCTGGCCAAGTAGGCTGCTGCGGCGGCAATATCGCCTGGCTGGCCGTACCTTTTCAGCGGGATCGCTCCTTCGATGGCGTCCCCAGCCTTAGCGCGGACCGACTCGGTCATGTCTGTTTCGATGAAGCCGGGGGCGATCGCATTCACGCGGATTTTTCTGCCGGCGAGTTCGGCAGCCAGCGTCCGCGTCAGCGCTTCGACGCCCGCTTTACTGGCGGCGTAGTTGCATTGCCCCTTGTTACTGTGTTGGGCGGCCACGCTCGAAAGATTGATGATCGAGCCTTTCCGCTTCGACATCATGTGCCGGCCGACGGCCCGACAAAAAAAGAACGTCCCACTTAAGTTGGTCGAGATGACATCGTTCCAGTCATCGTCGGTCAACTGAAGAAAAAGACCGTCTCGCGTGATGCCGGCACTGTTGACGAGAATATCGATTGTTCCCCACTTCTCGACGACGCTTTCGGTGATATTAACGGGACCACCGGCATCTTTCACATCATGTTGAAAGAGCAGGGCGTCACTGCCGACCGCTCGAACCGCTTGGGCAACCCCCTCAGCCGCCTCAAGGCTTCGGTTGTAGACGATGACGACTTTGGCCCCCTCTTGGGCAAATCGCTCTGCTATCGATCGGCCAATACCGCGGCTGGCGCCTGTCACTAATGCTATTTTGCCTGACAATTTCATCCGAACGAGCAGGTCCTTTCCATCAAATCCGATTCCCCTGCCGGCCGACCCATCGGCAGGCCTGGGGGATTTACTTCATATCGCCGGGCCGACCGGAGTTGGTCGCCTCGGCCCGGGGGACCAAGTCGCGCCAAAGCCGACGGAACCGGCGTACCATTTCATCGTCATCTTCGGCTCGATCCGGACGGGTGGTCCGGAGGTTCCTTCGTTCAAGAACCAGTCGAGCAGAGATACTCTGTTTGCCGTCTACTTCACCAGTCGCTTTCAGCGTGGTGGTAAGTGGATCGTCTTTCAACCACTCGCACTGAAGCCGAAGCTGCTTGCCTGGCACGACAAACTGTCCGAACTTCGCGTTTCGTACCTCTTTGAGCAGAATAACGCTATGGGCAAAATCCTCTGTCACCCGCACCAACCACGCACCAGCCTGCGTGACCGCTTCGATCATCAACACGCCTGGCATAATCGGGAAGGTCGGAAAGTGCTCAGCCAGGTACTCCTCGGCCAGCGTCAGGTTCTTCTCGGCAACGATCAGGCGACCCGGTTCCAAGTGACTCACCCGGTCGACGAGCGAGAAACGCATGAGTAAAGGTCCTCGCCCCAAATCTTGATGGCACAAGAGTTTTTGAAAAAATCAAATCTCCTAAGAAGCCGGTTATATCCATCCTTGGTAAATGAGGCAATATCGACCAACCTGGCCGGTCCCGCCGACTTTCTCTTCTCGAACCGGACAAAGACGTCCCAGCCTCGCATCAGAAACTAGGTCAATCGAGCGTGAGGGTCGGCGTTTTTTTGTTAACATCCCCCTGGTGAGAGCGAAAATCGCGTTCTCGACCCTTTCATCTCTATCCTTGCTTCCGATGGAAGTGGATCAGCCGTACGAGGCGAAGGGGAAGCTGGACACTCCACCGTAAAGGCTGGGAACAAGGTAGTGTTTGATCAAAACGAGAATGGTCTGCCAGTCGCAGAAGCCTGTCGCAATCCAGCCGGCTTTTCGGTGCGGGGGTGGTGCCGGCGAATCCTTCCGACGTTCGTTTTTTGGTTCGGGGCGGTCGGGCTGAGTGGGTGCCTTTACGCGCCGGCCAGTTGGTCGCCGGACGGCTCCGAGTTGGCCCTGGTAACGCAGTCGGGGGACGAAGAAGAATTCTTTCCCGAGGGATGGCTTTGGCACGACCAGATTTCGCTGACTGCGGACCGGGCGAAAACGACTCGCCAGATTTGGGTGGCCGATTTAGCGACAAAAACCATTCGCCAAGTTCATGAGGGAGCGGGTTACTTCACGTGGCCGGGCTGGTTGCCTGGGGGCAACGGACTGGCGTTTGTGGAGTTTTTTCCTTCCGCGGATCTCTCGGTAAATGCGGTTTCGCTGTCGGGTCGGCTCGAACTCGTTCGTCAATTTCGCGACGGGCGCCGGGAATCGCTTCACACGGAGGAGGGGACCTGGCCGGCCGAGCTGATCGAAACGCTTCCCTCTCAGACCACAGCTTGTTCGAGTGATGGGAAATTCATTGCGTTCGCCTGGCTGGGGTCGTCGCGATTGAAGGTGCTGGATGTCGCGACCCGGGGCGTCGTGGCGGAGTGGCCGCAAGCGGACTTGCCGAGTTGGTCTCCCACCAGTCAATGGTTGGCTTTTATCGATCGCGGTCTCGCGCGGGGAATTCGCGTGGTCCCTGCCGGGGCATGGTCACAGTCTCTACCTTTGGTTCGAGTGACGGGCGTCACGCAACCGGTTGCCTGGGAACCGATCGGCGAGTCCTTCTATGTGTTCCGATCTACCCAATCTTTTGCCTCGACCAACCGTGCCGAGTTCGGCATTCCTCGGCGGGTATCTCAGCCGCGGCGAGTGCTTGCTCGTGTCCATGTTCCAGAGATGTCGATAGAGTCCGTCGGCCCTGCTGTTCGGCCCAGCCCGCGCGAGAACGACGTCGTTACCTGGAGCATCGCTCCCGACGAAGAACAAGAGCGAATCTTTCTTGCGACCTTGAGTGAATCCACTCCTCCTTTCTTCGATGCGATTTCGCTTCGGTCGGCCGGGACTGGTCCAAGTGAAAGATCGGCTCTGGCGCTGAGTTCGATTTCTTCCATCGGTCCGGGAGGATTGACTCTTTCTCGCGATGGACAAAAACTTGCGGTTCGATTCGGCCCCAACGATCCTTTCGCGCCTGTGATGTTGCTCGATCTGCGGTTAGGCGAGTCGCGAACGTTGGCTCCGACGATGAGTGCTCGTATGCGGGCGCTGCGAATCCTTGTCAGCGCGATCGCGCAAGGAATGAGCCGGCCCGAAAGGGCCACGCCGCCGATCGGGCTGGTTCATCATCGTCCATGGGACGCCGCATCTTATGCGGAGATAGGAGTTCGTTCGAAGCTTCCCCTGGGTCTTTTTCGTCTTCCTTCGATTCAGGGGCCCGCCCCGCCGGAGGTTTCTCCAGCCCTTCGTCGATTGATGGACGAAGCTTGCTTGCTTGTGAGCGAAGCCCTGGCGTCGGCCCCTTCTCCTGTTCTTTCGCGCCAGTTGGCGGAGATCCGTTTCTACATCGAATACGCTGCGGGCCGATACTCCGAGGCTCTCGATCATGCAAACCAAGCCGAGCAGCTCGCGCAGGGCAAGCTGTCGGAAGTCGACAAGCAGTCGTTTCAGTTGGTTCGGATTCAATGCTTGGCGGCACTCGATCGTCGGCAGGCGGCTCGCTGGGAGATACGCGATCTTTTCACGCAGATCGAAGATCAACAGAACCAGGAGAAGACAGCCCAGCAACCCGTCGAGCCTCGACTCAAAACAGTGCGGGAGGAGATGCTCAGTCGGCTTGATGCGATCGAGCAAGCTTTAAGCGCCCGCTCCCCGGCAGAGACGCCCCGTCCGTAAACGTTAAGAAAGAATCTCTCGAACGGGTTCGCCGGTGCCGAAGGTGCCCACGAGTTTCAATGGACGACCGTTGGGACTTCGCAGCTCCGTCGCTGAGGTGATTCCGACCGATTCATACAGAGTGGCAAAGAGATTCGAAACATCGACCGGACGGTCGGCAATCTCGGCTCCATCGTCGCTCATCGCTCCGACGACTTCGCCACCCTTGATCTTTCCACCTCCTAGGACGACGGACCAACCGGTCGGCCAGTGATCGCGACCGGTGTCTTGGTTGATCTTCGGGGTCCGACCAAAATCACCCATGCAACAGATCGTGGTGCTTTCAAGCAGCCCTCGCTCGGCCAGATCTTCGACCAGGGATCCGAAACCTTGATCGAGTTGAGGTAGCAGGGCTCGGGGAGAGTCGCTGAGCGCTTTGAAGATGTCCTGGTGATTATCCCAGCCACCCAGTCCGACTTCGATGAACGGGACACCGATCTCGACCAGTTGCGACGCCAGCAGACAGTTTCGTCCAAAGGTATGGTCGCCGAACTTCTCGCGCCTCGCGGCCGAGATCTTGTCAATCTTGAAGCTGTCGAGCAGCTTGGACGACATGAGCTCTTGGGCTCGATTCAAGATGGTGTTGTGTTCGCCGGGCAACTCGCCTCGTCCCTGCTTGACGAAGGTATCTTGCATCTTCGCGAGCAAGGTGTTTCGACGTTCTAGCCTTTCGATACCGACGGTGCTCTTAATATTGGGGATAGGGTTGCTTCCTGCTTCGACGCGGAACGGGGAAAAAGAAGCGCCGAGAAATCCGGGGCTGACGCCGGGCCCGCCGAGACTGATGTGCCCGGGGACTTCGAGGTTCCCTGGCGTGTTGTATTTGGCGACGACCGCGCCGAGCGCTGGGTGAATGACGCTCGTGACCGGCGCGAAGGCGGTGTGATTAATGTACGTGCCGCGCTCATGGGAACCGTCACGGCTGGTGTATGATCGGATGATCGAAAGGTGTTTCATCTGCTTGGCCAAGCGAGGAAGGTGCTCGCAGATCTGTCCTGACCCGGTCGTTTGGATCGGCTGGAACTCGCCGCCGTTCTTTGTGCCGGGCTTCAGATCCCAGATATCGATGGTGCTAGGTCCGCCGCTGAGCCAGATGAGAATCATCGATTGGCCGCGCGTTTGGCCGGTGGCGGCTCGGGCGGCATGGAAGCCGTTGACCCAATCGAGCATCGGAAAAGTCATTCCCGCCCCGATCATGTGGCGAAGAAAATGTCGGCGGTCCATCCGGTAGCACCTTTCTTTTGGCCTCATTCGCGGGCCGATCTTTGATCGCGGGTTCTTTGCAACCTCCCCGCGCCTGTTCAATGATTTAGGAGAAACTCGGCCGAGTTAATCACCGACCAGAGGACATCGACAAAGACCTCCGGCTTTTTATCCTCGGGGGTCTGTTCGATCATCGCGGCGATGATCTTCGATTCCGCGGAGGTCGGCTTCCGCGAAAGAGCCGAAAGATAGATCGCATCGACCTTCTCTTTATCGTTCATCTTTTCATCGGTGGCGACCTCATGCAAGAACGAGCCTGGTACGCACGAGGTTAAGCGACCCACGAGCGGGCTATTCATCAGCATTAAGCTCTGCGTGATGGTCCCATCGTAAGTCGGGGCCGCTGTTGGAATGGCATCGGTGCCGAACGACCGGAGCATTTCGTCGATGAAGCCCTGGCGTTCTTTGCCCGTATTGGATTCCTTCGAGGTATCTTGAAGCCGAGTCAGGGTCAAAAGCGAATCGTAAAGCTGCTCGGGCGATAAGGGCCGAACAAGTTGGTAAGAGAAGAAGCCAAGCGAGTCTTCATTCTTCTTGGTCTTTCGCTTGCTGCTTAAACCGTACGCCTTGGTGGTCGTGATCCTGCGGGCGAGTTCCTTGACGTTGTATTTGCTGGTTCGAAAATCACCGGCCAACCGATCGAGCAGTTCGGGCATCGTCGGCTCGTCCAGGCCGTTATCGAAGTCGTCGACGTTCTTTGTAAAGCTGTGGCCGAAAAAGTGATACCAAAGACGATTCACCATCGCGCGAGCAAAGTAAGGATTGCTGTCGGCAGTGATTGCCTTGGCCAGCTCGGCGCGAAGCCGAACTCCTTGGGCCGGCGCGTCGGCGGAATCTTCGGGGCGAAGATAATCACGAACGTCATCCGCATTCTTCTTAATCCCCGCCAGAGTCTGGACGCTTCGACCATCGAGATAGGTTGGTTCGGTGAAGACCGACAAGCCATTTCGGCGTTCGAAGAAGACTCCCTTCATCGCGACCTGATCAAGTGGGATGTCTTCCAGCATCCAATAGTCGGTCATTAGGCCGCCCCCCTGTGGCTTTGTCGCGCGCCGTTCACGCGTCCCCAGGAAGAAGGCATTCATTCCGTGGAACTGGTCCTGCTTCCAGGCATTCCAAGGATGGTCATGGCATTCGGTGCATTGCGTTTGCACGCCGAGAAACAGTTTCGTGACCATGGAGGTCGTCCTTATCGAGTTCCCGTTCTCTTGCGTGGCCAACAGAAAGTTCGTGGCGGGATTCTCGTTCGAGCGTCCCTCGGCGGTGAGAAGCTCGGTCACCATTTCGTTCCAGGGTCTACCCCGATTGAACTCGCGCTCGAGCCAAGCGTGCAGACCATCGCGGTCGACATCCTGATCGAGAACGCCCGCCGGCATGAGAAGCTTCATCCAGATGTTGGCGAGATTGGTGCCGAACTCCGGCGACTGCAGGCATCGATCGATCCACTGACTTCTTTTGGCCGACGAGCGGGAAGAGAGAAACTCTTTGTTCTCGGCAAGCGTGGGTATGCGACCCAACAGGTCAATCGAACTTCGGCGGAGCCACTCGCCGTCGGTGGCGGGCTCGGCCACGGTGGCGTTGATCTCTTTCCACGACTGGGCCAGCATAGGGTCGATGTAGTCGGGCCGGGCCGAGATCGTCGGCACGGGATCGGCAGCATTGGTCGGCGGGACGGCGTTCTTTCTGTGGCGAACTTTGCGAAGCTCTTCAAGGCGGTCGCGGTAACTTATGGGAAGAGAGTCACCCGCTCCCGCCAGATTCGGCCCGATCGCCCACGCCCCCAGAAGAATGATCGCGATCGTGTTCTTCATGTGCATCCTTATCCCTGCCCGTACCCTCTTAGACCCACGGCCAGGTGGGAAGGTTCCTCGTTCGACCCGCCGGTGTCGTGTCGTCGCTCAGCATCCGCTCGGCAGGGAACCCGTCGGGCGAGCGTAGTTTAACCGGTCCGCCTATCGGCGTCGGCAGGAAAAGACCGGGCCTGGATGAAACTTCCTTCTCGATAGTCCCCTAGGGTAGGGAATTTGCCGATGGGCGAGGGGATCGGCAGAGATCGGTCCCGCGATGGCCGAGCAGAGAAGTTTTTTCCCAATCTGCGAGTCATGCAACCCCCATAACGTCGGGGGTATACCCTCCCGCTGGGTGGTTTACTTGGAACAAACGACAGGGCGATTTGCTCGGGCGATAAGGCATCGGCGAATGAACTCGTCGGCGGTGGAATGAAGTGCGGGGCTCCATTCGGCTTTCCTGGCCAAAGCTTCGAGTTCGGCGCCGATCTCGGACAGCGGCCTGAAGCCGTAACCGGCGCCGGCCCCTTTCATTTGATGGGCGATTCGTTGGACGGCGACCATATCGTGCAGCTCGAAGGCCTGTTGCAGACGACAAATGGTATCTGGGAGTCGGCCACAGAAATCGCCAAGGATATCCAGCATTTCAGGGTCGTCGTGAAATTCCGAGACAATGATGTCGCTGATCATGTTGAAATCCTTTGGGCGCGAACGAGAGGACCACTCGTTTGAAAAGAGACCTCTTCGTGCTGCTTTGGAAGAAGCAGCTCTGCCGATTCCCACAGCAAATCGGTAGAAGCGACATCCTTTTCGTGACGCTCGCTTCGACAAAAACGCTGATGATCGGCCAAATCCGAAGAGATCTGTTTTTGAACTGAGGAAAGGATAATTCACAAACGGAAGTGTTTGATGGGAAATGGAAAGAAATAGGGCGGGAGTCCGGACAGGAATCGCAGCGAAGAGGAGAGGAGGTCCTGAGTTCGCGCCACGATGATAAGTCCGGGCTCCCGCCGTCGTTGGCCAGTCGTTAAGAGGAGGTCAGAACTACGACGGGCCAACAAGCGACTGAGGAGCACATGCCGCGCCAATAATCAAAATCCAATCTTCATTTTGTTCAAAATGATTTCTCCCTTCCGACCGTCGGTCCTTCCCTCGACTCCACATCAGGAAGACTGAGTAGATTGGGTAATATTGTCTGAATCTGCTGAGGATAACGGTTCTAACTATTGCAGGAAAAATGAGGATTGGAGGGTCGTCCTGCCGATAGTGGAAGAGACAGTGCTCTGCTCTGGGTCAAGGTTCTTGGATTGGATGGAAGGGAAATGCCCGTGAAATATTCGCGTCGGGCCCATCAAAAGGAATCCGTCCCCAATCCCCTGGATCTCGGCCCAGCCGCCACTCGGAAGGAGATCTGCGTGACCGCAAGACAATGGCTGATCCGAGTGGTTCTGCTGTCGGTCTGCCCTATGGCGACGACACAGGCGGCCGAGACTCCGTCAACTCGTTCGAAGACGTCGGCAACAAAGAACACCCCCGCGGTCGTGGTCAATGCCTCGGACGTCGATCCGACCGAGGGCGCGACTCTCCCCGGGACACCGGTCATCGAGAACGGCCCGCCGATAGGTTCTTCTGAAACAGCGGTCCCATCGGAATCGGCGATGGCCCCGGCCGAGAGTTCCGCGGTTCCGACCGAGCCGGGGACGCTCCTTCCGGAAGTCCCTGCCGAGGTCATCGCTCCCGAGGAAGTGATTGGTCAGGGATATAAGACTTGCTTCATTGAAGACTTCAACTTCGATTACCCCGCTTGGTACGTCCGCGCGGATGGCAACTATCTCAATCGAACCACCGAAGGACAAGTCACGACGGCCACCGTTCGCGCGCCAGATGGGACCATCGGCAACAACCGCATCATCAGCCAAGATTTCGACTGGGCGCCCGGCATGCGGGCCTTTTTTGGCCGGAACATTTGGGATGGGATGACGTACGTCGAAGTCGGCTACTTCGGTCTCAATCACTGGGAACGGGCGACCGAGCTACGCAATATCGACGGGGTCGGCATCATCAGCTCCAACCTTGATCTGGGCTTTGGGACGAACACGAACCCAACGTATCAGCGGGTCGCCTACTCGTCGACTCTGCACAACGCGGAACTCAACATCCGAACGTTCTTCTCGCCTCGGCTCGCCTTTGTCGGCGGCTTGCGATACTTCCATTTGAACGAGGATCTTCGAATTGCCGAGCAGGGCCTCGTCGATACCACGCTTCCATCAGGGGCGGCCGGAACGGTTTCGTACTTCAATTGGCGAAACGTTTCGACTGATAACAATCTCCTCGGTCCCCAAGGCGGGTTCGATTGGGCCTGTAACATCACCGATGACATCCGATTGAATCTCCTTTCTCGCGCGGCAATCTGTGCAAACTTCTCGCAGTCGCTTGTTCGGCAATCGCGTGATGGGACCGAAGTCGGGGGCGGTGCCGGCGGGCAAGTTATTCGGGACGGTCGAATCGTCGAGGATAACGAAGTGGTTGTTGCCGGCCTGATCGAACTCCATTCCTCGATCGATGTTCTTCTCACTCGCAACATCCTGTTTCGAGGTGGTTGGCAGTTCCTGTGGGTCAACGGGATTGCCGTAGCCCCCGAGCAGCATGCCGATCAAATCACCAACCCCAACGGAATTCAGCGACAAATCGAGAACGGGGCGAGCTCGATCTTCTTTGGACCCTTCGTCGGGCTGGAAGTCTACTGGGGCGCGGTCAACGACTAAACAGGTTCTTAGGACGAGAGTCGGCCTCTTTGTGAACGCCGGCCGTCAAAGATTTAATCCCGAGAGATCTCTGTTCCACTTGTCTTCGTGCTCGCGGTGTATTTTCGCGCCAGTCCCACAAAGAGGTCATGACGGCAGGTCGATGATCTAAATCAGGACGTCGAGTTGGGCACCGGTGAATTGCTGGATGCCACTGTTGGCGATGGTCGGGTTCGGCAATGGAAAAAGATTTCTTCGCGCGGGCCCGGCGAACTCGGCCTCTTTGTCCTCTCTGATCCTCTGAGCCTTCTCGGCATCCTCGGTCGGTTCGACAAAAATCACATCTGGGTCTGGAAGGATCGAGTCCACCAACTCAGCAAGCGCCTCCTGTGAACCGCCACGGGGTGCGAAGCGAGCCTCTCGTCTCTGGGCGGCCAAGATGATGTCGGCGAGATAGCGGTTTCGTTTGGGAGCTGATTCGACCGGATCGCGTTGATTGGTTTCGAATCGCTCGCGGAACTCGAGGATCTCCTCCAACTCGTCGGCAAAGTCAGGAGCGATCAACCCCTCGCGCCAGCGTTCCAGCTCGCGACGTGCTTCGATGGTATCAGGAAAAGATGCCTGTTGGCTCGGTGGAATTCCAGGCTGCTGAGCCGCTCGCAAAGCTTCCAATCGGCCGGCATAGCTCAGGCGATCGAGTCGAGCGTAAAACGGTTCGCGCGGCCGATTGACATACCGGCGAGTCGTGAAATAGGGATGAAATCGATCCAGTCGAACGTCGGTCATTTTGCCCCCTCGGCCGCAAAAGCGCGATGCGGGGGAGGGGCATCGCGGTAGCTCATGCTAACCGAGTTGGCAAACGATTTAATAGCTTCAAATCGAGAAGTTGCCCCGCGCGATCAAAAGAATCAGCACGATCGGCCCGCGGAGGATCATTTTCGGACGGTTGACGATCGGTCACCGCGATAAAGTCGGGCGTATCGGCATCGATGGAGGCGTTTCGATAGATGGATCGGCCCCGCGGCCCTCTCCCATTGCCACTTCGCCCGAGCGGACATCCATAGAACAGATTGCCGAGCGTTCGGTAGGACAGGCGCGGGGACTCCGCCTGAGGCTCCTCCTGAAGCTCGGCCTGTTGTGGGCTGGCAAGATTTCAAGTCGAAAGAGAGGGGCGGTCCCACCCCCCGCGGAGGTGTCGATTGTCGTCAGAGTCGAAAGTGGTCCTGGTGACCGGGGCCAGCAAGGGTGTCGGGAAGGGGATTGCTCTTGGAATGGCTCGGGCGGGATGGGATGTCATCATCAACTTCAATGCCGACGCGAGCGGTGCCGAGCAGACAGCCCTCGAAGTTCGCGAGCTTGGCAGGAAGGCTTGGCTAGCTCGCGGCGATGTCGGTCAAAGCAAAGACGTCGATCAGATCTTCGCCATGGCAAGAGAGTGGACGCCCCATCTTGCCGCTCTGGTCAATAACTCTGGCGTGCAGACCTGGGCGAGTCTGCTCGAACTCGACGAGGAACGTTTCGACCGCACGATCCGCACCAACGTGAAAGGTTCGTTCCTGTGTACGCAGCGAGCCGCCCGCTGGATGAAAGAGACCGGGGGCGGGTCGATCATCAATATTGGCTCTGGGGCCAATCGAACGCCTTTCCCTAATCTGGTTGACTACTGCATGTCAAAAGGTGGGGTCGATCAATTGACGCGAGTGGCGGCTGTCGAGCTTGGCCCGCATCGAATCCGTGTCAACTGCGTCGCACCCGGAGCGATCGAGATCGAAAGAACGCGAGAAGAGAGTCCCGATTACGGATCCACTTGGGGCAGAATCACGCCGCTAGGCCGTGTCGGCCAAGTCAGTGATGTCGCTGCCGCGGTTGTTTTCTTCGCGAACCCCACCTCCGAATTCATCACCGGTCAAACACTCTACGTCGATGGAGGACTCTGGACGCAAGGGGTTTGGCCCTACCCGCGCGAGTCAGGCTGATCGCACGTTCTTCAAAAAATAAGCGACGCTCGCGAGCATCCTGTCGCTCGGACGGCTCCCCGAAAGAGGCTGGCATGAAGTACAACCCAGTGGACTCCGAAACGATCGAAGCCATCATCGCCCAAGATCCTGGGGATCGAAAAGTGGCTTCGCTCGTCGTGACCGGTGATCTTCACCGGGCGGCCGAGCAAGTGCAAAAGGCGTCGTCTTGCTGGATCGTGACCGGGTTTGTGATTCCCTCGGTCGGCGCGGGCGAGACCGATGGTCCTGCGGGCGCTATTGCCCTCGCGCGCGGTCTTGATCAGCTCGGCATTCCTTGCTCGATTGTTTCTGATGAGATCAACCTCGCGCTGATGGGCCGAGCCGGCTATCCCCATCTTTGCTCGGTGGATCGGGCAATCGATGGTCCCGTCGCTTCACATGGCATCGTTATCGAGCGGCCTGGGCCGGCCAGCGACGGCAAGTTCTACACCATGGCCGGCGTGGAGATGACCGACCACGTCCGAGACGTTTTTGACCATCTCTTTGTTCCCAGCCAAATGCGCGGAACGCGTTGGGTCGGCATCGGCGATGGGGGAAACGAGATCGGCATGGGTAAAGTGCGCGATCGCGTGATCGAGCATGTCCCGCAGGGCGAAAAGATTGCTTCGGTAGCATCGACCAGCGAGCTGATTGTCGCGGGGACATCCAACAGTGGAGCATGGGGGTTGCTGGCCGAACTCTCTTTACAAACATCGCGTGATCTGTTGCCGACGCCTGCACAAGCCTGGCAGGACGTGATCGATCTGGTCGCCGCCGGTGCCTGCGACGGGCGGACCGGCAAGCGCCAAGCAAGCGTCGATGGCCTCACTCACGAGGTCTACCTTGCTCCTCTGGTCGCGATGCGGAGACTGCTCGTCGCTGTTGCTTGTCGTCAGAAACCAACGGATCTATTGGAGGAGAATCCTCTTTAGATGAGTCCCGCCGGCGTCAGTTCGATTCCGGGAACGGGGAAATCCTGACAGAAGGAGCGAATCTCGCTTCGAATCTCCGCGAGCTTTGTCTCGCTTTCGACGTGGTCCATGGCGGCGAGAATCCAACGAGCGATCTGTTTCATCTCTGCCTCCTTCATTCCCCGTGTGGTGAGGGCCGGCGTCCCGAGCCGAACGCCCGACGGATCCATCGGCTTGCGCGGATCGTACGGAATCATGTTCTTGTTGCAGGTGATTCCCGCCTTATCGAGTGCTTGTTCGACGATCTTTCCGGTCAAGGAATTTCGAACGGTGACATCGACCAGCAGCATGTGGTTGTCGGTGCCTCCTGTGGCCAATCGCAAGCCGGCCGACTGAAGTTCCTCGCCGAGCACTTTCGCATTGGTGCAGATCTGGGCCGCGTAAGTCTTGAAGGCGGGTGTCGCCGCCTCGGCGAACGCGACTGCCTTGGCGGCCACCACGTGCATGAGGGGCCCACCCTGCAAACAGGGGAAGACAGCCGAGTTGATCTTCTGTGCCCATTCGTTCTTGCACAGAATGAATCCGCTGCGCGGACCGCGAAGCGTTTTGTGCGTAGTGGAAGAAACGAAGTCGGCAAAGGGGACAGGGCTTGGATGGGCCCCGCCGGCGACCAGCCCCGAGATGTGCGCCATGTCGACCATCAACAGCGCGTTGACTTCTTTGGCGATCTCGGCGAATGCTCCGAAATCGATCGTCCGAGAGTACGCCGTCGCCCCCGCGATGATCAGTTTGGGGCGATGTTCCCTTGCGAGCCGAGCGACCTCGGCATGATCGATGCGTTCGGTCTTCTGATCGACGCCGTAGCTGACCGCGTTGTAAAGTTTCCCCGAGAAGTTGACCGGGCTCCCGTGCGTCAGGTGCCCTCCATGAGCGAGGTTCATCGCCATGAAGGTATCGCCCGGATTGATCGTGGCGAAACAGACTGCCATGTTCGCTTGCGAACCCGCGTGAGGCTGCACGTTGGCGTGTTCAGCCCCAAAGAGGCTCTTTGCACGATCGATGGCCAGACGTTCGACAACATCGACAAACTCACAACCGCCATAGTATCGCTTGCCGGGATAGCCCTCGGCATACTTGTTGGTCAGGACCGACCCCTGGCAGGCGAGCACTGCCGGGCTGGTGTAATTCTCCGAGGCGATCATCTCCAGGCCTTCGTGCTGTCGACGAATCTCGTCCGATACCGCTTGCGCCACCGCTGGGTCGACCGACTCTAATAGTTCAAGCACGTTCCAAGCTCCTGAAGTCAGGCCCCGATGATCTCGTCCATTCCATCATTCGTACGGGGTCAAGATGAACTCTTCTCGGGGGGGCTTCCCCTATGTATACCCTAAATATATCGACCGGTGGGCGCCAGGCATGTTTCACTTGCCCACGGCACCAAGGTCGATGCCTTTTCCTGCGGATCGGCCCTCGTGAGAAATCGGGTCTCGACCGAGCAAGTCGGCCAATGCCCTCACACGATTCGAGCAGATTCCCTTGGTTCGAATTCCGTCCAGACATGCTGCACCACGGACGGCAAGAATGTCCCCCGTTCTTCGGCTCGGCGAAGTGAGATCCTCGGTCGAAAGCGAACCGGCCCACGCAAGGAGCAGACCAGCCTCTCGGCAGGCGTCGGCAATCGCTTCTTGCTCTCTTTCATTCAGCCAATCGGAGAGTCGGCGGCCATCTTTGAAATAGGTGTCGATCAGGAGGGCCGGCGACTGAACCTTCCGCGCCCATTCCAGACCGGTCTCCCAGTGGATCCCGCCACAACGAGCCCCATCCGCATAAACGGCCGGAATCAACGGTAGGTTCGGGCCGAGCTGTTCCGACCATCGATAGAATCGGTCAAACGCGTCGATTCGGTTCTCGACGTGCGAGGTCCCGGCTTTGACCAGCCACAGTCCCGCCAGCGATGCTAAGACTTCCGCCGACGGAGTTTCTGTTTCCATCAATTCACCGAGTGCCGCTGTCACGAAGGCCGAAGCGGGAAGTGATCGACGAATGGCCAACATCGTCTCCGGGGACGCCATCCCCAAAGAGCCGGCCGACGGTTCCTTGATGTCGATGATGTCGGCACCTCCTTGATGGGCGGCCGTCGCCTCAGCAACATCGCGTACACTCACTAAGAGACGAACGACACGAGGGAGGTTCATCGGCTTATTCCCGTCGAGGAGATTCTTGTCACCTCTGCCCCCGTCTGGCGCGGAGAGGTGATCACGAAATCGATCACAGATTGAGGGAACAGTTTTTTCAAATGATCGACCAGCTCGCTGGCTTGGTCGCGTGATGAGGTCGGCACGAAGAGCGTCGGCCCCCACGAACTCTGCGAAGCGCCCCAGCCCACGCGGGCCAATTCCTCGACGATGGCCAACAGCAGGGGATGGGCGAATGGCCCCCCCTGAATCGATGCGAACGCTTCGCCAACCCGGCGATTGAATCGAGCCAGCTCCAAACCGAACTCACGCACGCGGTCCAGATCTTGTGACAGGGGTATGACACGACGAAGAAGCAGATCGGAAAGTTCGCGTGTCCATGACGGCGATATCGTTACCTCGCGGGCGATCGCCTGGTCCTCTTGAGGGCCATGCGGACCAGGGGGGAGAGCAGGCATGATCAACAGGGCCCACGTCGGTAGCGGCATGGACAATACTTTTGGACTGACTTCTTCTTCGGGGAGTTTGCCCGCGTCGACGATCCATCCACCCTCTAAAAAACCATGAATTCCGATCGCGGATCGCTTCCCACGTCCGAGCGCGACCGCTAGCGATAAAAACTTTTTGCGATGCTCGGCCGAGCCGATCGGCGCATCCCAAATGCCTTCCCAGATGTCGATACTTCTCGCGACTCCTTCCGCAATAGCGAGAGTCAATTGCGTCCCTGCACCAAGGCCTACATGCTCGGCAGGCGCGGCCGCGACGTGCAGATCGATTCCCAGGACGGGCGATGAGGGATGGGAGTTCGACAGCTGCGTCAGAATTCTCTCCGCCCGAGACCCGATACCAGGAGCAACATCGACCGCGGTCGTGACCCGAGGCCGATCGTTCTGGCTCGGCGAGGCGATGATCTCGACGCGAGGCTCTTTCACCATCAGGCCAACCCCGCCCCAGGCTCGCTCGTTCTCGTGCGGTGTGGCAAGGAAGCCGAGATGAAGCCGACTGCCGGTGACGACCCGAATGGAGTCAGCCTTCAATGGCTCCTGTCTTGGCTGTCGAACATGGCGCTCGAGCAAATCGATCGCTTCATGCTCCGCTGGGGTGCCGGTCTTTTCGATCAGCGTTCGCAGCGGGCCGAATTGCTTGATGATCTCGACCGTGGGCAAGATGCCGACGCGCGAAGCGAGGATGGCGGCCTCGACGACCGCATGCTTCGCGCGGTTCAGGCCGACGAAATCGCGCACCCGGCCTTCATGAAGAATGTCACAAAGAATCCGGGCTCTGGGTCCCGGCACGATCCACTGACGGACACGAAACTCGAGGTATCGACAACAGTCGACCAACCGGTCGGCTTGCACGACATGGGCGGGGACCAGTGGGGCAGAGGGCGTACCGATCACGCTCCGGGCCAGCAGCAGGACATCATCGGTGAGATGAAAAACCCCCTCGCCGTGCCGCCGGAGGTTTTCAAATGTCTGTGATGTTTCGAATGGTTTGAGGATGATTTGCCCGGGCAGGGCGGGATCGAATTCTGGCCCCATCGGCGCGATATTAGATCGGCCATCCTGCATGCGAGTGGTGACGATGCCTTCGAGAATCATCAATCGTCTCACTCAGGAATCGGGGGCCGAGCGTCGCTTGTTCGATCGCGGTGGCTGATCTCTTCGCGGGTCAGATACCCCCACCGCAGGGATCGATCTTGTACGTACTGTTTGCCCAACTGAATCGCCAGCGACGCCTTCATCATCTCCCAGCCAAGATAGAAGGCGTGGGAGGGTTCTTCGACTCCCAGCTTTTCAAACAAAAGGAATGGGTCGGTCCCTTTTTCAAAGAGGTTGCTGTTGAACGCGACAATCTCCTCTCCTTCGACAAAGATTCGAAAGTTCGGATCGCGGACCTCTTGCTGCATTTTTTCGAGCAACGGATGACCCATCGAAACTACCCGCGGGTCGCGCAGCATGGCGAGCGCCCCCCCCAAGTGCTTTGGAAGTCGTTGGTGTTCGATCGACCAAGCCATGATTCGCCGGAGGAGATCGATCTCTTTCGTGCTCGATCGGGCGTAATTGATTACCTGCGTGGTCAGGACGCTTTCGATGCGAAGTTCCTGGCAGATGGCGATCAACATCGCGTTGATGCCGACACTGTCCACTTCGGTCAACTCGGTCAGGTTGCCCACCCCCA
Organism: bacterium; assembly: GCA_019753235.1. GTDB lineage: Bacteria > Planctomycetota > Planctomycetia > Kolteriales > Kolteriaceae > JAIELF01. The sequence goes on from JAIELF010000052.1 coordinate 21,878, forward strand.
TCAGCATCGGCACCCCGGGACGGGCTTCGCGAAGTTGGTGATATCGACCGAGCGACCGACCAAAACCGAAGCCGATCGGCTCCAAGACCGGATCAAGACGATGTCGGCAGCCAGCCTCGGCAAGTCGATCGCTTGTCCGAAGTATCTGCTCCAGCCAATTCGGGGAGTGTGGGTCATCGGGGATCACGACCACTTCCACCCCCAGGTCAACGGCCTGCCTCCAGTTGCTGCTATGGACAGAAAGAATCAGCGACGCGCCGGCACGCACGGCGCGGGCGACCTGGTCGGAATCGAAAGAGTCGATCGAGACCCGCATCCCGTCGGCCGTCAACGTGGCGACAGTTGATTCCAATGCAGGCCAATCTTCGCTCGGCGTGGAACCGAGATCGATCATGTCAGCGCCATCACGACGAAGATGGCGGGCAAGTTCAAAAACCTCCTCGGACGAGAGACGATTGGCGTGATTGATCTCACTGAGGATCTCGATGTCATAGCGATCAAGCGCGGGGCGCTCACGCGACGCCCCCCCCAGATGCGCGGGGAGATCGAGCAGATCGAGCGGTCCACGTTCCACCAGCACATGGGGAAAGTCCGCTTCCAACCGAGTTAGATCACCCCGAACGTTGCCGGGCAGTATCAGTCGCGACACATCGGCGGGAAGTTCGAGCCTCGATCGAAGCCAATCAACCGTCATCAATGCCGCGACAGAAATTTTCTGCACCAGAACGATCGGCTCGAATTGACCGGCTTTGGCCAGTGGGGCGAGAACGGCATGTAATGCTGGGGCAGCGAGTTTCCCCGTGACAAAGGCAATCTTCGAAATGCCGGCGGACATAACGTGAATCCTCGTGAGCTTGGCTCGTGAGCTTGGCTGGCCGAAGAGACTCTCGACTCACCGAGCCGAACTGGGCCCATTCTCGCCGACGCCATCGAGCGAGGTTTCGTTCGCCTCGTTACCGGGAAGGTTGCCGAGGGGGGATTGGTTCTCCCTTGCCCACCGGCGCGTAGACCTTCGCTTTCTCGCCGCTGTATTGTCGGCCTAGTGTCAATGTTTGGTCCCTTTGAGTCAGCGGAATGCTATCGGGCAACGCGAGGCCGACATCGCTGACAATGAGGAGAGGCCGACCCGGTTGACGATCGAGTGTCTGATCGAGTTCAGGGACGTCGACGATTCGGAGGCGGGGCTTGGCGATCATCCGCCGGCGAGTGACGAATTCGAGCGGCGGGGGCAGGACTCCTTCACCCAAGTAGGCAAGCCAATCGACGTTGTTGATGTTGCCGAGCGCCCGGTCGAGTTCCGACCAAGAGTCACTTCCTCGGCGAAGGGCGGCTCGATCGGTCAGCGCCAAAATCGTTGCCAAGCCGAGCGTCGCGATGGTAAAGGTGCCGAGAATCCATCGGCGATTTCGATCCCGCTGGCTTGGCCGACGATACAGCCAATACACCACCCATCCCAAGGCAAGCACCGCGTCAAGTGCCAAATGGACTTGAAGCAGCGAGAAGCCAAGCTTTCCAGGGGGAGGGGACTTCATGCCGCCCGCCATCCATTCGCCACTCATTCGAAAAATTCCCAAAAGACTCTCGGCCGTCCCTGGTGTGCCCGCCAGCATGAACACCAGGATCGTGCCCAAGACCAGCAGTAGCGACGTCCGGTCGCGCAGTTGTCTATTGACGACCAGTTGCAGCGAGCGCATCGCCAGGATCGTCAACGGAACGACCACAAAGATGAGCCCGGTGGAGGTCGGTTCGATGGTCAAAAATACGAGGTAGGAAAAGAGGCTCCATAGGACCGGGAGGGAGGCCTGCTTGTCGGCTTGTCGCCGGATCCTTTGGCGAAGCGCCCGGGCGATCCCAAAAAGACCCAGCGCGAACAAGGTCGGCATCACCAAGGCAGGCGACTCGAAGCCAAAGTGCTCGCCCGTCAGGGAACCCGTTGAGAGAAGAGCCACCGCGCCGGCGGATCGCTGGGCCACAATGATCCAGGGGCTCACCATCAGGAAGGCGATCCCCATTCCGACGAGTCCCGCGCGGAGCGTTGGATCATCGACGAGTTTTTCCAAACCGATTCGGCGACTCCGAGCGTTCTGAATCTGGTCGTACGCAAGGTGAATGGCCACCATGAGCGGGACCCAGATCGCTATCAGGCCGACCGTGAGGATTGCCATACCCGAACTGATCCCGCCAAGGATCGTCCAGGGCGAAAGAACCTTGGCCCCTGCGCGGGAGTATTCCACGTAGGCGAGGATTGCGAGCACTCCCCAAAAGAGAGCGACCGTGCCTGGCAATCCTGATTGAATCGTACCGAGAATGACGGGATTGATGCTGAGCCCCAGGATCGTCAAAAGGGCCGTCGTCTCGTCATGCCAAAGAGAGACCAGACGGTGAATCACGACGGCGGACAGTATCCAGAAGAGGTAGCTGGGGATCGTCAATCGCCAGAACGGATCGCCGACATCGATGGCCAAAACCAATGACAGGCACCAGGGAAAAAAGGGAGGGACAGAAGAATCGCTGGTCCGAAGTAACAGAAAGTCCCCTTCTAAAACTTCGAGGCCTCGGATCCCCCAGGAAGCTTGTCCTGCCGTGAGGGAGCCGAACAACCAGTTGACGGCTCCCGGCAAGACAACCGCGACGAGTCCCACCACCGGTACGAACGTTTCCGGCCCGGGCAGGTTCGGCCAGACCGGCGATAGCCGAACGACCGCGGCGCGGAGAGTCTCGGCTTGTTTGTTAGTTCCGTGAACGCCGATAGCGTCGTCTCCTCGTCCGTGGTCCTAGCTTGATTTTCTCGTGCGACGGGTTACCCCCCCCGAGATCGAGAATTTTCGCGATGCTCCACAGAGAGCGTACGTTCTGCGAGGGTGGGTCGGCAAGCGGATCAAGTTGAGAGCGACGCTCGCCGTGGCCGATAGAGACATGTTGGGGGGCGCGGAAATCGTGAGCAATACCAACTGTTCAAGGAGTAATTCGAGAAGATCGGTCGTCCCCTGCCATGGGCGGCCCGAGGATTTAGTTTTCAGAACCTGTAGTTAAGTGGAGCGAATCTTTTTCCCAAAGCCGGCAAACCGGTCGCTCCAGTAGAGCAGCCCATCTACTTGGCTAGATTGACCATAACGCAGGGAGTGTCCCTGCCGGGGCCCTTTTTGTGAAGTCAAGCGTCGGGAGGGACTCTCCCAAGAGGCGAATATGAACAAGCCAATCTTAAGTGTCGGCCAATGCGGCCCAGATCACAGCACCCTGAGTCGATTCCTCCGCGAGCATTTCGCCGCTGAGGTCACGCCCGCGGTTTTACTCGATGAAGGAGTGTTCGAGAGGATCCGAAAAGGAGAGTTTTCGCTGGTTTTGGTCAATCGTAAGCTCGATGTAGACTACTCGTGCGGGATGTCGGTTTTGCAGAGGATTTGCTCGGATAACAAGGCTTCGAAGACGCCGGTGATGTTGATCACCAATTACCCCGAGCACCAGGAAAAAGCAGTTTCGCTGGGGGGCGTGCCGGGCTTCGGAAAACTGGAGTATGACAAGCCCGAGACCTTTGCTCGGCTCGAGCGGATTCTCGGCCCCAGGGTGTCATCCCCAACCCTCGCCGGTGGGTAGTTTCGCTCGGATCCGGGCCCGTGCCCGGGCATGCTCAATCAGGCGACCTGTCCCTATTTGTCCTAGTTCGTCTGTCGAATCCCGAGTTTGGGGTCGATTCGGGAGGGAAACTTTTCGAGAGTTTTTGTCGAACGGGGGGCTTTGGCGACGAGGCGGAGGCCCGCCAATGGGACTTGGGGGCAAACATACCGATCTTGACCAGCCAAACTTGTTGGTAATACGGGTAAATCGGTAGACTCATTCCGCAGATCAGCGTATGCTCTCTCTGTCGAAGTTTGATCCGTGTTCCTTGTGTCAGGGAGTGTGTGCCGACGGGATAACGATTCATCGAGCGGGGTTTGACGTACCCACGCCTTTCCTCGTGATCGAAGTTTGAGAAACTCCCTGAAGCTTCATGTAAGTTTTGGCCGTCCGACCCGCCTGACCGCGTGCCGCCTCGGCGAACTCATGTCACGTTTCCCTACCAGTCGCGGTTAAGCCTCGGTTTGTTCGGCACGACCAAGGGTTTCCTTGTCGGCTCAACCCGCGACGGGGTCGATGCCGGTTTGTAGTTTTCGGGTTGGTGTGCGAGAGGTTTTGTTCGATGTCCAAGAAACTGTTTGTCGGTGGCCTCCCTTGGGCGACCACCTCGGAAGAGCTCGAAGAGCTTTTCACGGCTCATGGCGCGATAATCACGGCCAAGGTCATCACGGATCGGGTGACCGGTAAATCCCGAGGCTTCGGCTTCGTCGAAATGGAATCGGACGGGGATGCCGACAAGGCTCTGCAGGCTCTCAATGGATCGGAGTATGCCGGCCGAACGATCACGGTGAATGAAGCACGTCAAAGGTCAGGCGGCGGCGGTGGCGGCGGCTCCTACGGCGGCGGTGGCGGCGGTGGCAGCTACGGCGGCGGTGGTGGCAGCAGCGGCGGTGGCGGCGGCTACGGTGGCGGCGGCGGCGGTGGTC
>JAIELF010000086.1 GCA_019753235.1 bacterium
GCAGTGCACGCAGATGGCGGATAAACTCATTCAAGTCGTGGCTGCGGTTTTAACGAATGGGACGAACAACTCCTCTCCTGACGACCAGAAGGCCGCACCCGGGGACGAGCCTAGTCATCGAATTTGAAAGAGGTCCTTCATTGAGATTCCTAAGTGCCGCTTTTCTTTTGCTGTTGGCTGCATCAGCCGATAGCGTCGATGCTCAAGAATCGACGACTTCCCCTAAACCTATCCTCGCCTTCCCTGGTGCGGAGGGATTTGGCCGCTTCGCCCAAGGAGGGAGAGGAGGTGACGTCTATCACGTCACCAGTCTTGCCGACGATGGGCAAGGCTCCTTGCGGGAAGGCCTGTGTAGCGTCCAAGGGCCGCGTACCGTTGTCTTCGATATTTCAGGAAGAATGGAAAACAAGACTCGGACCGAACGGCGGCAAAGGGAGGAGGCGGCCGGGGGCGGCAACTTCTTGACGGAGATCTTCTGAAGAAGGGGAGGTCGTCGACGAGCCGAGTTTTTGAGAACAAAATGCCCGGAAGGCGTTTCTCGACTTGGTCAGCTTCGGGCCACTTTTTGTGGTGTCTTGCGTCACCTGATGAACCGAAAAGAGAAAGAACGGACGATTCGAGTCGGCGACGTGGCCCATGCGAAGAATTAGGGCACTGCTCTAAAAAATAGTTCATCTAGCTGACCGAAATCCGATCAAATCGACACATGGGCGCGGTTCAAGGCTTATTGAAATCGACCCGGGCGGCGATTAGGATTGTCCGGTTGAAATGCGAATCGATTGGGTCTGTGAGGTCCGGCGTGCGAAGCGCCGCGCCGACCCTAAATCAGGCGAGATATTCGGATCGCTCCTTATGCCCACCATGTTCGGTCAGACCACCCTTACCCCGAAGCCATCCCCGGCGGGTCGCCAGTTCGTGACGACGAATTGGTCCATGGTGGTGCGGGCGGGAAAGCAGCAGACGCCTGAACAACTGGCGGAAATTTGCCGGATCTATTGGTACCCCTTGTATGCCAGCATCCGTCAACGAGGCGTGGGGGCTCATGATGCCGAGGATTTGATTCAAGGTTTCTTTGCGTGGTTGCTGACGAACAATGTCGTGGAGCGGGCCGACAAGAACCGTGGCCGGTTCCGCGTCTTCTTGCAGGTGGCGCTCAAACAGTATTGCGCTCGGGAGCATCGCCGAGCGTCGGCTCGAAAGCGTCGGCCACCTCGTCCGCTGTTGTCTCTTGATCTGGCCGAGGCGGAGACTCGATGGGCGGCATCGACTTGCCATGTCACTCCGGACCGAATCTTCGATCAGTCATGGGCCGTGATGGTTCTCTCGTGGTCGATGGACCGACTTCGAGATGAGTACGAGCAGTCGGGTCGAGGTGATCGATTTCGACTCCTCTCTCCCTTCATGACAGATGAAAAGAACGCCAATCGGGAAGAGGTTCGGCAACAGCTAAACATCAGCGAATCGGCTTTTGCCATGGCGCTCAGTCGCTTGCGACAACAGTTTGGCAAGATATTGATGGAGGAGATTGCTCGCACGGTCGATGATCCTGCCGACATCGAAGATGAAATGAACCACATTTGGTCTTCTCTGGCGAAGCCGTGACGGCAAGCGACATGGCGACTGCAAATCCTTTGATGAAGCGCTGTCCGGACTGCGACGCTCCGATTCCTGAGGGGCTTCCCTTTCAGCAATGTCCTTCTTGCTTGATGCGGCTTGGATTGGAAGCGGGCACGCTTCGTCCGAGCCTGATGCGTTCCCGTCGGCACGGTCCAGCCGAAGCACCGCCGATCGAGGTTGTTGCCGAGTGGTTTGACGATATTGAAATTGTTCGCCTCCTGGGGGTCGGCGGAGCAGGAGCGGTTTACTTGGCGCATCAACCCCGGCTGGATCGCTTCATTGCCTTGAAGGTGCTGGTGGGTCGGCATCAGGACGACGAAGAATTGACCGAGCGATTCCTGCAGGAAGCTCGGCTACTGGCTCGCCTGCGTCATCCGCGGATCTTGACTGTGTTTGAGATCCGCGAGCACGAGCGGCACATCTGCCTGTTGACGGAGTACATCGATGGGGGGAGCCTGCGAGAACGGCTCACCGACCCGTTGCTTTCTCCCGCGGAGGTCGTTCGATTCTCGAAGCAGGTGGCCGAGGGACTGGTTTATGCTCACGCGCAAGGAATCATTCATCGGGATATCAAGCCTGAGAATCTTCTTCTCGAGCGTGAGGGAAACGTCAAGATTGCGGACTTTGGTCTCGCGAAGGTTGTCTCCGAAGAGATCGTTGGTTCGCCGATTCGAACGCGAAGCGGTCAGCTCATGGGATCGGCCAACTATATGGCGCCGGAGCAGTTCGATCATCGGATCGAAGCGGATCACCGGATTGATCTCTATGCGCTCGGTGTAGTGATCTATGAAATGCTCACTGGCGTTCGGCCGGCGATTGATTATCAACCCCCATCGCAACGTCGTGGGGTGGATCGGCGATTTGACCATGTCGTGCGCCGGCTTCTTAGGCGCGACCCGGAGGATCGGTACGCGAACGCTGGCGCGGTTTTGGCGGACCTACAGTCGATCGAAGAATCCCCCACATGGCCCCACAGGAAGATTGGGCTTGTCGCACTTGGTGCCGCTGCGGTGGTGTTGTCGGCTTTCGTCGCGATCTCACGGTTGCCGAGCGTGTTAAGTTCCTCGTCGGGCGATCTACTCGGGATGTATGGAACGCTGGCTCGGTCGTACGTCGACTTTAAGAACCCAACAGCTACCTGCCGAGATGCAGACAAAGATTTTCCCATTGGAGAGGTGGTTGACGGAATCTCCCACGTGGCGGCTTGGACCACGCCGATCAACGGCCGCCAGCCTCAATCGCTGGTGGTGCAAGTGGTCGATAACCCCGTCGACGCGGAGCAAATCCTGCTGAAGATCGACAACGACGGTGGAGGCTTCCCTGGTCGAAAGTCCCGTCGGTTTCGTATTTCCGTGACCTCCGATCCTGACCCGACGGTCGACAATGCCGGCATTCGGTGGGTAACGATCCGACCGAAGCAAGTCCTCACTACTCGGACAGACACGCAAGCAGTTATTGAAAGCGATGGAGAGACCATCTCTATTGATGGAAGCAGCGCGGTGCCGGACGATTATTCGGTTCTCGTGGAAGGCAAGTTTAAGAAGCTGACAGGCTTCCGACTCGATTTGCTGCCGGATCCAGGGACGGGTCTTTTAGGGTTCGATTGTCCGCTGGGAAATGCGGTCCACGTGTCGGAGTTCGAAGCGCTGGTCTATCCGCCGCCCGGCGATCCTCCATCCGTTTCGCAGTACGTCTCTCTGGTCTCCGCGAGCGTCAGCCATTCGCGTGATGGCTCGCGTTTTGGAGCAGCTGCTTTGATCGACGGCACCGAGCGAGGCTTGAGCTACTGGGACACGGGATTCTCCGGACGGGAGGCGGCGGCCCTTGTTTGCCCGGCTCGGCCAGTCACCGCCGATCGATTGATTTTCGAACTGATGCACAACACGTATGAACATAGACGAAAATGTGGTCGCATCCGTCTCAGCTTTACGACGGATGCGGAGCCGAGCCTCGAATCGTCCCGTTGGACGACGATCGTACCGGCGAGTGTGGAGTTTGAGCCGAAGGGGCCGCGAGCTTTCGTCGCACCGGATGGCATCATTGATGTGGCCGACTCAGCCGTTGTTCCGCAGTGCAGCTACCTGGTGGAAGCGGTCGGGCCGTTCCGATCAGCGACTGGCTTTCGGCTTGAGCTTTTGCAGGGTGGAACCGGCCCTGGTTCCAAGGCGGTACCCATCAGCGTTCAGCTCAGCGAATGGAAGATTCGCATCCCCGAGTCGAGTCGTTAGTTATTGGCGGGTAATCGTTTAAGAAACTTCGTTAATCTGCTCGAATCCTCGTTAGGTTTCCCCTGTTTCGGCATTACTTCCCTCTAGGCGAGCTTCTGCGCGGCGGTCTGTCCGCGTCTTTCGCGGGTTGACTGGGGGCCGGATTCTGCCGGCCCGTGCCGCCTAAGGGCTCGTCTTCGGAACGGAACGGGTGAAAGGGAAACTGCATGTCGAGCAAACATGGGCGAAACGCCGGCAAGAAGTCCAGAGACGGGCAGGGGAAGAAAAAGCGGGATCGTCGTGATCGTCGTCATGGCCTTGTTTCCTTTGAAACTCTCGAAACACGCGACCTTTTGTCGGCGACCTTGTTCGACGAAGGGGTCGACCGATTCGTAATGTCCACGGACGTCAAGCCATCGATCGGCACGATCGGCACGCCCGACCGACCAGTGGTCACGTACACCGGCGGGCTCGCGTCTTACACCTCTGGTCTAACCTCGGCCTACAGCCGCGATCTCGACCAGATCCCGTTTACACTTGCCACCACGGGCAACGCGAGTTCGAAAATCCGTGTGCAATTCACGCCCATCGATTTCGATGGGAGTTCACCTGTTATTGCCACCGTTGTTTCTAATGCGAATGGCACCTCGACCGCGACGCTATCAAACATGTTTCAGGTCGGCAACACCACCAATTCATCGGGGATTCGTTCGTCCGACGGCACGACCGTGGTCACGGCCACTTCCTCTTTTCCTGATTCGAAGACGATCGAGTGGTCGCTCAACGGTTTGGCGGTGGGAAACTACCAACTTGCGCTCAAGACGGCAGACAGACTATCGTTCCTCCCTGTGGGAATCGGTCGTTCGGTGAGCTACACGTACGAGGCGGTGTTCCAGAGTTTTGCCGCTCCTGGAGGAACTCCCGACGCCGCCAAGCCTCTTGGAGCACAGTCGCCGGAGCCGGACCTTACATCGAGCCAAGGCAGGATTGGTATTGCGCAGTACGCAGCGGGTCGAATCGATGGATCGTCTGCGCCAGGCAACTTCACCAATGATCCTGCGGAGACAGTTGGCTACTGGCCGGCCGAAGGCCTTACCATCGTCAACCTCGTCGCGGATGCGGGGACGAGCCGAATCGGCAATCCAAACATCAACCTGATCGATGCGAACGGATACATTCAGTTCGCTGGCCCCACGACCACCACTGCCAATCGATTCACATGGGTGCTTCCCAATACGACCGGTAGCAGTTCGCATTACCTCAAGTTCTTCTCGCCGGACGACCAGGCCGGCACGAACTACCAAGTCTTCGTTGAGAACTACGGCCGAGTGTTCACGGCGGATTTTACCGAGGATGTCACCGAAACGGCCAACTCGACCATCACGATTCCGAGTGCCCTGGGGGTCAGCAAGAACACGGTTAACGTTTCGGGAGTCCTTCGAAGCTACAACCAGCCAGGAACCAGCCTCGGGACAGCGAGCGATGTCGACAACATCGCCTTCGTGCTCCCTTCGCGTGGCAACGCGGATTCAAAGGTCGTCATCAAGCTTCCGTATACGGGGACACCCATCAATACGGTCATCTCCGCGACCATCACGCTGCCGAACGGCAATACGAAGAATGGGGTTTTTGATCCGGTCGACAATGCGCTTCGATTTGATTTGGCAGGTGAAGACCCCGGTAACTACCGCGTGACTCTCAGCACGCCTGTTGGCAAAGGGGGAACCGCCTACTTCGCCACACTATCGCACTCGCTTCCCACGGTTTCCTTCGGCCCGGTAAACTTGGTGACGCTGACGGAAGGATTTGGCTACGGCAGCACGATCGCGGGCCTGGGAGCAGCCATCGACACGTCCGTGGCCGGAAACTTGTTTGGAGACTGGAAGAACTCGCTCGGACTTAAAGAGAGCGACAAGTTCACGATTGAAAGTTGGTACTATCCCAAGCCCGGCATCCAAGACGGCGTCATTTGGAACATCGGTGAAGCCTACCGATTGCTTCGCGTGGGGGATACGGGCCTTCGGCTGCTGGTCACTCGAAGCGGGCCGGTTGTGCCGGGCTCTTCGTTCGACATGACCGTTCCGAATGCGCTCAACAAAGACGCGTGGAACCACGTGGCGGCGACGTTCGACGGAAAACGGATGTCGCTCTATGTCAATGGGGTGAACGTCGCGCAGACGACAGACATTGTTCCGGACTTCAAAGAAGTTCAGTTCATCAACCCCAACGCAGTGTTCTTTCAGTCGGCCGCCCAGGTCAATGTCCCGCAGGTAGGGACCGGAATGGTGGACGAGCTGCGTGTCTGGAATCTCGCACGAACGCAGGCGGAATTGCAGGATAACTCGCTCAAGCCTCTTGCTGGAAACGAAGCGGGATTGGTCGGCTATTGGAGCTTCGACAACCCGTCTTCGGGCGTGGAGCTCGATTCTTCGGGCCGTGGGAACACCATTTTTGTTCCGGCTGGCAATCGGAAGGAATTGCCGGCACCGATGTTGGGGAGTGTCGATGTCGCCGTCGATCGGGTGGTGGAAGATCCGCTCGGTTTGTGGGTGACGTACAACATCACGGGAGGGACAGCGACCCCGAATGTCGATTTCGTCAGCAGCGCTTTTCGCCGGACCTCGACCGATCCGCTCTCGGAGAAGTATGGCACCATCATTCCGGCCAATGAACAGACCGGCAAGATCTACTTTTACGTGAAGCCAGACGCGATTGTGGAGCCGGCCGAGTCGGCGACCATCACGCTCACCAGCAATAGCTTTTTGGGCGTGGTCGGCGGACAAGACTACAAAGTGGGCACGTCGAACGTCGCGACGGTGAACATCACAGACAACGATGCGTACCGGCAAGGAGTGCAGGTCACGGACCTTGCAGGCCGGCCGATCACGGCGGACTCGCCCTTGTACATTTCGCCGACCACGGGTCAGGCGGACATCAAGGTTCGGCTGACAAGTCAACCGAACTACCCGACTGTCAATCCGCAGCAGGTCGTCATCAGTCTGGGTGGCTACCCGAGCGTCTCGTACAACTATGCCAACGGACTTTATTCCTCGCAAAACCTCGTCTTCACGCCGGCGAACTGGGATGTGCCGCAAACGGTCACTCTCGTTCGTCCGAATGCCCCCACCGGGACCTTCACGATTTCGGGCTACGGATTCCCCGGGACTAGCTATCTCCCGACAGCAATCTCGTTTCCCTACACCCAAACGCCACCTAATCGAGTCGATACGACCGAGGGAAGCGAGCTGGACGCCAGCGCGGTTCCACCGACGGTGAGCCTGCTGACCGTGCGCGGCGGGCGCGAAGGTTCGGACCAACCGGCACTCGTGCAAGTGAATCTAAACAATGCTGCTCCGAAGGGGGGACTCGACGTTTCGTACACCATCGTCGCCCCGACGACGGGGAGTGCGACGGGCAATGTCGACTTCCGCCTTCCCAGCGGTGTGGTTAGAGTGGCCGAGGGCGAAAGGTTTGCGACCATTCCCATCGATATTCTGGACGATTATCTCATCGAAGGAAACGAGTCGCTGATTGTTCGATTGATCGCAAAGCCGAAGTACGTCGTCGGCACGCCTTCGGATGCAACGGTCATCATTACGGACGACGATCGCGCGACCATCTCCGTTTCGAATCCGTCGTTTGTCGACGTCAACAGCACCAAGTTGATTGTTCGGCCGGGCTTTACCTATCAAGAGCCCGGCTCGATCTACGCGTATGGCGAAAGCCTCAAACAATCTTTGGGACAGGTCGGGACCGCCACCATTCCGACGGTCATCTATCGAGGCGGAATCTCGGCCAACATCGACGGACGCTTCAACCGAGACACCATCGAATTCAACCTTCCCCAACCGGCTGATCCGACGGCCAAGATTTCCATTCAATTCACTCCCACGAGCGCCAATGGCGAACCGATCGTCACAACGCTCGCTAGTGGCGCGGATGGTTATTCGTCGATCAACCTTGCCGATCTATTCGAGACGACTTCCACGACGTCGACTCGGCTCATCGGCGGATTGATTGGTACGCCACGACTCCCGACGATTGTGGGGAATGATCGTTTGGAATGGTCGCTCAGTGGTTTGGCAGCAGGCCAATATCTTCTTCAGCTCAAGGCGACGTCTGACCTTCGGAATAAACTGAGGGTGGCCGACGGTGTTACGGGCGTCAGCTACGATTACGAAGTGACGATATCGACTTCGCCGACCGTGCCCTATCAAGTGACCACAACGTCGACGGTGACCAACTTCTCGCCGACTTATTCTCCCTTGATCACCAACGAAACGGTTCCGTCACCGACGCTAGCTCTTGAGCCGAACAATTCGCAGTCGATGGCGTACAACATGGGCCTGGCGCTCGAAGGGACATCCATCCCCAACCAGATGATTGACAACGCCTCCGATGTCGACGTATACCGCTTCACGCTGAGCACGAAGGATGGCCGGCCTGACACAATCGCGATCTTGTTCGATCAAGCGACCGACGACCAGCGGTACAATCTTCGGGCATCGCTCGAGAATACGACTGGCGCTTTGTTCGCTACGAGCGATCGAACATCCGGCAACGAGTTCATCGATTTGACGTCGGTTCCGGACGGCGATTATTTCCTCACCGTGCGGGGTGTTTCTTCCGCCGTCATCACCACCCCTTACACCATTAAGTTTAAGAAACTCGCGAATCCACTTGAGCCAACGGCCAGCGGGCCTGTCTACCTGGGTGTGGCGAACAACGGCGACCGATACATGGACTTCGCCATCACCGCCGCGAAGTCGGTGGACTCGTTCCAGTTTACGCTCGATAGCACAGCCAATCGGCCCGATTCCGTCAGCCTGGTCCATCTCCCGGCGGAGGGGAATCTGCGGATTGGCGTCTACAACGTGAAGACTGCGGCACAAGTGGGTCTTCTGTCGACGCGGGACGCCGTCAAGACGGTGTCGCTGGCCGGTTTGGCCGATGGCGACTACGAGGTCCGCATCAGCCCAACTGAGATTGGTTCTCTCAACAAGTACGACTTGGTGTTCGGCGCGGTGGGCAAGCGCGCCGCCGACATGAGTGTCGACCAGGTCGCGATTCGACTGAATGCTCAGCCGACGGCGAACGTTGTGTTGAATCTAGCCAACAGCGCTCCGACCGAGGGCCGGCTTTCAGTCTCTTCGTTGACGTTTACTCCGAGCAATTGGAATCAATATCAGCTCGTTCAAGTCACTCCGCTCGATGACGGCGTCGCAGACGGCGACAAGACCTACACCATCACCGCGACGGCCAGTAGTCCGGACGATCTCAACTTCCAAGGGCGAACGCTTTCATTCAACGTCGTCAACGTCGATCGGGGCAATTTCGTGCAGCCTCCGGTCGTCAACGCGAACAAGGATCCCAATCTTCCGGAAGTCACCATTGCCTCGCTACGGACCGCCCCGATTGCCGAGGGTGCGACCTTCGACGCGTTTCGATTGACGTTGTCGCGACCTTTGTCCGCGCCGCTCACTGTCACGCTGGATTACCGACGCGGCACGGCGGAATACAGCAGCGACTTTACGATCAGCACCAACACCGTCGATCCGAACACCGTGATCTTCCCGGCGGGGTCAACCAGCCTGATCATTCGAGCGACGCTCATCAATGATGGCGTGGATGAATCGGCCACCGACACGCCGGAGATCCTCCGCGCGGCAATCGTCGATAAACCGGGCTATCGGCTAACCACAACGGTGAATCCCGGATATCTTGCTGATATCCCAATCGCCGATGCCAACGTTGCCGGGCTCACCGTGCTGGCTGCGAATGGCGTTTCGACCTCGTTTACCACGGAAACGACGGAGAACCCTTCAACTCCTGCGATCGAACGGCAAGTTCGGCTCAACACCAAGCCTCTATCGAACGTGACGGTCTTCATCGCATCGAGCGACCCGAACGAGGCACTCATTCAAACCGACCTCACCAAGCCTGGAACGGTCGAGGGCCGCTTGGTCTTCACTCCGGACAACTGGAACGTCCCGCAGAAGTTTTACATCAAGGGGGTGGATGACCGGATCGACGATGGCCGATCGAGTGCTCCTTCGTTCGACAAGGTGCCGTACCGAATCGTACTGAGTTCGCAGAGCGAAGACGATCCGTACCAGTCGTTGGCTCCCCGTTCGTTTGATGCCACGAATCTAGACGACGACCAGCTCGGCATCACGACGACATCGCCCCAGAGCACGGTGAACGGACGCACCAACGTTTTCAGCGTTGTACTCAATACGCAGCCGGTGGGGGAAGTTCGGGTGACAATGACGCCCGACAACGATCAGGTGCAGATCAATGGGGCTCGTGCCGGCGCTCCCGCGACTCTCGTCTTCAATGGGCGGAACTGGAACGTTCCTCAGTTGGTGACGGTAATTGCCGTCGATGATGGCGTGGTCGAATACATCCACGAAAGCCGAATCCGTTTCAAAGCGGAGACCGGCCGCCGATTCGACAACCCGACGACTTCGGACCTTGGGACGCCCCAGCGAGCGTACGATCTAGGCGATGTCTCAGACGGTGTACGCTGGACGAATCTGAAATTGCCACCGGTGGGCGAATCAGATCCATCGACCACGGGGGATCAATGGTACCGATTCAGTCTTGCCGAGATCGGTACGTCGCTCCAACGGATTCGGCTCTATCCGGCGGGCGACAATCGGACGGATGTTCCGACTCTCGGTCTCTACTCGTCGGACGGGACTCAACTTCTTCGTTCGGGATCTTTGGGAGGTGGAGCACTGGCGGATCCCGGCCTTGAGAACTTGCCGGTAGGAAGCTACCTCATTCGACTTTCCGACAATGGAGGCGTCAGCACGGCGACCCTGTTTGATTTGCGCATCGATGGAGTCGATCGCGACTTTGAATCGCTCGTCGTTTCGCCCATTCCCGTGTCGATCATCGACAATGATCTTCCCACTGCCGAAATCCTGGCGGGTTCGACTGCATCGGAAGTCTTCAGTCAACCGAGCTACTTCGCGGTTCGTTTGAATGCGCCGGCTTCGGCAGAGCTAGGCGACTCGGGAGTGAAGGTGAACTTCAAGATCAGTGGTGGTCGGGCAAGCCAAGGGACGGCATCGTCCGCGCTTCACGATTACACGGTGCTTGCCGACAGCTTCGATCCGGTTACCGGTGTTGGTTGGGTTCGCGTGGCTCCGGGGGATGTCCAGGCGAATATTGGCATCGTTCCGATCGATGACAAGGCAGTCGAAGACCTGCCGCTGACGGTATCAGACTTCGGCTTTAATCCGGTCAATGGTTACCAAGTTCGACTTTCTTCCATTCCGGAGATCACGGATCCAACGTATCCGTACGACCCGCAGTACTTGTTGCCTGCCGGCACCTTGGTGAAAGTGCAGATTTCTCCTTCGCAAGAGGTGGAAGTCAAAGTGCGGGTCAACACGCCGCTCGTGCTTGGACTTTACGGCCCTTCGAACGCCCTTCGCTACGAGTATGCCGCCGCCGTTCCGATCGATGCGACGGCCGCGACGCTCGGAACGCTCACGAACACTCCAGGGACGTTCAAGGGGCGAATTGAGTCCGAGGAAGTGGAAGTGACGCTCCTCGGGGGAATCGGATACACTCTGCCGCTTGCACCGGACAAGCAAGGGGCGGACTCCGCCGTTGCGACGAACCTCGATTCCAACCGCGTGACCGCGCGGATGACAATCTACGATGACGATGTCGCCGGCGTGCAAGTCATCAACTTGGGGGACCATACCAGCGTCGCGGAAGGTGAGGAGACCGAGTTCCGCGTTCTGCTCACCGGGGAGCCGAGAAGTAATGTCACGGTCACGTTGACCCCTGGGGTGGGATTGGACTTTGTGAGCCCGTCCTCGACGATTAGCGCGCCGGTGAATGTCATCAACTACAACTTCAGTAGCTCGGCACTTCCTTCGAGTCTCGACTTGAACTTCGTCTCCCTTCATGAGACGGACTTGGGAATGACAGCGGTTTTCACGGCGCGACTGGCGTCGGTGAGCCAGGGGTCGGCGGCGAAGAGTTCCTCGCTCACTCTGCGCGATAGCAACGGTTCTGCTTCTGCGGCGGCCCAGTACCAGATCCCTGGGATCGACGACGTGGACTTTGCCGGGGCCGCTCTCGAGGGGACTTGGAACAGCTATCAGCGAATTGTCGTCTCCAACCTCACTCCGTCGTTGGATGGGACGTTCCGCTTTGTGGTCGATCTCGATGGCGTGGTCGGCTCAGTTACGCTGACTCCCGTTAAGTCGACCGTGCAGCGCCCCGCGATTGCGCTGACGTTTACGCCGACGAACTGGTTTGTTCCGCAATTGGTCACCCTGAAGGGGCTCGATAACAGTCTCGCGGAACCTGGTTCATACCACAAGGACTTCATCTCATACGCCACTGCCAGTGCCGACCCGCTTTGGGACAAGCTGGTGCTTCCGTTCCAAGAGGTGCGGCTGATCGATTCCAAACTCGACGTCGGTGACACGATCGACGGTTTGGACGAAGGGCTTGACATGTTGCAGGATGGGCTGCTGGGGCTCAAGCTGCCGCTGTTGGGCAGCATCGGTGATCTTCCTGGAATCGGATCGCCCGCGACAACCTCGAACACCACGACGGCCCGAACGCTTTCGGCAGCCACTCCCGCAGGGCTAGGCTTTTTCGAGGATTTCCGCCGACCACTCAAGAAGACGCTCGCGAGCCAAACCGATCTCACGGTCGGCAAGATCAAGACCTTGCTCGAGAGCGCCTTTGCGCCGCTGGTATCGAGCAAAGTGTTTGACCGAGTGATCGTCACGCCGACCGCCAATGACGACGACATGAACGTTGTCATCAACTTGGACAAGCTCATTCGGATCGGTCAGCTAAATCTATCGGCCGACTTGGGTCTGGACGCGCTGGGTCTGAAGTTTCAGACGACCGGAAGCGCTCGGGCCGATCTCGCCTTCAGCATGGATGTCGGTTTTGGATGGAACAAGAAGTTTGGCTTCTACTTCGATACGGAACAGACCGGGATTCAAGCGGGAGTGCGGCTGTATCTGACCGGAACGGGAATCACGGCAGACAATCCTGCCAATCTCTTTACGGGCTTGGGAGCCATCGGTGGGCTGCAGCTTGACTTCACCGATGATCCGCTCAACCCGACCTCGCTCAGCGCGACCTTCCAGGTCAGCATGAACGATCTCGACAACATCAACAGCGTTCGGTTCTTCGATGTCAACAAAGACGGCTTGCTGGCGGATCAATCCTTCACGTACAACGTCGGCGTCGACGCGAACAAGGATGGCCGGATCGATAAGGACGCGAATGGCAACCCCGTCACTCGCTTCTTCGATGCCCTTCGCGAACCGTGGGCGAACGTCACGAAAGATGGCTCGGTGGAAGCCTTCCCGACGGTTCCCTCTCTCCGCAACAATCCTGACATCAGCACCGCGGTGCGCGCGAACTGGAACACCGTGGGGGCGAAGACCAACACTTTTGATGAAGCGACGAACATCAAGAAGGAAGGGATCTATCGTCTCAAGACCCAAGGAAACAAGACGATCGCGTACTTGGATGTCGATCGCGACGGCAAGCTCGATATCGGCAAGAGGAACGTGGATCCGTTTGCGATCCCCTGGAACTCCCTGAACGATGCCAATCGCCGAGCCAGCGAGATTTGGTTTGTGCCGACCGATCCCAAGAATGCCAAAGAACTGAAGGTTCTGGTGAAGGGGACCGGCAACGACACAAAGTACTATCTCGACCTTAACCAAGACGGCAAGACCGATCCCTTCGAGCTGATCACCAAGGATCTTTACAAGACACTTGATAAGGACGGCAGCAAGACGATCGAGGGAGACATCATCGCCGACGGCGAAGGAAAATATGTCCAAGGAACAGCCCTTAATTATTTCGACGCGAACAAGAACGGCAAGCTCGACACTGACGAAGCATTCGTCACGCTGGGCTTCGAGCCGTTCCAGCTTCCGATTTCCTCCTTCTCCGCCACTCCTGAGGGGAAGCGCTTCCTGGATTTCAACGGCGACGGCGGCTTCAATTTCCAAAGGCAGTTGACGACGGCGCAAGAATTCGAGCTGAAGATGGACCTGGCCAACAACAACTTCTATGTCGATATCGACGCCGACTCGATCCGAGATCCCAACGAGCCGCAGGCGGGCCGAACGAAGGATACGCTCTTCGTGCAACAGTCGGCCGTCGACCCGTTGGCGATGACCGTCAACTTCGATGGCAACACTTACAACGTCTTGACCATCGATGGCAAGAGATTCATCGATCTTGACGAAAACGGCGTGTTGACGCTGGACCGACGCGGTCGGCCCCTTGAGCCCTTTGCTGTCCAGTCGAACAAGATCAGCGCGACTGAACGCAACAAGATGGTCCTTCGAATCGATTCAGAGGATTCGACGGTGTTTTCCTCTTTGGCAAGCGAAGTGACGAAGCTTCGGCTCAATCAGACGCTCACGCCGGCCGAGAATCAACGAATCGTCAGCAAGTACAACGATCTCGTTCGTTCGGGCCAGATCGTCGAACAATTCAATGACGGCGACCGTCTCACGTTGTCGGAATTGAAGACTTTTTTGGCTTCGACTAAGGGCCAGAACACGACCAAGTCCGACCAGATCAAGGGGATCGCCAGCCAGCTCTTCACTTACAGCTTTCTCGGCGACGTCAACATCGGTCTGAAAACGAAGACGAGCATCAATGGCAGCAAGGTACTCCCCGCGGTCAAGTTCGATCTCGATGTCAACTACCCGCTGTTCAACATCGGGAACGCGAAAGATGCGGACTCCACGGGCCTGACGCTCAACTTCCGCAACGTCGCCATCGACATGGGAACGTTTCTGGGGAACTATGTCGAACCGATTCTGAAGACGGCCGACAACATCATCAAGCCGATCAAGCCGATCATTAAGGCGCTGAATGCAGACACCAAGGTGTTCGGCAAGCTCGGTCTGGCCAGCACGTTCGAAAGTGACGGCAAGCCAGGAATCTCGCTGCTGGAGATCGCCAAGAAGCTGAGTGGAGCATTCCCAGAGCAACAGCAGAAGATCGACAAGGCGATCAAGTTTGCTGAGCAACTGACCAAGCTCGCCAACGCGATCGACAAGTTGACGGGCGCTTTGTCGGAAGAGAAGAACATTCTTTCGTTCGGGGATTTCTCGCTCGACGACTTCCGGGGCGCGAGCGATGACGTCGCCAACAGTTCTGGTAAATCCAAGAACGCTCCTCGGATAGACAATTTGCCGCAAACGACGGCTCGGCTTCCGAACACCAATGCGAATGCTGTTGCCGCTCAGGCTCAGAAGTCGGGCGGCTTCAAGGATCGCTTCAACGCATTGCGGGATCTGGATGGTTTCGAGATCAAACTGTTCGATCCTTCCACCGTACTTGGGCTCATCACCGGCGAGAGCAATGTCGACCTGGTGAAGTACGATGTGCCCGACATCGACTTCTCGTTCATGATCGATCGATCCTTCCCAATCTGGGGCCCGATCGCAGGCAAGCTCGAGGGTGGCTTCAAGGTCAAGAGCGACTTGGCGTTTGGCTTTGATACGCGCGGTATTGAGGAGTGGGCTGCCGCCAATTACGCTCCGGAGAAGTCTTACCTTGTCTTCGACGGCTTGTACTTGGCCGACTGGACTCCTTCGGGCGCAGAGAAAGATGAGTTGACGGTCCAGGCGTACGTCGGGGCGGGTCTAGGTCTGGATCTGGTCATTGCCAGTGGATTTATCAAGGGGGGCATTGAAGGGCTGGTCGGGTTCGATGTCGTCGACACGGGCGAACGAGCAGGCACATCGGACGGCAAGGTTCGGGGAAGCGATATCATCACGAAGCTCTCGACCAATCCCGCCGACCTGTTCAACCTGCATGGGACGGTGAACCTCTACCTGGGGGCCGAGATCAGCGTCGACTTCGGCTTCTTCAGCGCCACGGTCTACGAGAACCGACTGGCGACGGTGCAGCTGGTGAAATTCACCATCGATAGCTCGGGGTTGTCTGGGTCGAGCATCGGCGGTCGTATTGAAACGGGCCCTCTTGCCGGCGCGACTGTCTGGTTCGATGCCAACAATAATCTGAAGTTGGATGACGGCGAGCCTTTTGCCATCACCAACTATGAAGGGGACTACGAGCTCGTCATTCCCGACGACTTCGATCAGAGCACGGGGACGATTCGCGTGCAGGGTGGGATCGACATCAGCACCGGCGTGGCGCAAAGTGTCGATATTTCGATACCCACTGGAAGTCGAGGGGATGCCACTGCCTTCACCGCCCTGGAAGAGGCTCTCGATGTTCTTCCGATCGACACATCGCATGCAGACCTGGACGGCGATTTTGCGGTGACCGATGCCGACGGCGTTTACTTCGTCTCGCGGCGGAAGACCGATCCGAATGATCCTCAGTTGGATGTCAATCGCGACGGCGTGGTGACGGATGCCGATGAACTCGAGCTGAATCTCTTAATCAAGGTGGCCAAACACGGCGGTACACTCACGACCGATCAGAGTTCCGATTTGATCAAGGAAGCGTTTGGCATCGATCCATCGGTCGACTTCGGAGCCTTCAAGCATTTTGAAGAAGCGCTGGCGGGGAATCCATTGGCCGGGCCAGTGATGCTCGGGGAAAACAGCGTCAATACGCTGGTTCAGCAGATGGGTGCCGTCCTGAGCGGTATCGGCGACGTCTTGCCATCCGATCCTCCTTACACCGACATCTTCAGCGAATCGATTTATCTGGCGCTCGCGCATCGCTTGTTGGAAGGAGGGCTCGACCTGACGGATGCTTCGCAGGTTCGCTCGATTCTTCTCGACGCTGCCTATCGGGCCGACCAATTGGTCGCAAACTTCAATGATCGACTGAACTTCGATCGGCTCGCCCTAATTTTGGATGATGTGGTTCAGGTCATCACGTCGTCGATGATCAACCAGCGAGCGTTGGCAGAAGAAGCGGATGGCCCTGTCGCTATCGCTCGACTGATTACCGAGGCCAAGGTCATTCAGAATGGCCGAATCGTTGCTGGGCTTTATCAGGTGGCGCTCGGGAATGCATCGGGGGCCGACTTAGTTGCCAACGAAGGCCGAACGGATGTTGCCTACTTGGATCAGATCAAGGCGGTTGCCCTGCCTCCGCTCATTGGCAACGTCAATGATGTGTTTCTCTTTGAAGACGAGTCGGTCGACGGTATTCCCATCTCTGTGCGAAGCCAGGTCGGGGATAATGCCGGGCTTGAGGTGGAGGTGTCGTCGAGCAATCCGTCTCTTCTCCCGCCCGAATCTCTGATTGTGACGGCGACGGAAATCCCGGGCGAGTTCCGTCTTCGCATTGCGCCGGTGGCCCATGCAAATGGATCGGCTCGAATCACCATCACGGTGACCGATCGGAACGACGGAAAGGTTTCCGAAGAGCGATTCACGGTGACGGTGGCTCCAGTCAATGACGAGCCGGTCGTTAATGATGACTTCGCCCGCGCGGTGGCAGGGGAGGGGGTACAGCTCCGTCCGTCGCTGAATGACCGTGATGTGGACCAAGACCGATTGTTTGTCGGCCTCTTGACCGCGCCTGAGCATGGCAACATCTTCTACGACGGCGCCAATCTTCTTCGCTATGTCCCCGATCCTGATTTTGTCGGGACTGAGATCATCGAGTATGAGGTGGTCGACGGGAATGGAGGAAGCGCCGTCGGCTTCATGCACATTCAAGTCTTCGCGCCCGCAACCTCTTTCGCCGATCAATTGACGGTGACAGAAGGAAGCCTGGCGGAGAACGCCGGGACGTTCCCCAATGTTTCCGATATTCCCGTCGAGCTTGATGCCTCGGTCGGAGTCGTGATTCTGACGAGCGACCACGAGTGGGCATGGTCGTGGACGCCGGACGATGGCCCGAGCGATTCGCAGACCGTAACGATCACAGCGAATTATGGCGGCCTTCTCCGCACCGTCGCGACGTTCCAACTGAATGTCACCAATGCGGCGCCTAGCATCACATCATTGATCACAAACTCGACTGCTGACCGACCGGTCCAGGTGGGT
This sequence comes from bacterium, assembly GCA_019753235.1. Lineage (GTDB taxonomy): Bacteria > Planctomycetota > Planctomycetia > Kolteriales > Kolteriaceae > JAIELF01. Next base: position 17,822 of record JAIELF010000086.1, read on the forward strand.
GATTCGTTCATCTTGTCAGGAGTGTTTATTGACCCGTCGATGTCCGACACGCACTCGGCCATCATCGACTGGGGCGATGGAGAAACGTCGCCTGCGGATATCGATCCCGCGACTCGCACCTTGCTCGGGCAGCATCAATACGCCCGTGCGGGAGTTTACAACGTTGTCGTGACGCTGACGGATGACGACACAGGCACAACGCAATCGCGGGCCATCGCGACAGTCGATAGCATTCCGGTCATTCAGTTGAGCTCTTTGTCAGATCTGGCACGGTCGGAGTCGGCCGAGTTCCAGCTTCAACTGGAGAGCGAAACCGGTCTGTTACCTCGCGCCCGATTAGTGCTTCTCGATTGGGGCACCGGCGAAAAATCGTTGCACGTGTTCGCGGCGGGACAGGAGAACATCACGATTCGTCATGAGTTCACTTCGGTTGGATCGTATCGTGTCGAAGCGAGTTTGCTCAATGACGTGGGGCAGCCGATCGCCCATGCCGACACGAAAGTGAACATCGTGCCGTTCGTGACGCGTTTAAGCCCGACGCAATCAGGCAAGATCGATCTTGTCTGGGGTGGGACTGCGGGTGCTGACGAGTATCTACTTCGCGAAGTCGACACAGCCGGTGTGCGCCGAATCGACGTGACGACTGTTCTGGAAAACGGCGTTGCATCCGCAAGCATGACTTCCTTTGTCGGCATCACGGGAGACATCATCGTTTTTGGTGGGCGGGGCGACGACGTGATCGACGCGTCGAACGTTCATTCGTTCGCCACTCACCTCGACGGTGGCGAGGGTGATGACGTTCTGACGGGGAGCTCATCGAAAGATCTGATTGCCGGTGACGGTGCGGAGGGCCAAGGAAACGATCGCCTTGAGGGAGGGGATGGGGACGATGTGATCTACGCTGATGCGAGCGACCGCCCTCGGTTCTCTACGACGGTTGGCAACGACACCATTTTAGGTGGAGATGGAAACGACATCATTGAGGCCGACGGAGCCGAGGGAGCTCGTGCCGACACGGTCGATGCTGGTGATGGAGACGATATCGTTTTGGCCGATGGAGTGGTATCTCCAGGGAACGACTCGACGGCTGGCAGCGATCTGGTCTGGGGGGGCGAAGGTCGCGACATCATCGTGGCCGGTCCAGGCGCCGACACGGTGAGTGGCGGCTTGGAAAGCGATCTCATCCTTGCCGCGTCGCTATCATCCGTCGCCGTGTTCAAGCTGCCTGCCATTCAAGCGGAGTGGGAGAGCCATCGTCCCTTGTCGGACCGAGTGGCCAATCTTCAAGGGACGGGGACGGGCGAACGCGCCAATGGAGAGACCTTCCTGCTTCCGAACGACCTAGTCAATGATGACGATGCTGTTGATCAAGTCTTTGGGAATGAAGGGGATGATTGGCTTGTCGTGGATGAAATGGTCGATGAGTATCCCGACTTCGATCCGCTACTCGACCTGAGGACTAACCTAGACGGTCCCTAGCCAAACCTTTGCAGGCCGACGTTGTCATGGACTCCTCTGGTCGAATGATGGGCCCTGGTTGGAAGCGAGCCGCCGTTTCTGCGGTCTGCAACGGCCAGGCCCGCCAATTTATTCAGGAATTGCTCAAATATCTGTTCGAGTCGCTCGGCAGACCAACCTACGGATTTGTGTTTGGACTTTAAGCTCACGTTGGCCGAAAAGTCCTGTTGCAACTCGGGCAAAGTTTACGCGACACCCCTAGGCCGTTATCGCCGCAGTAAATGCCCCCCTCGTTCAGCACTGTTACTGAACACGTTCCATCGGGCGACGAGGGTAACTTGTTCATCGAACGTTTCAGGTGGAGCGTGAAGTAAGAAGAGATCTACGCAAAGAGTTTTGCGAATGGCCTCGAAACCGAGCAAAGACCGACGAAAGACATTCGCTTCTGGAACGAGCTACTTCCTCGACAGTCGTTGGGATATCGGACATCGGCGACGGCATAGGTGGGGCGACCAGAAACGGTTTGAGAAGGATCGAGCTGCAGTTGCCCCATTCCATGGAGAAGGTAGGAAACCAGCTACGTCAGCCGCGGATAGGTTCGAGTGTGTTCCTTTATCTTTCGTTTTGCTTGAGTGCGGATCGACCCAACGCCGACCCCTGAGGCCAGTCTATCGGGTTTTGCACGTATTCGCCATTGCTTGCCGGACGCTCTCATCCGTGGGAAAGGGCCAAGGTGGAGTCCCGCAAGCGGGGGGAGATTCTTCCGCCCAAGAAAGCGGCAGTGCACGCAGATGGCGGATAAACTCATTCAAGTCGTGGCTGCGGTTTTAACGAATGGGACGAACAACTCCTCTCTCCACGACCGGAGGACCGCACCAGGGGACGAGCCTAGTCATCGAATTGGAAAGAGGTCCTTCATTGAGATTCCTAAGTCCTGCTTTTCTTTTGCTGGTGGCTGCATCAACCGATAGCGTCGATGCTCAAGAATCGACGACTTCCCCTGAACCTATCCTCGCCTTCCCTGGTGCAGAGGGATTTGGCCGCTTCGCCCAAGGAGGGAGAGGAGGTGACGTCTATCACGTCACCAGTCTTGCCGACGATGGGCAAGGCTCCTTGCGGGAAGGCCTGCGTAGCGTCCAAGGGCCGCGTACCGTTGTCTTCGATGTTTCAGGAACGATCGAACTCAAGAAGCCGCTCGTGCTGGAAAAGTCGTTCGTCACGATGGCGGGGCAATCGGCACCGGGAGACGGCATCTGCATTAAGGATCACCCGTTTCAAATCAAAGACGCCCGGCATGTCATCGTCCGCTACCTGCGATTTCGACTGGGGGATGAGAACAAGCCTCGGCCTTCGGGGCCCGACTGCATCACGACTAACGACATCGATCACGTCATCTTCGATCACATCACGGCCACTTGGGGGATCGACGGCAACCACGACCTGCGCCGGGGCGGCAACTTCACGCTTCAATGGTCGATCTATGCGGAGGCATTGAACGACAGCCTTCATGAAAAGGGGACGCACGCCATGCTGGCGTCGTTTCGCGATTTGACGGACTCAATCACCCTGCACCACAATTTGTTTGCAAGCAGCCGAGAACGCCACCCGACGCTGGGGGGAAGTCCTCGAACCAAGCCCGAGGCGATCGTCGATTTCTGCAACAACGTCATCTACAACGTTGCCGGTGCGACCAACCTCGGCAACTGTCGCATCAACCTTCTCAACAACACCTTTCAGCCTGGCCCGAATACCCCCCAAGGGGCCAAGCCGATCTCCGTCAAGACGGAGAACCGAGGAACCTTGAAGGCCTACCTTTCCGGCAACGTCTTCGTGGGAGACGAGCAAATGACCTCCGAAAATGAGCTCGCCATCGATTTCTTGCGGTGGAGCAAGGGGAATTATCTGCTGACATCGCTCCAAGAGATCCGCTCGCCGCACCCGTTCGATGTCGGTGCCGCTCGGCCGCAGATTCAGGAGGCGAAAGAGGCGTACGAGCTGGTGCTGCGGTCCGCGGGTGCTTCGCATCCGCGCGATGCGGCCGACACTCGGCTGGTGGAAGGTGTGCGAGACGGGAGTCACCGAATGATCGATTCCCAGCGGCAAGTCGGCGGTTGGCCAGACTTAAAGGGTCGCGCGCCTCGTGTTGACACAGACGGCGACGGCATGCCCGATGAGTGGGAGCGCACGAAAGGCCTCGATCCATCCAATCCCAAAGATGGAGCTCGCGACTCGAATGGCGACGGCTTCACGAATCTAGAGGAGTTTCTCAACGGGTTGGTTGAAGCGAGATGAGCGTATCGGGCAACCTTTGTAGCTGAAGATCTGTCGATCGAAGATGGGCGAGTTCGTTTCTTGAAGTCGCTGGCACTGTTGCTGCCAGCCAAGACGATCAACACCGACGACCCGTTGGACTTAACCAAGCTCTGAAAACCCCTGGTCAGCGGAGACATCCCATAAAGCACGAAAAGTCCCGCAATCCCCGATTGTAGCCGTCTGGTTCGGACGGGTCGATTACACCTGATTCTGGAAACCATGCGATGAATCGAATGTCACACCTCGTCTTCAAGCTTGAACGGAGTCTTGCACAGGAACCGGATCGCCCAGCAACGACGGCTGGGAATGCGGAGTTGCTTGCTGAACTCCAACGGCGGTCAGCAGCCTACCGAGACGGCAAGACGACGGCTCATTCAGCGGCAGACGTGATGGCGGATTTGGGTAAGATCGCATCGGGCGAGCAATCGGTGTGAAGCAATCAGGCCTCGCCCAAGCTGAAGCCGAATCATGATTAGCGCTCGACTACCTGAATGAGCAATCCGCCGGACTCGGCGATCGCCTTCTTCAAGAGGTTAACGTCGGAACTCCGTCGCAGCGTGTTGGTATAGATCGAGATGGGTTCAAGCTGTCAGCTATCGATGATCTTTGTGACAACGATATCCAAGACATCGGTAAGGCATGCATTCCGCCGGGCGTAGCGATACGTCAGTCGTTCCGCATCTAGTTCCAGTTGGTGAAGAATTGTCGCGTGCCGATCGTGCATGTGCACTTGGCCAGGGACCGCTTATGGGTGGAGCAATCCTCAGTGTTCGATGTGGAGCGGGGGCGGCTCGCGGATGAAGAGGTTCAATCCTGACAAGGACTTGTCTGAACAACCATCTCGTCAAGGTCCGGAACCTTGTCGTACCATCGCTGCAATATCAGCCTGCTTCGGGGTAAAAGTTTCGGTCGACGTTAACACCACGAATGTCTGCCGTTTGTTAGTGCCCATGGGAGATCCGTGGTACAATGGAGAGATAGCCGGTGCGGTATTGATCCGAGGAAAACGCCGATGACCATCAGCTTCAGTGTTCCCCCCCAAATTGAGGACGTACTCCGCCAATCGGGGCAGGAACCAAGCACTGCCGCCAAGGAGGCGGCCCTTGTCGAGTTGTATCGTCTTCACCGCATCACACACCATCAATTAAGCGAAGCGCTGGGGTTACATCGCCTCGAGACCGATGCGGTGCTGAAGCGTCACGACGTACCTCTCGACCTTTCCGTCGCGGATCTTCATGAGGAACTCAATGAACTCCGTCAAGGTTCTGGACGGTGATTGTTGTCTGTGATACCTCGCCCCTCCATTACCTGATCCTGGTCAATCAGGAACGTCTGGTCCACATCTTGTTCCAAGAGGTCGTGACCACACCCGAGGTCATCGAAGAGATGCTCGCAGCGGGGGCCCCCCAGGTCATAAAAGGATGGGCTTCCTCTCCCCCTTCCTGGCTTGAGGTTCGTTCGGCCCAGTCGATTGATCTTACCCTTCAGTTAGGAAAGGGAGAGTCGTCCGCGATCTCGCTGGCTTCGGAACTTCAGCAAGTACGCACCGATGTTATCCTCTTGATTGATGAGCGAGACGGTCGGCAGGCAGCCAAGGCACGTGGGCTCAAGACGGCTGGTACGCTCGCTATTCTCTCCGAAGCGGCAAGAATGAATCTCGTTGAGTTGCCGGCCGTGATATCCCAGCTTCAGAAGACCTCATTCCACATTAAGACGTCGATCGTTGAAGAGGTGCTGCGTCTGGACCGAGAGAGAAAACGTTCTCAACAAGGTGATGCTAAGACGATGAACGAGTGAAGCACAAATCAGGATGCCCTTCTACCAGCGATTGTGGCCAACACGATCACCTCATTGGGTCGTCAGAGACAAGGCAGACTCCACTTTAAGGCTGTCGACGGCGATCTCAACTCTTCACGCATCAATGACCTTTGGGGGGCCTCGTTGACTCGCCTACTGGGAGTGGTCATAGAAGGTCTATTTCCGCAATGACTAGGACGTGTCTGAACAGCCACCTTGAGAAGACCACGTTGACAAGGGAACTAGCAAAAGGAAACACGGCGCACCTCTCGTCACGGCAAGCTAAAAAGACTACCCGCCGACTACCCGTTTGCTTCTGCGAAGAAGCGAAAAACCCTGAAAAACAACGCATTCGGCGGAGAGGTCTTGCGAAACTGGCTGCTCGCGTTAAACTGCTTTCTGATAAGGACTTTGATGCCGCAAACGGCTGGATTTTCATTGCCTCCGAAGCTGAAGGTTACAGGTTCAAATCCCGTCGGGAACGTTTCTGCATTTGTCATAGAGTCGCAAGGAAGCGAATTCTCAGGCAAAATCGATGGTCCTTCGAAACTCGAAGTATCTGATTTCCGCTCCAATCCACCCATTTCCCGCCCTTGCTGCGCCGGATTCTGCACCGCTTTTTCATCATCGGTCAGGACGAACTTGGCGGCTCGGTTGAAGTCGGCGTCCGTGACATCGACGTCGTTCCGCATGGCAACTGCTTGAGTATTGCCCAGCCACTTGGCGACCGACGAAAGGGGGAAATGGCGAGCCAGATCGGTTTCACAACTCGCCCGCATGGAATGCCACAGCCGGGGCCAGGGCTCGACACCCGCCCGACGGATCAACTTTTCCAGCATCGTTCGTAAGTTTGCATTCGCCCAACCCATCTTCTTTTTCTTTTGAGCACGCCGGCGGTGTTCGTCAGGGAAAACGAAATCGGATTTCTCCGGGGCTTGGTCCCAGGCGGCTTCCATGATGGAACGCACGATCGGAAACAAGGGAATGACGCGGTATCCTCGGCCCGGCAAGTGCGCCGTCTTGGGGCTCGTTACTGTCAAACGAGCCACCTCCGGATCGCTTCGAGAAAGATTGACGCGGGACGATCCTCAACTCCTGGAGGGCCTTCTTATTCAGGAGCGGCCTGGCAAGGTCTGCTTTCGCTTCTGGCAAGAGGGGGCTGGTTACGATCGAAATCACTGGACCGCTGATGCGATCCAAGCCAGCATCGATTACATTCATGGCAACCCGGTGAAACGTGGTCGTTGCCAGAGTATCATTGATTGAAAGTGGTCGTCGGCAAGGTACTATCACGCAGTCCCATTGGGTCAGCAGATTGCAGGATTGCCCGGAGTTCATGGGCTGGAATTCGGAGAAAAATGAAGAGCACTGGCAATAGCCCAGGGGTGTCCGGGAAACTCTTTGATTTTAGTCGCATGGAGATGGTTTGGGGTAGGAGAGGGGTTGATGGGATCGTTGTCAGTGGAAATGGTCACGTGTCGGGGGATGAGACCAGCGCAGGCGGCGGCGTGGCGAAATTCCGGGCAATGGATTCGCTCTAGCGGCCTTCTGCTTTCTTTTTCGCCCGGCGTAGAGCGGCGCTTCGGCGGGCTACCTCACACTGGCGTTCTCGCTCGCGCAGGATCGGAAGGATCTCCTCTAAGCTCGCTCCGCCCTGCGAGACGATCTGGAGCATGTTGAAGAGATACTTGCTTGGGCGTCCATCAATGTGCAGATACATCAACATCATGCCAATCAACACGACATAAA
>JAIELF010000076.1 GCA_019753235.1 bacterium
ACTCTCCATGGCACTCCCTCTGTGAAAGTAAGTCTCAGTTCAAAGCACCGAAACCTACCCGATCACGGAGTGCCAACCTTCAAAATCTGCTCAAGCTTGCGGACGTTACCCAAGGATCCGGGAAGTCCCTGCCCCCGCGAACCGACTCAACTTCGATCCCGCCCCATTTGCTCTCACCGGATAAAATCGGGGGTAATCAAACGGGCTGCGAGAGCCCTTCGGCATGAATGACCCCTACTGTTATCTAATCCACTTGGTATTTTAGTTTAAGTTATCGAATTTCTTGAATCGTCATATAGTTATCCGCTTCACGAACAACCGTTGATTGATCCGCCTCGATCTGCTGGCGACCTTGGTGTTAAATATCTTTCGGAATGACATATTGAAGAACTGCCAAGAAATGAAGTATGCTTCCGAGCATCACGAATAAATGCCAGACGGCATGGAAGTAGGGAACATGATCAAGTGCAAAGAATATCGTCCCAAGGGTATATGCAATACCGCCAGCTAGAAGCAGAGCGATCAGGCCTATGGGGAAAGTTTCGAAGATAGGTTTAGCGGCCAAGACTCCCATCCATCCTAGTCCGATGAACGCGGTAAGCGAAAGCCATTGCCACCGATCACCCCAAAGTATCTTTACCACGATGCCGGCGATAGCTAGAACCCATACACCAGCGAATAAAATCCAACTGATGGGGCCATGAAGATTCACGAGAGTGAACGGTGTATATGTTCCCGCGATAAGCCCATAGATGGCGGCATGATCGAGTTTACGGAACATCTCTTTTCGTGCCGGATGCTTGGTGGAATGATAAAGCGTTGACGCTGCATACAAGACGACTAAGGATATCCCATAAACGGTGCAGCCGGCAATATGCCAAAAGCTGCCGCCTCGAAAGGCCATTAAGACAATCATCGAGCAAAGGCCACCCATCGCAAACATTAGGCCGATGCCATGTGTCGCTGCGTTGGCAATCTCATCCTCGATTCGATCAACGGAGACGCTGTTGTTTTGTTCCATCTTCAATCTGCCTAAGTCTATGATCGATGCCATCTTAATGGTCAGCATGTTGTAATTACTACGAACCTAATCCTACTGAAATATCGTACCCCGGCCGCCTATACGCTTCGCTACGGCATCCAATTTCGGCATGACCATTGGACACCCATCCTCCCACGCCCGCGTGTCTCAATTGGCCGTATGCGAAGCCGACCTTTGACCACGCCATATTTGATTTATCGAAATGCAAGCCGGTGTTGAGTTCGTACTCTTTATCAGCTCCCCTCTGCTCAACTTCCTTGGCGTGGGCCGTGCCAGCGTATTAGGGCCATACTAGGCTCTGTCTGAAAACTGGTGTTTTCTTGTTTCTCATCCTTGTCAAGAATGCTTCCTGACGAATCAGGAAGGAGGCCAAGGATGGCAAGACATCGGTTATCGGACGACCAGTGGGAGTGTATCTTGAACGTGTTTGCTCCGCCAGCCAGAACAGGTCGTCCGCCACGCCAACTACATCACCTTCCAGTTGGCCGAGGTGGCTGTGCCGAGACGATTGTTCGCGCAGATCTTGGCGAGGATCGAACGACTGCGGGGGCTGGTCGCTCCCGCTTCGTCCTGAGCGTTGAAAAATGGGGCAAAACACAGTCCATTCGGTCCGTCACTGGGGTCGCGGTACGTCCGAAGAGGCAAAAATGTTCCGATTCGAGCCGTCAAGGCGGGCATTCTGATCGAAAACGGCAGCGAACCGAGCCCGACGGTGGTTGGAAAACAGTGGAATCTCGGAGAGCGGGTCAGCACCTTTGACGAATCTTGGATCATGAGAGCCATCTGGGAAATGTCGGGTAAATGATTAGGAGCAGCCAATGAAACGCATTCTCAACACGATACTGGTCGTTTGCACAATCGTGGTGTTGCTAACTTGCGAACAGGCGAGCGCCGCTCCGGTACTCTGGCCGAGCGGCAGCGGTGGAAATAATCACTACTACGAATTCATCCAGGTCGCGAACCCATTCACAGGAAGCAATAACGCCTGGACGACGGACATCGCCGCCGCATCCGCAAGTGTGTTCAACGGCCAGAACCGTTATCTCGCCACGATTACCTCGCAAGCGGAGAACGACTTTGTCCTGGGCCTGGTCACCGGCATATTCTCGCAGAGCGAGGCCGCTTGGCTGGGAGGCAAGGCCCCCGAAGGCTGGCTGGTCGGGCCGGAAGCTGGCCAGGGCTTCGGCTACACGAACTGGGGAGGGATCGAGCCCAATAACTCCGGTCAGTTATACATGGTCATCGGCACGTCGTCGATATACGCTCCTGGAAAGTGGGCAGACGATTCCGCGCCTGGCGGCGGCGGTCTCGGGGACGGCCTTCCCGACAGCGTCAAAGATCCGGTCATCGGCTACTTCGTGGAGTACAACGCGGTCCCGGAACCGGCCTCATGGCAACTATCATTTGTTGCGTGCCTCATCAGCCTCGCTGTGCTGAAGCGCGGCCGAACCATCCACAATACATGACCGCGGCGGGCAGACTAGACTCCTCGGCCATCCTGCGATGCCGGACGCTTGCCGCTCTCGCATCAACCCAACCGTTTCTCAGGACTCCGAAAAATCGACCCTTTGATGACTCGCGCTGCCGTTGTGGGACAAGATTTCCGACCGCGTTTTCCCAGTCTTCAAATTGTTAGCCCGCCTTCAATCCGCTCCCTTGCGCGAGGCAAGGAAGAACTATTCGGTTCCTTCGGAGTCAGATACCCAGGCGACCCCGAGCGCGACGATCATGTTTCCGTAGAACTGGTAGTACCGGTAATGGATCCTAAAGGGAGACAAGGCTAGCAAGAAACGTTTAGCGCCGAATCCTTGGCTTTTCCAAGTCATCCGGCGTTTGTGAGGGGTCTTAGTTTTACCAGTTTGTGAGAACCTGAATCTGGATCGTCTGTCAATTCCGCCACTTCGGCTGCGTGGTGACATAAGGGCTCACGGCTTCGTTGCTCGTCGTGAATCCCTACGTCTCGCTCTATTGTCGCACCTTTCCATCAGAACTCAACGGCTCGAGCCAACCCGTCCCAGAGAACGTCGCCTTGATGTAACGGTCGGGCGAATTGGGCAACACCATCGGCTCGTCGTCACGACGGCGTCCGATCCGCGATACTCTTGCGGGCAGCGGCGATCAAGGGGGGCGTGGGAATCCTGAAATGCTTCCGCAGGATGGCCTTGAGCCGCCAGGAGAGTGTTTTCCTGACTTTGATCGATAGGGAGAGAACCGTTGCTCGTCGCGATTTGGTAACGCGAAGGCTGTTTGCCCCTTATGGCATTGGAGAAGCTCCGCCGGTCGATTAAACTCGGGATCGAGCGGGAAACATCATCACACCCGACGCATATCGGATCGATCAGGTTCGTTTTTTCATTGGAGCAAAGGGCGGCATGAGCCAGTCACACGTGCGTTGCCGACTTTATGGGATTGTCGCCCTCTCTCTCTTGTTGAGGGTGGCGTCCGTGGGCGGGCAGATGACCTTGCCGACGTCAGGCGTGCTTCCGTCCGGCACCATCAACCGGTCGCTGATTCTGGGGGATGATCTGTCGAGTCTGCAGGCCTCGTGGTTGGCTCCGGTCAATCCGGTTCAGGCCGAATGGCGAAATCAGATCAACGGTGTGGCAAACGGATCGCTCGTGGGCTCGCCACCGACAACCTTTGCTAGTGCCGCAAGTGCATCAAGCGTCGCGGAAGCGGCGGGTCTTCGTTTTGCGATGACCGGCAATGTGGCCGATCTGAACAAAGCGGTCACGGGGCTTCTCCATGCCGACGTTCCGGGGGGGACGTTCATCACTCGTCCCGAAGTTTTGACGACGTACCTTTCGGCTTACGACTTTATCCGAGGGGCATCGTCGGCCGATTTGTCGGCTGCCATGCGGACGCAAATTGAAACGCGTTTGACGAGCTTGGCTCTATCGCTGGATAACGGCAATCAAACACTCAGCAATGCCCGTGGAAAGATCGGCGGGACACGCGCGCTCGCGGGGGTTCTGTTACAGAATCAAGGATTGCTCGATACGGGCTTGTCGGATCTCAACAGTCATTTCAGTTACAGCACGACCGATGATGGCTGGTTCACCGATAGTCAAAGTCACTACTTGAACTACACACTTCGGCATGAGACTCTTTTCGTCCGCGCCTATCAACAGGGATCGGGCGTCGATCTTTATGCTAATTTCGCACCATACTTAAGCATGACCGTCGGCGTGCGTTTGCCTGATGGAACGATTCCGAGTGTCTCGAATGGCTTGGCGATTCGATCGGGCGTAAGCTTGTTTGCTTCATCGACGAACCCGACCGATGCGAGCCTGGCGCTCTGGAGTTTGCAATCGGGTACGCCCACTAACTACAACGGATATGCCGGCACCAATCTTCTTAACAACGTCAACGAGCCAGCCACGTTCTATGCCCTTATTGACTGGGCCAATGTTTCGCCGCAAGCTCCGACCACTTCGCCAACGTTTATCTCCACTGACCAAAGTCATGTTTCGGTATTTCGAACCGACTGGTCAACCAGTAGTGATTACTTGATGCTCTCCCCAGGCGTCGATAGCCCGGGATTGCGTATCGAGAATCTTGTCGCGCTGCCGGCCTTTCATTCACACAACGATACAGGCGAGATTCTTCTTGCGGCCAAGGGGCAATACATTCTTGTCTCGCCAGGTTATAACCGGACCGATTTGCCCACATCGCCCGCCGGCATGAATCTGCAGCTTGCGGATCAGCACAATGTCATTCTAGTGGATGGAAGTGTTGGGAACGTGACCGCGACATTGGGGGGTGGGCCATTTCTAGGTCAGTTTCAGCGCCCCGAGAACTTCGTTCATGCCAATCGGCTCGATTCAGCAGAGTTCGGCAACTTCAAAGGCGTCAGCGATTTCGCCTCGTTGCAGATGAACTACAACGACACCGACGTTCGCCGAAACACCGCGTTCGCAAATGAAGATTACTTTGTCGTGGCCGATCGCATGCAGTCGGCATCGTCGCATACGTATGGGTTCAATCTCATCGGGCGTGGTTCGCAGACGGTGATTCAGAACTCGGCCGATCGGATAGAAGTGGTTTGGGACTATAACGGAGCCCGCGTTCGCGAACATCTCTTTAGCAGTGCAGCCATGACTTTGCTGACCGATACGAAATGGATGCATGCCACTTTTGGAAATTTTGAGACAACCTACCGTATGCTGGCCAATGTCACAGGGGACCACGAACTCTATTTGAGTCTGTTAGAAACAAGTTCCACTGGGGCGGCCTCTTCATTGGATATCACCAAGCTCGCCTCCGCGGCCGGCTCGCTGGCGCTTCTGGTCGACCATCAGACGCTGCCTTGGACGGATACCATCATGACCCAATTGGGGCATAGTCTTCTCTCGGCGGGCGGGGTGACGTCGGATGCAAACTATGCTTACGTTCGGCAAGTCGGCAGCATGTTGCAATCGTTGATGATGTCCGAGGGAACAGAACTGACATTCGGGGGACAAAACATCATTGAACTATCGCAGACGGCGACGCTTTCGTTGGTCTTCTCTCCCAATGAAGCTCGTGGAACAATCTCTGCCGATCAATTGTTGCCGGGAACACAATTGCGATTCTTCGGTCGGGGATTTATCACCGGAGCGTGGATCAACGGGCAATCGGTCACCTTCGGAAATCAGTCCGGCATCAACACCGTTTTGTTGAGCCAGCCCGGCGACTTGCGGGTGCAATTCTCCGCCATTCCGGAGGCGGGTTCGTTGCTGCTGGTGGGGATCGGAATCGTCGGTGGTTTGCTGGTAGCCTTTGGTCGACCGAATCGGCAAGGATGATGCTTCGATCGAAGCAAGTTGATCAACTGCTGGGCATGCTGAGAAAAGCGCCGATCGGTCTGTCGATGTAGCGTCAGGATTGACTTCCCTCGTTGAACATGCTCCGTCCGCTGGTGTCCCGGCAATCCATAAAACACCTAGATGGGCAGAAGGTTGGCTCGGCCTTGGTTGGCTAGCAAGCTTTGTGTCGCGTTCGGCGATGAAAGAGAGAGAGTGCTGGATGTCTCGTGCTCCGAGTTCGTCGTCGGTTCCGCTTCACCGCCGTTCGGACATACGTCCGGTAGTGCCGGCCGCCGATCGCATCGTGATGACAACGCCGTTCCGTCGATGGATGAAGCCGGCGGTCGTCGCCTGTGTCCTCGGCGCGTACTCGGGCACGTTTTGGAGCAACGTGACCGGGATGCCGGAACTCTCGTTCATGGCGGTTTACTCGGCCGAGGGAGTTTTCGATACGCTGGGCGGCATGCTGGCGGTGCTGTCATTTCTTCTTTTCGCTGCTTCCATGCGACGGAGCCCCGCGTCAGCAGAGGGATTAATCGCGGTGGGTCGGCCGGCCCTTCCGGTTTTTTACGGCATCTTGATGGTGATCTGCTTCGTCATGGCCGGTGAAGAATTCTCCTGGGGGGGTAGGCTCGCTCCGGCGGGAGGTGTACCCGGAGGATGGGGGCCCGACTTCAATACGGCTTCGTGGATTCAACCCAAAGGTGCTCGCTTGCCGATCGCGATGACTTATTGGGCGGTCGGCTTCATGGCGATGGGCCTGTTTTTTCCGCGATTAGTTATCTGGTCAGGTGTATCGGCAAAGTTCTGGGCAGTTCGACGACTTCCTTTGCCGAGCATTTTCCTTTCTCGCGTCTGGCTTGCGTTTGCGTTGATATCGTTGCTCCTTTCGTTTAACCCCGTCGATCTTCTCTCGGGCCCCAGCGATCTGAGTGAAGCATTCGAAGCCGGCCTCGAATGTTTAATCTTCTTCTGGGCGCTGGAAGAGTACACCTGGGTGATGCAAGTCTCAAAGAGTGGCTCGCGCCTCTTCTTGACGTTGGTGATGGCGACGCTTTTGGGAACGATGTTCTTGATAGTTTACGATTTGTCGACGCGGGGCTTGCCGGCCGCTCGCAGTCAACGGCTTTTGCAACAAGGAATTGCCGCCTTCGCTCGAAACGAAGTGGAGTCGTCGATCGAGTTGTTTCAACAAGCGGTCGAGACCTATCCTCTTAACGATGCGGCCCAATATGGTCTCGGAGTGGCGCTCGATTCGAGGGGACGAGTTGCCCCCTCGGTCACCTGCTTTGAAAATGCCGTCCGTATTGCACCGGGATCGCCCGACTATCGCATTGCACTGGCGACGGCGTATGTCAATCTCATGACTGGCCCGAGCATCCGCGCGTCAGTGATTCATCTCGATGAGGCGATTCGTCTGATGGATAAGCGAGATGATCGATACGCGTCCGTTCTGGATCTCCGCGGTACGGTGGAAGAGATTCGGCAACTCGGTGATCGCGTGGCCGAGAATCCGCGACTGCAAAAGCAGCTCCTAGAGATTAAGAAACGCGAGCGTCAAGCACTGGAGACAGGTAAGTGACCCCGTCCGCGGAGGACTCGTCCCGAGAGAGCAGGGGAGGGTTGTTGTTTCTGGCCGTGACGCTGGCGGCGATCGGTGTCGGCTACGTCGTTCGCCGATCCTACCTTGGTGTTCCGGGCGTTCACGACGATCATTTCTTTGAATGGTTGGTCGGCGAGCGTTGGTTGGGTCGACTCACTTGGTCGGAGTCGATGACGGCCTCGCACAGCGGTCAGCTCGTTCCCCTCGGATTAGAGATTTATGGCCGCCTGATCGCCTGGTTCGGCATCGAGAGCTCGGCATTCTCCATCTTTGCGTTACTGGCACATGCCTTCTCTGCGGGCATGCTCGTGGTGCTGCTGCGACGCCCGTTGGGAGTATTGGGCGCGGCCGTGGCAGGTCTCTTATGGGCGGGCGTGGCGATCGGCCGATGGGATAACACTCTCCTTTGGCGAGCCAACGTCGTCCTCGTCTGGGTTCCATTCACTTGGCTATTCTCGCTCTGGTGTCTCGATGTATTTCATAGAAGTGCGCATCGACGCTGGTTGAGCCTGGCGGTGATCGCTGCCTGCCTCCTCGTCGCGCAATGGAACGCGAGCGTCTTGTTTTTGCCCTCTTTGGTGCTGGCCTATGTGACAAGGAGCAGAGGCAATTCAAACAAAGGAATTTACGCACGCGAGATGATCGCGTGGATCGGACTTTGCCTTTTGGGCATTGTGGCTGCCTGGATCGGTTTGCGATGGGCCAAGCAGGGTGTGCCGACCGCTATGGCGAGTCCCGGGGAGTGGCTCGCGATGGGGTGGGTGGTGCCATCCTTCTTTGCGGTCGGTCTGGCTGATGCCACTTTCTGGAGTGCGACCCAGTGGGCAACGAAAGACCTTGTTGAAAAGAGTCTCGTCCTTACGGGCTTTTTGATGTTGATGCTTCTTACTCCGCGTCGGGCTTGGGCAACCCTGTCGGTAATGGTGGGTACTGGTCTGCTCTACGCGACGGCGGTGGTTGTTCTTCGGGCCGATCTCGGGGCCGATGTGATTTTGACATCTGGTCGTTACTTTTCGATTCCTCTCCTTGTTCTTTGTGTGGCTAGTGGTGGGATCGTGGCGGGCATCGACGAACGATTGCAGAGTCCACGGGCTCGACGGTTCTTTATCGCCGGCGGTCTCATTGCCTTGTTGGGGTACTTTGTTCATCAACATTCTGTTGCCCAGGAAGCTCGTCGGCAGTTCGACTCCCTTTGGGCGGATAGTCTGAAAATTTCACGCTCGCATCGAGAACTTGTCCATGCCCTGGCCAGGCGTGCCGATCCAGACGAGCCTCTTCTGGTTCCTGATCTTCCTCTCAATATCCCTCCTGTCGCGAGGCCTTTTCCCCTTTCCACGCTCGCGGTGATCCTCGGGCAAGAGACCTCGGCTCGTCTTCGAGTGAAGCCGATCGTCGAACTCACGCCTACGGAACTGCGACAGGTAAGTCGGCGACTCGGGGAGATCGACTCTCCTTTGGCTCGTGAATGGCAAGCTTTGATTCGGGCGACCAAAGAGGATTCCCGCGCGATCACGTGGATGGTTAAGTGGTCGGCATCGACGGGTTCGCGATTGCCGACGGATCTTGTGAAGCGAGATGGCCCGCGCGAGTATCCCATGTCCGCGTGGGCAGAGGTTCTCCTCGGCAAGCAAGCCGATTCGCTCGATTGGAACGGATCGACAGAAGAGCGAATGACCTTATTGTCTCGCCTGAAAAACGAAAGTGGTCCGGAAGCTCGGTTCTGGGTTGATCTACTCACTCAAGCCCCCACGACTCATTAACGTTTCACGGAGCGGCGGGACTCGACGTGCGATAGGGCTGATGATTTCGGTACATTTCTAAACGCTCTTGGAATTCGGGGATTCGTTTGGATTGTCCGTCACTGCTCGCGGCGGTGATCGCCTGCTGGGCTTTCTCCATGGCTAGGTCCCACTGTCCCAATTCGGCATGGACGGCCGCGAGTGTGTCGAGATAAATCGAATTCTTCTCTTCATCGGACAGGATCTTGGCGGCTTGCAGAGCTTTTGTTCCATTTCGGGTCTGGTCATCAGGCGAGGTCGCGAGAACCCAAGCTAGCTGATTGGCGACATCCTTCGATTCGGGTGCCAGATCGACGGCACGTTCCAGGGTGGCGATTCCCCGGGGCCATTCGCCGCGCGAGCAGAGTGCCTCGGCAAGCCCCGACAAAAATGAGATATGCATCGTCTCATCGGGGCGGGCTGCCATCGCGTCCTCAATCTCATCGATCACTTCGTCATAGCGTTCCAATCGAAGCAGCGATGTGATCAAACCATCAAGCGACTGTGCGTCGCTGGGTAAGAGCAAAAGCCCCTCTCGGAAAGCGTCGGCCGACTTCTCCCACTGACCAAGTGCCCCAGAGTTGGCACCAAGATAACGGTACGTGATCGGATCGTTCGGATCGAGTTGGCGAGCCTTCTCCAGAGCAGCGGCGGCCTCTTCATGACGATGCTCCTTGAAAAGGACGAAGCCCAGTTCTCGCTGAGCCCCTGCGAACGTCGGGCCAATAGCGACAGCATCAACGAGCAACTGCTCTGCTCGGGCAAAGTCTTCTCTTCCCATCTCTGCGTTGGCCCAGCGAACCAAAATCTGGGCGGCAACCATCGGTTGTGTTTGAGGTAACTTCTTGAACGCTTCGAGTGCGGCCTGATAGTGCGCGACCGCCTCTTTGAATTCTCCTTGGGCCGTGAGAATTTGACCGATCTGTACTTCGGCTTGCCAATAATCGGCGTAGGTCCGAGGAATCTGTTGATAAAGGTCGATCGCGTCCGCTCCCCGTCCTTGTTTCTCGCACAGCAAAGCAAGGGCGAATCGAGCGGCATGATGAGACGGAACAATATCAAGCAACTTTCGTAGGAGAGGCTCGGCTTCGCGAAGGTTGCCGGCGTTGAGATTCTCGATGGCTTGGCTGAAGAGAACCTCCTCCGGCCAAAGACGTCGCAAATAACGCCGTTTCGCTTCCTCAGGCGAATCGCTGGGAACCTCGCGCGGAACGAACACATACAACGGGGATGCCTTGAAGAAGGGATTCTCGAAGATCGCCGGCTGTCGAGGAAAGATGGGATGATCCCCTTTGACAGGCTTGGGGATCGGCCGACGACTCTCCTGGGCAAACCGATTCCACAGATGAACGAATGCCAACGGATGGGGATCATCCTCGCGAACACTCTCTAACGATCCAAAACGGGGCAAGCTCTGCAGATCGAGTGAATATCCAGCGAACGGTTCAGAGACATACCCCAACGCGGGCAGAGAGAGGAAGTGCTGCATCGGCGTTCCCGCGACGATTCGTTTATCTCGCGCTTGCATCAGAATCTCGCGCACGGCGTCGACAACGAAGACATGGTCCTTGATCAGATACTCGCGACTTCGCTCCAGCAAAGAGCCGGTCCGCAGATCGGGACTTCCCGGCTCGGCCAGGGGGGGAAGAAGTCTCCCCGTTGCGTTGAAGAGATTCCATGCTATCAGCGCGTAGAAGAATCCCTGTATCCATGGGCGAAACGCGATCCGACCTGATCCTTGCCACGCAAGCGTCATGATCACCAGGGGGACAACGAGTGCAAGTTGCCCTGGAACCGCCCCCGTGATCGCTAAGAGACTGATCAAGCCTACGACCGACAGAATCGAGATCGCGACGGGGGAGTCGGGAAGATCAGGATCGATCGTTGTCGAGATCGTTGGACGAAAGAGAAACAGGGTCGACAATGCAGCGAGCGATGTCAATGCGATGACATCGGGCGCCCATCGCGAAGCTTGTGTCAGTGGGCTGACACCAAACGACTCACTGGCGATCCAGCCTCCGGTGGGGTGTTCCGGTAGAGAATAATAGAGCATCGTTCCCAACGCGATCGCGATTCCTAAGAGGTGGGTGAAGAGTCCTGCCCACGAGCGAGCAGAAGAGGTCTTCGCGAATCGACCGAGAAGAATGACCGAGCCGGCGATCAGATAGATGAGTCCGAACCAATGGAAGAAGAAAGCGATTATGCCCAGGACTCCCGCCCACACAAACCGACGATGGGCAAAGGAACTGATCGAGAGGACGATGGAGCCGACAAGAAAGATCTGCTCGCCCATCAACTCGGCTTGAACAGCAAAAAGAGGTGTCGAAATCACCGCGCCTGCCGCCAGTGCCGCACTGACCCAACCGGCTCGGCGATAGAGGATGCTCACGATTCCGAGCAGAACGAGCGCCGCCATGGCGAAAGAGCAAAGGCGAAAAGCCAAGATCGTCGGCGTTCGCGGCGGAAGGATCTGCATCAATCCAGCGAGTAGACGCGGAACCAGGCTGATCTGAAACGCCGCCGGCGTCGAACTCGCATCCAAGGGAACTTCGTCGTCGGTCAGAGCGGAGGCGTGCGTAAAGACCCCGAGAGCGGCAGACCAGTACGGAGGTTGAATGAGAACATCCTGCCTCCAAAGCGCCTGCAGCGCTACCAACAAAAGAAACGCGAAAGTCCAGTAGGGAATGGTCCTGAAGGACATGATCGATTTCCCGATGAGGTCGTCCACGAGTCTTGGGAATTGAGCAGACGTTGGCTTGCGGAGTCGCGAAATGGCAAGAGACAGGCCTGCTCCTACTCAATCTTATGGAAATCGCCATCAACACCGATTCACGCGGACGAGCCATTCCAAAGAAAGTTCTCTCGACTATGGCTCGGGCTTCATGGGAGCGACCGGTTCAAAGGAGACCGAATCGATTTCAAAGACCACAAACGCTCGCCCCAGGTCGTAGGCAAGAGTCGCGTCGGGCTCGGTTCGCGTTATTTGAACGGGAATGACGATCTCTTGCCAGGACTCCGTCGCTTGCACCGAATGTTCAATTCCGAGCGAATGGCTTGGTTCAAAAGGATCGATCAAACGGATCCGCACGTCGCAGGGGCGAGTCGCGCGAAGCCGACATCGAATCGCGTATTGTTGCCCTTCTCTTAAGAAATGACGCGGTCCCTTCAACGTGATCGCCGACAGATCCTGACCCGGAACGGATCGATTGCTAATGAAAAGCCGGTCGTTTTGACGATCGATACTTAAGGAACTCTCTGCGTCCGCTGCCGTATTCAGAGTCCAGGCGAAATGTTCCTTCTCGATTGCTTGAGAAAAGGCCGTCTGCAGATCAACTGCCAGCGTGTAAACGGCCCGGCGAATTTCGGGGTCCGCAGGGTTAGGAAAAAGCCAGCGAGCGAAGTGGAGTTCCCGCGCCGCTCGCGTCAGCCGACCCGTTTGGCGAAGAAAGTCGTAACGATCGATCGACCGATGAAGGGCATGCTCTTTATCCCACGTCGCGTCGAGAAACCAATCTTCAATCTCGCGAGGAGATGTCGGCAACAAGTCACGTCGAACTTTTAAAATCATTAATGGAGGGCGGAGCGAATCGCGATAGATGACTTCAACCTCCTTGCCTGGTCGAGGCATTCGCGTCGTCGCTTTCTCCGACGCGAGGAAGTAAATGTCATGCGAGGGAGGTGTCTGCATCAGTCGATCTCGAAAGGACCTGACGACGGTCGAAAATCGATCGGCTCGGATTAAATCAGCAGGTTTGGCCGACACATAACCGACGAAAGGGGTTGCCAAGTAGACCCAGTGAGGCATCTCCGCAAAAATGGTCGCGTCGCGGGGGATGGTCGACAGTCGACTTACGGCCTCCATCGACGAGTGTTGATCATCCAGGTATTCGAGGCTTCGTTCGGTGAAACCACAATTCCGTGTGGTGAAGACGGCAAGGACATCCAGATCAGGCCCAGCGACTCTGTTGATCGCGGGATAAAGCCAGCCGGCATGATTGACGATGTTCACGAGAAACACGGCCGTCAAAGCTCCGCGCAACCACATGGCGGATCGACCACCCAAGGAAAGCACCACGCCCGCCACGAGGTAAATCAGCACGAGCGGCAAGACGTAGTAACGAGGAATGAAAATGTAACTCGCCATCGATCCGATCAGCCCACCCACAATCAGCCCGGCCCACAACAAGATCATCCCGCGGTTATCTGTCAGGAGGAATTGCTGTCGGGAGAGCGGATCGATGAGTATCGAGCGATTTTCCCAGATCGCAATCATGCACGTTGCGAGAACCCCCGCAAGGATGAGGAAGAAATCGGGGCACCAAAGGAATGCGCGAGGTAATCGAAACGCGCTCGGCCAGTGGAACGTCGCACGAAACAGTGCCGTGTCGTCTCCCCATGCGAGAAGCGCGACCAACCCCGCGCCTATTCCACAGGCAAGGAGGGCCCCCCACGCATAACGTCGATCACGCTGGATGAAGACATAATGGCCGACGCATACCACCGCGACCGCCGCAAGCACGAGGAGTCCCGATGCCTTCATGAAGAAGGCAACGCTCGCGAGCAGTACCGCTTCGATCGGCTTGCCGCGTGAAAGAGCCCAACCAGCCGAAAGCGAGAAGAGCGTGAGCGGAAGTTCCATACCAGCCACGTCGGCTTGGACAATGAACATCGGCGTTGATACCAGCGCTGCCACAGTGATGAGCGTCGCGCTCAGTGATAGGCGAGACGCCCAAATCGACGCCAGCAAGCCCATGATCCCGGCTGCACAAATGAATGACAGGATATGCCAAAGAAGAATGCCTCGCGCGGGCGTGCCGGTCGTTCTGACGAGACTTGCGAGCAACGTCGGTATCGCGCTCACGACGTAACTGCGATAGGTTCCGCCGAACATGAAGTGGGGTTCTTCCCGACGAAGCTTCTGGTAATCGAATCGATGATTAAGGAGATACTCCGCCTCTCGGCCGAATCCGACCGATTGATCTTCGTAGAGCGGCATGGTCAAGATCGGCCATCGAAGTGTTACGAGCAGGATCAACGTGATGCCGAATATCAGCCAACCTCGTTTGGCGGGAAGCGATTTCTCATTGTTCGATGAACTCATGGAATCGAGTCTATCCCCGAGCCTTCCCGTTGGCCCGGCCATGTTGGCCGGCTAACGTCCATTCTATGGAGGTTCGACACACTCCACCCCAGCGACCGATCAGCAAAGATCGGCGTTTGTTGCCGATCAGAAAGGAAGGGGTGTTTTCATCAAAGAGATGACTTCTGGATCTGCTCGACGGCGCTTCACGGGTTGGCTCGGATGAGGTATAAACAAATCGTCGCTTTAAGGTCGTCGCGACGTACCAGATTGCACCGGACGCCGGGCGTGCCGGTCGGGCGAATGGTTGAATAATCGTCTTTTGGGTGGTGAGGGGTTTGGGTGGCAACGGGTTCGGCTCCCGATGAATCTCCTGTGCCCGCCATCGAAAGGGGCCAGGGGCGTTGCCCGATGTGGTTGGCGGCATCCTTCTGGTTGACCGTCACGTGTATCTATTTTGTCTCGAATACTGTCTTTATCACGGCACCTGATCCTGCCAATGAAATCGAAACCCCGAATCCAGGGGTTCAAGACGACTATCTCGGTATCGATACTCTGAGCGTCAATGATTCCTCGGCGGTCCTCTCGCAAGCGATCAGCCTGGCTTCCAAAGGGGAACTGAGTCTCCGCGCGGTGGATGCCCATTATCTATTCGATTGGTCGGTCGCGGGGTTGGAGCAAGCAGGGAGTTTCACGCTCCCGGCCATTGATGATCGCCTGCGAGATTGGATTCAAGCTGGCACGCTCCGGCCAGTTCGCCGATATCCACAAGTCTTACCCACCACGGACCCAGCTCGATTCGTGAATTGTTTTGGCATGGGGGCCGCTTTCACGGCCAGCCCGGCATTCGCCATATCCGAACTCCTCTTTGGCCGACTCGATCGACAAGCCGACGTCGTCGATCGACTTGCCTTTTCGATGGGGTCGATGATGGTGGCGGTGTCGGCGATGCTTCTCCTTCTGACCTTTGCTCGCTTCGTGCCGATCGGGTGGGCGGTTTTGTTGGCCGGTGCGTATGCATTCGGAACCTGCGTCTTTAGTACGAGCAGCCAAGGATACTGGCAGCATAGTGCGACATCGATCTACGTTGCCTTCTCGCTGTGGATTCTGTCGCGTCCACAACGTCTGCCGAGGGACGGCTATCTGTTGGGCGTGGCGATGGCCATGGCGACGCTGAGCCGACCAACCATGGGAGTGATCGCCCTCGCGATCGGGGTCTATTTTCTCATTGTCGATAGAAGGGCATTCTTTCGCTATGCATTCGCGGGTCTTCCGTTCGCCATCATTCTGCTGATGAGCAACCATCAGCTATTCGGCGCGCCGTGGCGATTCGGCCAGACGCAGCTTGTCGATCATGCCATGGAAAAGACCGGGGTCGCCGCGATCTGGCAAACCCCCACGCTCACCGGTCTAGCCGGCCTATTGGGGAGTCCCTCGCGTGGCCTTTTTGTCTTCTCGCCCTTTCTGTTGGCGGCGATTCCAGGATTCTGGCTGATATGGAAAGACATTCGTTGGAGATGGATGAGAGCCCCCGCGCTGGCGGCGATTCTGGTGACCCTCGTCGAAGCGCACCACTTCGATTGGTGGGGAGGTTGGTCGTTTGGCTACCGCCATCTGGTCGACCTTTCGCCGATCCTTGTCACGCTCGTCCTGCCGACGGCAAACTTCATCGCGCACAATGTCAGACTTCGCGTCGTTTGGGCGATCGCGCTGGCTTGGTCGGTCCTGAGCCAAGTCGTCGGCGTGACTTCCAATGATCTTTGGCGTTGGAACGGGAGTGTAAGTTTCTCACTCGAGGATAAGGGTAAAGGTCAAGTCGCAACGACAGAATCGTTTGCCGAGTTTCAACGATGGATGAGCTTGCCGGGCCATACGGGCAAGCCGATCGTTCGTAACGTGGATCGACCGGAGTATCGTGATCGACTTTGGTCGTGGCGTGAACAGCCGGTCGCTTTCTATCTGACGCATTTTCGTCGATCCATGCTGACTCGCCAGGGACAGCTTTGGAAGGCGCGTCGGCCCTACAACTCTAAGTTGGCGGCATCGTACCATCACGTGGCGGAGGCGTATCGTAAGGCAAACCTGATGTCGCATGCCGCCAGTGCCATCGAATGGTCATTGCAAAGTGATCCTGGTTATCAAGAAGGGCTCTTAACCGCCTGGCAGATTCTTGCCGCCAACGGCAACATCGATCGGTTCATCGCATTGGCTCGGCGACAGACTCTTCTTGCTCCTGACGATGACGCGTCACGACTCTACTTGGCGTTTGCCTTGGTGGAACGGGGCGATATTGAGTCGGCCAATTCGGTTCTTGAAGACGTGATTCGCCGGGATTGGCGGCGATTTTCCAAGCGACTCGTGTCGACGCGAGAAATGATGGATCAGCGGGTCAAGACAGAGAAGCTTGCTCGGCCTGCCTCTTTGGTTCAAGCGGATTTGGCTACCATCGACAAGATCATCGATCTCCAGATCAAGGGACGATCCAGTGAGCTAGCGAAAAAGTGGGACGACGCTCGTGCCGCATATGATCGACTGATCACGGTGCTACCCCGTTCCGCAAGTGTCCAAGCACATCTAGCCCGGCTGGATTGGGACCAAGGAAAGGATGACGAAGCCCGATCGCTCCTTCGCGCTGACACCAGCGAAGGAGGAGAGCGATGACAGCAGGCGTTCTCCGCGATCGCGACACTACCCTCACTCGGATCGGTCGTTTTCGTTGGTGGTTGGTCTCATTCCTTTTGATTTTGGTCACGCGATTCTCGATTATCGACTCACCTCCTTACTTTGATTTCGCTCTGGGCATTTGGCGCGAAGCCGAATACCTCGCGAGGACGGGCTTCGACTATTATTCGCTGCGCTACGAATGCGACGCATCCAACACGGAGACCGGTGGGCCGCGATGCTACATGGTGTCGATCGTCCCGACGGTGTTGGCTGGGGCATATCAATTGCTTCCGTTACCTCTGGGGCCCGTGATCGCGTACCATCTCGTCGTATTCGCAGCAAGCGCGTGGGGAATGGTCGTTCTTTACGAGCTGCTCCGTCGGCCTTTGGGGAAATGGGTCGCCGTCACGGCAACAGTTTCCTGTTTCACAACACCGGTGCTCTGCACACAAATCGATATGCTTGGCTTCGAGATCTTGATTATTACTGCCTCGCTCTTATGGCTGCGCGCGATCCAGCAACAGAAGTTCGTCTGGGCCATCGGGTATGCGCTTCTTGCCTTTGCCATCAAGGCGACGGGTATGCTGTTGGCCGTTATTCTGGCGTTCTATCTGTTCGTCCGCGCGACACTGGGGATCTTCGACAAAGAGGCTCGCCCCGCAAGAGACTTTATGCTGGCCCTTTTGTCTCTTGCGGTGTTTGGTATCGAGCAAGGTATGCTGCAATGGAGCGGCGCCTTCGAGCAACAACAGGGTGGGAGACTCCCTCTCACGATGGCGTTTATTTGGTTTCCTGATGTTCTTCTTCTGTCATTGGTCACGGTGGTTCTGTTCGCCTTCCTATTCGCGCAACGGGTGGGGAGAGCTCCGCTGTCGGTATCAGATTCACTGACGATGAGGCTTCGAGATCATTGGCAACGAGAAGGGCATCATTGGTGCGCGCTTTTGGTGGTGATCGCCTTGAGTGTTGCCATCAGTAATGTTCGTTTTGTTCCTCGATACGCCGCGTTCGCGGTGCCGTTCCTCTACGTTCTTTTTGCGGAAGTCCTCGCCTCTCTTTTCACGTCGAGGAGTCGCTCGATCATTTTTGTTACTATCACGCTCGTGAATCTCATCAACTGGAACGGTCAACTCTTTCCGGATCCGCAAAAGGGACTTGAGAAGATCGCGTACTTTCCGGGAAGAGTTCTTCGTCGGGAAGGGTCGCTCCTCGAACGAAGCCACGAGTACCTTGCGGTACATGAGGAGAATATTCGCGTGACACGGGCGGCAGCCGACCGAGCCGGTGTTGCCGGCAGAGAAGGCTCGATGCCGGTCGTGACCATCCTCCCTTACTCGCTCTATGTTCGCTCACCTGTGTATGGTGTGGTTAGGGAGCCGAGCAATGTCTATTCCTTTTATCCCGTCGGACCGCCCCGTATTAGTGAGATCAATTCATTGGCGGACTTCGAGAACGATCGGCCTAGGCGATTCGTGGCGATTCGAGATACGACGACATTCAATTTCGCCACTGTGAAAGCGGAAGTCCTCGCGCCGACGGCCAGCGACGAGATCATCACTTGGGATCGGCTTGGCAACCCTGATGAATTGGTCGCCTACGTATGGCAGGCCAGTGACAAGCAACAAGATCGCTTTCCGATTTGGATCGCGCGAGCAAAGACCGTGCCGTTATTGGCGGCATCGCGACTCTGGTCGGGCTTTCAGTACAGCGGTGGGCCCGGCCTCGTTGCGATGATTCAACAAGAGCCGACCCGTTCCGCGTGGGAGCCGGAATCGCTTCTTCTGTCTTCCGCGGGAGAAGCACGAGCGGGTCAATGGCAGGGATTGCTAGAAAACCTTCTGAAGGCCGAGGGGCGATTGGGAGTCTTAGCGGATCGATCGACGCTGGATGCTGATCTCTCTGTTGAGGATCCTGATGATGATCTTCAAACCGCGCTGAATCTTCTGACGAAAGATGATCGCCGGTCTTCGCGTCTATTTGCCTTGCGGTCTTGCGTGAAAGATGCCCCGTTCTTGCGAGGTGTTGTGGATCGATACCGGGTAGGTCTGGATCTTTTGAATCAAGGGGACACGCGCTCCGCTGGCTTGGTGTTTCGTGAACTGCTTAAGAGCCTTCCCAATTTCTGGCCGGCCGAACTGGGGTTGGCGCAAGCGGATGGGCAAGAGGGAAAGTTGCCCGAGGCACGTCGGCGTATGGAAGCGATCGTGCAACGGGTTCCATCGGCTTGGCCTCCCATGGTGGCGCTGGCGCTCTTGATTGCTCACGATGATTCTCAGCGAGCGCAAGCCGAGGAACTCCTGCGCCGGTATCTCGATCAGTACCCCGATTCGCCCGAGGTGCTTCAACTGCTCGAACGAATGCAGGCATGGTCCGAGGAGACGACCAGCGATGAGCGGCGCTTGCCGACAGGCTGATTCCGATTCCGAACGATGGGTCTGGTGGATCCTGGCTGTCGCCATTTTTTGCGCGCCGATCGTGGTGTGGGGGAACCGACTCTTGCAGCCAGGCTCCAACGTGTCGCTGCCGATTCCGGCCGGTCCGTTGATGCCAAGCGAGTCGGTCTCGCCAACAAAATGGATGGTGGAGAGTGTGGGGACATTATCACTTCGGGCCGAGATGACTGGTAAAGATGCCGTTCACTTCGTCTATGACTCCTACTCAGCAGGACCAGCCGAACAGGTCATCGCATCGATCGATCTTGGCATCGTCCCCGCGAGTCAAGAAGAGACGCTCCTTCGCTTCGAAGCGAAAAGCACCGCCGATCGACCGATCAAGATCGGCATGGAACAAGCCGGGTTACTTGTCACCCATGAGGGCGCGTTGAGTTCAGATTGGAGAACATTTTCGTTCCGCTTGGGTGCACGAAATGATCCAACGCCCGTTCGACTCCTCTTGGCGTTTGGACAAGCCCCCGAGCCCGTCGACGTGCGAAGCGTGACTCTGGTGAGTCCTTCTCTTGCAGGGGATCGTTCAGAACGAATGCCTCTTTTGATCGATCACTTTCTTGTCAGATCGGCAGGTCGCTAACGTCATGCATCGATCCGCGTCCCTCTTGGAGGGAGTCGCTTGCTGGGGAATCATCTTTGCCTCGCTCGTGCTTTGGCGATGGGAAACGCTCACGCTTTCCCCTTACGAAGATCAAGCGGTCGGCTATTGGAATGAGGCTGACTACCTCTCTCAGCATCACTTCGACTATCGGCGGTTCCTCTTTCAAGAGCCGAACTTCATGGACGAAACGCCTGGCAGGCGCTCGTACGGGATCAGCATCCTTTCGCCGTTGTTGGCGGCCGTGCAGTGTCTCATTCCGACGACGTCCACTCGTCTGATTGTTTGGCATCTCCTCTCATTTGCCCTGACGGCGTGGACGGTCACCATGCTGGCGGGATGGTTGATTCCATCGACAGGTCGCTTAATCGCATACCTAACGGCGATTGCGCTGTTGACGACGCCGTCCTTTCTCGTGCAGGGAGAGATCATGGGGATGGATGTTCCCGTGACGACCGCGATGGTAGGCTCGGCCATTCTGGCGACGCGTGAGCGTTACCGCTCGGCGATCGGTCTGTCGGCGCTAGCTTTTGCTTTCAAAGCGACAGGAATGATGATGACGCTCGCGCTCATCACGTATTTCGCGTCCATGCTCCTTCTCGATCCGAGGACTCGCTCGGAAGGTCGTCCCCGATACATCCATTTGTTGGCGAGTTCGCTATTTCTACTGGGAATACAGGGGCTTCTCGAGTTCCTCTTCGATACATCGGTCTCGGCGCTGGTGGGTTTGCGTTGGTTTCCGGTGATGCGGCCACTCATGGCATTGCAGACGGCTCCTGACGTCGTGATAATTCTCGTAGGTGTGATCGCAGGCTCGGCCCTACTGATTGTCGGGTCGATGATCCGTGCCTCCGGGTACAGGATCGGTTCATTGCAAGAGTGGTGCTGGAACCGACGATCGTTTCTGTTGTCGTGGATTCTAGTTGCTGGCTTTGTGGCCGCGGTGGGTGTGCATGTTTATGTGCCGAGATACATCGTCCCCGCGCTCCCGTTTCTGTTCTACTTGATGGGATGGTTGATCAAGTCGAGCGGATCCCTCGCTCGGGTGGGCTGCCCGGCGCTATTCGTTCTGACCATTGTTAATTTGGTAAACGCAGAGGGTCGATTCTATCCCACCATCGATCAGGCGTCTCTCTCCTTCATCGAGAAGTGGCCTAATCTCGACAAACGAAGCTGCGTCTTCACGGAAAGAAGCCGAGAGTATTTGGCCGATCTTCGGTCCAATAAAGATCTCTGCCACGCGATCGAGCAAGGTTATCGTGACCATCTCATCATCGCGCCGGAACCTTTCTACTCATACCTGACTCTGCCCGCTCTGGGATACGTATCAACGCCGTTGAATGTTCGACTAGTAGCCAATGCGAGTCAAACAATTGAGATGCTTGCGCGTTGTCGAGCCGAGTTCGATACGCGCGGGCCTTCCCCCATCGTGATCTGGAAAAGGTCGGCCCGCTCTCTTTTGCCAGACCGCTCGGCCCACGATTTGGTCGTGTTTCAAGATGATTTGGACCCACGGCTAGAAGCGTATGTCTGGCGATCGTTTGACGAACTCCCGAGTGATGTCCGGTCTTTGATGGTGTGGTACATCCCTCGAACGCGTCGGCCGGCGCTGATTGAATTGAGCCGAATCGACCTCTTCATGCGAACCGGCCGAATAGAGTTTGCTCGCCGAGAACTGGAGGCATGGAAAGAGACTCTTCCCTCCCTGGGGCTGCTGGATGAGATGCTTCGCAAAGTAGATCAGGCCGCGCAGAGCGGTGAAGACTGGACCAAAGTCCGATCATCGTTCCAGGTTCTCGAGTAAGAATGGTCCGCAAGAGGCGATGCTGATTTACCAATAGTGCTGTCGGTGTTCGCGGTAGTAAGAGACGGTCCGCGCGAGCCCCTCATCGAGTGAAATGGTGGGTGTCCAACCGAGCTGCTCACGAATCTTCGTGATGTCGCAATAGAAACTTCCGGGCTCCTGTGCTTTTCGTTCGGGCGAGAACTCCGTCAGTGTCCATTGACCGTGGCCTACGGCACGGATGACGGCGTCGGCCAGGTCGACGAAGTTGTAGGGAGTCTGCGCGCCGACGTTGAATATCTCACCTTGGATAGTGTCGCTGGCCGTGCACGCAAGGATCGCTTCGACGCAATCGTCGACATAGAGAAAGTCGCGCAAAATCGTGCCGTCGCCGAATACAGGAATCGTTAGGCCATCAAGGGCCAATCGTACAAACCAGTTCGCGACGCCGTACCTCGAATGCTTCATTTGTCCGCGCGGGCCGTAGACGTTGGTGATTCGCAGGGGAACGGCGCGAAGTCCGTGAACCTGTTGATAAATCTGCACCATCTTCTCGGCTGCAAGATTGGTTAGCTCGTAGATGCCCAGCGGGAGGGTGGGGGCGTCCTCAGCCACAGGCAAGGAATGAGGCCGACCGTATTGGCCTCGCGTCCCGGTGTAAATCAAACGAGCATTCGGCGCATATCGTCGACATGCTTCCAGCACGACGGCGGTTCCTTTGACGTTGATGTCGATATCGTCAAAAGGGGAGACAACGATACTGAGGATATGATCCACCTGACCAGCTAGGTGCAATATGATGTCTTGGTCGCGAACGAGATAGTTCATCGCGTTGGGATCGCGAATATCGCAATAGTTGACGATCACACGATCCGCGACGGGAGCGATATTGAAAGGGTTGCCGCCGTACGCGTCGATCATCGCATCGACGAGTGTCACGCGAGCACCCCGCTCGACCAGAGCGATGGCCAGATTGCTGCCGAGAAAGCCCATGCCGCCGGTGATCAGGACTCTCGCGTCGCGGAAGAAGTCGGGAGGATACAGTTCGGTCACATGCTGGCTTTCGTGGCTGGTCGCGGCCGAACGGACCGCTTTGCGGAAAGATCGCCATCTTCGGTGTACGATATGCCGAGGCACCCCTCTTGCCAAGTTGAGTAGGCCGGCCGGGAGATCTCGATGGTGAAAGAGAATGGTCGATCGCGCGGGATGTCAAGGAGTGATTGAGTGACCGATGCGGCCCCTAGCACGACTCGATGGGTATCGACGCTTCTTGCCGTGCTCTCCTTGATAGTCGCGGGGCTTTTGGCGTACCAACCTCTTTGGTCGAATGAGTTCATCAGTTACGACGATCCTGATTACCTCACCAACAATGCGCAGATCGCGCGAGGAATGACGTGGGAGACGTGGTACTGGGCGTGGACCAGTTTTGAGGTCGCCAATTGGCATCCTACCACTTGGATCAGCCACCTGCTGGATGTTGAAATATTTGGCGGCGTATCCGCGCGGGGCACCCATCTGGTAAACCTCGCCTGGCATCTGTCATCGACGATCCTTCTCTTTGGTATGCTGTTTCGAGCCACGGGACGAGGTTGGCCTAGCCTATTGGCAGCCAGCCTATTTCTTCTGCATCCATTGAACGTCGAAAGCGTGGCATGGGGCGCGCAGCGGAAGGGTGTCCTATCGACCTTCTTCGGCTTGGCCTGCATCGGAGCCTACGGATCATATGTTTCGAGCGCGGGGCGAACTTGCCGATCGATGTGGTACATCATGGCGGTACTGGCGGCGTCCGTCAGCTTGATGGCCAAGCCGACCTGGGTGCCGCTCCCGCTCTTTCTACTTCTCGTCGATGTTTGGCCTCTTGGTCGCTGGAGAAAGATGGCGGATGTTTCTTCTGAGCGTCCTCTCTCGATGCTCATCATGTTATTGGACAAGATTCCGTTTGCGTTGATGGCGATCTTCGAGTCTTGGATCACGCTGGATGCACAAAAGGTAGCCACTGCCAGCGAAGAGTATCTTCCATGGTCGGTGCGAATCCTAAATGCTCTATCGTCCTACGTTCGGTATTTAGAGATGATGTTTTGGCCAATCGATCTGGGGGTTCTCTATCCGCATCCTCTGTCGGCGCCGCCTTGGTCTCGGCTGGTGAGTGCCGCCTTGGTTATCGTCGGCATCAGCCTACTTCTCTACTGGCAGCGACGCCGTTGGCCCGCGCTAGGATTGGGATGGATGGCGTATCTCATTGCGCAAGTCCCGACGATTGGGTTCGTGCAAGTCGGTCTGCAAAGTGTGGCTGATCGCTACGCCTATGTCTCATTCCTAGGGCTTTTTGTGGGACTCTCCTTTGCATGGTTCGATGAGTGCCGACGATGGAGGATACCCGAGCGGGCCTCGTCGGGCGGGATGGTGGTTCTCTGGATTGTTCTGGGTGGACTCACGTATCTTCAAGCAGCACGCTGGCATGATTCGATCACGTTATTCGCTCACACGGCACAGGTGACGTCCCATAACTTTATCGCCTACTCTCACTTGGCCCGTGCTTTCATGGACCGTGGCGACCTAGATCGGGCCGAGTATTTCAGCGAGCGGGCGGTTGAATCGGGATGGCGCGACCCCCTCGCGCTTGTCAGTCTGGCGACGTTCCGCGCTCGACAAAACCGCTGGGATGACGCGATCCAACTGACGCAGGAGGCGATCCGCCGAAATCCCCGCTGCGTTCAAGCCTACATCACGCTCGCGCAGATTTACGTTTCGCTTGGTAAGTCTGCCGAGGCAAGGCCTTGGATCGGCCGAGCTCTTGAACTCGACCCCGATAACATTGAAGCTCTCCGTTTAAGAGACCAATGAGATTTCGACGGCCTGCTCATTACGGCGGATGCGAGAAGGATGTTTTCGACGTTCGCATCCGAGGTTCCCAATTCTCGTGGTATATCTCGGTCCGATAGGCCTGGGGCAGAATCCAATCGTT
>JAIELF010000078.1 GCA_019753235.1 bacterium
GCAAAGAGTCTTCTATCGCTCGCGTAAGTGAAGAGATTGCCGAGAGCGGCCTGCTGGATGCGCGAGGAAACTCCGGATCGATCCTAGTCGAGATTTTTTATGGCCTGGCTCAGGGTTTTGAGGGTCTCGAACGGGTCACCACTCGGCAATTTGCCGAGGCGAGTCAGATCGCGTCGAATCGTGCCGCCAGCGCGGTCGCCGAGCCTCGCGAGGGGACGATCCTTACCGTCTTGCGTGAATGGTCGTTTCATCTAGCGGCCCGCGCGGCCGACGAGCCCGACTTCACCCGATTGCTCGCGGGTTCGATGGAGCCCGCTCGGCAAGCGTTACAGCGAACAACCTCGCAGCTCGATGTGCTCGGCGAGTCAGGAGTGGTCGATGCGGGAGCGCAAGGGTTCCTGTTTTTCCTTGAAGGGGTGCTCGACCTCATGGAAACAGGTACTGCCGACGAGGAGCTTCCACTTGAAGATCTTCGCACCGAGGTCGGCGGTCACGGTCCGATGGCCGAGGCCGACTCGAAGTACAGGTACTGTACGGAATGCTTGATTAGCGGATCCAACCTCGACAAGGCGGGGATTCGCCATGATGTGGAGAGCCTGGCCGATTCGGTGATCGTCGCCGGTTCAAGCCGACAAGTCCGATTGCATCTTCACACCGACGAGCCGGGCCGCGTCTTTGAAACGCTGTCCAAGCGAGGCGAGATTCAAAGGCAAAAGGTCGAAGACATGTCTCGGCAACAAGAGGCATCGCGACGCTCGAGCACCCAGTCGATTGTCATCGCTACCGATAGCGGTTGCGACCTGCCCGAGGAGTACTTCGATGAACTCAACATCCATCTGATTCCGCACCGTATTTCCTTCGGCAACAAATCGTACATTGCGAAAGTCACGCTCTCATCGACCGACTTTTATCATCTGCTTGATCGAGAGAAAGACCATCCGCAAACCTCTCAGCCGACGCCCGGCGATTACATCCGGACCTTCGAGTATCTATCCAGCCACTTCCAAACACTGGTGGCGATCTTGATGTCGGGCAAGCTCAGCGGAACGTTTCAATCGGGCAAACAGTTCGCGGCCCGCGTTTCCGAAAGGATACACGCGTACGACGCGCGAACCTGCTCGGTCGGTCAGGGGATTATCGTGCTCGAGGCGGCACGTGACGCGAAGGCAAACAAACCACTGGCAGAGATCATGAAGGGGATCGAGCGCCGGACTCGGAACATGAAATCGTTCGTCTGTGTCGAGACACTCAAGTATTTGATTCGCGGGGGGCGACTGGGGCGGTTGAAAGGGCTCCTCGGACAGATGCTCGGCATGAAGCCTATCTTTCAGTTTGATGCCGAGGGTGGATTGCAAATGGCCGGCCGAGTGTTGCGCGGTTGGAACGTCCACGACGGAGCGATCGACAAGGTCAGCGAATTGGCCAGCTCGATGAAGAAACCTCGGGTGGCGATCGCTCACGCGGACTGTTTGAATCTAGCCCACAAGTACGCCGACGCGTTCGCGAAGAGGTTTTCGCCGATCGACACCATGATCACGCCTCTGTCGCCGGTGATGGGCGTCCATGGAGGACGCAACTGTATCGGGGTCGCCCTTCTCGATGAGGCGGCCGAGTAATCGCAAAGGAAGCATTCTCCCTCGATGAAAGACGATGGCATGCGAAACGGTTGATCGTCTGGCGCGCCGCCCTCTTTGTACTTCTCTGTGAAGCATCCGTGGTATCATCCCTCTTTGAACGGCCCGGCTGACGACAAGTTTTCCTAAAGAACGGGAGATACCTGGATGGAGTTCGCAATCACGTTGATGGTTGTTTCATTCCTTGCGGCCGAGGCTTCCGAAGGTACTTCGGTGAAGCAGCCGGCTCGGCGTCCCTACTTGTTAGTGACACCGGCTGGTCCCGAGGATGGCGGAGACTTCGGACCCAAGACGCCTGGGACGAAGACTTCCGGCTTGCAGGAAGCTTTCAATGCCGCCAAAGCGCTTCGGCGAGATCTCTTTATCGAAGGCGGAAGCTGGACCGAAGGAAAGAATACCCCCGTGGTCTACGGGCTCGATGAAACACTGAACATACCGTGGATGCAAGACTTTCGACTCGACGGGGGACACTACGTTATCAATTACAATCCACCGAAGGGAGACGCCGTCGTCATCGATAGTCAGATGAGCTGCTCTTATCGGTTCGGCCTCATTGTATCGCAGAGCGAAGGAACGGTTGTGCGGATTCGTCCCGCATCGATGGGACCCGACCGCTTTAAAGTTGTCACCTCGACCGAATTCGTTTTCAACGCGATTGTCGGAGGGGGAGGGGCTTGGCCCGGTGGCGAGCCCTACAAGAATGACATTGATCCAAATCGTGAATGGAAAGGAATTGGCCTCTGGCTTGATGCTTCACCCGGTTCCATCGACGCCAACAAGATTACCGTCATCGAAACGGTTGGATGTCAAGTCGGCCTGCTCTTGACCGGCGGCGTCACACGAAACACCATCGAAGAGACCAACATTCACTTGTGTCGCGAGCATCTCGTCGTGGGTCAAGCTGACGACACGAAAGCGTCGGATAATCGAATTGAAGCGTTTGTTGCGAGTCAGGGAATCAAGGGAGCCGTCGGCGCGCGGATCTTTGGCACGCAAAACATGATCACCCTCAGTTCCCAACAGATGGCCCCTGGTTCGGACGTCATTTTTGAAAAGAGCGCGGAGGGAAATCATCTCATTGCTCATCGGCTTGATGCCGGCATCACCAATCGGGCCGAGCGTCCGACCAACCGGATCGATGGTTCCGTGGTGCTTCCCACGGCGACGCCCGCGCTCCCGGCTTCGGGCGAATTCGTCGCCAATCGAAATCCCTTTTCAGTGTCGGCAATGCTGCTGTCGCCTGCCGGGGTCACTCTCGTCAAACAGGAGAATATCGCGGGCGATGTGATAGAGACGCAAGGACCACTTTCGGCAGGAACGAGCCTGATTCTAGAACCAGGCGAGAAAATCTCCCTAGTGTACAGCACGCCACCTCAATGGCGCTGGCGTCCCATTCGATAGTCGCCCGGTGATTAAGGGCTCGCTTTGAGTCGTGCTCCGTCGGCCCGTAGACTTTGTTGAGAGAGTTCGTGGAGCACGGGGTAGTTCGCTTCGAGCAACGCGATCGCTTCTTCCTTCTTGCCCGCCGAGGCGAGATTCTCGGCGCGCATGCGAAGTGCTCCGGTGATCCAAGGCCGATCGATCGGTACCACCGATTCCAAAAAGACACGGTCGAAGAGCAATCGATTTCGCCAGCGAACTTCCTCCGCCGTCAACGTGGCAACGTCCTTGATCAGAACCGCGGGTCGATCGGGTGTGTCGGCAAGCAAAGACTCAGCTAAGGGGGCATCGATTAAATCCGGCCTCTTCAGTAGGTCATTGATACTCTTGATCAATTCATCGACCTGATTTGGCTTGAGAGGCTCGGGAACAGAGACGGTGGGGCGGGCTTCCGCCGCCGGCGCGGGAACGACGTGGGCTCGCTCCTGAAACTGCGATGCCTCTCGAGCAATCTTTTGGACCGGCTCAGGAAGAAGCGAAAAGATCCTTTCTTCGAGAGGTAGACGTTTTCGATCGGGATGCCCCGCGAGTTGCTGACCTAGAACACTGACCTCGAAGATCTCGTCAAAAGTAACTTCTGGATTGAGGGATCGCTTCAAATAGCGCTCGAGCCACTCGTCGGCATAACTCGGGTCCTCAGGATGGTTGAATCGCTGCGACGTCGCGCCGATGTAATCATTCAAACCGTCCGCATGGGCGATCATCGGACGCGATTGGGTGAAAGGCATCTTCAACGACTGAAGCGAAACATCCCAAACGACCGCGGGGATCGGATTCAGATCGAGCGCGACCACTTCCTTAATTGCGTCATCGAATCGACCATCCAGCTCGGCCAGACGAGGTTGTGAACGGACTTGTTGCCAGCGAACCGCTGCCTCCGGCGTATCACGTCTGCGAGCCAAGTGTGCTCGGGCGGTCTCCTCGGGAAAACGCCAAACCTGAACGCCCACCTGATTCGGCAGCCCACTCAACGTCTGATTGGCTTGTCGAATATTCGCGTCGATATCTTGGTAGAGATTCACGCGATCGTCCCCTTTAAGGTTGCTCTCCAGAAAAGACATACGCGAGGCCAATCGCGAAGCATCGATCGGCAACAGAATCGCGTACCGATCGATACGCGCGGGATCGACGATCGGAGTGGCACCGTACCATCCCGTCGCGATGGCGGGATGGGCAGAGACCTCTTTCAGTGTTGCCGGCCGAGCCGGGTCAGCAGGCGACGGAATCGCTCGGCCGATCACCGGATCAAACAAATACATCTCCCCATCCGCGAGCAACCCGACCAGCCAGGGAGTGAGCCCCTGCGGATCATCCTTCGTTGTGACGGCCAAGACACCCCCGACAAGGTCCGATTGCCGAAGAAGTTCGAGAAAGATCGCGATTCGTTCCTGTGGTTGGCCGTAGCTGCGAAGCAACGTCTCTGTCGGCGGCACGGCAGGGTACTGATTCGGCGCCGTCAGCGCGACTTGTGTTGCTGTCCATGAAAAAAGATCGCTGGCATGGGCCACTTTGTCGGCCGGCGAACGCTGTTGTTGACGAGCAATCTGCCGAAGGAAAAATGCGTTACGAAGATACTCGATGTCATCCTCGGCAAACGTCTTTCGCTGGGCGACGGCGACATTTCCTGCTCCAAGAACGCGAGTCACCTGCGTTCGTTGCTCCGCCGTCAAGTCGGCAATCGCTCCGGGGCGTCGCTGAACAAACTTATTGAGTTGAATGATTGCCGAGGTGTACGTCCCAGGCTCGATCTCTCCCCGAAGAAGATTCACGACGCTCGATAGATAACGAGGGGCGTCATCCTCCGCATCGGCCGTGGGCGTCTGGGGCGAGCCTTCGCTGGGCTTGTCCGGTACTCGCCGACACCCCGTAGGGGAGATGATCAGCATCGAAAGCGCCACCAGCAGAACTGGCTGACCGATCCGACTCATCCTCGTTACCGACTGACTTTTGATCATGAAGCCTCTCGTTGTCGTTGAATCAATGATGCTTTTGGCGCGCCCTTGCCCGGCGGCATCGACGTTGCGTTAAGAGAACAGCAGTGCCTCGCGAATCCGGACGCATGTTTCGATCACATTGGCCAGTTGATCGAGTGGAACCATGTTGGGTCCATCGCTCCAGGCGCGATCGGGATCGGGATGCGTTTCAATGAAGAGACCATCGCACCCGACCGCCATCGCCGCTCGCGCGAGTGGAAAGACCATCTCGCGATCCCCTCCAGACTTTCCGCCGGCGGCACTGGGACGTTGAACACTGTGTGTCGCATCAAAGATGACGGGGCAACCTGTTCTGGCCATGATCGGCAGAGATCGAAAATCATTGACCAGTAATCCGTAGCCGAACGTCGTCCCTCGCTCGGTCAATAGTATCTTTTGGTTGCCGACCTCTTCGATTTTGGCGACCACATGGGCCATATCCTCGGGGGCCATGAACTGTCCCTTTTTGACATTGACCACTTTGCCGGTCATGGCCGCCGCCGCCACCAAGTCGGTCTGTCGAGCTAAGAACGCCGGTATCTGAAGCACATCGCAGACTTCGCCGGCTGCTTGTGCCTGCGCGACATCATGCACATCCGTCAGCACGGGGACGCCGAACTCTTTTCGAATTCGTTCCAGCGACCGCAGCCCCTCGTCGATGCCCGGCCCTCTCGGCGAGCGGAGAGATGTCCGGTTGGCTTTGTCGAACGACGACTTGAAGACCGTCGTGATTCCCAGCCTTTCCGCCAGTGGAACCGTGACGCCGGCAACTTGCCGAAGAAGTTCGTCCGATTCAATAACACAGGGCCCGGCAACCAAAACCAGGGGAAGTCCCCGGCCGCATTGGCGGTCTCCGATGGGAACGGGATTAAGGGGCATCCAGGCCGACTTCCTTTCCGTGTTCGTGTCAAAGTTCTACGCCGATGCCAGGCCCGCGGTTCACTCCGACCTCGCCGGGCGGATCTCACCCTTTCGGCGGGAGTCGCATCCCACGAAGGGATTGGGGCGATTCCCGGGCTTAGGACCGGCAAAAACCGATCCTGAGGACCGCTCGATCGATCGCTTTGTCCCCAGCCGGCTGCCATCGAGACCAACTGGGTGGTACGATACCGAAGAGGCGAGCCAATTCACGCTGTTTTAGCGGTATCGCCGGCCAGAGACGGATGTGCGGTACGCCGATGATCACGAAGCCGGCTTCCGAACCAGAGCCCAGCGCCGCCTCTCGGGCCGATCTCTATCTCCAGTTGGCAACCGCCGCTGGCCGAGAGGGGCAATTGGCGGCAGAGCCCCGCTTTCTTCTCTTGGCCTCTTTCTGGGCACACCGGGCAGGCTTGGTCGACGTTGCCAATGGCTGCCGGGAACGGATCGTTGCCCTTCAACCCGATCACGTCCTGCGCCGGTTTCCCAGCATTGCTGACGCCCTTTCTCACGACGAATTTGCCACCTACGTCCATGAGCTTGGCGAGGCATACCCTACCTCAAAAGGGGAGTATCTTCTCGAGCGCTATCGGACCGCCGGCTACGGCGGAGATCATCCGTTTACGCAACAACTCGCTCACGAGCGCTGGCCAGCTCGGCCCGCGAAGAAAAGTCGACCATCCCGCATCATGACGATCGTCGCCGACCGCCGGGAGGATCGCCCGAACCTTTCCGATGACGCGATCCCCACCTACGAGCCGGTTCCTTTTGAATGGCCCACGGCAAGTGCCCGTCCCTCGGTCCGCTTGAGCGCTCGGTGGGCAGGCCTGATGGGAATGATCCTTGGTTTGTCGGCAGGTATCTGGATCGGCCCGCGCATTCCCGCATGGGCAGAGCTTCTAAGTCGGTGGTGGGACAAGATCTGGTCATGAAATCAGTGCCAACCATGACATGTGCAGAACTTCGTCAGTACGACGCTCGGGCCATCGCCGGCGGAATTCCTGGCATCGTGCTGATGGAGAGTGCGGCCCGCGGCGCGTGCGATCTCCTTCTGGCTCAGA
Source organism: bacterium (assembly GCA_019753235.1). Taxonomy (GTDB): domain Bacteria; phylum Planctomycetota; class Planctomycetia; order Kolteriales; family Kolteriaceae; genus JAIELF01. Next base: position 7,027 of record JAIELF010000078.1, read on the forward strand.
AAGTGACCGGACCCGTCGGGGTTGTTGTCGGCAAGGGGAATAACGGCGGAGATGGTCTCGTGATCGCCCGGCATCTGGTCGATCGGGGCTATCGCACGCATGTCGAACTTTTGGTCGACCCGGCAGCATTTGTGGGGGATGCTCTACTCGCCTATCGGGCAGCGGCGTTTGTCAATGTTCCGTTTCATTCGGCATGGACCGATGCCTCGACGATGTGTGGTCGGCTGGCCTCGTGCGAATGGATCGTCGATGCAATTTTGGGAACGGGTTCGACGGGGCCAGCTCGTAAGCCGATGTCTGACGCGATCCGAATCATCAACCAAGCGGGAAAGCGCGTCCTCGCGATCGATCTCCCTTCCGGTCTCGATGGCGACGTAGGTACCGCTCATGAACCGACAATCCACGCCAATCTGACGGCGACGTTTGTCGCGATGAAGAAAGGATTCCTGTCGAAAGAGGCGCCTAACTACCTAGGCGAGGTTCACGTGATCCCGATCGGAGCGGGAAATCCATTCGTGCCAACCAGCACTCCACCTGAGATCTCGGATCGGCTTGCCTGACAGGAATGGGCAATCGGGCTAGAAAAAGTTCCAACTAACTAGAAGAGAGTTCTGGTTCAGCTCGTCAACCAAAGGGCTTGCAATCGCAACAGGTCGAGTGATGCGTTCTCTTGGATTTTCCCGGCAAAACGACGCGAGAAGCGGTAACTACGAAAACAGGCGTACCAGCGACTCCTCGCGGAACATTCATGACGTCTTCGTCGGCTTCCATCAGGGGAAAATGACATTGTTGTCACGCCTCTTTGGAGTGGGTTGAGCCCGCCCCCAGACAAGTTATCATCGGTCTGATTGTAGATCAGGTCCCTCAGCCCCAAGCGGACATCCATTCATGAAAATCGCCCTGGTGACCTCAAAGGATTGGCCGGCACTCCATCCAGAGGAACAGCCGCTCATCGAACTGCTTCTTCAACATCGCATTCAGGCGGAGCCGACCATCTGGGACGATTCGGCCGTCGATTGGAAATGTTTTGATGCCATCGTGATCCGGTCGACTTGGGATTATCATCTCCATGCCGATCGATTTCACATCTGGTTGGATCGACTAGAGCGCTCTGGTGTTCCGGTTTGGAATCCCATTTCGTTGCTCCGCATGAGCGCGGAGAAAACTTATCTGGCTGACATCGCGAGAGCCGGCTTCGATACCGTGCCGAGTATCTTCATCTCGCAAGACGAACCGATTGAGATCAACGAACTCTTCAGCGACTTACGTTGTGAAGAAGCGGTGCTGAAGCCGACGGTGGCGGCATCTGGCCTGAGGGCTCGACGCGTTTCCCGTTGCGACCGTCACCATGGGCATCATTTGAGGGAGCTCCTCTCCTACGGCGACGTGATGGCGCAGCCCTTTTTGCCACGCGTTCGTGAGTCAGGAGAATGGTCGTTGGTTTATCTAGGCGGATCGTTCTCACATGGCGTCCTGAAGCGACCTGCCCGCGACGACTTTCGCGTCCAAGAAGAGTTAGGTGGAACGACCATGGCTGCCCAACCGTCGGCCGCGATTCGGAAAACCTGCGATCGATTGATCGATTGGCTTGGAGCACCCACACTGTACGCCCGCATCGACGGCTTCCCCGATCCCGACGCGGGAATTCTTCTTAGCGAAGTCGAGCTCGTCGAACCTCTCCTGTTCCTCAGTCACGCCCCCGGTTCGGTGGGGAAGTTTGCCGACGCGATCGCTCGCCGGGTTCGGAGCACCTAAGCATCGAACGAGCGGAGCCACTCAGCGACGTTGACTCTTACGCGGTCCCTAATTCACGGTTGTACTTAGCTCTTTCGCGATCGTACTTAATGAGTTGACTTCGGATCTTGCGGTGCTGACGCTCGATGCTGAGCTGAACTCGGCGAAAGAACCTTCGCACGGAAGACGATTGAACGACTCGCCCCTTGTACCGCTTGGCCAGGCGTCGCGATACTTTGGGACGATACCGCAGAATTAGCGGATCTTCCAACGAGACGAAGAACTGAGCCGTGCCGGGATCACCTTGTCGGCCCGCCCGGCCGGCGAGTTGATTGTCGACCCGTCGACTCTCGTGACGCTCGGTTCCCAAGACGAATAGACCGCCGGACTGTCGAACGACTTCATCGAGCTTGATATCGGTACCTCGGCCGGCCATGTTGGTGGCTACCGTAACTCGGCCAGGCTGCCCTGCTTGCTTGACGATCTCTGCCTCGCGTTCTTCCTGATGGGCATTGAGAACCGTGTGCGGGATGCCGGCCTCTTGCAGCTTATTCGACAGGAGAAGACTTCGTTCGACCGAACGCGTCCCCACAAGGACCGACCTTTCCAACGCGACGAGCTCACGAATCTTTTCGACCACACGTTTCCACTTCTCTTCTTCGGTTGCCGAGATAGAGTCGAGCGGATGCTGTCTGATACAGGGGCGATTCGTCGGTATTCGAAGACATCCCCGGCCATAAACCTGGGCCAGCTCGATCGCGTCGGTCATGCAGGTTCCGGTCATCCCTGCAAGCTTTTGGTAGCGATTGAAAAGAATCTGATAGGTGGTGCGGGCCATGGTTTCGTTTTGACCCTTGATCTCCAGCGATTCCTTGGCCGAGACCGCCTGATGGAGACCCTCTTCCCACTGTCGGCCCGGCATCTTTCGGCCGGTGTTTTCATCGACGATCACGACTTCGCCATTCTCGACGACATAGTCAACATCACGATGAAAGATGACGTTCGCCTTCAGCGCTCGCAGACACGATTCATGCCAATCAATGCGGTGCCCGGTCAAGCTGCGCTGGCCCCCCAGCAGCTTGGTGATGTTCTGCTCCCCAGTGCGAAGCCATTCGATCTTTTTCTCTGCACGGTTAAAAGTGAAGTCTTCATTCTCTTTCAATGTCCGCGAAACTTTGTCTGCCAGCATGTATTCATGGGCAACCTCTTCATCCACCGGCGGAGCCTCGGCAATGATGAGGGGCGTTCTCGCATCGTCAATGAGAACGCTGTCAGCTTCGTCCACGATCGCGAAATGAAAGTCCTTTCGCAGCACCTGCGTGAAACGAAGATCATCAAGCTTCATCCCGAACCGGTACCAACTGTTGGGCTTGGTGCGCAATTCGTCGCGCAGAAAATCGAACCCAATCTCTTTGTTGGTCGCGTACGTGATAGAACATCGATACGCCGCCAGTAGCTCATGAGGCTTCGAATCATTCACGACCACGCCGACCGAAAGGCCCAAGTACGAATGGATCTTTCCCATTTCTTCTGAATCGCGCTGAGCGAGATAATCGTTGACCGTGACGATGTGAACGCCTCGATCGACAAGAGCGTTGAGAAATGCCGGGCAGGTCGAAACCAGCGTTTTCCCTTCACCGGTCGCCATCTCGACAAAATGCTGATGATGAATCGCGATTCCGCCGAGAAGTTGAACCGGATAATGTTTCGTACCGTTGAGTCGACTTGCGGTCTCGCGCACGAGAGCAAACGCGGGGACAAGCAAATCATCGAGCGGCTTTCCCGAAAGGGCCTGCTGTCGAAGGTCGCTTCCCAGTTGCCGAAGCTCGCTGTCGCTTTTCTGATGAAACACAGCGTCCTGGTCGAGAATCTTAGCGACTTGGCTTCGGTATCGGCTGAGTTTGGCGCCCTGCCAAGCCTGCACATTCTTGAAAGTGGAAAAGTAAGACCGATAGACCTCGGTCGTTCCTTCGTGTAGCGGCATGGGCAGACTCGCAGCAGGCCAGCATTTTTGTCGCGGGTAGACTGACGCCAATCGACTTGACGACGCGAGCTCCCTTCGATCGACCTCCTAGAAGACTACGCGTCGCGCGGTAAGTCTGCAAGCCGACGACCTGCTCTCTGGTTACTTTTGATTTCAAAACGGCGTGCTGATCGGATCAATGACGTCGAAAGTCCACGCGATCCTCGAATATCAAGTTTTGGCCCCCCGTTGTTTCGTTGGTATCGTGATCTGAGGCATTCCACCTGGGAATATGATTCAGAAAAGGTCGCAAAGATGATGGCTCGAAATGCTTGGACGATCGGGGCGATGATCTTGATCATGTGCTCGGCAATGCAGGCCGACGAACCGTCGGCGGAGTGGAAAGTCCTCGAACCGCTGCTCGGCCGATGGGAAGGGGATTTCAGCGTCGGGACCAGTCCGAAGGCTCGCACGCGATCGAATAATGAGTGGGTCCTCGATCGCCGATTCATTCGCTCAACGATTGAATCGATCGATGCCCAGGGGAATTCGTTTCAAACGATCGTGATGTGGGGATTCGATCCTGCCTCGAAGCAGTACACGAGATCGTTCTTCTTTTCCAGCGGCGGCAGCTTTCATGAAAAGGGAGGATTCGATCCCGTGACCAAGACATTTTCGTTCAGCGATCCTGACTTAAAGACAGGACAGGTTCGTGTGGCCAGCATTCGGCTTGCGGATGCCGACACCCTTCGTTGGCAGATCATTTTTCCCGCGGCCGCCGGTCAGCAGCCACTGATCGCGACCGGCAGCAACACGCGAGTGAAAAATCCATAGCGGAAACATTTCGCCTTCGCGTCGATAGAACTGTAGGCATGTCAGAAACCCACATGCCGACGTCCTTCGCTTTTCACTCCGGCAGGTTACTTCTCGAAGAGCTTGGGGCTGACTTTGATGTCGCCGAGATCGTTGTCGCCCGGCTTGATCTCCATCTCGAATCGGCCACGTTTCCAATCACTCTTCGCGGCCAGGTAACCGGACTTCTCCTGCCAAACCTGGAATTCAAGCTTCCCCACCGGGAGATTCGCGATCACGAAGCTACCATCGTCACCGGTGACGGCGGCGTAAGGGTTCTCCATCGGCAAGACCCAACCCTTCTGCCAAGGGTGAATGCCGCACGTGATCGAAACTGGAATTCGTTCCTCGGCCGAGAACGAGTATTTTACGTCGACGCCGCTAGGGAGCTGGTTGTTGATCGCCTGGTTCTTCGCGTTGAGCGGATCGATCTTGACGGCATGATTGATCGGGTCTTCGTTGCCAAAAACGATCGTCTGCTTGCCAGCCCAAAGAACCGATCCGTGCGGATTGAATCGACAATGGCGATTGTTGATTTTGATCTCGGAGGCAACGCCGCTGGCTGCTTCGGGGTGAACCTTGGCGTCTTTGGTTCGAAGATAAACAAAGACCCACTTCAAACCACCCTTGTCTCCGACGGCAACACTTTCATCCACCAATTCGTCGGGATACTTGCCGCAACATTCTTGGTCCTTGGTCACTTCAATCTTGACCGGCTTCGGAGGGGGGCCATCAAAGACGAAACGCCCCTTCAGCGTCCCCCAGTTCGCGTTATCCTTGGCGGCGACGGCCGACAGCACGCTTGGGCCAGTCAGATCGACCGAACCATTTTTCGGGGGCTCGGGTGTAGGATCCGACGGCGGAAGGATCACATCGGCCTTCGGCTCTTCCTTCGCGGCTGGCTGGGCCGGCGGAACCGTCAAAGCGTCATTGGCCGGCGTCGCCGGTGTGGTCGCGGCCGGTGCCGACTCCTTTGTTTCAGTGGTCTTGCTCTCGGCAGGCTTGGTCGCCTCCGATTTGCCACAGCCCAACATCACGGCCGACAGAATGACGACCAACCAGCATTGCCCACGCATGATGATCCTTTCCCGAGATGGAAACGAAGAGAGTATTCCGACTCTGCATTTATACGCACGGATCGGGATGCGAGAAAGGTACGAGCCAAGTCCATCGAGGAAGCATTCCTGCAAAACGCCCCGGAAACACTCGCGGGAAGAGGTTGATTCTGCTGAGATTCACTTCCCGTGATAATCCAAAAACGAAAGCCTCCCGCTCAGATGGCAAGAGACCGAGATTCGGGAGGGAATCGTTACTGCTGGTCAATGATTGGACGACTCGTCGAGATCGTCGGGATAAAGCTCGGCCACTTCACCACGGGACTCTGCCTGGGCAACTTTTTCCAGCCAAGCTTCCCAACTTCGTCCATGGGCGGCATTTCGGCCACTGAAATCAATTCGAACGATCCGTTCGACCGGAATCTGCGTCGGAGCCATCTGGTCGGGACGAAGCATCGTCAGATCGTCATCATTCACGTCGAAGACGTAGCCTGTGACCGGTCCATGTTTCATACACGTGATCGTGACGTCGCCGCGATAGTCGAGCGCGCAGGGTAGAATCGCCGATCGCTCCGCAGAAGTCCTGAGTTCGCACGACCAGCCTTCCAGCGACTCGGGAATATTGATGCTTAACTTCTCGTCCATGAATTCGACTCCTTGACTGTCATTGTTATGTCACTGGTCGTCAGGCTAGGATGCTTTTCGGGTGGACAATTGTTCGAGCGGGATAAAGGCCGGGCTCGGCACCGGGCTCGGACGATGCGTATGCGTCGTCGCGGGCTTGCCAAATCGACCAGTCAGCGTCGCCTTCGCCGTCTGATAGAAGCCGGACCACGTGGTGAAGGTACGATCGACAGCCGTCGGCTCGAAGCCGCAATGAACCATGCAGTGAGCGCACTTATGGTTTCGTTCGGGCGTACCGTATTGGCTCCAATCGGTCGATTCCATCAACTCTTGGAACGTTGCCGTATAGCCATCTTGAATGAGATAGCAGGGCTTCTGCCAGCCAAAGATATTGAACGTGGGATTCCCCCAAGGCGTGCACTCGAACTCCTCCTCTCCCATCAGGAACCTGACGAAGAGGGGCGTTTGATTGAACTTCCAGTGTCGTTTGGGGCTAGAAAAGATCGCGCGAAAAAGTTCTCGCGTTTGATCGCGACGAAGAAAACTCTCTTGATCAGGAGCCTTGGGATAACTGTACCCAGGCGACACCATCATTCCTTCAACGCCCAGCTCCATCATCTCATCGAAGAATCGGCGAACTTTCTCGGGGTCTGCCCCTTCGAAGAGCGTGGTGTTGGTCGTGACGCGAAAACCACGATCGATGGCTTTCTTCATGGCCGATGCCGCGACATCGTACGTCCCGAGTCTGCAAACCGAGAAGTCGTGCTCTTTTCGCCGACCATCCATGTGGATGGAAAACGTCAGGTATTTGCTCGGCTTGAAGAGATCGAGTTTCTCTTCGAGCAAAAGGGCGTTCGTGCAGAGGTAGATGTATTTTTTGCGCTCGACCAGGCCAGCCACGATCTCGGCGATCTGCGGATGCAGGAGCGGTTCCCCACCGGGGATCGAGACCATCGGCGCGCCGGCTTCGTCGACAGCACGGAAGCAATCCTCGGGAGAGAGTTGCCTTTTTAGGATGTGCGGAGGGTATTGAATCTTCCCGCAACCCGCACAAGCCAGGTTACATCGAAAGAGGGGCTCGAGCATCACGACAAGGGGATAACGTTTTCGACCGGCAAGGCGTTGCTTGAGAACGTAACTCGCCACGGTCCACATCTGCGAAATGGGTACGGCCATTGTGATCCTCACGAGAGAGACAAAGATGTCATTAAGCCGATCGACGCAAGGAGTGCGTCGTCGTTGTCACCGAAGGTTTGGGAATGCCAGCGGCCTGCGCGTAGCGGGCGATCGCCATCATGGGGAAATAAAGCGGGTAGTAGTGGTAACGAAGATAGAAGACCTTCGGGAAGCCGGTCCCGGTGAACTCGGTTTCTGTCCAGGACCCATCGTTGTTTTGCGTGTGCAGAAGGTAATCGATGCCCGCCAAGACTGCTGGGTCGTTGGGCCCGCGGACGGCCAGGATTCCGAGAACACCCCAGGCGGTTTGCGACGGGGTTGATTCCCCTTGGCCCATTTGCGATCGATCGGAATAACTCGCGCAGCTTTCGCCCCATCCGCCGTGATCTTGTTGTACCGACGCCAGCCAATCGGCCGCCTTCACCATTCGCGGATCCTTCATGTCGAAACCGATCGACGCCAAGCCGACCAAGACTTGCCAAGTGCCATAGATGTAGTTGACGCCCCATCGACCCCACCAACACCCCTCGGGCTCTTGATGGGCAAGGATGAATCGAATCGCCCCTTCGATGAACGGCTCGCCCGGCCGGTAGCCATACTCCCCCAACATTTCGAGCACGCGCGCGGTGATGTCCGGGCAACTCGGATCAAGCATCGCGTTGTGGTCCGCAAACGGAATCGCTTCAAGGATGGGATTATTGATGTCGCGGTCGAACGCGGCCCAGCCGAAATCACGAGACTGCATCTTGATCTCGAACGCCATCGCTCTTTCGACGGCCCCCTGACATCGATCCTCAAAAAATCTGCTCGTTCGGCGCAGCGCCATCAGACCGGTCGCGGTGTCGTCCAGATCGGGATAAAAGCGATTCTGATACTCGAACGCCCACCCTCCGGGGGCGATTTGTGGATCGCGAATCGACCAATCACCGGGCTGCGTGATTTCATGATCCAGCATCCAGTCGGCCGCTCGATCCATGGCCGGATCGGATGGATCCAAGCCCGCGTCCCCCAGCGCGATCATCATCCAGGTCGTATCCCACACCGGCGAGAAGCAGGGCTGAAGGCGGAGCGTCGTATCGTCTTCCATCATCAGTCGGGCCAATTGGTCCTCCGCCCAGATCATCTCGGGGGAATCATCGGGATACCCCAAGCACCGAAGCGCCAAGCAGGTGTAAATCATCGGCGGAAAGATCGCGCCGACGCCGTCGCTCTCGTGGAAGTGGTCGATCATCCAATCCTTGGCGGCTTGAATGGCTCGCTGGCGAAGGCCCCCTAAAAAACGCGATTCGTAAAGCTTCACCGATCGATCGACGAGCCGAAAAATGTTCTCCCACGAGACGAAAGGCCACTTTAATCGGGCCAAGTCCGGCAAGCGATTTTCATCGGGGGGAACGACGAATAGCTCGCTGATGCCGAGTTCCGGCGGGATCGGCGTGACGGGACGATGTGCTTGAACAATCGCGAGAGGAACCACGATCGTGCGTGTCCAAGAGGACATCTTTGAAAGGTGGAATGGGCTCCAGGTCGGCTGAAGGAGGATCTCCACCGGGACGCTGGGGCAGTGTGAGTAAGGGATCTGCCCGAGAGCAGCAAGGTAGAAGCGAGTGAAGCTGTTGACCGTCTCGGCTCCGCCGACGGCGATGATTCTCTCTTTTGCTCGCATCATGAACGGTTCACTGGCCGGGTAGCCGGCAAGCTTGAGCGCAAAGTATGCTTTCACCGAGACGCTGGGGTCGGTCGGCCCGCCGGGAAAGTTGCTCCATCCGCCGTCATCTTGTTGCTTGTTCACGATGTAACGAGCAGACTTGCGAATCGTGCCGTGCCCCCATCTGCCGAGAATCACCTGCATGAGGATGAACTCGGATTCGAGAATCGTGTCTCCTTCGAGCTCGGCACACCAATGACCGTCGGGTTGTTGCAGGGAGACGGCATGTTCAATCGATCGCCCCAGGGCCCGCGTCACCGCGAGAGATGATTCGTCGAGAGGGCTCGCCTCTTGAGGCCGACGAAAGCCGAGAATCGGCCGAAAGGAAGGATTCTGTTCCTGGGTCGAAGAATGCGTCATCCCACCATCCTTGGTTTCATGCCGCCAGCGCCCGCGCGAATCGGCCGCCCACTCCCGCGGGTCCCGGCATCGGCAGATCAGCGCCGGATCCACAGGGGCCCATCGAGCGGCCACTTGACGACGAACGTGTCGGTTGCTGGCCCGTTCATGAGGTCAGACCCCGGGGCCGATCGCGCGACCTTCATGTCCATCGGGCGGGACCGTAGTAACGAGTGATTTCTCGCACAAGTCCAAGACTTGCCAGTCCGCTTATGTAGTCGCATCTTTGAGAAGCTGGAGAAGCTGGCGCTGTTTGGCAAACGAGACCGCGCGACGGCGCGGTACCCAGCGATTTGTTTCTGCCTTGATTGGTTTGAAGGGGCCGAACATACGGAGCTGCCCAGAGCCGCGTCGACATCTTGGCCGATGCGGAGTTCCGGGTCGTCTTGGGAGCAGAGACATGGCAGGCTCGATAAAAAGATGGGCGAAGCTCGAGAGACTACCCTCTGCCGAGGCTGACAGAATCCTAGCCGACCTGGCGGAGTTGCTGATTCGCGTGAAGAACCCCCTGCTTCAGCAGATCCTTCGCGAGACATCCGATCAGATCAATGAGTTACTGCTACCCGAAGCCGACGACGAACACGCCGATCTTGATCAAGCGGCGTGATTGAACGTCGAACTGTTTCCGAATGGACTGCATCCGCCGAGACGTTGACTCGGGTCAACGGCCCCGTCCCAGAGAAGTGGATCTTCTAGGCGACCTTGTACTTCTTTCGAAGCATGTCGAGATACTGGTAGCACTTCTCGGTGGCGGCCCAGGCATCGGGCCAGAAACAGAGGTCGATTGTCCACCAATCATGCGGACATCCGCAATCGAGAAGGGCGGGCGTCAGTTCATCGAAGTTTAAGTGACCGTCGCCGAACGGGGGATGAGCGCTCGTTTCGTCATCTCCGTTGGCGTCCTTATGGCACAGGTCATCCGAATCGATCAGATGAATGTGTGTGATGTGTCCTTTGAGTTGCTGAAGGAGTTCGAGCGCTCCGCCGGCAAGCGTTTCCCTCTTGCCCCATTGCCGAGATCCGAGCTTGGCAACCATGTTGGCATGGCAAGTATCGTAAAGGGCGCCGAAGTTTTTGTGGTCGGCACTGACCTCTTTGATGATGGAGACGATCTCGGAAGGCTTGTTGAAACAGAAGCCAGGCTCGAATTCCCAGCAGACGTTAAGGCCGGCCTGGCCAGCTCGTTTGGCCATCTCCTTGAAGGTTCCAACGACGCGTGAACGAGCGAGATTGTAATCGACCGTGTCGAAAACGTTCGGAGCGTCGAGCGAATCGACGCGGATGGTCTTGATCCCCAGATCGTTGCAGAACTTGACGTTCTTATCGAACTCAGCCAAAAGGGCGGTGTTGTTCTCGTTGCTGGCGAGTTTGTGCATCCAAAGGTTTGCCGCCAATCCCGAGAAGCCGAGCCCTGCGTCTTCAACAAGCGATCGGACCTTTTTTCGCGATTCGGGCGTGGGACAATCGTCAGGGTTGGGATGGGGCGGGAATCCCCCCAAGTCGAGTCCATCGTAGCCGATCTCTTTCAACTTGGTGACAACGGTCTCGAATGGGACCGGATTGTTCGCGTAGGGGCCGATGGTGTAGGCCCACGTGCCAATGGCGATCTTCTTGCGTGCCATCGATAGAGTTCCCCCTCTGGTCGTGTCGAACTACTCGAAACCTCTTTATGTCCTTCTCATCGGGAAGGAGCTAGGTGACATACCTATGTCACCGATACGTCTTTACGTTTTCTTATGTCCCCCCACCTCCGGCGCGCCGGGCTGGGTTTCAGGGCCGAAGTATCGCAGTGTGACCAGCGGCTCTTTGCCGGTATTCTCGAAGGTAACACCCGCCGCAGCGGCGGCTTCGGTGACGAATATTTCGTCTTCGGTCAGTTCTCCGTACCGAATCATCGACGGCGAGTGGAGCCGGAGCTTGTTCGCCTTGCCGACCCCTTGAACGGTGATCAAGCCGTAAGCGCCCGAATCCTTGATCGTGCACCGGGCGCCAGGGTCCAGCGTCAACTCTTTGGCGGTGAAAAGCTGCTCCTTCTTGATGCGACCGTAAACGATCCAGCGATCGTCCCAGCCTTCCTTCGCGGTGTCGGCAACGGCGATCGGCTCTAAATAGTGCGAATCCTTGAAATTCGGATTCACGTTCCCTTCCCAGTCGAGTTGCTCGACAAGGTAATCGAGATTCTGGTGATGTTCCTTCGGGACATCCTTTACGAGCAACTCCCAAGGAACATACCGTCCCTCGACCATCGACTGATACATACCGAAGACATCCGAACCCCATTGCGGCTCATAGGTGACCAAAGAGCCCGGCGCGTGCAAGACGCAGGGCGGAACAAGCCAGCCGGTGCCAGGCTTCAGGCGGTACGCCTTCGATAGATCGAGGATGCCGTTATCCCCCTGGTTCCAGCGGGCCAGGCTATCGCGGACCTGCTGCTTGGTCGTTCCGGGTTCGAGACCAAAATAGGTGTGCGGAAAGTTATTGCCGATGGCGTTGAGTTGTGGCGGGAAGTAGTACGATTCGGGCTTCCCTTCTTGCCCGACCAGTTTGGCCTGCTCTTGGCTTTGGTGCATATGGTGCGGGATCGGGCCCATGTTGTCGAAGAACTTGCTGTAAACGGGCCACTTCTTGTACTTGTTCCAAAGACCGGTGCCGATCACTTTCGCCCCGAGCGTGCCTACCGCATCGCGAAGGGTGAATTGCTTCCCTTCAAACAAGCAGTAGCTGAGCCCTTCATCGTGTTCACGATTGTCATTGGCGGCCTCGGTCGTCGAAGCGAACCAGCGTTCATCAATGCCGCCCCGGTGGGCTCCCATGGCGTAATAATCGCCCGGATGGAGCTTGATTCGCTTGCCTGGCATTAAGAAGGATCGCGGAACCCACGTCGGCGTGAGCCGAAAAATCCCCTCGCCCGCTTCCAGGGCAGAGTTCATGAAACTGCTCGATGCATCAATCGATCGCTGGATAGGCATGACGACCCTACTTCAAAGGCGTTCTGTTGGAAGTGTTCCCCGAGAAAAGGTCGTTCTAGCCTGCCGAAGGTCGGCCCGCAAGCAGGAACCTGTCGAGGATTGGAAAGTCGTGGTCCAAGAGGACGAGCGCAACAAAAAACGCGGCCATGAGAAAACGGGCCGCGTTCCGAGGATTTCGTCCCGAACGAGGACTAGCTCGCTGACGCGATCGCCAAAACTCGCTTGGTCAGCCGACCCTTGTACCGAGCGGCGGTATTGGGATGAAGGTAACGACGCGACCCGGCCTTATCGAGCTTGCTGGCCACGGTTTTGAGGATTTCCGTCGCCGAGGCGGCATTCTTTTCCTTGATGGATTTGAGCAGCTTCTTGACATGCGTCCGCAGGTCTGACTTGACCGCGCGGTTCTGCATTCGACGTTTCTTATTCTGGCGAAGTCGTTTCTTCGCGGATGTTACGTGAGGCATCGGCTCTCGGTCCCGTCTGTCCCTGCACTTGTTTCGGAGCAAGTCGTTTTAGGAACGACTAGGCCTCTCGCCAAGAGGTCGCCTAAGGATTTTACCCCAGACGCTTGGTCCTAACGTCTTTTGGGGTAAAGCTCTAGTTGGGTCGCGGAAACTAGCCGAGATTCTCCGGTCCCCCCGGACCCGAAGAGCCCCCTTCGTCGACGCTTCCTCCACGCCAAGTACAACATACCATCGACATCCGGCTGGACAAGCTTGTTCGTCATTCAGTGACCCGACATCGCCGGCGTGGCCAAACGCGCTCCCGCGTGGTATTTGGAAAGCCTTTTCATTTGATCAAGGCCGACAATCGTCACCACGACGTTCTTGTGAGAGAACTGATCAATCGCTTCCATGAGATTCTCACACGATGTGTGATCAATCACCGAAACATGACAGTCCAGGTGAATGTAGATTTCACGAACGTTTTCGGGAATTCTCTCGAGTTCATCGCTTAGCCGCATCGAGTTGAAGCAAACGAGCGGTTTATCGAGATAGAGATGGTACACATCTTGTTCGACTTCCCTCTTGCTCACGGGGTTGCTGAAGAAATCCAGCACCGCACGGAATAGTGTGGGGGACGGCGTCGTGGATTGGACGGCCAATAGCGATTGCCGATAGAGGAGCATGTTCAACAGAAACTTGGCCGAGGTCCCAATGATGATTCCCCATAACAGGTCGGTCATCAACGTGCTGACGATCGTGATGACAAAGATGCCAAGTTGATGTTTGCCGATTTGTGCCATGTGTTTCCAAACGAGCGGCTCGCACATTTTCCAGCCGGTGTAGATCAGAACGGCGGCGAGTACCCCCATCGGGATCAAGTTGATGAGATCACGCGCCACCACCAGATAAAGAATGAGGCAGATGGCGTTGGTGAAATTCGCCCAAAGGGTTCTTCCCCCCGACGCGATATTGGCTTTACTTTTCACCCCACCAGGAATGATGGTCAGGCCACCCACCACACTCGACGCGACGTTGCAAACCCCCATGGCCAACAGCACGCGATTAGGCTGCGACTTACGTTGAAAGGGATCGATGCGATCGATTGCCATGGCCGTCGCGAGAGACTCGACGCCATCAATCAGCGTCAGCGTGATCACCGCGATCGTGACGGCGTACCAGAGCTCTTGATGAGAGAAGAGTGAATTGAAATCGGGAAGGGCCGCCCCGTGAAAAGGGTCTTTAGGCAACGAGATCAAAAATCGTCCTTCGGCCATGCTCCCAAGCTGCATCACTTGCCCCAGGATGACCCCTAGGACAACCGCAACCAACTGCGGTGGAACGATCCTCAGAAACCGTGCATCCTTCATTCGACCAAAAATAAACAGAAGTGCCAGCGTTGCGATCGAAACCGTGAAGACCGGCCCGGTCATCTCGGCTGCATACGCCGGTGTCGCACGGACGAATTCGAAGAACTCGTGTGGCTTGAGCGTCCCGGTGTATCCGAAGAACAGAGGCAACTGCTTGACGATGATCAGCAGCCCGATCGACGCAAGCATCCCCTCCACCACACTGACGGGAATGATGGCGGCAAACCGAGCCAACTTCAAAATGGCCAGGAACATCTGCACGAAACCAACGATGAAAATCACGCATAAAAGGAAAGGGTAGCCAGCGCCAACATGCTGAGCATCTCCGACGCCACCCAATGAAACCATCACCGCGACCAAGGCTGGTGCCAAGCCCGCGGCCGGGCCCGCAATCGTCACGTACGACCCGCCGATGAATGGGAAAATCAACCCGGCAATGATGGCCGAGATCAGACCGTAAATGGGAGGGACGCCCGACGCGATCGCGATCCCCGACGAAAGAGGAAGCGACACCAGCGACACGACGATTCCAGAGATGATGTCGTAGCGAAGATGCTTCAGACCCGCGATGCCGTTCTCCGGCGACTCTCGGATCGTGTTGGACTCTGCTCGGCTCTCGACAACTCGAGTACTGTTCATGGGTTAGTCCCTCGCTCTCGCGTGCAAATTGCCCGGGAGCTCTGGTCGAACGAACAACGGGCCTGGAGATTGTCCGATCCGCGTTCAAACGCGGCTAAAGGCGTCGACGATACAACCTGAACACTGTTACCGATGAATACGGCCAGATCTGCGTCTTATCAACAACACAATGACCCCTCTTACGAAGACGTAATTTCGCCGATGGAAATGTGGATGATAAGCGTCCCTTTTGCCGAACGATTCGCAAGCGGAAAAAAGAAGGCTTCGGCAGATCATTAGTTTTCCGTCATCTTGGCGAAAAGCTCTCGGTGGCGGGCCCCCCATCTGCGCACGAATCAGTGCGCCTTCTGAATGATCGCAAAGAGATGTCTGCATCGAGAACTTCGGTTTGTTACGCGAGGGTCGGCAACAGATAAGGACCTTTCGGAACGACGGCGACCATCGCGTCAGGGCCCGCATCCGCAAGTGAGTCGGCAAGAGCTTGTTCCACCGAAGGGGCCGGCTCGACAAAGAAGCGGGAGAGGAGGTCGGCCGGCAAACCATCGCTGATCATTTTGACGCGAGCCTGCCTGCGGACCTTCGCGAGTTCTTCGAGTTGCCATTGATCCATCACGAAGTAACTCGGGTCTTCAATCTGTCGAATAAACGCCTGCAGATCTCGCCAATGATGGAGCAGATTTTCGAACTCGGGGCTGCCAATCCCTTCGCTCAGCGAGGCGGCCAAAATAATCGTCCCTCCTTCGCGAACGATCGGCAAGACGCCGGTCATTCCCTTCACGGACTGGTAAAAGGTCGTGTCGAGTGGGTAGCCGGCACCAGACGTGATGACGATGTCCGCGGGGCGATCAAGCATCACGCCGAGCTGTCTTCGACAATCAACGACCCCTTTCTCCCACGCTTTCACCATGTCGCCGGCCATGATGCTTGTGATCTGCCGCTTCCCATTGATCACCACGTTGACAATGAAGTCGCAGCCGGCCATCTGGGCGATTCGGGTGTTCTCCTCGTGAACGGGGTTTCCTTCGACCATCCCGCAACCGGCCCGGGGATGTTCGAGAAACGCGGGGCTGTGCCAGGCGCGAATGGTGTCGATGCCGGCGATGCCGGGACAAATGACTTTTCGGCCACCGCTAAATCCCGCCATCAGGTGCGGCTCGATGAGCCCGATGGCGAGCTTGAGATCGGCTTCGACATATCGACGATCGATCCACGCTGGCACCCCTCGAGGGGTCAGGCCAAGATAGGTATGTTCCGAAAGATCCTTGCCGAAATGATTTTCGATTCGGTACGTACGGGCGATAGACGAGCCGACCATTTCGACTATTTCGTCGGTCGTACTGGGTCGGTGCAACCCCGTCGCGATCAAAATCAGGATGTTCTCTCGAGGAATGCCGGCTGACTCGATCGTATCTAGGACGGGTGGAAGGATCACTTCGTTGGGAACTGGGCGTGTGATGTCACAGATGACGATGCAGGCCGACCTTTTGCCGACGGCGATCTCTCGAAGCGAGAGAGAACCCGTGGGATGCTCGATGGCCTGCGCGATGGCGGCGGCCGGCTGCGGGATCGGCTCGACGATCTTCGCGTCCAAGATCGTCAGGTTCCGCGCGGCAGAGAGGTCGACCTCGAGCCCGACTTTGCCGTAATCGAGACGAACGCGCATGGATCTCTTGCCTCAAATGTGGTTGGCGTCGCTTTCGATTCGAGGTTCCCACCTTCTGACTTCTGTTTGACATGATATGCTTGACCAGGTGCCGAATCATTTTCTCGCGTTGAGGAATAGTTCAGATGATGACGAACGCCCGCCGAAAATGGGCCATCGGAATTCTGTTGACGGCGGCATGCCTCTTCGCGTTCTGGGTTCCGCTTGTTTCGATGATCGAAACTTGGTGGACGATTCCCGATTATTCCCATGGGTTCTTTGTCGCGCCGCTGGCTCTCTATTTGGCTTGGACACGTCGCCAGTCGTTCCCGTCCCACGGCCGATCGGCCCCTGTCGCGGGGAGCATTCTGCTGGCGATGGCATTGACGGCGAGTCTGGTCGGAACGTTGGCCTACATTCGCCCATTGGCACAATACGCGATCATCCCGGCCATCGCGGGAGTGGTTTTGGCCTTGCGCGGGAAGCGGACCTTGTGGTGGGGGCTTCCCATGATTGCCTATTTGATGTTCGCGATCCCTCTACCGCACAGTATCGCGTCGCATCTGGCGTTGCCGCTCCAGCATTGGGGAGCCAGCGGTGCGGTCTATTTGTTGGAGACGGCCGGCATCCCGGCTCTCGCGGATGGAACGCTGATCGAGCTGGAGAATGATCAGCTTAACGTTGCCTTTGCATGCAGCGGTTTGCAGATGGTGATTTCGTTTGGTGCGGTCTGCACCGCGATCGCAATGTTGTCGAACTATTCGACCGTCGGCAAGATTCTTATCTCGGTGAGTGCCGTGCCGATCGCCGTCGCGTGCAATATTCTTCGCATCGCGCTGATCTCGTGGGCACATCGTTACGAGCTTGTTCCTCCGAAACAGATGCACGATGCCGGCGGGATTCTGATCGTCCCGGTGACCGTCGCGATTGTCTTCCTGGGGATCTTCCTGTTCGAAAAATGCTTCCCGGCAACGACACGCGAAGCCCGCTGATTGTTCCTGCCGAACATTCCTCATACGTGTTTTTCGATTTGCGGCGGTGTGGACGTCGATATGACTTGTTCGGGTTCTGCTCGTTTTTTGCACCTTCCTTGG
>JAIELF010000068.1 GCA_019753235.1 bacterium
TGTGCCGATCCGCGGACTCGAGCCACATTTGTATCTTCGCTTAATGATGCAAGGTAAGCCATGGAAAACGTACCCGCCTACGTCAAAGTCGGGGAGAATCGTTACCGCGAATCTCGTGGGCTTTACGTCGAAGACTTCCGCGTCGGAGACATCATCGAACACAGGCCCGGCCGAACGTTGACCGAAATCGACAACATCTGGCAGTCCCTGCTGAACATGAACGCGTCTCCTTTGCATATCGACAGCGCCTACTGTGCGGCAACGGAATGGAAGCAACCCCTTATTTCGAGTCTAGTCACGTTTTCGATCGTCAACGGGATGAGTGTCAACAGCCTGAGCGCTAAAGGCATCGCAAATCTTGGATGGGACAAGGTTCGGCTGCTTCACCCTTGCTTCATCGGCGATACCATTTACGCCGAGAGCACCATTCTGTCCGCCCGACTTTCCGAGAGCAGAATTGGCCAGGGGATAGTCACTTGTGAAACCCGCGGGGTCAAAGCCGACGGCACGATATTCCTGACATGCGAGAGAACGTTTCTCGCCGCGGCCCGGGAATTCCGGGGCCACGCTTCAACCTCGTATTGAAATCGATAAAGCCGCTTGGGAAATTGTTTGACCACAAACAGGAATACGCGCCATGCACCTTAGCTACCTCTATACGCCTGCGATGCGGGTTGATGCTCTCATCAAGAACCGGCACAGTCTCTTGGCCCAGATCGTTGTCGTGGATATGGAGGATTCGACGCACCTGAAAATGAAAGCGGAAGCGCGGGCCAAGATTGCGGGGTTTGATTTTTCTCCTCTGGTCGAACTGGGCATCGAGGTCGCCTTGCGGATCAATGCAATCTCAACGTACGACGGCATCCATGACCTGGAGTTGGTCCGCTCGCTCCTCTCCAAGCAGGGATGTCCCATTCGGACGGTGTTGCTCCCCATGGTCCGCGACCGAAGCGAACTTCGGATTTACCGGTCCCTGTTCAACACGCTTCCCATTGTCCCAAGGCTTTTCAGCTTCATTGAAACAATCGATGCGGTGGAAGACGCGGACGCGATCGCCGCATCCAGTGACGGACTATGCTTCGGGCAGGCCGACCTGATGTCCACGATGTACAGCGCTAACGACACTTTCGTCAACTACGCGCGCGCTCGCCTATGTGTGGCGGCAGCCAAATACAAGATCCCGGCAATCGACACGAATTCGTTTGAGGTCTCGGACATGGCGAAGTTCGAGATGGAATGCGTCGCCGCCAAAGGATACGGCTTTACCGGCAAGGCGGCCATTCATCCCAACCAGGTCCCAGAAATCAACCGGGTCTTTTCCGTCTCGGAAGAGACGATCAGCAGATATCAATCGATCGTCAACGCGTACTTTGACTCCGAAGCAGGTTTTTTTTTCAAGGATGGTGAAATCGTTGCGCCTCCTTTCGTGGCCAAGGCGAGGCACATGCTCGATTTCTATAAACGGTGCATGGGGCCAAAGTAAACTCAGGATTTCGGGCGATTACATTCGGAGATTCTGATGGCTGTCAACCAGGAACTCCAGCCCGGTGCTTCGGGCCAGAGACTTTGGACCTCGCTTGACGAATATGTCGACGTCGACCGTTTGCGAGCGTTGGACACCTCGCTCACCGAGCGGCTTCATGATTTGTCGACCAAATATCCCAATTGGACGTCACGGTTCATGACCTGGCACACGACCCACCTGGCCCCCGAGGCCAAGCCGAAGGCCTTACTCTTGACGGACAAGCCCAACTGCAAGACGTATTCCGAGCAAATGCGCGACCAACGCGGTTTCTCGCCCACTCTTGAGGCGAGCTTATTTGCCGACCTTTTCGCATTCATTGAGACGATGCCGTTTCAGTATACGGGCCGGATTTTGATCATCTTCGACGACGCCGGACTGGACACGCCTGCCCACGTCGATCACTCCGACCCGACCTGGCGTCAGGAGTTCATCTGGTTCCGTCCCAACCTAAACAAGCGCTTCTACGTGCTGGACGACAATTCCAACCAGAAGGTCTATATTGACAGCTACAGTGCCTGGTTCGACACGGGAAAAACCCGTCACGGTGTAGATGGATGCAAGCGATTCGCGATCAGTATTCGAGTTGATGGCGTCTTCATTCCGGAATTCCGCCACAAGCTGGGTTGGACCTGAATTGCCCCAAAACCTATGTCCGCCCTGAAGGACCGTGAAAGCATGTCGAATCCTAAGGACGTACCGATGCAGCAGGAAATCGAAGCCGTGTTATGCGACATCGCTTCGCACCCTTGGCCAACCGACATCGTCGAGGCTCGAACGCTCTATGACAAGATGGGACCGCCAATCGCGCCGGATATCACAACACGCCCGATTGAAGTGGGATCCGTGCCAGGGCAGATCCTGACACCGCCTTGCGTGCACCCTGGGCGGTGCGTCCTGTTTTTGCATGGAGGTGGTTACACCTATGGGTCGCTCTTTAGTCACGGCGGCATGGCGGCCGAAATCGCGCGTGCTGCCGCGTCGGAGACCCTGCAACTCGACTACCGCCTTGCCCCCGAGCACCCGTTTCCCGCCGCTCTGGAAGACGCGTGTGCTGCTTACAAGTGGATTCTTGGCCGAGGTATCGATCCCAAGGGGGTCGTATTGGTCGGAGATTCGGCCGGCGGCGGGTTGGTTGTCGCGACGCTCGTCGCGCTCAAGGAAGCCGGGCAGCCAATGCCTGGCGCGGCCGTCTGTATTTCCCCTTGGGTGGATCTCGAGGCGACGGGCGAGAGTTACCGAACGCGACAGGCCCTCGACCCCATGATCGATCGCGAACTGGCGACTTTCCTCGCAGGGATCTATTTGCACGGAGCAGATCCCAAGATGCCGACTGCTTCACCAATCCATGCCGATCTCCATGAGTTGCCCCCCTTGTTGATTCAAGTGGGTGAACGCGAAGTCCTTTATTCGGAGGCCGAAACGCTTGCCCAGAGGGCTCGGGACGCGGGTGTCGACGTGACGTTCGAAGAATGGCCGGGAATGATCCATGTCTGGCACCTCTATTATCCCATTCTTTCGGCAGGGCGCAATGCAATCACGCGAATCGGCGACTTCGTTCGTGCGAAGAGCACCAAGTAAGTCATTGCCACGCAAAGAGGAGCAACCAATGGACAACATTCCCCTGATCGACTTTTCCCATCCGGATAGCCATGGGGGAAGAGATGATAAAGAAATCTCGACGCAGATAGACCTTGCCTGTCGTGAGGTGGGCTTTTTCACAGTGCGAGGGCACCGTATAGACAGTGCCATGATCCATGATGCGTATGTCGCATTGAGACGTTTTTTTACGCTACCCTTGTGCGAGAAAGAAAAATGCCGACTCCCCACAGGGCCGACGCGGGGCCCCGACGACCATACTCCTTACGGGTACAGTGCCCTCCTCGAAGAGAACGCCTTGGCGTACATGGGGCAACACGGTCGTCCGAGCGATTACGTAGAGAAGTTTAGTGTCGGGCGACTCATTCTTAATGACGAAGAACCGTTGCCGTTTGCCGATGGACAACGAGGGCAGGATCTAAGGCGACTACTTAAGAATTATTATTCTGCCTGTGAACTGCTGGCTGCCCGCGTGATGGAACTGCTTACCATTCCCTTGAGCTTGCCACGAGACTTCTTCACCAACATGATCAATAACGCTGAAGACTCGATGCGAGCCCATTTTTATCCAGGGTATACATCGGACTTTGCCAACGATCAAGGTATGGGGGAGCATACCGATGGAACGCTCATCACTCTCCTGACGCAGACGGCTCCTGGGATTCAGGTCCGGACTCGGAACGGACAATGGATTGCCCCGGAGGTCCATGGAAGTGATATCTTCATCGTGAACATAGGGGACTTGATGGCTCATTGGACGAAGGGCCGATATCTCTCAACTCAACACCGGGTCGTCCTTTCTGAGCGGGAACGGCAATCGATTGTTTTTTTTAAGTTGACAAACGAGGACGAAATGGTGCGGTTCGGCAATCGGCAGATGGATGCGTTGTTTGGACGTCAGGACGCAGCTGAATTAAAAACCGACTAGAGCGGTTCCATCATTCGACTATCGCTCATTGCGTAATTTGGGTGAACTATCGCCATCAAAAACACGATGAATATCGACTTCAACGTGCTGAGTGCCGCTAGAGTCATAATGGAACCGCTCTAGCGCCCACGAGCGACGATTTTGGTGATGCAGTGAAGTCCGCCAAGATTGAACGCCAGTGAATGACAATTCGCCAACGGAACAACCTGAAAGCCAAGGCTTTCCCAGAGCTTTTGATTGGCAGCGTCGATCGAGGCAAGGGAAGACCAGAGGCCATGTCCGTATGTTGGGAGCCAGACCCGCTTGCCTTGAGCTGTAATCTCCAACAACGCGTTATTCGAACTTGCGAAGTACCATTTCCGTTCTCGGCGGAGCGGGTCGTCTCGATAGATCTGCGGGAGCGGATTTCGGATGACATGAAACCCCTGTTTCACAAGTGATCGTGCAATTTCATCAAATTCAGCGGTCAGCGCGTGGGAGCTGATTGGTTCATTGAGGATCTGACTTGCCAGCCTGGGGTCGCCCACGAGCACGACTGGATTCCCACGAGCGTCGTTCCCTGCAAGGGTGATGAACATATCGAGGTGATAGATCGGCTGAGTGCTGCCACGCAAATTCCCCGTATGAAATTGTTCTGTCCAGTACGCGCCGTTCTTAATAATAGATCGCTCTGTCTGGTGAGGTACCACTGTTTTCGTTCCGACCAGATGAAGCGTCCGTTTGCTGTCCAGGATTTCGAATGAGCGGCGGATCGCGTCGAGTGTCGATTCGCCGGTCGCAGGCTGGATAAGACCCAGGCGGATCGAGTGGTCCGCGTGATCGGCGCCTAAGAGCCAAAAGTCCTCGCCCACGAGTAGGTTCCCGCCTTCGAAATATAAATTTGCTCGTCGACGCTCAAGTCCCGCATACGTCGCGACGAAGTCACAAAGACACACGTCTTCAACCCGAATTAGTTTCAACGGCTCCACCAAACAAACCGAAGCGACCTCCCGGACGACCGCACAAATGTCCCCGACCCAAGCGGAGAACTTGATTCTGCCCGGAACCTCGACGATGGTTACGCGGCCAACTAGGGACAATGAAACTAAGATCCCGTCCAGCAATGACCGGCTATCGGCATGCACAACGAGTATAAACGACGTGTAGTCCGGGAGTTTGGTGAGGAGATCCTTGTACACAGTTAAGTAGCCGGCGTGTTGGAACACATACCGTGGAAGAGCCAACAACACTCGGTCGATTGTTCCGAACAACGACGATATGAGGCAGGGGCCTTCAGAGTCCAGTCTGGGCATGGAAATCAAGTCCAGGGGGCGCATGTTGTTACTCAGGTTGTACGCCGGTTTTTCATGATCCTCGTGATCGAAACCTCGCGAAAATCCTTGGGCGACAGACCGGTCGCGGACAATTCGTCCTGTGTGAGCGCGCCACAGTGGATTCCACGACGAAAGAAATTCAGCAACCCTTGTGCGGTCGCTGCATCGTCGAAGACGCCGTCGCTCATAGCGACCCGAGTCTCCGAGCGAACGAAATTGTTCAATCGTCTGCTGGCATCGGCGGCACCCTGAAGGAAAAACGCGTAACAGGCTGCGAATCGCACTGGCAGTTGTGCTGGATGCAAATCGTAGCCTTGATAAAAACCGTCGACTAGGGCGCGACGAATGTTGGCGTAGGACAACTTCCAGGCACGATGGACCGCGGGCGTTGTGCCGACTGGAATCAATGTCGTCGGACCATCGGAAAGAAAGACACCCGTGCGGGCATAACTGACCTTCAACATCTGCCTGGCAAAATCACACGCGCGGTGATCCAAGGACTGGTGGGATGCCGTGATTTCGGCGGACGCGGAGTAATCATAGACGCCGAAGTGAATCCCTCGGCAGCGTCCCGGGGTAATTGAGAACAGCAGCGCCGGGAGTGGCGACCGTCCATCTGGTCCCAGGAACGCTTGTGTGGACTCGACCATCAGTTCCAGTTTGATTGTGCCATGTTTCAGCTGGTAAGTGGATTCAATTAACGTCAGGAGCTTATCCATCGCGACCACCTGTTCGGCGATTGTGACCTTGGGAAGCGTGATGACGAATTCAGGCGGCAATACGCCACCAGTTCTATTAAGAACCGTTGCGACGAAAATTTGGGCAGTTCGGGCGGCACGAAACTTGAACTCATCAGTCAAGGGCTTGATTCGAATGCCAAGGAACGGAGGTAGTAATCGCGTCAGAAGGCCTTGCGCCACTTCGTTCGCCGCGGAAATCGCGACGGCGTCCTCCTCGGCATCGGAGCGTATGCCAAATCCGTCCTCAAAGTCGATGCGGTAGTCTTCGACGGGTTCGCGGCGAAGCTTGGCAAGGACTCGATCGTACACGGCACGGGCAAGCCATAAGTCGGGCGTCTCCGCGCGCAGTTCAGTCGAGTCATTCGCCAAAAAGCGAGAGAGATCGATTCCATCGGGAAGTTCATTTGACTCAACCATGCCGACCGCCCGCGCCAAGGAAGTACAGTCAGGAGCGTGCTCTTCCACGGCGCGAAGCGCCAACTGCCCGAGCCTACGCGCAGTATCAGCTCGGAACAGATGCGCACCGCCAAATAATGTATGAACGGGTTGCCGGCAGTTGGGCTCGCCGGGATAGTGCTCAGCCGAAGCGCGGCTGGCTTCGCTCAGTCCCTCGAAAACGTCGGCCAGATCATTAGATGAGATTTCCATGTCCATACTCAGAGTTGTCTCGTGTCTGTTGGAAACTGGGGCAACATGAGTCGCTTTCATCTGGGGGATAAACCATTGACCGACAATAACCCATGGATAAGATATTGAAAGACAAAGCAAGGAACCCAGCGGCCCGAGGTAGCTTAACCGTCCGAATTGGGGAGGCCGGCAAGAATAAGGAAGATTTTGCGGGCCAACTAGCAACTTGGACCAACTTTCAGGAGTTTCAATGACTCAGCAAGCACCGGTCTCTCGAATCAAACCACAGTTAAGTTCTATTTGTCCGGGCGATTTTGGGCTGAAAGCCGGTTTCTGGAGTCGCAAGCCGGGCGACTCGATTCGATTCAGCCCGATCGTGGGTTGGGTCACCGTGATGAATTACGCTGAGGCGGGAAAACTGCCGTTTGTTTCCGTTGTGATCGGCGCTCGTCATACGCCCAAGCTCGCGTCGCCAAGCAATTTTCCGGACTTCATTGGCGTTTTCGCGAAGAATCTAACCCCGGAACAAGCCCTGGAACAGTTCCAAAAGTGTGCCAGCGACCAACCGACGCCTCCTCCCTCAACAACCCCCACGACTCCGGGGTCGGAGCCGCTGGAATGAACATGGACGATCTGCTGCCTCAAAATTGGGGGTTAGTCACGGAGTTTGATCGGCTCCTTCGAGTACATCTAAGTGAAGTCCGGGATTATACCGCCGAGTTTCACCAACGGTGGATGGCATTAGGTGTCACGACCATTCGTGGTGGCGGGTGGCCTGTTCGCCCTTTTTTTTGCCGGCCGCTCGTCTCGACTTCATTGCCTCGGCCTTCCACTCCATTCTGACAGAACTGCGAAACGAGATCCGCCGAATGGCAGCCAGGCCGGGGCTGATCGCGAAGGCGCTGCCATTCCATCCGGAATTCGATCGCTCCATTGATATCGTTGATGGCGTGTGGAGCCCGGCCTTCCTGTCGCATTTTCGGCCGGATGGATTTTTGTTTCACAACCGGTTCGTGCTTTCGGAAATCAACTACGGCAATGGGATCATCGTCAGCTGCGGTTACACAGAAGCTGTCGACGACTATTGGCGAGGACACCCTGTTATCAAGCGTTTGGGTTGGGACACCGCGCGCCTCCACCGACGCCCACTCCCGTGGTTGATCAATATCGCGAGGCGCTTTGCGCGGCCCGTTCGCTATCCGACCGTCGCGCTGCTTGCCCATTCGGAAGAGTGGCGCACTCTCGAGAAGTTTCCCCCGCGAGTGATGGACCAGGTGAAGTTTGTACGCGGTCAGTTCGTCCGTGCGGGCCTTCGCGCCCGGCTATGCACAGAAAAGGATATTGCACTTGACCGAAGCGGCGAACCGCACTTCGACGCCGATGGTCAGCGCATCGACTTGTTGATGTTCATCACCATTGGCACAACATTCATGGACCAGCCAACCCTTCTTTCGCCGGGTGGATCTCTGGCCCATTTCCGCGGCGCGCGAATGGGTGACACCTGGGTGCTTAAACCGTTAGCAGGACTGCTGATCGACAAAGGAGCCTTGCCGTTGATCGGAACATTGAATTCCTCACGCCAGGCCCACGACGGTTTTCGATTTGAAGTTTCACCGACCGAGTTTCCATTCCAACATGATCCCACTCGATATTTGCGTTCGCAATCGGATTGGGTAATCAAACGGGCCTTTGATGGCAAGGATACCCATGTCGGTGTAAGCTCTGATACGGATCGCTGGAATACCGCCGTCCGCCGGTCCGTCAGCCCTCAGTACGTTGCCCAGCGATACGTGTCGCTGCCTCGCGCTGATGTCCCCGTGCTAGTTGATGAAAAGCACCTTGAATGGGTGCCCAGCCGGGTTGAGCTATCCCCCTTCATCTATGACGGAGCGTTTGGCGGCGCCGGCGCTCGCTTCGCTCACGATGCCGAGGGACTGATCATGACCGATTTTCCTTTGGGTTATGGGTATTCGACGGTGTTTTGCACATGATGTCGCGTCCCGCGTTGGAATTCGGTTGGACTCTCTGGCCCCACGTCTTGGTGCGAGGCGCTGGCTTTCCATTCGCCAAACTCGATGCGACCTTTCGATCTAATGACTGGCAATCCGCTATTCGATTCGCCGCAGCTGACCCGCAATTCCGTGAGGCAGTCACCTGGCAGAATCGGCCGGCGGTTTTGAATGTGCTCGACCCGCTTGTGATAGCTATCACTGGGAAAAAACCGGCACGGTTGCTCAAGAAGCAACTTCTCGTTGCCAAGTATCTCCAGCGGTATTGCGCGAAAAACGACACCATCGGGTTCTTTGGACCGGTCGGTTGGGCTGTGGCGGGAAGACACGGTCGATTTTCCGCCTGTCCGGCGCTTATTGACGCGCGACAAACCTTTTTCGAACCGTGGGCGGTGCTCACTTTGGCGAGACGGTGTCAGGATAATGACGCTCGGCTCCGTGCCCCAGTCTTCTTACCAGGACACCTGCGCATTCAATCGCAAGCCGTGCTTGGACCGGAGAAATTGATACCACTCACGGCTGGTGAGTTGAGCGTGGTGCACCTGGCAAACGGTCGCCCGGCGGTTGATCTACTAGGGGAACTAGCCACAACTGCTGAAGCACAGACCGACTGGAGGGGCATCCTCGAGCGGCTCGTTCGCGAAGGTATTTTGCGATGGGAGTTTCCGGTTTCCGTATCGCTTGAGCCGGAGCGCCTTTGGCGGACCGCGGCTGTCAATATTGACATGGACGCACTATCCGCCAAGCGTGATGATGTGGCTCGCGCATCGGGAGACCACATTAAGCTGGGACAGGCAATGAAGTCATTGGAGAATGAATTTGAGCGGCGCACGGGTGTGGCGGCATGGCGGAACTCGGGTCAGACTTACGCCGGTCGCGGACTTGTTTTTGAGGAGTGCCGTCGGGCAATTTCCATGGATCTAGGGCGAGCGACGATTGAACGCGTCGCCCCTGCGCTTTCGGTCGTGCTTCGCATCGCTCGCTGGTACACCTTCTCCATTGGGACCGTGCTCGCCCAGGCGCTTCTCCGCGAATTCGAGCGACTCCGCCAAGGTATCGCCATTCCCCTGCACGTTTTTTGGCGTCACACGGCCCCATTGTTCGAAGTGGAAGTTCCCCCGGCTGTCGCGCAGGTTGTGGCAGACCTGCAATCACGCTGGAGCACGATGTGGCAGCGGGCACAACACCGCGATAATAGGCTTTATCTGGACGTTGAATCCGCGGTGGAATTTGTCGGGAAGCATTTCGAGGCACCCTGTCCAGGTTGGCCAAGTGCCCGACATCATGCCCCGGATCTCATGTGGGATGCCCCTTCCCCTAGTGCATTCCTTGCTGGAAGTGGAACTCCGGTGCTATCGGAACTGCATCCGGGCGTGACGCCCTTCTCGACGCTTTCCGTGTTGTCGCTCTGTCCGGTGCGTCAGGAATTGGAAGCGGAATGGCAGGATGACTTTCCTCATCCGTTGGTAAGCCCCATCCCCAGCGAGGACTTCGCCCGGAGTTCGCCAGACGCCAGACTTGCACATAAACACTGGCACCTGGACCTGGGAAGGGCTTTCGCGTCTGACCGGACGAACGAACAGGTCTTGAAGGTTGCGGATATGGACGTGGTTAATAGAGGCGGGACACTTATTGCCGCCCATCGGACGGGCGGGCCGGAGCTCGATTTGCTGAGCGTATTTGAACGTCGCATCAAATTGCGTGCAGCCGTGAACTTTAACCTGTCCGATCACGTGCAAGCTGGCACGGAGCATGGACTACGCAGATACCTTGGTCCCCTGGTCGTTCAACGGGCACATTGGCGAACTGGAGTCCTACCTTTTCTGGACTCCAAAGCAGATCGTCTCATGCAAGTACAATCTTGGCGGTCGCAATTCGCCTTGCCGGAGCGTCTCTTTGTGCGGCTTCCGACGGAGGTAAAGCCTATCTACGTCGACCTGACGTCAGAAATCTCCGTCGAGATGCTTGTGCGGTTCGCGCGGCAGGCGCCTTACTTATTGCTTTCAGAAATGTTTCCCGGGCCGGATGGCCTTTGGCTTCGCGATTCCTCCGATCAGAGCTATACCTCCGAATTGCGAATGCTCGCGGTCGATCCCCAGCCTTATGACCCGGCGCGAGTCTGGAATGGGGCAACCTCGCAAGGTTGACCCCGCAAAGCCACGATGACGAAATCTGACCACTTTTCGCGAAGCTTACTATGAAGATCGATCACTTGAAGGACTTGCGTGCCTGGCTCTCGGGCGAGGGTCTCGACGGGTTCATTGTTCCCCGAAATGACGAGCACCATTGCCGGTCCATCCCTGAGAAAGATCAAAGGTTGCGTTGGCTCACGGGATTCACTGGGTCGGCCGGAGTCGCCCTGGTTTTACGGGAACGGGCGTTCATATTCGTCGATGGCCGCTATTCCATACAAGCCGCGCAGCAAATGGATATGACTCAGTTCGAGATGCAAAATTTGTTAAAGACGCCGCCTGCCGAATGGATCCGTAAGAACCTGCCATTCGGCATCCGGCTCGGTTACGATCCAAAGTTGCACACCGTGACGGACGGTAACGCCCTGCGATCATCGGTGAAAGGAAGGGATGGGGAATTAGTGGCGATTGCCAACAACCCCATCGATCAGCTCTGGAAAGATCGGCCACTGCCACAGCAGGCTCCAATTGTTCTCCATGATCTGAACTTCGCGGGTGAATCCTCTGAAAAAAAACGAATGAAGTTAGCAGTCGAACTCCAGCACGAGAAGATCGACTGTCTCCTGCTGACCCAATTGGAATCGATCGCCTGGTTGCTGAACATTCGTGGCGGAGATCTCGCGTTCGTACCGGTGACGATCGGTTATGCGATCTTGTACGCAGACGGCAGGGCCCAACTCTTCGTTGATCCCCTCAAGGTTTCAACATCGGTTGCGAGCCATCTCGGCGCTCAGCATGTGGCTGTGCAACCGCTCGATGATTTTTCGGAAGCCATTGAACACCTGGCTGCCAAACGGCGATCCGTCGGACTAGATCCCAACAGTTGCAGCGACTGGCTCCATGACAAATTGCGGCGAGGGGGGGCGGTCGTTCGCCTCATCCGCGATCTTTGCATTGCAGCCCGCGCGAGCAAGAACTCCCTCGAATTGGCCGGCAGCCGTGCGGCGCATCTGCGCGACGGCGTCGCCTTCTCGCGTTTCCTCGCCTGGGTAGATAGTGGCCAGGCATTGCACTTAACGGAGTTAGAACTCGCCGCCAA
This sequence comes from bacterium, assembly GCA_019753235.1. Lineage (GTDB taxonomy): Bacteria > Planctomycetota > Planctomycetia > Kolteriales > Kolteriaceae > JAIELF01. The sequence continues at coordinate 11,970 of JAIELF010000068.1, forward strand.
ACTCAATGGTTTCCGCGAGGAATCCGAGTTCTACCGAGGGCCAAGTTTTTCGGACATTTCCGCCGTGAGTCCGAACTCGGCACTCGCGCACTACAACCCTGTGCCGGAAAGTCAGCATCGGCTGGAACTTGATACACTGTATCTCATCGACAGCGGCGCCCAATATCTCGATGGGACGACGGATGCTACACGTACGATTGCCGTGGGGTCTCCGACCGTAGAAATGCGACGCCATTTTACTTTGGTGCTAAAAGGACACATCGCTTTGGCCTGCGCCCGCTTTCCACTCGGAACCTCTGGACAACAACTCGACACTCTTGCGCGTTTTCCCCTATGGCTGGCTGGATTGGACTATGATCATGGGACTGGTCATGGCGTTGGAAGCTATCTGAGTGTTCATGAGGGGCCCCAGCGGATCGCAAAGGACGGTCCGGCACCGCTTGAGGCCGGAATGATCATTTCCAATGAACCTGGCTATTACAAGCTGGGCACTTACGGAATCCGTTTGGAAAACTTAATGGCTGTTCAAGAGGCTCCCCGTGTCGCGGGCGCTGAAGATCCGAGCTTGCAATTTGAGGTCCTCACTCTGATTCCGTTTGATCGAAGGCTCATCGATTTGTCTCTGCTGACGTCGGGCGAGCGTGACTGGGTGGACAGTTATCACGCGCGCGTATTCACGTTGCTGGAGTCGCAACTATCAGTGACGGATCGAAATTGGCTTATCAGTGCGACGGCTCCACTAGGAGACTGATCGATGTCACCGAACACCAAATGCCGTTTTCGCTTCGCACTGAGAGTGTCGCCCGAACAGGTTGGTGTTTCGGGTGTAAATTTAGTGAGTAGTCCCCAGAAAATCCGCCAAACTGGCGCAGCTGAATGGTTTGGGTTTGCTAGCTAGGCTGGGGGAATGGACGTCATTAGCCAGAATTTGGCGGATCGCATTTGGCAGTTCGAGCAGGATGTCTGCCCGCAAGGTCGGCTGGTTGTCATTGACAGTCAGAACATAATCGCTGCCGCCTTCCACGATGGCCTGAGCGATCTCCTTCTGGCAGCCCATGCCGTCGATGATCACCAGAGACCCCTTTAGGTCCAACAGTTCCAGAAGCTTGGGAATCGCCGCGATCTCGTTGAATTTATCCGCCACCGCGACCTGGCCGCCTAAGGTCAGGTGATTGGCAGTGGCCCAGGCGTTGACCAGGTGCAGGCCTTGCCTTGCACCTTCATCTTATCACTATCTGGTTCTCGACCTGGTGCACCGCGGCCAGGCTATTCCTCCAGCGTACCGCCTTGAGCTCGATCAGCTGCGCGACGCCCGCCAATTCGTCCTCGAAGGAAGAGGTAGCCGGCTGACGATGAACCCTAATTCGTACCAGTAAGCGCTTTGCCAAGCGGCTTCGTCTTTAACAACCGGGGGCCGTTCTAGGTTGTACCTTACGGTCGAATGGGTGCCTTGGTCCGCCACGAGGGCGGCATCGACAAGTGTCTGGATTGTCTCGCGGATATGGGACGGAAGGAGGGGCCAAGCTTCCGCAACCCGCGCGATAGAAGGAAGGAGGGGGACACTGTGTTAATGCGAGAAAGCCTGCGGATGGGCGTAATGACGCCACCGAAGGAGTCTTAGTGCATTTAGATCGCTGCCCGGATGCAGCCAGACACGATTTTGATTCTTTAAAGTCTTTGTCTTCTAACAAATTGCAAAGGGTGAGTGACTCGGATTGGATCTTCCGTTATTTGACTCACCGGCCAAGAACTCTTCTCTGAAACATCGACGGCCACAAACCATTTGGCAATAGCAAGCTACTGGAAGATTGTACCAGTTCTTACTTTTCATGAGTGAATCGCGAGCTGATGACTCGGAAAAACTCCACATAAGCGTCCATCCATTCTTCCTTGCGCAAACAAGCTTGTACAACACGGCGACACTCTCGAGCGATGGTCCAAATCACCTCGTCTTCTAAATCCCATCCTGCTCTGTTGAGAACATCTTGACAACCGCGTATTAATCGAGGAAAAAGGTCGTCCATGAAGACGAACCTATTGCTTGAAGTCGTGCGGCTGTCGCTTTCGCTGTCTGGTCGATTCCTGTCGACCTATGGTCACATCAAGAGTCCGCACAAGTTTACGCAGCCGCAACTGATGACGTGCCTGGTTCTTCGTGCTTATTTGAAGGCCACTTATCGCGGCGTGATCGATGTCCTCGGTGCAAGCCAGGAACTTCGCGAGTCTATCGGTCTCAAGCGATTGCCGCACTATTCGACGCTGAAACGATTTGGTGATCGTTCGTCGGTGGCAGAGATCGCCGATGCGATGTTCGCCGAGATCATTAAGGAGTTCGCACCGCCAGAGGAAGAGATGGCGGTCGATTCGACGGGCATGCAGTCGACGTCGGCCAGCGCCTATTTTCAGACGCGTTCGGGTCGAAAGAACTCAAAATACGTGAAGCTTTCCTTGGCCATTCTGTGCGGCAGCCTGTTTCCATGCAGCTTGGTCGTGGGCTGGGGACCGAAAACGGATCGATCGGAAGCCCCAGAGGTTCTTGAGAAAGCCATGGAGAAAGTCAGGCCAAAGAAGCTCTATGCTGATGCCGGCTATGACGCCGACTGGATCCATGCCGTCTGTCGAGAGCATTGGAGCGTCGAGAGCTTCATTCCGCCAAGCGTCACACGCAAAGACGGGACCATCGGTGGTGTCTATCGACCTCAGATGGCGGAACTTCCCAAGTCTTATGGCAGACGATGGCATATCGAATCATTCATGAGTGGACTCAAACGGACCACCGGAAATGCCATTAACGCAAGACTACCAAAGGCAATGTTCGCGCAAGCGTCCTTAAAAGTTATCGCCTATGCACTCAGGCTGTAGCCTGGAAGAATGGTCGAAAATGTCTTCAACAGAGCAATCCCATCCCTAAACGGAACCATTTTGTAGCACACAACGGTAGATTTCTTCCCGTCGCTCTTCCGACAGACCAGTCCAAAGCTTCACGATGGCTGCAAGCCGTGTGTCAACCAACGCCACTGATTGTCCGGATGGGACGGCCTGATACTGACCATTTACTGATCCACGGGGTGGGAGTGTTGGCAAGTCATTGAGCAACAAGTGGTTGGGACAGGAGTCCTCGGGGTTCAAATCCCCCCCTCTCCGTTGGTGAAACAGGGGTGCCTTCATTCCCTGGTTTTTGCCTAGGATTCTGATTGCAGGTACCGTTTTCGGTACACGTTGTCCCGGTTTTGTCCCGGTGCGTTGCTTCGAGTTCGATGGGAGTTCGCGTGGAGATCGGCTGTGTGCCCGCCAACACGCTACTCGTCACTGCCAACACGGCCCAAGCCGTCCAAAGGTTGAGAACCATCACTGCACCCCCCTGAAAAGTCCGCCCCAAAATCGGCGGGTTCCACTTCGACGCCGACAACCGCTGCCGACGTGCCTACCCCAAAGGGAAGTTGCCCCATAAAACGCTTCGAATTGGCATCGGGCAGGTCGTAGTAGTACGTTGCCCCGAGTGTGTCGGGCCGATCCTGAGCTATTGCTCGCCACACCGTTCGAGGTGATCGGCGTGACGGATGCCGACAGCCAGGCCCGTGGTATCGAATGGTGGACTGAACTGACCTCGAGTGGTGGCGAAGGCATGGTCGTCAAGCCGCACGACTTCATTTTCAAAGGTCGCAAGGGGCTGACGCAGCCCGCCTTGAAGTGCCGCGGACGCGAGTACCTGCGAATCATCTATGGCGCTGACTACGACCAAGAACATAACCTGAGTCGTCTACGCAACCGCGGACTGTCCGCGAAACGCTCGCTCGCCTTGCGAGAGTTCTCGCTCGGCGTGGAGGGCTTAGAGCGATTCGCACGGAAGGAGCCACTTCGTCGGGTCCACGAGTGCGTCTTTGGCGTGCTTGCCTTAGAAAGTGAGCCCGTTGACCCACGGCTGTAGTAACGCGAAGTACGTCCCCCTTGGGGCTGATCCAGATTGCCACGGCTCGTTATGTCGGTCGCATCGACTAGCTGCATGCAATGCGATTCCATGGGTATTTCGGCGTTCACGGCTGAAGCGGCAGGGAGGACCCTCGCACGCACAGGAGGGCGTGTTCTTGGCGCAAAGCTGTAATCAGGCAACCAAACGAGGTCCGACGCCCTGAGGCGACAAACGACCTTGCCCAACTTGCGCCGGCGAAGTCGACCGAGGGCTCATCGGCAACTGCGTAATGTCGAACCGTCCGAGAGCCCCAGGCTTGTCGCCCCCGGTCACGCCCTCCTGTGCGGGCCAGGAAGCGACCATTTTTAGCACTTCGGTCGTGACCACCGAGGCGAGTAATCGGTTGCGATTCGTCAAGCCGGTTGATTTGGACCGGGACGGTTCGCGGACGACCCGTTGATGGCTCAGGACGGTTCACCATTGGCGAACTGGTGATCATGATCGGTGAAGAACGAAGCGGGCTTTCGGATGAGATGGCTCGCTACTGCGCGATGACGGTTCGCCTACCGATGGTTTGCCGCGTTGATCTATTAAACGTTTCGGTAGGGACGGCCGTGGCTATGGATGAAATTGTGAGGCGGTTAATGGTCAGCTGGTGACGGGGTTGATTCGATTTCTACTTCTGCCTGAAACAGCCGGTCCATGAATTGCTCCGGCGTGACGTTTGACAGATCATTTCCAATCTCCTGATCGAGTTTTTTCAAGGAGGCGACGACCGCGTCCTGCTTTCCCTGTTCAAGCCCATTGAGCACTTCATTCCATAAACCCATTGATGGTCCTGCCATGTAGGCAAACGGAAGAACCTTATCGAGTTCTCTGCCAATCATAGCAAGACTGTATCCTGTCACTGATGCGCAGACAGCCACAGCCAAGATTGCGACTACACCGCTGGCAACACGCAGGATCGTCTTGCTACGGAACTCTGCCACAAGCCAAGCAGTCACAGTCAGTATCGGCACCAATAAAAGAAGAACACCGAACGCACCCATGCGGAAAATTATCCTACCCGAAATTTCCCAGATAGCCTCTCTTGAGTCACCGTTGGGTCCAGCTTACCGGCCCGTTTTCGAGTTCACCACAGTCTTTCGGCCGCATTCGAGCAAGGTTCGCTCTTCCTGTCGGCTGGAATCCGCGCCTCGGTTGTTTGATTTGCGTCCGTTTTTCACTTGAGGATGCCCCGCGACCGCGGTGACGGACCGAAGGACTGTGTTTTGTCCCACTGTTCAACGCTCACGACAGAGCGGGAGCGGCTAAACTCCCAACCACCTCCAGTTGTTGACACACACCAAGGTCATCGTGTTTGCCGTTTTCGATCGTGACCACCGAGGCGTTGAAGCGGCGTGTTCCAAGATGTGCGCATAAAGGCCGACACTACCTGTGGTACACGTACCAGCGGAATCGGTAAAGTAAGCCACTGGCGTGGAGTCGACATCGTGTGGTGTGCAACGTGAAGGCCAGATACCTGGCATCATTGACTGGAAGCGACACGCAAACTCTACCAGTAATGCATCATCTAAATTGCAGAGTGATGTGATCGAAAGAGTGGATGCTCCGTGAATCCCAGCTCGTGTTTATTCTCCGCTGTGCTGTTTGCATTGTTCGCACCGATTGATGCACCGCGTGCGCAAGAATTCCCGCTGCAGCTGCCGTTGGTTTGGCAGACGCCATCATTCCGACCCGAGGGATTTCAGTTCGAGATCCAGTTGTCCTCGCTCGGGACGTCGTACGATGCTGATCGCATTCGGCAGTCCATTCGTGGGCACAACCTTGGCGAGTACGAATCTGTCGTGTCCAAGGTCATCGCAGCCGAGTGGGGCTATTCGTTTACGCATCTCGATGGACAACTCGATGGCGCTGGACGCAGGATTCAAGCGGGTTATCCCACTCCCCCCAAGAGTAGGACCGACTGTATGTTGGTCATTGAAGCATTCCTGAAAAGGCAATACATCTCTAACGCACGGCATCCCTGGGCATCCATGAATGGCCATTTCCCCTGGCATCATTACGCGGGCGAGTTCGGCTTCGACCAGATCGGCAGCGAGATCGGCGAGAACATCAACAACTACCAATGGCACGTCGCACTCACTCGGGGCGCAGCCCGACAATATCGCCGGCCGTGGTTCATGGATTTCTCCGCCTGGCATGGTCCGAGCATAACCGACTATTCCGATGGGCGGATCTGGGGCGAAAACAGCGGCCCAGATCATGGGCACTCCATGAGTCTTTTCGAGCGAGCATTGTTCATGTGCTACATGGCCGGTGCCGGTCAGATCACTGCAGAAGCGGGTGCGGCCATCTCATTTTCGCCCGTGCTTGACGATCAAGGTCGCTATCAACTCAGCCCCTATGGCCAAGTGTGCCAGCGATTCCGTGAATTTACTCTTGCTCATCCGGATGTTGGGATCCCGCTCACACCATTTGGCCTGGTCTTGGACTATCATCACGGGGCCTATCCAGGTTTTGGCAAGCGGCGGGCGTTCTGGCACTTCGATTACAACGCGGGCGACAATATGACGTGGGAGTTGATCGACCTTATCTGGCCCGGTGGCTGGGAAGTCATGGGCAAGAACGAAGCTGGCACGATGGTCAATGGCCCCTTCGGAGATATGTTCGACATCCTGCTCCAAAACGCTCCGCAGGAAATACTCAATAGCTATCCCTACGTGGTCCTTTCCGGAAACATCCGGTTATCGCCGGCGGAACTTGCGCGGTTCACGAACTACATGTATCAAGGTGGCACATTGATTCTTAACTCGCTCTACCTGCCAAGTTTTCCCGATCTCGCGAAATTGGCCGACGGCTCCCCTCGGCAAGAGATCAAGAGCAGAAAGGGTCGAGCTATTCTTTACGGGCCGGACTATCAGGTGGCGGCGCTCAAGGCGATCTTTTATGAAGATCTGCTCAAGTATCTGCCCGTGACGATCTCACCCGGTGTGGAATACCTAGTAAACATCAAAACCGGCAGCGTTTTCGTGACGTTAATAAATAACGAGGGTGTGACGAAAGAGCCGAGACAAAAGCCGAAAGTCGATCCTGCTAAATCCAAGACGGTGAATGTTCGTTTCAACGGGCTTTCACGAGTCCAAACCGTGAAGGACATTAAGAATGATCGCGTCTGCGAAATTCATAATGGCACGGAGGTCACAATCACCTTGCCCCCAGGAGAACTCGCGATTCTCGAATTCCGGCTTCGAGGAGATTACCCGACCTTTCCCAGATGACTCCCGTGTGCCACCATTGGCAACACGATACCGACTGGTTTTCAGTCGGTCCATTTTTTCGAACCACCGTCGGGTTCGGTTTGCTGCCGTTATCGATGAGAATGCTCACCTCAACGGCTCAAGTTGGGTCATTCTTGTCCCAGCGGACGTCCCGCGACCGCGGTGACGGACCGAATGGACTGTGTTTTGTCCCGTTGTTGAACGCTCACGACAGAGCGGAAGCGGCTAAACTGCCAACCACCTCCAGTTGTTGACACACACCAAGGTCATCGTGGTTGCCGTTTTCGGTCGTGACCACCGAGGCATGCAAGCGGCAATTGATCGTCAAGCCGTTCGATGAGACTACCGTTCCCTCCTGGCGGCAACGCCTCTTACTTCGCCGCTGAGACCGGGAAGAACAATGGTCGATCGTCAAGAACCCCTGCGCCAAACGTCTTGATCCACGCTTGGGACTCCGCACTTTTTAAGAACGCGGCTAACTTGAGTGCGGACTGCTGTGCCAAGTCGGTCGACCCGCGAGAAGTCCGAACCACTACGACATAGGGACGTCGCATGCGGGGGTCGTCGCGCACCATGATCTCAAGGCCATCATTTGGAATCTTTCCATTCAAGAAGGGGATTCGACCAACGATGGTGTAGGCCTGTTCGGAAGCGGCACGCTTGAGAAGGGTGCGATGGCGATCGATGGGAAGCGAGATCGTGGCGTCCGGGTTGAGTTCCAGTTCTCCCTTGGCCAAAAGATCGTGAAGAACTTCGTTCGTGCCCAGGCTCTGATGAACCAGGAATTTGGCTTTCGCATGGATGATTTTTCGAAGCGCGGCCACGGCGTCTGGTTCTCCTTTGATTTGAGCGGGATCATTCTTTGGTCCGACGAGGAGGAGATCGTTTCGCGCCCAGGGCTGAGGGTCGATTCCGTGCCCGTCGGCGACAAGATTGATGATGGTGTCGCAGGCATGCATGGTGATGAGGTCCGCTTCACCGCGTTCGAACGGTCCCGCAATGATGTGCTTTGGGCCCACCGCGACAACTTCCACAGCGATGCCTGTTTGCTGCGTAAAACGCTCCGTGACTCCTTGCCAAAACCCCGTGTCCATCATGCCACCGATCACCGCGCAGCGGATTGTTGCTGAGGTCGGATGATTGGATGGCGTTGAAGTCTCCGCGCATCCGAGGGGGAGCAGAACGCATGAGATGGGAATGATCCACCTAGCAATTCTTGTTGTCATCTAAGACGCTACCTCTCCCGTCTGATCGGTTCGATAACCTGGAAGCTCGGCGAGCTTGATTCGGAATCGCCGTGACCGGAGTGTTGCCAAGAGCGCCGAGATGCGCGGATCGGCTGCCATCTCCGCGTGAAAGCAGAAGTCATAATTCTTCCGGTGAACACTGAGGAAGCGAAGCCCCGATTCTTCGCTGACTAATCGCACGCACGGGCCGGCTTCTGCCCAGTTACTCTTGATCGCACTGGCGACCATGCGATGGTCATGAGCAACATGCTTCGGAGTCTCCGTCCCGCCAAGGATCTCGTTCTGAAGTTGTCTTGCGCCTGAACCTTCTTCGCGTCCGATCCAGCGAACCCGGCTTCGCAACAGACTTGTCACATTCGATGCGTCGACCGAAGGATGAACGGCAATCCCCTCTTCCCAGGTCGCGACATGAACCAATTTCGCATTTTTGCCGAGTCGGCCCCTTGCAGCGCGGCGATTGGCGGAGCGTTCCGTCCCGCCGCCGAAGTGCATCCCAGCGACGTGGACCTTTCCATCGGCGAGTAAATCGAGGGACTCTTGACTGTTTCGCCGTAGGAGAATCATGCGAAACTGAAATTGCCGTTGGTACTCGAGTGCCAGCAGGCTTGCCGCCGGGTCGCAACCAGCCATGACCAGCGTCTGGTCCGCCTTCTCCTGGTCCGCCGCTGAAAGTTGAACCCTCTCATCGATGGAGTCATGCCAGTCAAGCTGAGTTGTTTCCTCGGACACCGGGTAGGCGAGCACCGCGTCCTTCACTCGCGCGTACCAAAAGCGGGGGTTCGCCGTGTTTGGCGTAATTCCCCAGGTGATCTTGTCGGGCTGCGCGCTTGGCGATCCGAAGAGTTCTTCGACAGTTGAATCGAGGGCACGCGCCAAGGCCAGGGCGGCATGAACGGATGGTGCGAGCCGACCCGCTTCAATAGCGCCAACGCCCGCGCGAGATAGTCCCGTCCGGTTTGCCAGCTCCTGCTGAGACCAACTTGCGGCGAGACGTTTGCTGCGAACGAAATTCGGTTGAAACTCGTTTGTCATGATACTAGCATCTTATTGCTACGATGGTGTCCATTCTACATGGGCAGGAAGAATCCTCGATCGAATCCGCCAAGAAAGGTCCTCGCCATGCTTCGTTCGTTTCTTCTAACCGTCCCCCTTCTTTCGTTGCTGGCTCCCATTCTGCGGGCGGAAGTCGCGCAGTTCGTCCCCTCCAAGGACAATACGCTCTTTCAGCAAGTCGATCCTTCCCAGCAGCGAAGCAATGGCCTGGGAGACATGACCGTTGGCCGAACGAACCAGGATGGATCTGGGCCGGCCACAATCAGCATTCGGCGAGGACTTCTCGCTTTCGACATCGCTAGCCAAATTCCCACCGGCTCGATCATCACTGATGTTGTCCTGTCGATGCGTGACGTGCAGGGATTGAACGGCGATCCCACGGTCAACCTACACCGCGTCCTGACGAATTGGGGAGAAGGCACGTCATTCCAGAACGGCGGGCAAGGTGCACTTGCAACCAATGGTGATGCGACTTGGCTGTATACGTTTTTCAATGCCTCCAGCCCGAACACAAGTCCTATATGGACCACACCTGGCGGAGACTTCACCTCCCTCTCTAGCGGGTCGGCAGTCATCTTCGACGACCTGGGAGGTGGACAGCTCTTCTCCTGGTCCAGCAGCACCAATCCGCTGATGATTGATGACGTCCAATTCTGGCTCGATAACCCGGCCAGCAACTTTGGTTGGATCTTGATTGGCGATGAGAGTCGAGGACAAACGGCGAAGCGTTTCACCAGTCGAGAAGGGTCTGTTCCTCCCGTGCTGCAAGTGACCTATTCGGTTGTACCGGAAGCATCCGTGGTAACCCTCATGGGTGTCGCGGGGATGATTGCTTTTGGCGTGGGCATTCGCTCGCGGTTGCACCAACGACCATGAGGTAAAGTCGAATGCGCCAGCCTCGGAGGCATCGCGACCAAGGCTTCACTCTCGTTGAAGTCTTGGTCGTCATCACGGTCATCGGTGGACTGGCGGCCATCTTGCTCCCGGCGATTCACGCCGCGCATCTGGCGACGCAACGAACGCAGTGCGCCAATCATTTGAGACAACTGGCCATCGGCAACGCCGGCTTTGTTAGTACCCATGACCGATACCCGGCCGGCATCGAGCAGTGGTTTTTCAGTTCCTCCGTGGCGTATCGAGGAATTCCGCTCTTCGCCCGCCTGCTTCCGCATCTTGAACAGAACAATGTCCTGATCGAATGGGATTACAACGATCCCATCAACAACGCAAACAAGGGAAGCCGGTCGAACACGGCCGTCGTTTTGCCGATTCTCCTTTGTCCTGCCGATCGCATCGCGCGCAATCCCGTAGTCATTACCAGCCGCGATTGGCACTACGGTCTGAGCAGTTATGGTGGCAACGGCGGCACGAAATCCTATTTCCCAACTCAATCCAAAACGGACGGGGTATTCTTTACCACCGGCGAAGCGTCTGAACCGAAAGCGAATCAAGAGCCGATCAGGCCGACGGACATCATGGATGGAGTTAGCCACACGCTCCTATTCGGTGAGCGATCTCATGACGATCCGAATTACAAGACCTTTAACGCAGCCGGGTGGGGAGAACCGCTCGACGAATGGGGCTGGTGGGGCGCATCCACAAGTCGAAAGATGATCGGCCACGTGACGATGAGCGCAGAGGTGCCGATCAATTATCGACTCGGATTCACTTACGCCCAACGATCCGGTCAAAACCCGCCCGCCGATTCCTTTAGTCAGTTCCAGTCATACGTCGATCGTCGGGTCTCGGCTTACGGCAGTAGCCATGTAGGCGGATGTAACTTTGCCTTCGCCGATGGCTCGGTTCGCTTCCTGAGCGATTCAACGTCACTCTCCGTCCTTGCCGCCCTGTCCACGCGAGCTGGTTCGGAAATGGCCCAACAGGCTGAGTAGCAGGCCTGCGCCAGCTTGACGCTTTAACTCGACAGACAACCTCACTTATCCTTCCTCGGTGAAGTCGACTGAGGGCACATAGCCAACTGCCCAATGACGAACCGACAGGGGCGACCACTACGGCCAATGTCACGCCCTCATGCGCGGGCTGTATTCGGATGTTTCCGTACTTCGGGCGATGTACCGACCGCGATTGGCCTTGGATTGTCTGGCCCGCAGCCATTCGCCCCCTCGTCCACGGATGCGACTCGGCAACCACAACATGAAGCCACGATCACGTTGCAATGGCCGGTTTGAGCCGGGTTTTTGAGCTCCCGGGGATCAATGGCCGAGCAGATGGGGCAATTAACTTAATCAGTAAGTTCCATTGACTCGTCTGCGTTCCATGAAGACATTCATTCCCGCCAGCCTCGAGAGTATGCCGACCGCAATTTCGGTTACGTTTAGCATCACGAGGCAGTGCATCAAGGAATATTGGTTCCAACGGGGTCGGGCCCCTTGGAAAACAGATCGATCCGAATGATCATTCACAACACCATGGCAACGTCGTCCGAGCCAGAGATTTCGGCGGCTGACTGGTCACGGACCGTCGCCAAGTACAAACGTTCCAGCCTACTGAAAGGCTGCTGGCAGCTCACCAATTCGCTGCTCCCTTTCTTGGGACTTTGGTATCTGATGTACCTAGCAGCCCGTTGATTTACCCTGACACTTTGTTCTGGGTTTGATGGTCTTCTCTCCGACGGTCGAAGTCATGGAGGGTTGGTCGGTATGGGTATGCGTCGGCGGAAGGAATCGCGAGACCAGGAT
>JAIELF010000065.1 GCA_019753235.1 bacterium
ATTCGGCTATTCGCATCGCCGCCGACCACGAGGCATCGTTTGGAGGATCCCGCTTTGACAAAATTCGCGCCGACGGCCAAGGCATAGACAAATCCCGCACACGCCGCCTGCAAGTCGAATGCGCCGCAGCGAAGCTCGAGCCGATCTTGCAGCAAGCACGCGGTCGCCGGAAAAGCCATATCGGGAGAAAAGGTGGCGACAATAACAAGATCGATCTCGTCCTTATCGACGCCGCTCGAATCGATGCATCGCCGAGCTGCCTCGTAACAGAGATCGCTGGTAGCCATCTCAGGCGAGACTTGTCGCCGCTCTCGAATGCCCGTTCTTTGAACGATCCAGGTATCGTCGAAACCGAGTCTCTCTTTGAGGTCAGCATTCGTGACGACCAAATCGGGAACATAGCTACCTGTTCCCAGAACACGAAAACCGGTCAACGTGTTCGTCGGGGCAAGATACGCCCGTTCGGTTTCAGACCGACTCCGGGGAAGGTCGGCACTGGTGTGGTGGGTGACTGGAATCATCGAAGCGCCCTTCGACCCGAAGCATGGGGGTCGTCCTACGTCGCCGAGTCTTAGCTTACGGAGGAGCCCAAACGAAGCTAGATCGATTTGACGGCATCGACGAACGCGGCAAAATTCTCCACCCGCGCATTCGGATCCATCCCGTGGTCCAGATTGAGAATATGCCGCTCTCCTTGTCCCTCTTTCAGGCAAGCACGGGTTGCCCGGCGAACGTCGTCGGGCTCCTGATCGATCAGCATCATGTGATCGACATTTCCTTGAACCATCAGCTTGGGATGTCGTGCTTTGATCGCAGAAAGCGAATGGCCGACCCCCAGACTCAGCACCTGACAACCCGACCGGGCTGCTTCATCAATGAATGGAAGGTCCTTCACAAAAAGGATCGATGGACCCGAAACCTCGCGAAAGATCTGCTCGTGAAAAGGCTGACAATAAGAGAGGTACTCATCCAGAGATAAACCACCGGCCCACGAATCAAAGAGTTGAAAGCAGGCCGCCCCCTTCCCCATCAATACCCGCAAAAACGAAACGGTCGCGCGGGCGGTCTTTTCCAGCAGAGCTTGCCAAACAGCAGGGTTCTCGATGATGAACTGGCGTAGTCGCGTCAGATCTCGGCCGATGCCCGTCTGATACGCCGCCATGGTGAAAGGTGCCCCCGCAAAAACGAGAACCGAAAGCTCGCCCGCAACGGCACGCGAAACAATATCGAAGATGTCCAGCACATGCTGATAGCGCGACGGGTCTGGATCGGCCGAGAGGTGGGCGACGTCGGCCATCGATCGAATCGGTGTTCCGGGGACAGGTCCCTTTGTCGGCACCAGTTCAAAAGGTTGACCCATCGAGACCGCAAGCGTCGTGATGTCGTAAAAAAGAATGATGGCATCAACGCCGAATCGACGAGGAGCCAGCGACGCCTCGGCAGCGAGTGGAGCGTTCTCGCTGAACTCGAAAAAACTCTTGTTCGCACGAAGTCTTCGAAACTCGGGATCCCATCGGCCCGCTTGGCGCATCGCCCAAACCGGCGTTCGCTCGACCGGCTCTCCTCGGAGCAAGCGAGTGAGCAGCGGCGCGGTCGTTTGGTCGGCTATATCCATCCGAATGATTCTCGACGTACGATGTTGGCAAGGGCTTCGATAAAACCAGGGTCGTCGTTGGCACAGGGAACCCGAATCAACTCTTCGCCCCCCGTCTCTTCAAATTCCTCTTGTCCTTCGTAGCCGATCTCGTCGATGGTTTCCAAACAATCGGCCGTGAAACCAGGCTGAGCCACAAGGACCCGCTTCACGCCTTGCCGACCCAGGGACTTGAGCGTTTCATCGGTATACGGAGTAAGCCACTTTTGCCCCCCCAGCCTGGATTGGAAAACCAGTTTCCAGTCCCCCTTCTTCCAACCCATCCTTTTCGCGATCGCTTTGCCCGTGATCGCTGACTGTCGCATGTACGGGTCGCCGCGCTTGATGTAATTGATCGGGATGCCGTGAAAACTGATCAGATACATCTCCGGTTGTTTCCCATCCGCAATCGCTTTATCCCGGTGATGCTTGATCATGTTGGTGATCGCATCCAGGTAGTCGGGATCGTCGTGATAATCGCGAATCACGCGCAGGGCCGGCACCACGCGATACTTCTGCAGTGTCTGAAAAATCGCGTCGAGGCCGCTGGCCGTGGTCGTGGCCGAGTACTGTGGGAACATCGGCAGGATGATCATCCTCTGGCTTTTTTTCTTCATCAGCTCATCGACGACCTTCGCGACCGAGGGCTCCCCATAGCGCATCGCAAAGGAAACGCGGTAGTCGGGCCCGAGTTTCTCGGCAAGGGCCTGCTGCTGCGATCGGGTGATGGAAAGAAGAGGCGATCCTGTTTTATCATCCCAGATACGCTTGTATTTCTCGGCCGATTTTGGCGAACGAAATGGGACGATGATCAGATTGACGAGCATCCATCGCACGATGGCCGGTGCTTCGATGACTCGCGGGTCGCTAAGGAATTGCCGAAGGTACGGGCGCAGACCCTTCGCGGTTGGCTCCGTCGGCGTTCCCAGTTGCAGCATCAACACATCGATCGGCATCTTTTACTTTCCGAAAGTCATCATCGATCGAATCGAAGGGAACTCAGAACAACATCCCCCCGGGATCGCGGTTCTTCGATCTCGACATCACATCAGTCTCCGCCATGGTAGGGAGGACCTGTGACGGCGGGAATCGGCCGCCGGAAACACCTTTGTATGGGTCAGCACGCTACCGTGTCCTCGGTACATTGGGGCCCATGGCTGAGGGAGGAGGCAACAGGTTCATTTGGCGGGGGCGTACTCTCGGAGGGCGGCCAGGGTGTGGGTGATGTCGTCGGGGAAGTCGGC
The DNA here is from genome assembly GCA_019753235.1 of bacterium. GTDB lineage: Bacteria > Planctomycetota > Planctomycetia > Kolteriales > Kolteriaceae > JAIELF01. The sequence continues at coordinate 2,878 of JAIELF010000065.1, forward strand.
AGTGAAGTCCATCACTTGCTTTTTGACCGGGTGAAAGAAGCGAAGCCGATGCGCGTGCAATGCCTGGCGATTGATCAAAACAGGGTTTTCGGGAAACTCGGGCGTCAACTCGGAGAGCCTCATTTCGGCCCGGCCTGAATAGGGCCGATCAGCAATCAGCGGACAGCCGATATGGGTCATGTGAACACGAAGCTGATGCGTTCGCCCCGTCTGAGGCCGAAGCCGAATGTAACTGTAGCCGGCAAACTTCTCGGCCGTCTCGTAGAAGGTTACCGCGACTTTTCCGAATCGGGGATCCTCGCGAATCGCCATCTTCTCTCGAATCGAAGGATGATGGCCGATCCGCTTCTCGACGTAGTCACTCTGGCGATCAGGAACCCCGTAACACAGCGCGATGTATTCCTTCACTACCTTGCGAGTCTCGAACTGCATTCCAAGATGTTGATGAACTTGATCGTTCTTGGCCACGACGATGACGCCGGTCGTGTCGCGATCGAGTCGATGAACGATCCCGGGGCGGATATCACCCCCTGCCCGGCTCAGATGTTGAAAATGGAAGAGGAGCGCGTTGGCAAGCGTCCCTCGCCAATTGGCGATGCCTCGGCCGGGATGAACGATCATGTCGGCCGGCTTATTGATCACAACAAGCGACTCGTCCTCATAGAGGATGTTCAAAGGAATCTCTTCGGGCTCAAGCGTCAACGAGCGACGAACCGCGACCCGAACCGAGATGCAATCCCCCGTTTGAACCCGGTAACTCGCTTTTGTCGGCTTTTGATTGACCTGAACGTTCCCCTCATCGATCAATCGCTGGACGGCGGCTCGGCTCAGATCTCCTTGGCGGGCGGCAATGTACTGATCGAGCCGGGGTGGTTCCGTGAAAGACTTGTTGACCCAGAGTTCGATCGCCTGGGCGAAAACTTCCGTTGAGCCGGTTTCGGTGATGTCTGCCTGTGGTTCGGCCACCGGGTCGGAAGCGTCGAGATCTTCCTCGTCGAGAAAGTCGTCTTCGGGTGAGATTTCATCTTCCATCGGCCAATCGATCCCAACAGTGCCGCGTCGATCGCGTCTGGACCGCGGATATTCAAGGGACGCGGATCCCCTCCGTCGGGTCGGGCACGCAGACATGGATGCCGGCCAGGTGCCGATACTTCTCGTTATAGTCCATGCCGTAACCGACGACGAACTCATTGGGGATCGTAAAGCCGACATATTTGGGGACGAGATCCACCTGTCGGCGGGACGGCTTATCGAGCAAAGTACAGACTTCGATCGACCGAGGACGGCTTCCCGCTAGATGCCCCAGCAGAAACGAAAGAGTCAGGCCCGTATCGACGATGTCCTCGATGATCACCAGATGCCGATCGCTGGCGGAGATTTCCAGATCCTTTCGAATCTGTACGGCACCGGTCGTTTCGGTGCTCGCCCCGTAGCTGGCCACGCGAAGGAAATCGATCGCGTGCGGGAAATCAAGCTGGCGAACGATGTCAGCCAGGAAAATGAACGCTCCGTTGAGAACGCCGACAAACAGTACCTGCGAAGAGGATCGATAATCGCGCGCGATCTTCTGGCCAAGCTCGGCGACACGCTGAGCGATGACGTCTTCACCTAGAAGGAGTCGCAATTGGTCTGGCAAGAGTGATCGCCTCCCCCGCGGTTGCTGGTGCTGTTACTGCCTATTGTTGTAAAAGCAACCGATCTCGGCGTCATCGATGGCGCCATCACGAAATCCCTGAGGACGAAAGAGCGAAGTGTCGTCTGGATGAATAGTCGGGATGAGAATCAGGAAAGCTGGCTTTGAAGATCAATCGTCCATCGCATGCGTCTGGATGCCAAGCTTTTCGACGAGCGCGCGAACGGCTTTGTAGACCGGCCCCAACACGAGCGGTTTGCCCAGCGTCAAGAGGTATTCGGTATCGAGCCCCGCAAGCCACTTCTCCTGACCAGCTGTCACGAGAAACACCGCTGATCGAGCCGCCCCTGTTCGAAACATGGTCGCGTAATGTTCGACTCCCTCTCGGCCCGTCGTATCCAAATCGATGATGATGCAGTCGGCAGGCTTGAATTTGCAGAGGGCAGCAGCCCTTCCGATATCGGCCGTCACCATGGACTGAAATCCGCGCCGAGTCAGCTTCCCTTTGAGGATCTCTTGGACCTTGGGACTATGGTGAATGACGACCACTCTCGGTAGGCTTTGGCCCGCTTGCAAGAGTTGCGGCGAGATCGGCGTGATGAGCTTGATCTTTTCAAGATCGTTCAAGATCGAATCATAATCTTGATAACGTGCCTCGGGTCGGTACGCCGTCATTCGATCGATGACCACCGCGAGATCGTAAGGAACTCCATCGACACGAGAGAGAGGTGTGATCGAGTCGAACCGCTGTACTTGGCGAGAGTCACGATCGCGGTCCCCCAGCGGATGATCCCCCGTGAGCAACTCATAGAAGACAATGCCAAGGAAGAAAATGTCGCTGCGAAAATCACCCTTAGGAACGCCGGTCTGCTTCTCTAGTCCTGCGTAATCGATGGTTCTTTGCTCGCGAGCGGTTGACTTCTTCGGGTCGTCGGCCGCTCCCCCCAGGCCGAAGTCGACCCATTTGATGTCGCCGGCTGCCGAGATGAGGATGTTCGTCGGCTTGATGTCGCGGTGCGTGATCCCCTTCGAATGGGCGTAGCGAAGTCCATCGACCATCTGTTTGGCGAGCCGAATCAATTCCTCCGCCGTGATCTTCTTGCGGATCTTGATGAACTCCCGAAGGTTTCCCCCTTCCACAAATTCCATCGCGATGTAGTGCTGACCCGTCACGCCGTCGGTCCCGACCTCTAGCGTGCGTGTGATGTTTGGATGGACCAGGTTCTCGGTGATTTCACCTTCGCGGTGAAACAGTTTGACCGTTTCCGGATCGGCGGCGTGCTTGCCCTTCAAGATCTTGACCGCGACCACGCTGTTCGTGGTGGGGTCGATCGAGCGAAAGACCCGGGCGAAGGTCCCCGCCGCGATGAGATAAAGCAGCTTGTATGGGCCCGCAAAAAAGCCGGTCGTTTCGCCGGCATCGAGTTTTTGAATTTGAAACGGCGTGAGGAGCTGTCTACGTTCCAGCAGACCGATGAGATCCTTGCCGGTACCCTCTCCAACGAAGTCGAGCGCTGCGGTGACCTCTTCCCGGCCCACCAGCCCCAAGTCGATCAGCTTTTTGGCGTCCTCTCGGGCTGTTGACACTTAAATCGGTCCTAAACCTTGCTGGATAAATGCTTAACACAATTCTGCTTTACACACATTGGCCTGCCTAACATTTCGGCAACACAGACGCAACCTTGGACGTGAAGTGCAATTTCCAGGATGTGTCACGGCCAATCACTCGCTTGCCAACGGCTTGCCAACGAGCGACCATGGATCAATATACCACGAAAGGCAAGCTCCGACAGACGTCACACATTATGGTATCCGTATACCACTTCGTTTATAGGTGAAATCTTCCCGTCCGCGACCACTATTCTCCACCCAGGATGAAACGGGATGCGTACGAGCGGATTTCTTGACCTCCCAGGACGTGAACCGTCCGGACCGCGTCAATGGTCCGACTCGAAAACCGGGAAAGCGGGAGATGGACCAGTTTCTTGCCAAATTTCCGAGCCAGTCGTCGCCAACGGGTCTGGATAGGGACCGGCGAAACGACCGCGACATGACGTTGTTGACTGTGAAAAAGGGCGGCGCGGAGAAGACGGTCTTCCAGTCCCTCCTCGGGGTCGGCACCGATCAAGATTCGTGGATCGGTCCAGATATCGGGGATCGGGCGCGGTGGGAAGATGAAGAAGATCCCTCCGTACCGGGCTCGGCCGATGTTGGGACCGATGATTTCCTGTCGATAGTCGGTCGCGAATAGGCCGATCGTCGATTCCTCTCCATGCTCGGACAACCATGTCGTTCGCCAAGGATAGACGGCCGGGTCGGCCGGGACGTCGAAAAGAAAGATAACCACTTCAATCTGACCGCGAACGGGGGGAATCTCTTTGACGTAGAGATCCCCTTGATGCCAATGGCGAAGGGTCTCGCGCATGTCGATCCCATCCTTGATCGACGTCGTGAACTTTTCCGTCCGCGCGAGATCCGAACTGAGCATATTGCGGGCTTGTTGACGAACATGCGTGTGAAAGCTTTCGATCCGCGCGTCCTCGGGAGGCCAGGAGCACTGCAAAAACGGATTCCAAGTGAACCCTTCTTTGGGGACCTTGGGCTTGGGGGGAGGCTCGGGGACAAGCTTGCAACTCCTCCATACACGCGGGACGCCGGGAAGCCGAGATCGCATCGGCATCAGGCCGTGCTCGGGAAGGACTGCTTCCTGCCAACCCATCATCAGGGGAGGGAGTTCTTCGAGGTTGGCAAACTCGATGCCGTAATCACGAGCAGTATCGAGAACCGCCCATCCGAATCGGTCGCCGGCAACCTGTTTAGCCGCCACGACCAACGAATAAAGATCGGGGCTCAGTCGGCGATCGACTAGGGTCAGGTTTCGAACGTAATTCAAGTAGGTCTGCAGCAGTTTCGGTGTCAGCCAAAGAGTGGACTCGGCCCGAGACAACGACCACCGCTCGCGCGCGACCAGAAGAAGTTCCTTCATCGCATCAATGGATAGGGACTCGGTGGAGTCAAGCGTTCGTCGCGCTCGCTCAAAGAGCCCCACGACGAAGGGTAACTCATCGAAGAGGAAGTAAAGCGATTCGCTGGCGACGCGATACCGTTCGAGCGGCGTTGGTTCATCGTGGCCGGGATAGTCGAGGCGTTCACGATAGGCCTCGCGGATCCAAGGGAGATCGATCATGCTCGATATCGCGACAACATTTTCGTAGTCCAGCTCCAGGCGATGAAGCTCGAACGCGGCCTGTCGGCACCGACGATCTTGCTCACTCTCTTTGGCCGGCCGAGGCAGAAAAGGAAGGAGAGCCGTCGTGAACTGTTCGACCGAAAGACCTCGTAGAGCATAAGGGTCTGGTAGCGACAAGTAGACCGGCTGATAGTCGGCGGATTCGCGTTCGATGCCGTGAATCGGGATTCGGCTTGCCATGGCCCATCGGATGGCGGCAATCACCGGCTGACAAGGATCGACCGGTACGAAAGAGGCGTAGGATTTGCCCGACGCCGATGTCGATCGGCTGAGTACCACCGAAGGTGCCGGCAGGTCGGCTACCGCGCCGACAACAGTTTCGACCCACGAGTTGGGGAGAGGGACCGCTAAGCAATCGACCCGGCTTGCTAAGAGTCTATCGCGAATGATCTGTGCGAAATCGAGGCTTCCATGCACGGTGGGCAACAATGTCAATCGGGGCGATAGTTCGAACAATGAATGACTCTCCTGCCGGCGACGATCTTCGATCATGACATCCAAAGCGAGGACTGCCAAGAGATGAAATGAAGGGAGAAGGCTTTGTCCTCGGCCGAGGACGCCGTGGGATCACAAGCTACACGTTGTCGCGCTGACCTTGTTCGATTCGCTTAATCTGGTCGCGGACGACGGCCGCCGACTCGTACTCTTCTCGATCGATGAGCTGATCGAGCACTTTGCGAAGCGAAATCAGATCGTTGTCCCGGTCGCGTGGAGCGGGCTCGACCACGGGGGGCGGCGTCTGCTCGGGAGCGGCGGCTTTCTCCGGATCCCCCTTCTTGCCCGACTGGCGAAGCTCCTCTGCCCAGCGATCAAGAAAGTCTAGTTCGAAACATTCTTCCGTCGATCGGCCATAGTGATCGAGGAACTCGCGAATCCGTGTGCATCCCGACTCGATGTCTTTGACGGCCCGCGCGGGCTTCTGGTTCTCGAGCGAAAGCATCGCTTTGGCTCGCGTATTCATCATCAAGACATAAGGACGGTACTGGTCGAATCGCCATTGATCGCGCCGCTTGCGGGCATGGTCGAGAACAAAACGAAACATGCCCAGGTTCCGATCGGTATCGCGCACGACCAGTTCGTATTCGCCTAGGTGGAACAAGCAGAGGTATCGATGGTAGAACTGCAAACCTTCGCGAAAGAGGTCTTCCATCGCTTCGGTCGAGAGGGAATACCCTTGGCCGTACTCTTTCGCTTCCTTCATGTAGTGATCGAGAACGCTGTCGCAGGAATGAGGACGCTGTCCATCAGGTCGACCGTCGATGCACATCTGCAGCAAGCCCAGATCGATACGCATCTGGATTTTTGATTTTCCATCCAGGCCGGTGATGATGCGCACATTGAGTTCGTGCGGATCGAAGTCCCAGCCCTCGAGAACTCGAGAAATATCTTGACCCATAAAGTTGCTCAAAACTCTGACCGGCCCAGTTCGCTGCGTCTGGTCCTTGATGGTTTATCCTACGGATTGGCTAGAGAGAAAATAGGCTGGCCGATTCCGCCCGTTCCGTCGATGTTCGATGACAAAGGTGTGGCCCCAACCCTGTGAAAGAAATCGTTCTCGTAATGGCAATGGCATGTTAGCCCAACGGTGAGCGATGAAAGTGAACGTGCCGCCATTTGCCCGCGATCCGCTGCCATACCCTTGTCTCTTCGACGGCCGTCTCTTTCGGAGAGTTCTCGGCCGTGATTCGCTGATTGAGGCGAATGTACGCGATCAACGCCAAGTCTCCCGAAACACGAATGCTGGGACTGCAAATAGTTGTTTCGTGTCCTTTCTTTGCTGCTCCCCATTGAAAGTAGAAGCGATGAAAGGCGAGTCCTTGCACGAGTTGCCCCCGCGCTTCCGGCTCGAAGCAGGTCAATGATGTGTCGCAAAGGGATTCGTACGCTTCCCAGTCGGCCTCGGCAATCGAGCGAAGTAACTGATGGGTTAGGTCCAAAATCTCTTGCTCGGCAGCATTGAAAGCCATTCTTGATCCTCTCCTACTTTGAAACTCGCCTGTTGTCGAAAGGGCTCCATGAATGATCCTGGTCATCCGACATCCGGATGAACGGGGTAATGGGCGATCTCGATATGATTCCCGTCGGGATCGAGAAAGAAAATTTGAATCATGCCGGTCGGCCCCTGCACGTTGCGAAGGTAGTTGATCTTCAACTCGCGAAGAGCCGACTCGACCCCGTCGATGTCGTTGGTGTGAAAAGCGACATGATCCACGCGAGGCGATATCGCCGGCCCTGGCGCTGGGACATTTCCTTCGATGATGTGCAACTGCACGCCGTAACCAAAGAGCCAGGCCCCCCGAAAATGGAACGCCGGCCTGCGAATCGTCCGAAACCCAAGCACGTTCTGATAGAACTCGACCGATCGATCGACATCGGCAACCTCGCGAGCCAAATGATTGATCGAACTCAAAGGCAATGCCATAAGCGGTATCTCCTCACGAGAGCGGCCGGCCAACACAACCTATCCCGACTGGCGAAACAATTCGCGCGGGATGGTCTGCGTCAGGGGCGTCAGGGCGAATGGTTTTCGAATCCTATTGTTTGAACATGGCCCCGGTCGGCAAGCGGGGCCGGCCATCAAGCAAGATGAGTGCAAAAAGAGAGATTGCTATGCCGCTCGAACGGGCGAAAGCTCTTTGCCGGCCGCATCGAGCAAAGGGACCAGGCCATCGGCCGATAGCTGTTTCATGCAGCTAAAGTGGTCGCACTCTTTCTTGTAACTGGCTCGGCAAGGGACGCTGGTCTGATAGAGACGATGTCCCTCGCCGAACGGCCCCGAGCGTATCGGCGACGTGCAAGTGAAGACGGAGACGGTTGGCGTTCCGACGGCGGCGGCCAAATGCATGGGGCCGGTATCGTTGGTCAACAGCCGATCGACTTGATCGAGCACGGCCGCCAGTTGCCGAAGCGATGTTTTCCCCAATAGATCAAGCGTCGGCTGGCCGATAAGTGTCTCTTTCATCGTCTGGGCCAGCGGTCGATCATCGCCGGTTCCAACGATGACGACGGTGCCGCCCGTTTGCCTGGACCATTGACCGGCGGCTTGGCCGAACTTCTCGGCAGGGAAACGCTTGGTGATCCACTTGGCTCCTGGGTGAACGGCAAGCCAGGGCTTGGGGTAGCGGACAAGTTGATCGATCGCCCAGGCCTGTTCTGCCGTCGACAGGTTCAACGAGAACGACCTCTCCAGTCCCCCTGCCCCCAAGAGGCGAGCGACGCTCCAATAGCGTTCGACAGCGTTGGTTTCAAAAGGACCGTCCTGGGCGAGGTGCGTGTAGGTCAAGGCCGACCCCTCACGAGCCGACGCCAAGCCGATCCGAACAGGGGCCCGGGTCGCCAAGCCGAGCATCGCGCTCCGCAGAAGCCCCTGCAGATCGATCGCCAGATCGAAGCGATACCCTGCCAGGGACTTCGTCAATTGAGCCAGGGCCTGTCGGCTAGAGGAATGAATCGATGATAGGCGATGCCGTTCAAAACGAATCACATCATCAACGAGCCCGGTTTTCTCGATCAAGGGGGCCAAATGATCGTTGATGACCCAGGTAATGGAAGCGGCCGGGAATCGGTACTTGATGGCATGGACAACGGGGATGGCCTGAACAACATCCCCCAGGGCGCTCGGTTTGATGAAGCAAATCCGTCGAGCGTCGATGGTCGCTAGGGGAGCGACCTGCAGGTGGCGAAGATTCGTTTTGCTGTCGGTCATCAACTGGCCATCCGAATTCGTCGAGTGAACTGACAGGCGATGCGAAAGGGGGAGCTCATTTTGGACGGAGCATCGCCGGTTAATCGCCGTAAGTCGCGAATCGCAATCTCCATGATGAGGTTGCCGGCCGATTGCGGGATGACGATCGCCCAGTGCGGCCCCAAGGGGGGCGTCTGGGCCGTCACGGCTGCCCCGCCCCGCGCGATGTCTTGAAGTTCCGCCTCCAGCGAACGAGAAAAGTCTGGGCCGTCAAGGGTTAAGGGAACAAGCTGGGCCGGCCCCGTGACCGATTGCCTTGGGAATCGTCGGCGTTCTTCCGCCGGCGAATCGATTCGCCGAGAAAGCGACCGAGTGAGAAAAGCCGTGTCGCAGGGGTCCGGTAACGTCAACATCGGTCCGATTCCTCGCTGGGCCGGGGCGGGCGATCAAGCCCACCTCCTTCTTCCGACCACAGAATATGCGATGAACCGAGATCCTTGGGAAGTCCAAGAAACGCCAGCAGCCGAGAGGTTTGACCCCCTCGGCTGGCGGTGGATGTTGGGCGGGGTAGGCAGAACCACTTATCGCCAGCGGTTCTTTCGGATCCCCTTGGTGCGGTAAACCTTAGCCGATGACTCGTAGACCGGCGTCGAGAAGCTGGTCTTCCGGATGGTAGGTTTGACCTCTTGAACGCTGGTTCCGATCGGGGCGACCGCATTGGTCGGTTGTGGCACCGAGACCGGCGTGGCAACCACCTCCTTGGCCGAGGCGGCAATCAGCGTCGAGGAGTCGCTGGCAGGCTTGGCTTCCGGTCGAACCGTTTTGGTCAAGGCCGCCGTCACCGGCAGGTTCGGCTGGGCTAGACCCAAGAGGCCGATTCCCTGGCGGATCTGATTGTTCAGAGCGATCAGATGACTGAGGTCGGCCCAGGTCTTTTTGCCCATCGTGACGTCGACCTTCGCGATGGTGGCTCCTCGGCCGGCTCGATCCACCATCAACTTCACTTGACGATCTTCAAGCTTGATCAAGACGTTCTGGCCCGAAGGATCGATCGAGAAGTAGGTCATCTTCGAGGGCTTTTGGTTCATCGGCAGGAAGCCGATCTGATGAAGCTGAACCAGCGATTCCCGAAGCATTCCTTCCTTCGTGAAGGCGATCGGCGACTGGTTGGCAGGGTCAACCATGAAGCTGCGGAACCGTTGGACCGAGGCGATCGTATCGACCGAGTTTCGGAACGAGGCGATCGTGACGGTCGGCGATTCGATTCCGTAGTCGGCGATCTTCCACGATCCTTCTCGGATCAGTTGCAACCGAGCCGTTTTGTCGCCGGTGAGACGAACCGTCATGTTGGCGTAGTTCCCATTCATGGACAGGAAGGGCTTTCCCACCGGAGTGGCATTGTCCATGAACTCGCGAACGAGTCCCAATTCCTCCGTGGAAAGGTCTTGCCACGACTGTCGGAAGCCTTGGCTGATGCTGGTGTAGAACTGCGTTCCGGTCGGAAGTTTCAGGTCGCGGACGAATTCGTGGGCGGTGACGGTGGCGTCGAGATAGCTCTTGAGCGAGACTCGGCCGCCGTCGTCGCCGGCCTTGTAGATGTCGGCAACTCGCCAGTTGAAGCCATTACCCACCAGAACAAAGGTCATGACGCCTTGGCTGGTCGAGACAGTGACTTGTCCGCTGTTGGATCCTTTGCTGTGCGAGAGAACTTGGCCACTGCCGCCGCGAGGCATGGCAGCGAACATCGACGCAGGCATTCGGTTGAAGACCGAATTGAAGTCGCCTGTGATTTGGCCCGACAGAGCGGATCGGCTACCAGAGTTCCATGCTTCGCCGTACCGCTTGCAAGCCAGTTTCATTCCCAGATGAGGACCTGCCACGGCAGGCCCAACGAGGACGCCGACGGCGACAAGCGCCAGCGCTCGAACCCAATGATTAATCACCACGATGTTGTTCCCTTGCGTTGCCGCGCGACGGCGCGGGAATGGAGATGGGTTGCGGGGAGATTCCTCTTGGTGCTTGTCCATGCTGATCCGCAGCTTGACAGCAGAGTTATCGACCTGTTCCGAAGGGTGGCTGGTTAGAGAATCACTCGAGTTGTCTTGCATTGCCGCCTGGGTGCTCGGGTGCTGACGACTGGAGAGAGTTTTCCAAGAGCCATGATCTGAAAGAGTTTGTGACTTTCGGAACGAACCGACCTCGGGGCCGGCCGAGCCAGTGGTGCCGACCGTTCCGTTTGTATCGGCGGAAAGTTGGGACAAAACGTTCTGCATCGCTCTTGCGGGTTGGGACTGTCCCGTAAGCTTTTCGCAGATTGCGGATTTTTGGGAGAGGGGTCGAGTCGTCATGTTTCATTCCTTCCTTCGGGGTCTCTTCATCGGGGTATGGGTTCTCCCGATCGCAACCGGACATGCTGAAATCCCAGATAATGTCTGGGGAAGCGAAATGCTCCCGCCGACGGCCGCCGAGTGGATCCGCGCTTACCTCAGGGAAGCCGAGCGGAACGTCGAGGGAGGATCTCATGGGGAAGGACATCACTGTCAAAAGGTCGTACGGAGCGTCGCCCCTTTGAGCCTGAACGTCGAGGTCGAATACCTGCCTTGTTCGCCGAGCGAAACTTGCCGCACGAACGGTCACAAGGTGCCGCTCCACTCGGGCGAGTACGGAATGTTCCATCCGGGGGCGTACTACATCCCCAACCCGACCGTTGCTGTCGAGTTCCCAACTAGCTGCCGACCGTGCCAGACGCGAAGCGTGTCGGCGAAAATCTCGCCTGATCCGAACAACCGTATCGAAATGACGATTGGTGTTTGGGAATGAGGAAGTGTATTCCCGCCTGTCGGCCAGTTCGCGGTTAGACTTCGCTCGGAATTCAAGAAACGAAAAGATTCTCGCCTCGGATGGACCGTCTCATCCGGTTGGCAAGAGCGTAGGCCCCCAGCAAGAGGGTGCGAAACAGCGATGGCCATGCGAAAATTCTTAGGTCTGGGCCTGATCGGTCTGACCGGATGTGCAAACTTCTGCGATACCCTGTTCCGGGCGAGAAACGTTTGTCGGGATCAAACCGCTCAGACGGTGTCGGCCCCGATGGTGGTTTCTAGCCCTGTCTACGGATGTTCGAGTCCGGTTGTCTGCTCGAGCTCGTTCGTCTCCGACGTCTATAGTCCCGTGATTTGCGACGGAGGTTGTGCCGGCGGTGTCGTCATGAGTTCGCCGATGCCTGTCCCGATCGCGACGGCGATTAGTGAACCGGTCATGACCAGTACCCCGATCACCACGTTCGCCGCGGGGGCTGCTCAACCGATCCAGAATGTTCAGCCCGTGACTTCTGATCCGCCCGCCGCCGCCAGCGGAACGTCGAAGCCGCACCCGCTGCTCAATCCCATCCGCTGGATGCGAGAGCATCATCAATCGAAGCAATAATCCTCCTTGATGGACCGATCGATGAAGGGTGGCCAGGACCGGGGACACCCTTCTTTCATTTCTTGCTTGTGATCCCTTACGAGAAAGCGCATTGCTATTGCTGGTCCTATCGCTTGGTCCTATCGCTTGGTCCTATCGACGTATCGGCAGCGATGGTCGATCAAGGGGAGAGTGCAGTCATGCGGTTATGTCGATCGATGGTGGTCTTCTTATGGGTGGGGGCGATGACGCTTCGGGCTGACGAGCCGATCAATGTATTGCTCGTAGGTAAAGAAGTGGATCATCCTTACGGCACGCACATGTACCTGTTCGAATGCGAACTGCTCGCGAAATGCCTTCGAAAGATGCCGGGCTTCGAGGTGACTGTGAGCGATGGCTGGCCGACGGACCCGAAGGTACTGGCACGAACAAACGTGTTGGTCTCTTACTCCGCCGATGCCGGCTCCCGTTTTTTGGCCGGCCCGCCCGCCAAGGATTTTTCCGCCTTGATGGATCGAGGCGTCGGCTTGGTTTGTCTCCACTGGAGCACCGGTTGTGCGAACAACGAGGTCGGCCCGCGCTGGCGAGAGACGCTGGGGGGCTGGTTTAGCCTCGAATTCTCACGACTGGCCGTCACGCCGGCAAAGGTGCTGATCGCGGGAGCGAACCATCCCATCGCCCGGGGGTGTGACGATTTCGATCTCCGCGATGAATACTACCTGGGATTGCGGTTCCACGAGAAAGCAGAGCCTATCGCGAAAGTTCGCCTCGAAGGGGAAGAGTTTCCGATCGCGTGGTCTTTCGCCCGGCCGCAAGGGGGCCGATCTTTTGGGATGGTTTGTGGGCATTTTCACGATGTCTTTTTGAACCCGACCTATCGTCGGCTTGCCATTCAAGCCGTGCTATGGACCGCGGGCAGAGATGTTCCGGCCGAAGGGGTGCCAATCGAGATCGAACAGGCCGACGGCATTCTTCCTCCCGAGAAACAAAAGTAAATCGTTACTGTCGCCACTCCGCACGCGAAAGCCGATCGCGGACGCCTTCCCAATCGGGCCCTTCCGGCGGACGGGAAACGAGAATCAACGTCGCCCCCATTTCGTCGGCCTGATGAAGAGCGGCATAGAGAGATCGGCGATACTCCGACGGTTGTTTCGGAAGGAAAATGGTCGCAACCTCCGGCAAGCTGTCCTCCCCATCGAACGCGATCCAGACGACACCTTTCTTCTTGATATCGCTTTGCCGAATCGAAGCAGGATCATCCAGCACGCGAAGCGGCGCGCGGGGAGCGTAGTGCCGGGCCAGCATTCCAGGCGAACGAAGGGTCTCGTCACCTTCGTTCGAATTTCCCTCGAGCGGGCCAATGATCGCTTCGATCTCTGCCGACGAAACAGGGCCGGGGCGAAGGATTCGAGGGGGCCCGGATAAATCGACCACGGTCGACTCGATCCCTTGCCCAGTCGGGCCGGCATCAAGAATCAGATCGACCCGCCCTTCCAGACTTTTCCAAACATGCTCGGCCGTCGTCGGGGACAAGGCCTCGCTTCGGTTGGCGCTCGGGGCGGCTAGCGGAAAATCGATCGCTCGAAGAAGCTGAAGCGCAACCGGATGGCTCGGTACGCGGAGCGCGACCGTCTGCCCGCCGGCAGTCACCCGATCTGGGATGAGACCCGGCAACTTGGGGAGAACGATCGTCAGCGGTCCAGGCCAGAACGCCTCGGTCAGCTTTGTTGCTGACGCCGACCAGTCCGCCACCAGGCCCTTCGCTTGCGACACATCTCGCACATGCACGATCAGCGGATTAAAGGATGGCCTTCCCTTGGCTTGGAAGATCAAAGAGACGGCTTTCTCCTGAAGAGCGTGACCGGCGAGCCCGTAAACCGTCTCCGTCGGGATGGCGACCAGTCCCCCATCCGTCAGGATCGCCGCCGCCCGCTCGATCGCTTCGAGAGATCCGCAAGCCACCCCCTGGGGGGAGAATTCGACCTTTAAGAGGGATGTTACCGGCATGATACCTGATCACTTGAAGAGTTACTTCGGCGTTAGATTGCAGGTTCGCTTATCTCGGCATGTCCCCGAATGCGAACAGTCTTGTTAAGATAGTAAGCGAATGAAAGGGGAAAGACGCCATGCATGTTCTCGTCATTGAGGACGACCCTGTGATCGGCAAGAATGTTCAAAAGAGCCTCATCGAAGCGGATCACACCTGCGAATGGGTGCAGACGGGCAAACGCGGGGCCGAATTGGCCTGCGGAACACCGGCGGACGCCATTCTGCTCGATCTGCTTCTACCCGACTTGGAGGGATTGAAAGTTCTCGATAAAGTTCGCGAGCGGGGCATCCGAACCCCCGTCATCATTCTGTCGGCCCTCGGAACGGTCGAGGAAAGAGTTCTCGGTTTGCAACGAGGGGCCGACGACTACCTCGTCAAACCGTTCTCTTTTCCAGAACTTCTCGCGCGGCTGACGGCGGTGCAACGTCGGACACAAAATCGTCCCAGCACGATGGTGCAAGTCGGCGAACTTTCTCTGGATCTGTCGACGCGCCGCGTCCACCGGGAAGCAAAAGAAATCGAACTATCACCAACGGAGTTCAGCATTCTCGAATTCTTGATGCGTTTTGCTGGTCAAGTGGTAACTCGAAAAATGTTGTGCGAACATCTTTGGGAAGCGGATTGGGAAGGGACAACCAACGTGGTCGATGTCCATATCAATCGCCTGCGAACAAAGGTCGATCGTCCTTTCGCTCACTCGCTTATTCAAACGGTCCGAGGACAGGGTTATGCACTTCAGTCACCTGAGTCGGGTCTCTAGGTCGATCGGATTTCGGCTGACCCTTTGGAATAGCCTGATCATTGTTCTTTGTGGGGCGGCCACGCTTCTGGGGCTTCGGGTCGGTCTCTATCGAGCTCTGTTGAGCGAGGCCGACAACGGTCTCTTGGATGATCTGCTTGAGGTCGAACGAACCCTGAACGACCAACAACTCGTGGGAGGCGACGCTCGGGAAGTGCTCGAACGCAAAGCAGAAAGCCACGTCCATCACGCTTGGTTCGTGCAGCTTTTCAATGCCGGCAACAACGAACAATGGGGATCGCGTGGCCGACCCGACGGCATTTCATTGAAGCCCAACGGGATTGATGCGATTCCCCGGACCTCGGGCGAATATCGCATGGTCTCGCAAAAGTTCGAGTCTCCCATCCAAGGGGTTCACTCGATTCAGGTAGGTATGTCACTTCGTTCCATTGATGGGCAGATGACGCGGGCTGATTGGATCGCTTTTCCAATTGCGATCTCCATTCTCGCGGTAGCGCCGGCGCTGGGATTCTGGCTCTCCCAGCGAGCGACTCGGCCTCTACGAGACATGATCGACTCGATTGCCCGGATTCGCGAAAACGATCTGGGGGGGCGTCTGCCCATCCGCGGCGCCGGGGACGAGATCGACCATCTCTCTGTGAAAATCAACGATCTTCTCGATCGGCTCGGCTTGTATCTTCGAAGCAACCGAGACTTCGTGACCAATGCCGCCCACGAGATCCGCTCGCCGCTGGCCGCCATTCATGGATCGGTCGAGTACGCTCTCTCGCATCATCGAAGTGAAGCCGAGTACAAAGAGCTTCTCGGCGACATGATGGAACGAACCCACGCCCTCACCTCCATGGTCAATCAGCTATTGTTCTTGGCCGAGGCGGAAAGCGATCGCTTGCGCGTGAGCACCGATGTTCTCGATCTCCTTTCCCTGGCCGAGAAAACCGTCAGTATGTTTGAGGCGCTGGCCGAGTCGAAGTTTATCAAGCTTGAATTGGTTAACGGCGAAAAGGTGTTTGCCAAAGCGGACGCCCGGCACATGAGCCAAGTGGTCATGAATCTCGTCGACAATGCCATCAAGTTCACCGACTTAGGAGGCAGAATCGAGGTCGAAGTCCGCCGAGATGTCCAGCGAAGCGTCGCGGTTCTTGTGGTTCGCGATTCGGGGATGGGGATCGGGCCCGACGAACTTCCGCATGTGTTCGATCGCTTCTACCGCGGCAAGTTCGCTCGCTATCAACGTCAAGGAACCGGGCTCGGCCTGAGCATCTGCAAGTCGATCGTCACCGCCTCGGGCGGGCGAATCTCGGTCTCAAGCAAGATCGGCGAGGGAACAGAGTTTCGCGTCGAACTGGTCGAGGCGGTCCAGCCCCCCTTGAATCCCTCATCCAGCAGTCTGATGAGCCCTGCGCAGTCCTCTCTTCTTTCGTAGTCATCCTGGGTCACCCATCTCGGCAGAGCGAACGCGGAGAACGTTCGGATACAACCATCGGTAGGGGGTATGACTTCTGTCGCCCCCAAAAGTAGTGGATCCATTGTAATCCGAAAATCTCATACTTCCGGATTCTCTTGCCGATCCTACCAGCAACGCATCTCGTCGCGAGAGGTGGATGCGTTGTCGAATTTGCTCCTTATTGGAAACGCTTGAGGGAAAGCCGTGATTCAATCTTTCAAGGCTTTTTTGCTCGCAAGCCTGATGATTTATTCGTCGATGGCGATCGGCGGTGAGCCGACGACTGATTCGGAATCGCCCGCGGGCAGGTCTGTCGATTCGACAGCGGCCGGTTCGACAGGGGAGATGGCGGCCCGGATTCAGGCGATGGAAGCGGAACTGGCCTCCCTCAAGCAGCAGTTAGGAACAGGCTCCTCCAACCCGTCGATCATGAATGAAGCCGGGCCAACCCCCTCGGCCGAGAAGGTCGAGATGATGGCCGATGAAGGGTTCCCGATCTCTCATAAGCTGCAAGCAGCGACGGCAGCCGGCGAGGACATCTGCCAACCCAAGCCGACCGGGGCGCAAATGCCCGCCAAGGCTCGCAAGCTTCCGCTGAAAGCAAGGTTCGGCCAAGGATTCGAGTTCTACACCGAGGACGAAGAGTTCACGATGCAGATTCGAAACCTGACCCAAGTCGACGGTCGATTCTATGGCGAGCAGGACCGTGCCGAGGTCAAAGACTCACTCCTATTACCTCGGGAATGGTTGATCGTTCAGGGAAAGCTGACCAAGCCGATTGACTACTTCTTTTCAACAGCGTTCGGCTTTAACAATGTCAACGTGCTTGATGCCTATTTGAATTTTCATCTGGTGGATGATCGATTACAGATTCGAGCGGGCAGGTACAAAACTCCGTTCACGTATGAGTTTTATGCGTTGCCGATCGGCTCGCTGATCAACCCGGAACGATCATTGTTCTTCAATAACTTCGGATTGAACCGCGATGTTGGCGTGATGGCGCACGGAACGATTTTCGAGAAACACTTCGACTATGCGATCGGGATTTTTAACGGCAACCGAAACGGGTTCCTCGATACGAACGACTCGAAGGACTTGGCGGCTTACTGGAACTTGAAGCCGTTTATCTCAGCCAACGACTCGCTGTTTCAGAATCTAAATGTCGGTGCGAGCGTGAACTATGGTGATCAGAATTCGGTGGCGATCCCGCAGACGTTTCGAACGGTGGTTCCTTTGATCGGCTTGAACACGCTCGGCGTGCCGTTCTTAAGTCTGGGCAATGATGTGAGGGATATTGGGCAGCGGGAATTGTGGTCGACGCATTTGGCGTGGTATCACCATCAGTTCTCGTTCATCTCCGAGTGGCAAACGGGCTTTTCGAATTACGCGCGGTCAGCGACTCCTTGGCAGCGGACAGAGGTGCCAGTCGATTCGTTCTATATTCAAGGCGGTTACTTTCTGACGGGAGAGAAGGTGACGGCTCGCGGTGTTCTGGAGCCGATTCGGCCATTCGATGTTCGCAAAGGAAAGCGAGGTCCAGGAGCTTGGGAGCCGTTCTTTAGGTACAACTGGCTTAATGTCGGTCGTCAACTCTTCGATCAGAATTTTACCGATGGGCGGCCTTGGACGAACGAGGTCCAGACGTTTGGAGGCGGGCTGAACTGGTATCTAAACCCCTACGTCAAAATGGTCTTTGAGTACGAGCATGCCGTGTTCGGCGACCCGGTGTTTGTGGCGACGGGCGCGACGCAGAATTCGAGCAATCTCTTCCTCGTACGAACACAGATCAGCTTCTAGTGGGACCGACGGTTTGCGGGACATGGAAGTTTGTGGAAGGTGCTGGGAGAATCGCATTGGCACTAGCCCAGGCCACCCGGTCGACGTTGTGGATGGGATTTTAAACGTCGACGACCGGCGGGAGGGGAGCGGACTTGCGCGTGCGAATCCTGTTTCGCAGGCGAGCACGGTCGATCCCCAGAGAATCCAAGATCGGAATGTAAACTTCACGATAGTAGTGCTCTTCGCCGAAGATATCGAGTTCCTTGATACGCGCGACCCGGCGAGCCCCATCGGCAAGTTCATGGATCGCTGGCATCGAGAACCCGTTCATCACGTCGCGAAGCTGTTCGAGCGTCGATTCCGGATCATGGTTGAGATAGAGTTTGATCGCGTCCTGGAAGAAGCTGTAGTGCGATTGCTCGTCGACCGAAATCAAGGTTAGGAGTTTTTCAAGAGCCGGGTCACCACCTTGTTCACTAGTTCGCCGCTTGAGATTGCGGTAGTTCAGTGCTGTGGCCCGTTCTTGAACCATGGCATACGCCAACATCCCAGCCGTGCTTTCATGCGGCAATTTGTAAACATGGGCAGAGACCAATCCTTCAACGTCGGCCATTTGCTCCTCTGTTCGACTGCCTGATTGAAGCAGCCAGTCACCCAGAGCCAAAGAGTGTTTTGATTCTTCGTAGCCCCAATTGGCATAGAACCAGGTTCGTGCCCGGCTTGGGCGAGATCGTGACATGGCGTGCTGCAAATAGTCAGGCAAGTAGAGTTCGATCGCGCAGAAGGACTCGACCACATCGGCGATCGCCGGGTTCAGGTCGCGTCGGCATTGCGACCACGGTATATCCGCCTCCAGGTTCCAGCGACGTCTTCGTTCTGCCTGATTGAAGAATCGTCTGTACAGCTTCCAAAGGCCGATTTCCAAGGCCTCGTTGCCGGTGGGAACGTCGTCCATAACGTGCAACTCCCTTTGCATAGGTGGATTGTGAAGCGAACGACGGGTTCAACCGCACGACATTCGATCCCAACAATAGGTTCTATCATTTTCTAGCAATTCTCGCTGCGCGATGTTTACGGGTGAACTTGACGACTGTTAAGAGCCCGTTTGCTTACCCTGATTTTATCCGGTGAGAGCCAATAGGTGGGGACCGAAGTTGAGTCGGTTCATGGGGGCAGGAACTACCCGTATCCTTGTGCCCACTCAGCCTTATGCCGATCCATCCTCCTTGACAATTCCTTGGCCCAGATGATACCCTCCATCTCGGTTTCATGTGTCGGGTAAATCAACAGGCTACCGACACCAATTTCGAGTCCCTACTGCATTTGGTGGGACTGTTTGGTTTTCGGATGGATTTCTCACCCATCGTGGTTGAAAGGCCCATGGGCGGCCATTGCCGAGCGCCAACCTTTCGCCCACAAGGATCACGCTACGTACCATAAGACATGGTTCCAGGTGCGGCGCCAACCGGGCATGGTGAGAGATCGATGACATTGATTCGAAACCTGTTGTACGTCGATGGATTCGCGGGCGCGACGGCGGGTGCTCTTGTGGTACTAGCAAGCCGATGGCTGAGCGAATGGTACGGTCTACCGTTGAACTTTGTGATTTTCATGGGGATCGTGAATCTCGCATATGCGACCTACTCGCTATCACTGGCCCAAGCATCCGTTCGGCCGATTTCTCTGATTTTGTTGCTAGTGGTTGCCAACTTGACATGGATGGTATTTTGCTTTGGTTTTGCGGGATTCTTCTTCGAAACAGCTAGCCCGTTCGGCATCACGCATCTCGCGGGCGAAGGGGTATTCGTCGGTTTCTTGGCAGCTCTAGAGTGGCAATGGCGGGACCAACTAAGGTACTCGAACTAGAAGCCGTTTCGAAACCTCGTTGAAGTAACCTGATCTTGAATCTCGACTTGTGTTTTACTGCCTTCCGAAAGGAGTCGGCCGGGTGGCGCCTCTTTGAGCACCCTTCGCCCGTCAAAGGGCGACCGGGTCCCAGACGAACCGGCCGTCAAACGGCCAGGAGGCGTCCTTCTGAGCCACAGATTCGGGGGAAGAGCCGAATTTTCCCGGACACCCCTGCGCAATAGCCAGTGCCACCCGGCCGTCACTTCGAACATCGGTTGTATGCAAAGAATACGACATATCGCAAGCACACTATGAAAAGAGTAACAAGCGGAACTAGCGCCGATACCATCGCGAAAAACACAAACGAATCCGTCCACGCCGTCGATCCATCTAAGATGAGATTCACAGCGACCAGGTACGCTAGCACTACGCTACTTTCTAAAAGTCCCGCAATTCCCTGACGCACCGAATGCAGCGATATGGATCTGGTCAGACTGATCACCGCAATCACAACAATTAGTGAGCAGTACCCGACAGGAATCGCTAACAATAAAATGTCGTCAAGTGCAAACGCTTTAATGTTAGGAATCAAGATTGCGGCGGTTGTAAACGCTATGGCGAAGATTCCAAGTATTGCACGGACTCTTAGTGCTGTCGTGCTTATATTTATCACACAGAACCCTTTAGCTTGGGCCCTGTTGCAGGCCGATTGCATCTAAATCTGACCACAGTATCGCATGAAGGTCGGCCGGGTGGCACTGGCTATTGCCCAGGGGTGTCCGGAATTGTTGTGTTTTGGTTGGACGGTTGATTGGCGGTTAGAACTTTGGTGCTGGTTTGAGTTGACCGGAGCAGAGGGGAATAGGATTGGCCTGAATGGAGCGCAGGCGGCGGCGGGACGAAATCCCGGGCGACGGATTCGCCTAGCGGCCTTCGGCTTTCCTTTTCTCGCGGCGTAGAGCGGCGCTTCGGCGGGCGACCTCGCACTGGCGTTCGCGCTCCCGCAGGATCGGAAGAATCTCCTCTAAGCTCGCTCCGCCCTGCGAGACGATCTGGAGCATGTTGAAGAGATACTTGCTTGGGCGTCCATCAAT
>JAIELF010000061.1 GCA_019753235.1 bacterium
GGCGAACGCGGTGGCGGCGAACGCGGTGGCGGCGAACGCGGTGGCGGCGAACGCGGTGGCGGCGAACGCGGTGGCGGTGAACGTGGTGGCGGTGAACGTGGTGGCGGCGAACGCGGTGGCGGCGAACGTGGACGCGGTGGTGAGCGAGGTGATCGCGGCCGTGACGACCGAGGCCGGGATGACCGACCTCGGGGTCGAGACGACAATCGCGATCGAGACTTCGACCGTTACGACGACTAACCCATCCGAAGGTCGGGGTCGACCCGATCCGTTCTGGGGCCATCGTATTTAAGATGATGCTCCCGCATTTAGTGGTGCATCGGGAAGCGTAGCAAATGCCGAGCCCTCACACGGAAGGGCTCGGTTCTCGCTCAGTGCTAGTACTCTTCGCGGGGAGCAGACGTTGATTCAGGGTGGGGCCGACTCCTGCAGGACTTGAATCGATGATCAACTCGACCAAGAACATCGTGAGCGAAGAACTCTCGTCGGCAGAATCAGTCACAGAGATTCCTCTGGGTCCTCGCTGGGAAGAACTCTATCGTGATTTGGCGAGTATGGCCGGCGAGTTGGCCCACGAGATTCGCAATCCGCTCAGCACGATTCAAATGAGCGTTCAGCTTTTGGCCGAGGATTTGGAGACGCCGACCAAGCAAGCCGATCGGCGAATCTCTCAGAAGATCGAGGTCGTCGCGCGCGAGTGTCAACGGCTTTCGTCGATCCTCGATAGCTTTCTTCGAATGACGCGATTGCATCAAGTTGAAGGCCGACGAGTTAACCTGAATGAACTGGTTGCCGAGGTTCTAGAGTTCAGTCGCCCGAGGATCACGTCGTCGGGAATCATCCTTCGAGTTGATCTTCAGGCAGATTTGCCCGCGGTTTGTGTCGATGAGGATCTTTGGCGACAAGCCATTCTGAATTTGCTGCTCAATGCTGAATCTGCCTCTCGTCCTGGGGACGAACTGATGGTTCGAACTCGCCGGGACAACGACGTGGTCATCCTCGATATCACCGATACCGGGCACGGCATGACCGACGAAGTTCGGGCTCAGGTATTTCGGCCTTTCTTCTCGACT
The DNA here is from genome assembly GCA_019753235.1 of bacterium. Lineage (GTDB taxonomy): Bacteria > Planctomycetota > Planctomycetia > Kolteriales > Kolteriaceae > JAIELF01. The sequence goes on from JAIELF010000061.1 coordinate 1,074, forward strand.
CGACAGGGAGGGACCGGCTTGGGGCTCCCTGCGACCAAACGAATCGTCGAGGCCCACGGCGGAACGATTCGTGTCGAGAGCCAGCCATCCTGCGGCACCGCCTTTCGCATTTGTCTGCCTGTCGACTGCTGATGATTCTGCCTGCGGAGGCGACTCCTTCGTATCCCCCTTGGGCTCTCTGTTTCGAAGCCATACGATTTCAGCATCAAATAGACAGGCGAGCGATTGCTTTGCGCGGGGGCCGAGCCTTGGGTTGGAAGTGGAGCGACGTCGGCGAAATCGGGATTGCTCTCTACGAAAAGCATCCCGACATCAAGCCTCTTACGGTCCGATTTACCGATCTGTTGCAGTGGATCACCGATCTCGAAGACTTCGACGACGACCCGCTGACCTCCAACGAAAAAAAACTCGAGGCGGTTCAGATGGCCTGGTTCGAAGAATGGAAAATCGACCACGAAGGGGAAGATGAACTCGACGATTGAGTGGCCAATAAATCGATAGATGCGATTCATCGTGGATGACGCGAGGGAGACAGACGAGGGTGACAAGTGACGACGAAATCGACCGCCGATATCAGTCGGCCAAGTCGGCCATCAAACGCGCGGGAGAATTAACGTGGCACTACTTCACGCTCGGCGTTGCCACGGAAATAAAGAAGGATCAGTCCCCGGTTACGGTCGCCGACCGCGAGAGCGAAACGCTTTTGCGAGGGATCTTTTCGGAAGAGTTTCCTGGGGACGGCTTCGTCGGCGAAGAGCATGGAGAAGAGCCATCAACAACGGGCTTTCGATGGATCATCGACCCTATTGATGCGACGGCGAACTTCGTTCGGCACATCCCGATCTACGGAAACCTGATTGGGCTCGAGTATGAGGGTAAGATCGTCGCGGGGCTCTGTTACGTCCCGGCCATGCGTGAACTCTATCACGCTCGGAAGGGTTACGGCGCGTTCAAAAATGATCAAGCGATTCATGTCTCGTCGGTCGCGGCGCTGGCCGACGCGCAGTTTTGTTACCCCGAGCTGAGAATGTTCGAACGTCGCGGTTTAGGCGACTTCTTTCTCGAGGTGACACGCGGGGCAAAACGCTCGCGAGGTTTCGGCGACTACTGGAACTTTCTGCTCGTGGCCGAGGGGGCCGCGGACTTGGTCATCGAGCCGACCGCGGCCGTGTGGGATCTTGCGGCGCTGCAGCCGATCGTGGAAGAAGCGGGGGGCGTCTTCACCGATTTCGAGGGAAAAGCCTCGGTCTGGGGCGGGGGGGCAATCGCCGCCAATCCCTCGCTCCATCGCGAAATCATGCAGCGATTGGCCAAGCATCAACAGTAGATCAGCATCTTTGAATTCCCTTCACTCCCAAAAGCATAAGAGAGGCGAGAACCGATGGCGGAAGTGCGAGCATTTCAGGCGTGGCGATATGACCTGTCGAAAGTCGGTAAGCTTGATGATGTCATCGCTCCTCCTTATGACGTCATCGATGCGAAACTCAGCGACCATCTTCACGCAAAGAGTCCGCATAACGTCATTCGTTTGATCCTCGATCCTATCTTGCCGACCGATGACGACAACAACAATCGTTACACTCGCTCGGCCAAGACGCTGGCGGAATGGAAGAAATCAACCGTCGTGACGCAGGAAGAAAAGCCCTCGTTCTACATCTACTATCAGACGTTCGATTGGGAGGGTAAGCGGTTCACCCGACGAGGTTTCATGGGGCGAGTTCGGCTCGAGAAATTCGGTCAAGGGAAAATCTATCCGCACGAGCAAACGATGTCAGGTCCCAAGGCGGATCGATTGAAGCTCTTTCATGCGACGGGAATGAATCTGAGTCAGATCTTCGGCCTATTTCCCGATGACTCGATGGCCGTCGCGGCCCGACTCGATCAGGCAATCCATGAGAAGGCCCCGTCCCTAGAGGCGACCGATCATCTCGGAGTCGAACATCAGATCTGGATCGTCGATGATCCCGCCGTCACGGGAGAGTTGTCAGAACTGCTGGCCGACAAGCCGATTTTCATTGCCGACGGCCATCACCGTTATGAAACATCCATCAAGCACATGGAAGAACGGGAAGCAGCGGGCAAAGTGCAGGGGCCCGATGCTCCCGAGCGATTCACGCTGATGATGTTGGTGGCGATGAGCGACCCTGGCCTGCAAGTCATGCCGACACATCGGCTCGTCAAGGGGATCGGCAAGATGACCGCCGATCAGCTTGCCGAGAAGCTGTCGCCGTATTTCGATACCCGTGTGGTGGGTCAAGGGATCTCGTTCGGCGAAGTGACTTGGTCGCAAATGGTCGCGAGCGGTAAGCAGGAAGTTCTCGGCTTCGCGACCGTTGCCGATGGCCGATGGACGATCGCCACGCTTCGCGACTCGGCCGCGATGAAGGATATCGTCCCTGATCGGTCGGATGTTTATCGATCGCTGGGGGTCAGCATCCTACACCGATTGGCGCTCGAAAAGTGCCTGGGTTTGATGCCTCCTGATTGCACTTACGTTCACCTTGTGCAAGAGGTTCTCGACAGCGTGGCGAACAAGACATGCGATTTGGCGTGTCTGGTACAGCCGGCCACCGTCGAGCATATTCGTCAGCTTTCGGGGACTTTCGAAACGATGCCGGCCAAGAGCACCTATTTCTATCCCAAGCTCGCCTCGGGCATTTTGTTCAATCCGATCCAAGGTTCCTGACGGGTGAAAACCGAGCTCGGGAAGACGAGTGCGTACAATAGCAGCATGGCAACGCTATTGACCACCAAGCCGATTGACTACCAGAACCTGATCGAGCAGACGCTCGATCCATCACAGGGAGCGGTGGTTCTTTTTCTCGGCACCGTGCGAGAAATGAGCGACGGATCGGCTGTCACCGGTTTGACCTACGAGGCTTACCCGCCGATGGCGGAGTTGAAGTTGCAGGAGGTGATCGAACAAGCGCACAAGCGTTGGCCGATTCGCCAAGCGCGGGTCATTCATCGCTACGGCGAATTGGCCCTGGGGGATGTTGCGGTGGCGGTCGTGACAGCATCGGCCCATCGAGCCGAGGCTTTCGAGTCTGCCCGGTGGATCATGGACACGATCAAAGAAGTCGTCCCGATCTGGAAGAAAGAGCACTGGGCAAAGGGCGGAGCCGACTGGGTTCATCCGAAGTCCGCGGAGCCTCCCCATGAGTGAGCAACTCTTCGATTCTTTTGGCCGTCGGCATAACAACCTGCGGATCAGCGTCACCGACCGTTGCAATATTCGCTGTACCTATTGCATGCCCGAGGATGTCACTTTTCAGCCGCAAGCCCATTTGCTTTCGTTTGAAGAGATCACCCGCTTCGCAAGCATCGCGACCTCGCTAGGCGTCGACAAGATTCGTCTGACGGGGGGCGAGCCCCTCATGCGGCGAGAGCTCGACAAGTTGGTGCGGATGCTCGTAGGTATCCCGGCGATTCGTGACATTGGATTGACAACGAACGGAGTTCTCCTGGCTCAACAAGCCAATCGATTGTTCGATGCGGGGCTTCGTCGACTCAATATCAGTCTCGATACTCTCGATCGGGATTCATTTGCGCTGATCACTCGGCGGGACATGTTTGAATCGGTGATGGAGGGGATCGCGGCCGCGTCGTCGGTCGGATTTCAGAGGATCAAAATCAATGCCGTCGCCATGCGGGGCGTGACGCAGGTGGTGAGCCTGGCGAAGTTTTGTCGCGACCGTGGCTACGAACTCCGATTCATCGAGTTCATGCCTCTCGAAGCGGACCACATCTGGTCGCGCGAAAGCGTTCTCTCGGCAGATGACATTCTCGCGGAGCTGGCAGCGGCCGGCATACCGGCAGAACCAGCGACGAAAGAGGATCCCTCGGCCCCGGCGGACGAGTATCGGTACCTCGATGGTGTCGGCAAGTTGGGCATCATTGCGAGTGTGACCAAGCCGTTTTGCGGAAATTGCAATCGGATTCGCATCACGGCAGACGGCAAGCTTCGCCATTGTCTTTTCGCGTTGGATGAAGTCGACATAAAGACGCCGCTCCGCGAGGGGGCCAGCGACGAGGAGATTCGAGAGCTGATTCGGGGGAACGTTGCCTCGAAGTGGGCAGGGCACCAGATCAACACCATTCAGTTCATTCGCCCGGAGAGAACTATGCACTCAATAGGTGGGTAAAACGCCCCGGCGCGGCATTGATCCTTTGGCGATCTCGTTATCGATGTTTGGCGCCAGCCTTGGTCTTCGGCTTCGATTTGCCGCTGGATTTCGCGGGAGATTTGGTCGCGCTCGTACGTCGAGATACCGACGCCTTTGAAAGCGAGACCGATTTACCGTTCGTCTTGACATTGGTCTTGACGGCGGGCTTGCTTGCCTTGGCGGCAGGTTTGGAAGGAGTCGTTTTCGAACTGGCGACCTTTGCGGTCGACTTGGCGACCGACTTGCCCGGGGGTAGCCGTTTGGCTGGCCCCGCGTTTTTAGCGGGCACGGTCTTGGCCGGTGGCGTTCGCTTGCTGGCTTCTGCCTTGCTTGCAGGCTTGCCAACAGCGATTTTGCTAGCGACAGGCTTCGCCGGTGCGGATTTGGTGAGCGCGACTGTCTTGCTCGCGGGCTTTGTCGGAATCGCGGCCGACGCCGATTTGGATTGCTTGCCGGCTCCGTTTTTCGCGCCGGCCTTCGCCGCCGATTCGAGAGCAGCCCGTCGACGGGCACTTCGGCTCTCCTCTTCGACCTCTTCCGCCACGGGCTCGGCTTCTTCTTCGGAACGAAACTCTTGCTCGTCGTCCTCTTCGCCCAGACCCGCCAGTTCTCGCTCGTGCCGTTGCTCGAGCTCTTCTCGAAGCTCGGGATTGGTCTCCAGCTCTCGCTGACAGATGACACAGACCGTCGTGTAAGGAAGGATGTTCAGTCGCTCGATCGGGATCTTCTTGTCGCAGACTTCGCAGTTGCCGTAGGAGCCCTCGCGGAGCCGATGCAGTGCTCGTTCGATGCTCATCAGCTCGCGGCTTTCGTGCTCGGCAAGCTGGCTTGTTAATTCGGAGTTCATCGAGACAGCAGCAACGTCGAGCTCGTCACCGGCAGTCTGCCCCTGCTCGGTTCGAAGCATGTCGAGTTGTTCTTCAATTGTTCCGGTAAGCTCTTTGCGACGCGACGTGAGTCGCGAATGAAGCTTCAACAATGCATCGTTTCGGGCCATACGGCACCACCTTTATCGAGGCTAGGTGCGGAGAAGTTGTCTGATCGGCGGTCCATCCGCCGCCTGCCATTCGCTTCCGCGAGTCAACGATCCGATCCGAACCTCTTCGAAAGTCTCCCTTTACGTCGACAATTTCCGCCGGGTTCCGGGCCAAAGTCGGGCGGTCGAGTCGCTCTGCCGGCGATCATGAGTACGATTTTCACCCGCGAGAATCGAAGCGCTCCGCCCCGATTTCTCGCCTTGGGGGAATCCGCTCTCCCTCGCGACCGTTCCAACCACCCCGGCCAAAAGTTGGTGAAGTATAAGTCGTCGAGCCAAAATGGGAGGGAGATTCCAACCCAATTCCTTTTTTCAAAGGACTTACGGAAGATCGTCCATCTCTTTCATTGTCCTTAAGTGATTATTTCAAATGATTTTACGACCTAAAGAATGAAAGTAGATGAATACGATGCCTCGTTTTCAGGGACGATGGGGAAACCGTGGTCTGGGGCGGACTCCTCTGTGGATATCCCTGGCCGGCCCGCCTTCGGCACTATTGAATGAGACTTCGGAGAAGATTCGTTTTTGCGAAAATGTTCTTTTGATCACTATCGGGGGAAGTCATGGCGACGCTTGCGGGGAAGACGCTTTTCATCACCGGGGCCAGTCGAGGGATCGGGCTGTCGATCGCTCTGCGGGCGGCAAAAGATGGCGCCAACATCGTCATTGCCGCCAAGACGACCGATCCTCATCCAAAATTGCCCGGAACGATCTTCTCGGCTGCCCAAGAGGTCGAAAAGGCGGGGGGGAAGGCTCTCCCGCTGTCGGTCGACATTCGGGATGAGAACGCGGTCGCGGCGGCGGTTGCCCAGGCAGCCGAGAAATGGGGCGGGATCGATATCCTCGTCAACAACGCCAGCGCCATCTTTCTGGCACGAACGCTCGATGTCCCGATGAAGCGCTACGACTTGATGCATCAAGTGAACACCCGCGGAACGTTCGTCTGCTCGCAGGCCTGCATTCCCTTTTTGAAGAAGGCCGCGAATCCGCACATCCTGAACATCTCCCCGCCCCTCAACATGAAACAGCGGTGGTTTCAGGATCACTGTGCGTACACGATGGCAAAGTACGGAATGAGCATGTGCGTTTTGGGGATGTCTGGGGAACTGGCGTCCGATGGCATCGCCGTGAACGCTCTTTGGCCGAGAACATCTATTGATACGGCCGCGCTCAATGTGCTGGGCGGGGATGCGATGCGCCGACAGAGTCGCAAGCCCGAAATCATGGCCGATGCAGCCCATTACATCTTTACCAGCGACAGCAAGAAGACGACCGGGAACTTCTTCATCGATGACGAAGTTTTGGCGCAGCATGGGGTAAAGGATTTGACAAGCTACGCCGTCGATCCGTCCCAGCCGCTGTTGCCGGACTTCTTTCTCGATTAGTGGTCTGAGCCTATCAAAAGCGATTGTCGACCTCTGATTGCCGATCCTTTGGGGCTCTCGGATCGATGGGGATGATGTTTACGGATCACCTCCGGAAGCTTTGTCTCTGAGTCTTGTCTCTGAGTCGGCCGAGGAGGCAAAGGACTTTTTGATCGACCGTCTGGTTCCGATCGATTTGGTCGAGACGCAGGCCGGTTCCTTGACGCTTCGTCTCATAAGCTGTTACCATCGGGGAGGCGATCGAGACAACAGTCGTGACGTCCCATCATCGGGAGAATCCCAGCAAACTCTATTGCCCATGCCGGCCGGCGTCACTGGCCCCCGACGAGCTGGAACGAATGAGCATCTCCGAGATCGGCTTCATGCGGCTGGGGGGGGCGAGGCCGTGGGAGGGAGTAACCGGTGGAACTGCCGATCATCGAGGCTTACAACGCGCAGCGAGATATTGCCGACAAGCCCTTCGTGTCGGCTTGCTACGCTCCTTATGTATCGATGCTCTTTGATCCGCTCGGCAACGTTCGTGTTTGTTGTCAGAATTACAGTTTAATCCTCGGTTCGGTTGCTCATTCTCGGCTGCGCGAGATTTGGGATGGACCGGGGTACCGATCGCTTCGATCGGCCATGGACCGTTACAAGCTCGACATCGGTTGCGAATACTGCGAGTGGCAAATTAAGGATGGGAGTTTCTCGAATGCCTTCACTCGGCAATACGACAGCGTGACTGTCGACAGCCGTGAACCCCAATGGCCCCGGTTGATGGAGTTCAATCTCTCGAATACGTGCAACCTTCAGTGTTTGATGTGCAATGGCGAATTCTCGAGTTCGATTCGGACCAAGCGGGAAGGTTTAACGCCGTTGCCGAAGGTTTACGGCGATCAATTTTTCGACGACTTGCGACCGTTTCTGCCCCATCTGGATATGGCCAAGTGCCTGGGGGGCGAGCCTTTCTTAGCGCATGAGCTCTTCCGAATCTGGGACATGATGATCGAAGAGGGGCTTCAAACCAAGTGCCACATCAACACCAACGCGACGCACTACAACGATCGGATCGAGCGAGTTCTTCAATCGCTTCCCTGCACGTTTCAGGTCTCGATGGACGGTATCACTAAGCAGACCTTTGAATCGGTTCGTGTCGACGCCCATTTCGAAACGGTGATCGAGAACTTCAAGAAGCTTCATGCGTATTCGCAACGGCCGGGGGGCTACATCAGCATCACTTATTGTCTGATGCGGCAAAACTGGCGCGAGTTGGGTGACATGCTTCTGTTCGGCGACGAGTACGATTGCTACGTCGCCATGATGCCGGTGGTGATTCCTTCGACGTGCAGCTTGTATACGCTTCCGCCCAAGGAACTCGAAGCGATCATTGCGGAGCTGGAAAGGCAAGAGCCCCACGTTCTGCCCAAACTTAAGAAGAATCGCGAAGTCTGGATCGAACAGATGGATCGACTTCGCAATCGACTGGCCAATGAAGGGAATGATCGCCCCTTGTTTGCGTCGCTTCGTTTGCTTGAGCCCTTTCGCATCGAGCCCGAGGTGTTTCAAATAAGCCAGCCCGACCCTGTGACGGATGCCGCTGCCGAGCTGCGCGAATGGGGCGCGACCGAGATCGCCACCGTTCGCTGCGATGATCGCGACGAGGTTGTCACCGTCGAGAGTGAGGATGGGACGTTTCTGGGGTTGCCCGCCGACCGCTGTGTCGGCCGACGCGTCGACGTCTTGTTCTCGCAGTTTCGGGTTATCTTTGGCGGTGGAACACGCATCGTGAAGGTTGATGAGAAGCCGGGCTGTGTCGACCGAGTCCTTTCCTATAGCGATCCTGTCCGCAAGCCGGTCCTTATTCGATCGAAGACTTTTCCCGGCCCGGAGGGTGGATCGATCTTGATCGCGGGTCTGCGATCGTCGCATCGAGTCACACCGGCCCAGCCGATCGAGAGCACTTCGTGAATTCACACGGAGAGGAAGAAACACGGCGATGAATCCGGCGATCGATCCAACCTTATTGGCCCGTTTCGATGCGGATCGATCGTGGGGAGACAAATCCTTTCGGTCGGCGTGTTACGCTCCTTTCACGTCGATGTATTTCGATCAGCGCGGCTTCGTTCGTGTGTGTTGTCAGAATTATCAACACAGTCTCGGCAACCTGACGCATCAGACGCTCGACGAAGTCTGGAACGGCATCCGGGCACAGATGCTTCGCGGGGCACTCAAGCGGTACGACTTTTCCCTGGGTTGTCAGTATTGCGAATGGCAGCTTCGCGAGGGAAACCTGAATAACTTCGCGAGAGAATACGATGTCTGGCCCATTCCGTCGGCCGACATTCTTTGGCCCACGCAGATGGAGTTCTCGATCTCGAACACTTGCAATCTCGAATGCGTGATGTGTAACGGCGAGTGGTCCAGCTCGATTCGGACGAAGAGAGAAAAGCTTCCGCCACTCCCCAAAGTTTATGGCGACGCGTTCTTCGACGATCTACGCAAGTATCTTCCTCATTTAAAGCGAATGCGATTCTTAGGAGGAGAGCCCTTTCTCGCGGCCGAGCATTTCCGCATCTGGGAGATGGCGATCGAACAAGGACTCTCTCCGGATGTTCATGTGACGACCAACGGGACCCAGTTCAACGAGCGGGTCGAGCGGATCCTGAATCATTTCCCTGTCAGCATCAGCGTTTCGATGGATGGGGCGTCGGCCGAGACGCTCGAACGGGTTCGTCGTAATGCGGACTATGCGCGGGTGCGCGAGAATGTCTCTCGGTTTCGGGAGTATGCTCGACAGCGTGGCACCTGGTTCGGACTCACTTTTTGTTTGATGCCTCTTAATTGGCACGAGTTCGGCGCTTATCTTCAATTGGCTGATGAGCTTGATTGCGATGTGACGGTCAACACCGTCTTGCATCCGCCAGAATTCAGTTTCTATTCCATGTCGTCTTGCGAGTTGGCTCCGTTTGTGGAGGGTCTGCGACAGCAAGGCGAAGAGTATCTTCCCAGGTTGAAGCGGAACCAGAAGGTGTTCGTGGCCGAGTTCGATCGACTTCGGCATCGCATGGAGAATGCCGACACCAGCCTGCTCGATTTCGTTCCCGGCAAACTGGTGCAGTTGCAGATGAAGTCGGCGGAGACTCCCACAACCTTGCCTCATTCCGATCTAGCTCGGCAAGATCTCTCCACATGGGGTGACGGTTCGCCGATCGCGCGGATCGAGTGCGATCCCCAGGAGCGCGTGGTCGAAATGGATGGCGATGATTTCCTTGGTCTGGCGCGGGCGGAGGGAATCGGGAAACCAATGGAATCGATCTATGCTCTATTGCGAATGAAGTACGGCGGGATGACGGCGGTTCATCGAAAAGAGCACGCCGGCCTTGTCGATCGCCTCTTCGGATTTCAAGGGACGGACTTGGTCGACCGAACGATGCGGATGATCACCTTTCCCCGCGAGGGCGCGCGCGGGTCGGTCTCGATGGCCGTGATACTCGATGAACCGTACTTGTCGGCTCAGCATCGCCCGCGTTTTTCGACGACCGGGTGAGCGCAGATTCATCGAAGGGCAGAACCAACCTCGTGCAACCACCGATCGTTCCCTTTCTTGACGAAGATATCTCGCACGTGCCCGGTTGGCTTCAGCGGGCAGGGATGGTGATCGGCTTTCTCATCCTAGCGGTCGGCGGTTGCTGGACATTGATCGATCCAACACTGTCGACAGCCGGCCGACTTGGTTTTGTACTCCTGTTCACGATCCTCTGGTGGTTAACTGAACCGATACCGATCGCGGCCACGGGGCTGCTCTCGGTGGTGGTGGCGGTCGCTCTGGGCGCCGTTCCCGTCCCGAGCGCTGCAGGAACGGGGGGATCGGTTGCGAAGGTGGCGCTCGCTCCCTTTGCCGACCCCAGCGTTTTCTTTCTGTTGGGCGGGATGTTTCTCGCGCGGGGGATGGTTCGGCACGGGCTCGATCGACGTTTGGCCCTCTCGGTATTGAGTTCGTCCTGGGCAGGTCGTTCGCCGTTTTGGCTCCTGTTGGCCGTCGGCTTGGCGGTGGGGTCGGTGTCGATGTTTGTCTCGAACACGGCCGCGACGGCCATGGTCTATCCCGTGGTGATTGGGATCATTGGCGTCGTGGGAGCTTCGGCCGGACCGGCGTTTGCTCGCTCGCGATACGCGTCGTGTCTCCTGTTGATGACGGCGTACTCCGCGTCGATTTGGGGGGTTGCCACACCCATCGGCACCGCCACCAACGTCGTCGCGATGGGATTTCTTCGACAGCCCGAGTTTCTCGGGGTCTCGGTCGATTTTGGCCGTTGGATGTTGGTTGGGTTTCCGACCGCGGCGTTGACGTTCGTAGGGACGGCGGCATGGTTATGGTGGTCGGCAGGAAAGTGGGACTCGCAAAATCTCCAACTGCACAGCCTTCGGCTTCATCTGAAGGACGAGCAAGCCAAGCTCGGCCCCTGGAAACAAGGTGAACGAAACACGCTGCTTGTCCTTTTGCTGATGATGGTGATGTGGGTCACGCCGTCCTTCTTACGGCTAGCAAGTGCCGCACCCCTGGCCGAAGCGATGCAGCATCGCTTTCCGGAAGAGGTCGTCGCGCTACTAGCGCCGGTCTTGCTCTTTCTGCTTCCATCAGGACGTGCCGGCGAGGGGACATTGATCGCGGAAGATTTCGCGAAGATCGATTGGTCTACCATTCTTCTTTTTGGCAGCGGTCTTTCGTTGGGGAATCTTCTCTTTCAGACGGGCCTTGCAAAGAGAGTCGGTGTCGGGGTGATGGAGGTAATGGGGACGAATAACCCGTGGGTGATCGCGGGCTTGGCCGCACTTGGGGGCATATTGTTGAGTGAGTTCACCAGCAACGCGGCCACCGCCAGCACGCTGCTCCCCGTGATCAATGCACTGTGTCAAGCAGCAAACGTGAACCCGATTCCTGCATTCTTCGCTGTCACATTCGCGGCCAGTTTAGGGTCGGCGCTGCCCGTCTCGACGCCTCCTAATGCAATCGTCTATGGATCTGGGTTGATCCCGGTGCCACGCATGATCCGGGCTGGGATCGGTGTTGATGTTTGGGGCTGGATCGTGTTGATGGCGGTCCTGATGAGTGCAACAACGCTCGGTTGGAAGCCGAGCTAGTCCCGATCGCTTACCTCGCTGATGTCGTCCCGCGATGATGAAACCGTCGGGGCGAGCGAGATTTTCTCATCTTCAAGAGGATTCGCAACGCCCTCTTCCCATCGAACCTTTTGTTTGAGAGGATGAGGGAGTACGGGTACAGGCGACGGGCCGGGGACGAATTTGGTTCATGTTGGCCGAGGAGAGATCGGTGGAACTTCGCGACGCGATGGACCAGATCGACGCAATTCGTCGACAGGTTGCTCGGACGACGGTGTTTCGAGGTTACCGTTCGGTTCCGGTCGCCTTTTCAGGGTTTCTGGCGATCTTGACGGCGATCGTGCAACATTGGATCCTTTCCGATCCGGTGACGCTGGTCCATGCGTACTTGGCGCTCTGGCTGTTGGCGGCGTGTGCAAGCCTGGTAGCAGCGGGAGTCGAGATGACGTATCGCTCTTGGCGAAATGATCAGCCGCTTCAGCGAGAGTTGTCGCTCTTGGCAGCGGAGCAGTTTTTGCCATCATTGGTGGCGGGCTCGATGTTGACCACCGCGATCGTCCGGTCTGCCCCTGGACAAGTTTGGATGTTGCCTGGCCTTTGGTCGATTGTTTTTGGTTTGGGCATTTTCGCTTCGTATAGACTTTTGCCGGCGGCGACCTTCTGGGTGGCGGCCTACTACATGATTGCCGGCGGCGTCGCGCTTGTCGTGGGGCAGGGGCCCTATGCTTTGAGCCCCTGGCTGATGGTCCTCACCTTTGGCGTCGGTCAATCGCTTGCGGCAAGCATCTTGTACTGGAATTTGGAGAGAGACCATGGATCGACCTGATCGAATGCTGACCGACTCAACGGATCCGCATCCTCCCGGTTCATCTGATACCGAGGTGCCTGGCCGATTCGAGTACGCGGGGCTCGACCGGCTCTTTCATGAGCGGGCCCGGCTCAGCATTCTTTCGTCTCTGGTTGCTCATGGTGAAGGGGTCTCGTTCAACGACCTCAAACGTCTTTGTAAACTGACCGATGGCAACCTCAGTCGACATCTGCAGATGCTCGTGGAAGCGACGTTGATCGAACTCCACCGTGGCGCGCTGCACAAGCGTCCGCTGACACTCGTTCGCCTGACTCCGGTCGGCAAACAGCGATTTCTCGACTACATTTCGTGTTTGGAAAGCGTGGTGGCTGACGCTCTCGAAGGGGCCTCTTCTCCCGAAGGACAAGACGAAGGGACTCGTTTCTCGCCCGCCTAGTTCACGTCCGACGTCTTCCGGACGAAGACGTTTTGTTGAAGAAATCGAACCACTCAAGGAGGAGGAGGCCGGTGGCAAGCAAAGAAGCAATCCAGACTTGGTCTGGGCCGCGCCGATGGGCGGTTCTCTTCCTGACGCTGTTCCTTTTCTACTGGTCTGTTCGGACCGGTCGGCAAGCTTCTCAATCCCTGGATCACGATTTCGGCGTCTACTATCGCGCTGGTCAGGCGATTCTTCAAGGGGGCGATCCGTACGGGCTCGAGCATGGCCCGCTTCTCACGTTCAAGTACGCGCCGGTCATGGCGATGATGATGGCCCCTTGGGGGATGCTCGATCCGGTAGTAGCAAGGATTCTTTGGTGCGTCGTCGATTTTGCTGCGGTGATCGCGGTCATCGTATTGTCCATGGATCTGGCCGGCGTTCCCAAGCAGCGGCGTGGTTCGATGGGGTTCATGATCGGCCTGCTTGTTCTCGGACATGTCATTGCCGAACTCCACGCGGGACAAACCACCTCTCTTTGGATGATGTTTCTTCTGCTGGCCGTGCGAGGAATGACCCGTTCTTCTGCCACCCGTCGAGATGTTATCGGCTCGGGGTTTTGTCTGGCGTTATCGGTCTGTTTCAAACTCGTGCCGTTAGCAATCGTCCCTTACTATTTCATCACACCGCGCCCGTGGCGCGGCATGGCGTCGTTCAGCTTAAGTGTTGTTTTTCTTCTTCTCGTGCCTGCCCTGTTTCTGGGATGGGAAAGGAGCACCCAGCTCCTTCTGCAATGGCCGACGCATCTTCTGGACACGACCAACTTGCATCAGGTGACCCGCGTGCAGAATCAATCGGTTCTCGCCCAGATATCGAGAATCACCGATGTCGGCAAACCGCAAGGAGCCACGATCGAGCAAGCAAAGCTTGTCTGGTTCGCATTGGCATCGATCGCCGGGCTCGGGGTATATGGCTGGATTGTTCGTCGCCGGTCGGCTCCGCCGATCGTTCATCTTTCGTTGCTGTTGCTTTTTGTGACTGCCTTCAATCCGCTTGCTTGGCGGTACAATTTTTTAGCGCTCACGCCGGCGTATGCTTACATCATCGAGGGGCTTTATCGATCGGAAGATCGTTGGCTGGAACGCTTCGCCGGGGCGATACTTGCATCCCTGATCATGACCGTTCACTTCCCCGACTACGTATACGCGAGTGGAGGTCGGCTCTGGGCGATGGGTCTTCTGACCGTCATCGTTTGGATGACTTGGCAATCATCGCAGAACGAATGGGCTAGGCGGCGTCGGAGCCTCGCTGTTCGAGGTACCGCCGCATCGCGGGCGAATAGTTCACGCGAAGATGAGCCGCTCGACCATGCTGTCGACATCGCTCGATAAAATCATGGCACTCAGGAAGACTCCCGACCGATAGGAGCACCACCGGCCGAGCGGCATTGGAACAGTCTTCGACGCAGAACCATCGCTGGGGTGCGTGGGCTGGCTGGTGCCAATGAAGCCTCGTCAGAGACATCGCGAACCTCATGGCTGAGAGTAGCGGTTATTCCGTATTCTCTCCTTCGGCTCGCGATCGTCTGGAGTTGAGCAGAATTTCTATTTGCTTGCATGGAGCCTGAGCGTGATCTGTGCAACTCGTTCGCCGTAGAGCCGAGCCGTCTCCAAATCGCCCGCTGCCGGCGCCTGTCCGGGAGGAAGCATGAAACTCGACGCCATTGGTCCCACAAACGAACTGTAGCGATTCAAGGCATCCGGCCCGGGGCCTTCGGGTCGTTTCATTCCCTCGGGTTCGTTGCTGGCGGGCATCATCCCGGTGCCGACGTAGATCATGCCGTGCTGCATCGCGTTGATGACAAAGCCCATGAGAGTGTTCAATTTATCGCCCGAGAAATTGCTCGAATTCGTGAAGGCGCCGGCAACCTTGTCCTTCCATGCCAGCGTAAACCACTTTTTCGCGGCCGCTTCGATGAACTCCTTCATCTTGGCGGACATGCTACCCATGTACGTCGGTGAGCCGAAAATGATCGCGTGAGACGCATCGAGTTCGTCCAGCCGGCCAATCGCTTCTTCCGCCGTCAAGATCGTTGCCTCGACGCCAGCAACGCGCGCCGCTCCTTCACGGACGGCCTCCGCCTGCAGCTTGGTGTGACCGTATCCGGAGTGATAAACGATGGTGACTAGTGCCATTGTTCGTGGTCCTTCTCACTTGGTTAAAAAACAGTCCTTGGTCGCGTCCCAGCAAGACAAGGTGCGAACCGATTTGCAAGTTTCCTGGTTCATGTTGTGCCTGTCCACAAGCCGGCCTGACCTCTTCACGGTACAAAGCGGACATGTTCCTGGATGGGGGAAAATAGAATGACAAACTTGGAACTCTCCGCCGACCTGTTGGGTTCGATTTTAGAGACATCTCGGCTCGAGGATCTCTCTTTAGAAGCGTGGGAGGTTTCGTTTGTCGAGGAACTCTCGGGGCACGGCTATCTTCCTGATGGGATGTTGACGGCCGACCCTCGGACGGGGGATCGAATCGTCTTCAACGCCGCTCGCGCGCGGCGTCCCCTCGACAATCGGCCCGTTGCGGGTCAGGCGACTCCTCCTTGTATTGTCTGCACCGCGCAACTGACTCGCGTGCTGGATGTGGCCGACCTCTCGGCCGGATTCACTTTCATCAACAAGAATCTTTATCCGGTGGTCTATCCGCGCGGGCTCGACGCCATGCCGACCGATCCCACCGCCGAGAGTTGGGGCCGGCCCGGCACGGAAAGTTACGGTCTTCATCTCTTGCAGTGGACATCCAGTCATCACGAAACCGATTGGCACAATATGCCGGCGTTCGACCGATTCATTGCCATGCATCGCTTGGCGGCGCTCGAACGAAAACTCCTCGAAGAATCGGTGGGCCGATATCCCTCGGCACAAACGTGGGGCGGCGGCGATCAACATGCCGGCTTTGTGCAGATCATTAAGAACTCGGGGGCGCCGGTCGGGGGCTCGGTCTATCATGGACATCAGCAGATCATCTTGACCAATGCCATGCCTCGAAAATCGCGAGACGATCATCGCTTCGAACAAAAGCACGGCACGAAGTTTTCTCACCATCTCTGGCAAGAGTCCGGCCCCGAGCTTTTGCTCGTCGATTACGGTTCGGCCAGGCTGGTTGTTCCCTACTTCATGAGACGCCCTTATGACATGATTTTGTTGATGAGAGATTCTTCAAAGCGGTACCTCCATCAACTCGATGCGAGCGAGCTTCAAGCGATTGCCGACGGCATGCACGATGGTATCGCGCTGATGCGTCAGGCGCTGACATCGATTGGTCGGCACGTCGCTTACAACGTTGTCTTTCACGTCGGCCCGGGCGCCGGGATCTACATCGAGTTTTTGCCCTACTCGCAAGAGGTAGGGGGCTTCGAGCAGGCGGGCTTTTGGAGTTGCCAATCAAGCCCGATCCGTGCGGCCGAGCAGTTACAGCGATGGAGAATGGACGGCATCACCTCCCCGTCCCTTGCCCCTAATCCGCAGGACGTTTCGAAGTAATTGCGAGGCAAGGCTCTCCTTCTTTAGAATGGGGGCTCCGGGGAACGGAAGCGTGCTGTCCTTTCATGTTGACGCAAAGGGTTCATTCATGTCGATTCCCAATACCGACGCTGTTGCCGCCAATGCCGGCCCCAGTCGACAGTTCGAGATCTATGTCGGCGGGATGCTCGCCGGCCAGAAGCCTGCCGTCCCGATCGATATCAAAGAACTCGAACGTCAGGCGAAAGCAAAAATGCCCCCCGAAGCGTGGGCCTACATCGCCGGTGGCGCGGGAATCGAAACCACCGTTGCCAACAATCGAAGCGCGTTTGATGAATGGCAGATCCTTCCTCGCATGCTTCGCGGCGTTGCCAAGCGATCGACGCAGATCGAGCTATTCGGCCACCACTACCCCAGCCCGATCTTGCTCGGCCCCGTGGGGGTGCAAGAGATGGTTCATCCCGAGGCGGATCTTGCCACGGCGCGGGCGGCAGCGGCCCTTCGCGTCCCGTACATTTTCTCGAACCAAGCCTCCGTCTCGATGGAAGAATGCGTGAAAGTCATGGGGGATAGTCCCCGATGGTTTCAACTCTACTGGGGCAAGGACGATCGACTGGTTGCAAGCTTGGCTCGCCGCGCGGAGGCGGTCGGTTGTCAAGCGATTGTCGTCACGCTCGATACGACCACGCTTGGCTGGCGGACGCGTGATCTTGATGTGAGCTATCTGCCCTTCCTCATCGGCAAGGGGATCGCGCAGTACACCAGCGATCCCTTCTTTCGATCGCTGCTGGAAAAGACTCCCGAAGAGGACATCATGGCCGCCAGCCAACTCTTCATCAGTATCTACTCCGAGCCTGGACTGACCTGGGACCGTTTGCAGTTTCTTCGCCAGCAGACCCAACTCCCGATCTTGCTGAAAGGAATCACGCATCCTGATGATGCTCGCCTGGCCGTGGAGTATGGCATGAGCGGGATCGTTGTTTCAAACCATGGTGGTAGACAGGTCGATGGCGCGATCAGTTCGCTGGAAGCACTCCCCGAGTGCGTCGATGCCGTCGCCGGCCGAATACCGGTTCTTTTCGACAGCGGTATCCGCGGCGGAGCGGATGTCTTTAAGGCCCTGGCCCTCGGAGCCAAGGGGATTCTCTTAGGGAGACCTTATGCGTACGGCCTTACCATCGCTGGTCAGCAAGGGGTCGAAGAGGTTCTGAAAAACTTCATGGCCGACTTCGATCTCACCATGGCGCTATCAGGCTGCCGAAATGTCGGCGAGATCACCAGGGATACCATCCGGTCGACCCGTTCTTAACGCCAAGGAGATAACTCCACGCGCGGTCGGTTCAACACAAGGAGTTCTCTCATGAGCGAGTTGGTCTCTTATCACGTCGTCGAGAATATTGCCGTCATCACGATCAACAACCCTCCGGTCAACGCCCTGAGTCCCGGCGTTCCCGAGGGAATTGCCGACAGTATCGAGCGTGCCGAGGCCGACGCGGGTGTGGATGCGATCGTCATTTTAGGGGGTGGGCGAACCTTCATCGCCGGCGCTGATATTCGCCAGTTGGAAAAGCTCGCCCGAGGCGATTCCTCGCGCAGCCCGAAACTGAAGGAACTCCTCACGCATATCGAACGATCTCCCAAAGCCGTGATCGCTGCCATTCATGGGACGGCGCTCGGCGGCGGCCTCGAATTGGCGATGGCATGTCACCACCGCTTGGCACAAGAAGGTTCGCAGGTCGGTCAACCCGAAGTGAAGCTTGGAATCATTCCCGGCGCGGCCGGGACGCAGCGCCTCCCTCGATTGGTCGGCATCGCCAAAGCGGCGGAGATGTGCGCGGTCGGCGATCCCATCCGGGCCGAGGAGGCTCTCGCGTTAGGTTTGGTCGATGAGATTTTCGCGGGCCCTGTCGAAGCGTCGGCAATCTCCTTTTCGCAAAAGATCGCTGCCAAGCGCGGGGCGTTGCCGCGAACGGCCGACCGTACGGACAAGCTTCTCCTCTCGGACCAAGATCGACAAAAGCTGGCCGATTTGCGATCGCGGATGAGTCGTCTCAAAGAACCGGGGCCAGCCACCCGAGCGATCGATGCTGTCGAGTCGGCCACGACTCTCTCGTTTGAGAAGGGATGCCAGCGTGAAGAGGAACTCTTTGAGGAGTCGATTCGCTCGGAGGCGGCTCAAGGATTGATGCATGTCTTCTTCGGCCAGCGCGAAGTGGCGAAGATCCCCGACGTTCCCGCGCAAACTCCGGTTCTGCCGATCAAGAGCGTAGCGATTCTCGGCGCCGGCACCATGGGGACAGGCATTGCGACTTCCTACGCCGCCAATGGTTTTCGAGTTCTCTGGCAAGATGAATCGGAAGAGTCGCTCGGTCGTGG
>JAIELF010000004.1 GCA_019753235.1 bacterium
AACAGGTCGATTAAGGTACCGAATCCTTACATCTTTAATTCGGTAGGAAGTGCGATCAGAATTAAACCGGGCACAGGTAAATCAACGGGCTGATAGCTGATCGATGAGGCATCGAACGCCTCCAATCGGAAACAAACGCCCATCAAAACATCTTCGAACGACTTTTTCGAGAAGGACTGCCGTGCTTTACCAGACCCCATCCAACGACTTACTGAGCGGAGAGTATTTGACGAGCACATTCGCCAATTGTCAGAACTCGATGAGAGAAGCACGTGAATTGTCGGCACTCGACCGCCCTGCTAAGTCGCGTATCGTCAATTATAGCCCTCAGCTTCGGCCGGGCAGTTTCACCAATTTGCAATAGTTCCTTCGCCGGCCCGTCTAAGCTCTTGTCTAAAATATCGCATTTTCCAGGACAAGAGCTTTGGATCCCATGTTGATCACGCAGAAGAAAGATCAACTCGTCTATGCGATCGACAGAACTGTCCGACGGAGGCCGTTTCCGAGTCGAATGTTCAGCGTCCTCCTTAATCATTCGAGATAGATTCGCATGCATTTCTCGAGCCTTGGTTGCCTGATCGTGTGCAGGAAATCGCACGATGAATTGATCAACCGCATTAGCAATTTCAGCTCGTGATATAAATCCGTCGTCGAACATTTGAAATATGTTCCAGTAGATCTGCGTGCCAATCTTATTTCTGAGAACCTCGAAGGAAGCAAGTTGTCCATCCATATCCGCTGCGAACGCTCTCGCAAGCGTTAGACAAACGCTTGCATTGCGATCAGCACCACTGCACTTGCACGCATAGCTCAAAAAAACAAGGTTCGGAACAGGTAATCCTATCGGCTCAAGATTGAGAAGTCTATTGCCTTTCAAATCGTTATAGTATCTGATTTTTTCATCAACGTAGCTAGACAAATCGGCTAAACGGTAACTTATAGTTTTATGTTTAAACGAACTTGCGGGATCTTTATTATAGCTCGAAACAACAAGATGCGGGTCGAGGATCGCGACCTTTTTTGCATCTTCTGAAACAATGAATGCACTGAACTTCAGTTTCGACGCGTTCGCATCGACAACCTGGTCGCCAAAGGGATATACATCCGCGAAAGTATCGTCAGCAACGCGAGGCAACCCAAGATCTTCGAGCCACTCCCAGAAATCCGATTCATCAAGGATCAAATCCGATTCCTCGCCAAACAATGTTGAAGACGACAAAAGAAGTATTGCAAATACTGCGAGCCAATTCCGCGTTCTCGTTCGAGCTGGACTGTGGTTCAGCGATTGCCTCTTGATCGCGGACGTTGCATGATCCATGTTGCACATGTCGATACCCTCCAAGGATGCTAAAAACACTTGGACTCCGCATAAGGATACTAACAGGCCGTTGGACTAACGCCTTTTTGGCCAGCGAATGCGAACTGCGGCCGAATGGTGATCTTCATGTTCGATCGGCGCGGATGAAGTTCGAGGGCGCGCGTCAGTCGCTTGAAGAGGCTCATGGTAAGCCAGAGAAGGCCGGCAAGAGCGAACATGTCCCAAAGGGCCTTCGGCTTGCCCACTCCGAAGAGTTTTCGCATCACTAGGCCAAGATTGTGGGCAGCCACCGTCATTAAGTATCGCTTGCTGACGTTGATGAACCCCCTCAACCAACTTCTTCTCGCTCCACCCGTCTCACAAACATGAGCGAAGCTTCGTTCGACGCGCTCGCTGCGAAGCCGCTGATAATCCTTGCTCTTCGCTCGCTTGATTCGTGCGCGGTTGTTCGTGACCACGCGTTTGAAGTCCTCCGGCTTGTCCGTCCACGTCGATCCATGCGGCCGGTGCGGCTCGGGAATGTACGTGCGAATGCTGAAGTGATCACACGACTCCAACGTGGCCGCCTTGTGAAAACCTTTGTCCGCGACCACTTCCTCGACTGACATGCTACTGTCAGCCGATTGCAAGTTAGCCTCCGCCGTCATCACGCTGTCCAGGAGCGTCTCGGCATCGCCGGCCGTCGCTGAGTGAATGGCCGCGTGCAGAATGAATTCGCTGTCAAGATCGACGACTTGCTCTGCCTTGTACGCCAGGTGCCTTCGGCCATCCTTCATCTTGGTGATCTGGGCGTCGGGGTCGCTGGGGCTCTGCCAATCATCGTTGGAGGTCGTCTTGCCCTTGCGTTTCTTGTCGAAACGTCTGAGATACTCCGCGGACGGATCGTCGATTCCCGCTTCCTTGGCCAGCTTGGTGAGGTACGCCTGATAGTTCTCGCCCGTGTCCTTGCGAACGATGCTCTTCATCGCTGCGTTGGCTTCGAGCATCGTCGAATCGACAGCGACCGTCTTGCCACCGAGGAGTTTCTTTTGAGCTGCCAACCCCAGCACCCAGCCAAAGACCTGGTCGTGAATCGCTTGTGGCAGACGCTGACGACTTCGGGTCAGCGTCGAGTGATCGGGTGCCTCTTCGGTGGGGCCATAGCCAAGGAATTCCGAGAGCGATCGACTGTCGGCACATCGCCACGAGATGCCGCGCTGCGAATCGAGTCCTTCGAAGTAGCCCACGAAGAGCATGCGGAAGTAGACGCCCGGCGGGATGCTCGGCCGACCCGAACCGGTCGGCTCATAGAAGGGAAGGCAAAGTTCTTCGACGAACCGATCGAAGCCGTGCTCGGCCAACAACTGATTCAGCTTGCGATAGAAGACATGGCCCGGAGGCTGAGCGAGCTTGTCGGTCGCGATCCAAAGCTCCTGGCCCCGCGATTCCCGTCGCAGACGCATCCCCATGCCGACCGACCCTCCATGACTTCAACCGACCCAGACGATACCATCAAACCCAGAGAAAGTGTCAGGGTAATTCAACGGGCTGCTAAGGCACCTTAAACGTTTTTTGACATCGAACCCACCAAGTCTTCGCCGCTTTAACTCCACCGTTGCAGGTGTCTATGATATTGCCTGCAAATTGGTAACGAATATCTAGGCTAAAGAAAAGGTTGTTGAAGTTGGGATAATTCTGTCGGACCCCTGCCAGGGTAATGCCTATGCTGTTTCCCGGTTGATCTACTGCTTTATAAGAGCAGCCGGTTGCCCGGGCCGGCAAATACTGGTCGATTTCGTCATTTACACCGCTACGATATCCGAAGAATGATTGTCCTTGGCCTCCCACACTATCTTCCAGGAACTCACCCTGGCAACTCCATCCGACATTTTGCTTTTTCTCTAAGACACGGGCTCCATCAAGAATTTGGTAATCATAACATCCTATAACATATTGGCGATACTCACAGCATTGGCAGTCTTTCCCAAACGTCGCATTCACCCGGAACTCACTTATGTACACACGATCAATGCCAGCAAGGACTTCGACGCAATCGATGGGGGTACTTACGTCAAATGACTTTAGGGTACAGCAGGCTCTGCCAGAAGGATCGATTATCAATACGGGTTGATTCAGAGAATAAGAGAAGTAATTACTATTTAGTGGTAGTACTGGATCTTTCGATAGCCACCTACCAATAATCGGTGCGTAATATCGTCTCCTTACCTGATACCAGAGAATATTATCGTACTGGTACCCATACTCTCCGACGTACGTAAACGGATTGTCCACGGGCTCATTGGCGGCAAGGAGTTCGCCAAACGAGCGGTATACGTAGTTGTTGGTGATGTTCTGGGCGGCGTCAGTCATGTGACTTGTCGACCCGACGGCGTCGAAATGGAAACAGTTCGTTGATCCAGTGTGCCGCTGGGAGACTAGACGGCCAAAATGTTGTGGTTCATAGTTGAATACCGCGTAGGCGACGTCATCTGGCCCTGTCTTCAAGAGGATGTTTTCTTTCTCCCAGACGAATTTGGCGGAGCCGCCGGTCCCATCAACGGATTGGGATGCCTCTACTCTCCGATGGTCGGCGTCATAGACGGCGGTATACGTCAGGTCGAGAGGCCCAAAGGCCGCCGATGTCATTCGGTCTTCATAGTCCCATGTCAGCGTGGCTGCGGGCGTACCGTCATCAAGCGTCGTGGCCAAGTTGCCGTTAGCGTCAAACGTGTACATCGTCGATACTTGGGAATCGACTTCTGACAGGAGTTGGTTGGCAGAGTCGTAGGCGTACGTGGAAAGCGCCCCTCCATCGAGTTTGGTCACCCTGTTGCCCGTAGCGTCATACGTGTACGTGACGTCGAAGCTGTTTGCGCCGCTGCGCTGCTCGCGGATGAGCTGGTAGGAGTCATCGTACGTCCAAGTGAGCCGAATGCCGTCGTTGAGTTGACAGGCCGTTCGATTGCCCACGCTATCGAGACTGTACTGGAAGCTGGAAATGGTTGTTCCATCGGACTTCAAGTTGGCAAGCAACGTCAACTGATTGGCGTTATCGTAAACGTACGAGACACGCGTGCCGTTCGAGTGCAAGAGGCCCGCGCGTCGACGACCGTCATCGTCGATAAATGTGGTGCGCTGGCCTTGCGGATTGACGAGAGACGAGATTGAATTGACCGAGTTGTAAGAGTACGTGAATCGCCCTGATTCTGGCTCGATCAATACGGAGCGGTTCCCGCGCGAATCATAACTATAGGTGATCCGCTTATTGGCCGGGTTCACCGACGACGATAGACGCCCCAGGTCGTCGAATGTGTAGGTGTAACGACCTGTCGAGTCGTGTGTCAGTATGCGGTTGCCGATGGCATCATACGTGAAGGTTGCTCGCGACCCATCGGGGTATACTCGTTGAGTCAGAAGCCCGTTCTGGCTGTAAATGTACGTGGTTCGGTTCCCTCGACCATCAATCCGAAGTGTTCGCTGGCCGGCTGCATCGTAGCCATAAGTCGTGCGATTGCCCAACGGATCCATGCTCAATATCTGCCGACCGCCGGCGTCATAGGCGAACGTCGTTCGATTGTTTCGTGCATCCACGATAGCCACTCTTCTCCCGGCCAAATCATACACTTGCGTCGTCCGGAAGCCAACAGGGGTGATGGTTGCCATGGGTCGGCCGATCTCGTCGTACACCGTGGTTGTTCGTTTTCCGTTGGCATCAACGAGGGCGATTTGGGCTCCGCTTGCATCTTGAACGAAGCTTGTTCGTAAACTTAGAGGATTGATACTTGCCGTCAACCGACCGGCAGAGTCGTAGAGAGAGGTTTGGATGTTTCCTAACGGGTTGGTCGTTTGTACTTGCCTCCCGGCGGCGTCGTAACTGAACGTCGTGCGGCGACTCAAGGGGTCCACGGAAACTATCAGCCTTCCATTCGCATCATAGACGGATGTTGTTCGGGCTCCCGACTGATCGATGCTAGCCAGCAGGTTACCAGCCGCGTCAAAGACCGAGCTTGTTCGATTGTCCAACGGATCGATGGATGCGATGGTTCGGCCGTTGGAGTCATAGACGAACGTCCATCGTCGATTGAGGGCGTTGACGCGGGCGGCCAGGCGACCATCGACATCATACACATTGGTCGATCGATTCCCTGCCGCATCAATCGTTGCGACAGCTAGTCCGCGAGGGTCATAGACGGTGGTTGAGACACGCCCGAGTGGGTCGGTCACGCTGGTGCGTCTTCCACCAGTGTCGTAACCATACGTCGTCCGGTTGCCCAGTGCGTCGACGGTGCCTAAAGTGCGCCCTGCCGCATCGAAAACGGTCGTTGCCCTCTGTCCCAACGGATTTATCCTCGCAATCGCTCGTCCTGCGGCATCGTAGACGATCGTGCTCTGTTCGCCGAGCGGATTGACAGTCGCAATCGCGCGGCCGACTGCGTCATAGACGGTCGTTGTGATCTTTCCTAGAGGGTTGGTCACGGCTACCTGCCGACAGCCGCTGAAGGTGAACGATGTTCGGTTCCCGAGCGGATCCACCGTCGCGATCCGGTGCCCGTCCACGGCATAGACCGAAGTGGCGATGTTGCCTAGTGGATCGGTCGCAGAAACCATCTGTCCAGCCAAGTCAAAGACGAACGTCGTTCTTTGGCCGAGTGCATTAACTTGGGCCACTTTGCGACCCATAACATCATAGATCGAGGTAGCTCGGTTTCCCAATGGATCGACAAGAGCCACGACCTGTCCAGCGGCATCATAAACGCTGGTTGTTCGGTTCCCCAAAGCATCAACGGAGGCGACGGCGTGTCCGGCCAAATCATAAACGGTTGTCGAAGTACTGCCTGAGGGCCTGGTGGTGGTCACCAAGCGACCTGCCGTATCGTAGCTTGAAGTGGTTCGATTGCCCAAGGGGTCAATGGAAGCGACGGGACGTCTCGCTTCGTTGAAGATCGTGCTGATCCTATTGCCAGATGGATCAACAAAAGCAATCCGATTTCCGCTCACATCATACACGTAACTCGTCCGTCGCAAGGTCGCGTCGACCTCCGCGACTGTCTGGTTCAGGTTGTTGTAAATCGTGGTTCTGACACCACCTAAAGGGTCCATCACAAACGTCGGCTTGGCAGCCGCATCGTACCCGTATGTCGTCCGCGCCAGCAGGGAATCGACATCGGCGATTCTGAAGCCGTTTATGTCATAAACCGTCGTGGAGACGTTTCCAAGCGGATCTGTGACTGAAGTCCGGCTACCATAGATGTCATATCCGTAGGTCGTCCGGCAGCTGCATGGTCCTATCTTCGCGGTCACTTGATTGGTGTTGTTGTAGGTGTAACTGGTAGTGACGCCGAGCGGGTTCGTCTCGGTCAGCCGATTCTGGTTGCCATCGTAAGTGTACGTGGTCCGTCCACTGTCGGGTGCCACCTTGGCTTGAACGGCGCCAGACGGATCGTAAATCGTCGTCCAAACGAAACCCAAGGGATTCACAGAACGAATCAGCTTTCCGTTCGCATCATAGACCAAAGTAGAACGGCTTCCCAACGGATTGACGGTCTCCGTCTGTCGATTCATCAGGTCATAGCCGTAAGTGGTCACTTCTCCTGAGGGATCCTGAATGGAAACGCGACGACCGTATAAATCGTAGGTGAAAGAACGTCGTTCGCCGAGCGAGTTGACCGTGGCGGTCATTTTTCCCGAGGCGTCATAAACATTGGTCGTGACGAATCCTAACGGATCTGTGCTCGATACCACTTGCCCGAATCCATTGTACGTCCAGGTTTCTCGATTCAATTGCGGGTCAATAATGCCTGTATTATTGCGATTGCCGTCCCAGAGAAACGTTGCTCTGTTTCCCAGCTGATTGATGGTCGCGATGCAGTTGCCGGTACTGTCATAAATGAATGTAAAGCGGACCCCATCGGGCCGGACAACAGCCTGCATCCCTTTGCGACCATCAACCACATCTTTCCAACCGAATTGCGTCGTACGGCTGGTACTGTCTGCTCGATTGACGACAAGCGAGGAAGAATCGAACGAATAGGTGGTTGTCTGCAAGTCGGGTGAAACGACAGATTCCGAATCGCCACTGGCTGATCGAACTAAGGTGGTACGGCTATTAGAAGGATCAATGACCGACGCATTGTCAACATTGATGTAAGCGAGCGTTAACCTCTTAGAAGACGGGAGTATCGTATTGACGACGCGATCATCACCGTCATACGCAAAAGTTGCACGATTGCCCTCCGGAGAAATCCACGTCGTCATTCGATGGGCGGCATCGTACTGCATCTTCGTGACGCATAGCTCAGGAGAGATCATCTCGACCAAGTCGCCTGAAGAGTTCACGGTAAACGTTGTAATTCTGCCTCCTGCATCCTCGATGCGCCGAATCCAGCCGGAGCCATCGTAGATGAAAGAGATTCGGTCTCCGATCGGATTAACGATATTCTGAAGTCGGTTTCCACTATCGAACCCTACTGTCCATATCGCGCCAGACGGTGAAGCGAGCGAGCCGAGCCGGCCGTCTGTGCGATAACGGTACTCAAAGCCAGAAAGCTCCTTTCGAGTCCATGTTCCGTCGGAGTTCTTCGTCAACGAGGTCTTGATGGTCGACGAGGATCTGTATAGGCCCGTCACCGGGTCTTTGTTGCTGTAAATGGCTGCATCACCGGCGATGTTGTAGACGACGGCCGCGTCAGTACCGATTTCTGTGACTTGTTGCCTAAAGTCGCTGCTCCAGCACCAGCCAAACTCCGTACTTTCAGTAGCGGTGCTTTGGTACATCAAGTAGGGCATACGGTCGAGCGAGCCTGAGCTGGGAACTGTGAAGCGAACTGACAGTGCGCCTGGTCCAGTGATCTGTATGTCGCGTGATCCGCAATTCGAACCGCTGCAGTCCGGAATGCCAGCGATGGATTCGGAGGGAAATCTCTTCTTCGCGGGCGGCGTCGCGATGTTATAAGCGTCTTGAATGAATGACCCAGGAGATGCCCTCCATTTTGGAGGCGACCCGACAGGGCATTCAATTGACTGGCAGTCGCATGCAACAGACAATGGTCTCTTGTAAGAGCGAGGAATCGATTCCGGCTGTGAGGCCTTCGTGCCACAGTCACACAGCTCGCAGTTGTCCTTCGGAGAACCGTCGCCGCAGGGATCACAAGGTTCGCTTCCAGAACACGTAACGGGAGTACAACATACATCTGGTGGTCTGAGATATGGCGTTTGTTTCCATTCGTTGCAAAATTGACGATTATCATCAGCCTTCTTACCCTGTTGCCACTTTTTGCAGGTTTTGGAGTCCTGATCGCCTGGCATGTCAATTCCCTTTCCACGTTTGCGATTTACTTGGTAATGGAAGTCGGTCTTCGAGAGGCACGAATGTGCCACGCATCTCGATCGTTCATTTCATGAACCACTGTCACCGATAGTGACGGATGGGATTTGACCAACTCAAACACTTCGTTGATTGGTCCATAATCAAGTCCTTTTCGACGGATCGCATAAACCATTTCCAGATCGTTTCTCCGCATGAACGCTAAAATCTGTTCCACCGCTAGGTCGGAAGCTTCTTGACTGGAGAGCAAAGGAGTGATTCCACCCGTATAAATCCGATATAGTCCCAGCTTCGGGTTAAACTGAAACACCAATACGACTCGGTCAGCGTCTCGTTCAAATAGAAACACGCGAGCTCGTTCGATGGCAATCAACGAGCGAAGCCACTCGGAAGAGAGGCGTCCGTAGACATGATCCATTTGCTCCATGACTTCCATGCACTTGTCTGCGCCACGAACGTCCTCAATCGTCACTTCGGTCCACATCGAATCAACTCCCTACTGCACGGTGAAAGTGTTTCTTCGCCAGTTATCCTGCGGTTTAAATCTTCCTTTCTCAACGCGACCGCCACCGGTTCAGACGTTTCCTCGATGGGTGCCAGATCATCGGTCGTCGAGACTCGCTCAGCGGTGATTGGACTCCTCAGGCCCGCTGCCTCCGAATGTTGACCGAATTTCCCATGCCGCGAGGAAGGGGATTGCTCCTCTCGCTGAAGGCGTTCAAGGAGAAGGCGTGTGTCGTCGTGCGTGGATCGTAATCGATTTGACTTCTTGAGCGATAAGATTGCGTTTGCAACTTCGTCCAACTGAATCTGCGCTAAAGCCAAGTTGTACCATGCAGAAGCATCGCTTGGATCAATCAGTAAAAGCATGTTCAGTGTATTTTGGCAGCGTTTCCAATCGCCTTCTTGAAACGCTCGATGACCCACCTCGCGAAGAACATCGGGATCGTGCGGGGCTAAGTGTTCCGCTTGCTGGAGCGCCTGGTCGGCATCTTCTTCTCGCTGCTCGTTTCGGAATCGCCGGGCTTTGGCAAGCCAAGCCTCCACGCGAAGGATTGAAGGGGTGCCTTTTCGTTCGAACTGTTCACTAACGCGATCGAATTCATCGAGGGCTCCGGTGCTCAGTAGGCATGTCAGATAGCCCCGCCAACCGAGTCGATAGATTGGAAACTGATCGGTGAGAGTTTTCCAGGCGAGAAGCGCCTTCGAGGAATTGCCCATTTCCTCATGGACTCGGGCGAGGTTGTGCCAAGACTTGTAGGTTCTCAGCCCATCATCGACGCTGTCGAATCGCCTTGGCGCTGAATCGCGCATCAGACGATGATAGCATTCTTCCGCTTGGCGAAGCCTTCCGAAGTGTTGATGAAGGATGGCTTCGCGGAAAAGCAATTCTGGATCATCGGGAAACTTCTTGCGACCCTCTTGAATCGTTTCCCAAGCGTCGAGAAACTCCTCTTTCTGGGATTGAGCGCCAGCCAGCAAGGCATATGCCTTACGAACGTGGGACTCTCCATCCTGAGATACGATGAGACAATGACGAAGGGCACCAATCGCCTCGTCGTATCGCCCGGCATCGGCGTAGGTCATGCCAAAATTGAAAAGCACGAATGGATGGTTAGGACGATCTTCAAGATCCTTCTTGAGGATGCGGAGGTCACGTTCAATCTTTCGCCGATGGCTTTCCGCTGAGAGATCGGAGCCAGAGTGAACCACGAAGAAGTCGGTGAATTCGACCTCGCCGTTTAGCCGTCGAATCGCCGGCAGAATCTGTTCGTGGATGCGCCCTTCGAAACGAAGGCCGAGGCCGTTTTTGAACACTTTTACATGGTCGACTTTCGTGAGATTGCATTCGCTTCCATCGTCCGCACCAGGGCAATGAACCTGCATGGTGTAGCCGAGGGTTTCTGGCCGTGCGGACCGTGCGACAAGTTCTCTCAGGCCTTGGCCGCTTCGCTCATCGATCGTGTCGTCAGAATCCATCCAGAAGATCCAGTCGCCGGTGGCGTAACGCAAAGACTCATTGCGGGCGGCCGAGAAGTCGTCGCACCAGGGAAACTCGAAGACCTGCGCCCCGAGTCGGCGGCAAATGTCGGGAGTGGCGTCCTTCGAGCCAGTATCGACCACGATCATCTCGTCGACCCAGGGCCGAATACTGGTCAAGGCGGCCTCAATCGTTCGCTCGTTGTCTCGCACGATCATGCAGAGCGACAAAGTACAGCCCTTCTTTCGCAGAACAAGGCCGCCCTTGGCATGGCGTTCCAGGCGAAAGGCGGTTTGCTTCTCGATTGCAGCCGGTGCCAGAGGGAGCGACCCTGGACGAGATGGGCTGTCCGGTAGCGCCTTGACAGACCACTTGTCCATGAATTCCGCGTGATTCTTTCGCAATAAACTCTCGGTGTCGATTCCTTCGCCGAGGAACGTTCGGCTTCCGAAGTGATGGACGAAGGCATCGCGAGCAATGACCAAGTCGTACCCGGCTTTCTTTACTCGCTTGCAATAGTCGTCGTCATCGAAGAGACCCAAGCCGAATCGCTCGTCCAGGGGACCAACTTCATCCACAATTCTCTTTGGCATCAGAAGGCAGAAGCCGACGAGACGATTCGTGGCCTGTCGACGGCCTGCGTTCTTTCGAGCGTGATCCCAAGCGAAACCGTCGATGTCGTTGAGCTGCTGGTAGTCAACGGCGATCTGCTGGGGCCCGCTGACGTTGTTGGAGCACGGGCCGACCATTCCGATCTTGGGATCACTGGCGAGCGCTTCCAGCATCCGGTGTAGCCACCCGGTCGTGACAATGACGTCGTTATTCAGCAGCAGAATTTGGCTTCCTTCCGCCACCATCAACCCGCGATTGACTCCACCGGGGTAACCAAGGTTTTGAGGAAGAGAGACCACCTTGATGTCATCCAAGGAAGCCAAGTAGCTGGCGGTCCCGTCGGACGAACCGTTGTCGACAATGATCAGTTCGTAAGGCTCATCGGTGGAAAGACGGATACTGTTGATGGCCTGCTGGGTGTAGTCAACTTGGTTATGCACGACGATGATGATCGACGTCAAGCAAAGCGGTCGATCGATTCGCCGTGAAGCGGTCACCAGATGCTGATAGACAAACAACTCCTCGGTATCCTGGCTGCTTGAGAATGAATACTCGGCATGGCCGAGCCGAATCGTGGGACTGGCTCCCGATCTTTTCCAATCTCCGTGCTCGGGAGTGTAGACCGCATCCAATGCGTCCACGATGAAACCGGCCCGAAAGAAGAGCTTGTCAATCTCTCGCCTCGTGAAGAATCGCAGGTGGGTCCGGTCGAGAAGGCCCGCTGACTCGTACGTCCAGTTCCCCGCCAACAGGCTTTGAAGAACAGAATGGTGCCGGACGTTGGGGATGCTGGCGACGAGCGTGCCTTCCGGCGTCAGTTTCGAGCGGATTTGCCGGACGGTCGCGAGCGGATCAACGAGATGCTCGAGCACATCGCCGCAGATGATGCAATCGAAAGACTCATCAGGAAGCTCGGCCAGGGCCTGATCGACATCGGAATGGATGACCCGATCAAGCCGGCTCGCCGCCGCCCGCGCCGCTTTCTCCGAAAACTCGATTCCTACTACCTCGGCCTGTTGCCGCTGGCGTATGCTTCCCCCCAGAACGCCTGCGCCACAGCCGATGTCGAGCACTCGACGCGCCGAGAGAGGAACTCGCTCCAAGAGTTCAGGACGAGCGAACTCGTAGTATTGACCTGCCGTCGCTGGCCGATCCAAAGTGGGCATCTATCACACCGTTCGTTTCGGAACGGCCTCCAAGAGAGGAATGATCTTGCTGTCGAGAACACTGTCCCAGGTGTAGAGCCGCTCAAACCGCTCGCGCCCGGCCAAGCCGAGCCGAGATCGAAGACTTGCATCGCTCATGAGCCGATCGATCTTTTCTCTTAGATCGAACGGGTTTCCCGGCTCAAAGAGCAACCCCGTCACTTCGTCAGCGACCGTGAAAGGAAGCCCCCCGATCCGGCTTGCCACGACCGGTTTCCCTGCTCCCATCGCCTCGGCGGCAACGCGTCCAAAAGACTCTTGGGCGATCGAGGGAACGATGCAGATATCCGACTGCATGTAGACGAAGGGGATCTCGTCTTGTGATTTCCAGCCGACCGATTGGAGATAAGGTCTTTGATCGGACGGAGCGTCTCCTGTCACCACGACCACGAAATCTTTTCGGCGACGCCAAAGGAGATCGGCGGCGTCAAGCAGAACGCGCAGGCCCTTGATCGGTTCTTCCGTAGCTCCCGCAAAGAGCAGAACCGTCTTATCTTCCCACTCTTTGGGCCGAGCAACCGAAGGCGTTGGCCAAGGAAAACGGTCGACGTCGATGGCAGCGGGCGTGACGACTGTTTCCCGGCAGAACGGGCTCACCATCGCTTCAACGAGCGGATTCATCACCAACACGGCTGTGGCTTGCTGATACGACCGCATCAGCGTTTCCTGGTAGGCATCTGTTCCGACTTCGCTCAACTCCCGCTCTATTCGGTGAAGTTGACCCGATTGACTCGCTCGTTGACCGAGGCATGAGAGACATTCGCCGGGCGTGGCCAATTGGTGCTTGTTGCATTGACGCCAACCAGCATTGCCGTCTTCTCGGGGCAAGAGCCGAATGTTGTTCAGGGGGCAAAGCGTCTCCTGCGCTTGTAGCATCAAGAAGGTGGGATAATTCGACGCGGCCTGGGCAAGCCAGGGCTTGAAGTTCCAGCTATCCGTCACAAGGACACAATCCGGCTGAATCTTCTCCAAGGCCTTCGTGAAGGCCTCTTGGATCGCATGGCGATTCCATTGCTCCTCTGAAAAGCAGATCGCCCGGGAAGGCAACGGCAGATACGAATCGACCCCGCCGATCCCCCAAGGGCTATAACGAGCAAATACGTGCTGAACATCAAACCCGCGTCTGAGCAGGGCCGACGCAAGCTCGACCGTGTGCATGATTCCGCCCCCTCGCGACGGCCACACGAAAAGAAAACTGACGATGGCAATCCGGAGAGGCCGGTCGACCTGACGGGCATGCGCGACCGAATCAGATGGAACCAACGACGAATCGGTTTTGGGAAAAACACTTCGCAGCAACGCAATGTTCTCTTGCATTACTGCGGAGTCGGGGTTGATGGCCAGCGACTCTTGCAGGATCGAGGTCGCCTCCTCCCATCGACCCTCCAAAGCGGCAAGGGAAGCGAGATCGTTCAGCACGAGCGATCGCAAACTGGATGGTAAGTCCTCGTCGCGTAGCTGTTCGTAGATCGAACTAGCACCACGGTAGTTCGCTTGCAGCGCCAGCGAAACCGCTTCCTCGTACCGCCGCCGAGCTTTGGTAAAAACGGTTCCGACAGAAGGGGCAACCTGTCTTCTCGATTTCTTCTTCGCGCGAGTCATTGGTCGTACCCCGCTCGATGAACGAACGTTCTCTTGATCCCTAAACTTCCACGAGCGCATTGTCCTCGCTCGCCGCCTGAGTCGACATCGGCACTGCCTGATTGACCAAATACGGATGCCGTCGCGCGAGCCAGCGAACGGAGGACGAGTATCGGTCATCGTTTTCGAGATCCACGAACGTCGGCGGAAAGCCTGCGTCGCTTCGCCCGAACAGATCCGAGCCATTCGTCAACTGCTCTCGAATCCATTCGGGAGTGTTAAACGGCGGACGGTTAAACTCTTGATGCGAGAAAGCTCCAATCTTCTCGCGGATTCGCTCGACGCCTCCGAGGTAAGAAAAGTGCCAGCCCCCATGCTCCATCACTGGATTCGTGACTCGCGCATCCCGTTCTTCTTGAGGAGAACGCATCAACGCGTATGGCATGGCCACGGTGCCGTGCCAAGGAATGCTCAGTCGGCAATCCAACCAGTAGTAATGCAGCGACTGCTCTAGGGTGATCCGTTTCGAAGAGGTTTGAAGTTTGCTGATGACCGTCCGGGACGGAACCTCATCGGCGTCGGAGATCATGATGATGTCGGTCGGCTTCGCTCGATTCAAGCCGCGGGCGATGGCGTTCCGTTGATAACTCTCGCGCCGCCAGGGGTCTTCCCCTTCGATGTCATCATCAACGACGATGTACGTCAGCCGGTCGTCAAAGTAACGGAACAGATGTCGCCATCGACGAAACTTCAACAGCTTGGGCAGGCCTGTGAATGTCCGGTCTGATTCGACCAGCACAAAATGGTCGACGACCTCTTCCAGTTCCTGTAGGCGAAGTTCCAGAAGTTCAAACTCACCCGAGAACAAGAAGGCGTCGTAGACTTCAACTCGTGAATTCGAAGGAGCAACCCACCACCAAACGTTTCCCTGCGAAGAGAAACCCGGAAGCAACTCTCGCACGGCTCGTTCGACTCCTCCTTGAAGGTCTAGCCGCGAGACGCCAGCGGTCAGAAAATCATGGCCGCAGAGGACGCCGCCCGGAGCAAGTCGGCGTAGCGCCAGTTCAATGGAGCGGCGAACCGAAGCGTAGTCGTGAGCGCCGTCGACATGACAGAACTTGATGGGTTGGTCGATCGACGCAAGGTACTCGAAACAATCGATGCGATGGGCAACAACGTTGCCGCGAGTCATGGCCGCTATGTTGTCACAGAAAGACTGATACACATCCCGGCGTTTGGCCAAAACGACCGAGACGTGGTCCGATTGCTCGGAGGGGCTCCCTTCCCAGGTATCTACCGCGTGAACCATGTCGGGGTAACAACGATTGGCCAGAGCCGAAGTGCTCTTTCCCTCCCAAGAACCGATCTCGATCACCAGCCCATCGGTCGCCGTCACCAACTCATACAACCGAACCATTTGCTGGAGATCAACTTCGGGATACCAGTCTTCGTGAAACATCACATTCCCCGAATTTACTGCGTAATATTTCGAAGCCCATCATGCAGCGCCTCTATTGCCAGAGAAGCGCAATGAATTTTGTCGTCCGGAATGCCATCCATAGCCTGAATCAACTGGTCACTGGTAATGGCAAGACAGTCATCAATAGGACGATTCTTAACAAGAGTCGTTAAAACCGAGCCAGCAGCAATCGCCGCTCCGCAGCCATAAGTCTGATATTTAATGTCGACGACAACATCTTGATTTGTTTGTAGATGAAATACCATGTACGGGCCTGACCCTGGAGAACCAGAAGTCCCAACAGACGAAGGATTATCCAGCTTCCCCGAGTTTCTGGGGGCTTGAAAATGATCCATCAAAGTCGATGAAAACTTCGACATAACAAGCGCCAGCCGATAGATGATATCGTGCGGCGCGGCTTGACATGCAGCCATCAAGTCGCGGAGGCGATAAGGTCAATTCATTGGACATTCGTGATAGTAACTACACCTATATCGATTTGCAAGAGCATCCAGAAAAATGATGAGAAGATTTTTTGGGGACTGAATTCAGACAAAGTTATCTACCAAAAGAATGGTCAACCTTTGCGAGCGGCTGGTCGTCGGGAGTCTTCGGCGCTGTTCTTGACGAATAGGGTTCTTTTGCCTTGGATGGGAACGCTAACTGGTAGCATCTCCTCAGCCGATTCGTGCTTGCGGTTCCCTTACGCTGGCAGACGCTCCTGTGGGCCTGTTCGGCATGGAGTGGAACCAACCTTTTTTGAATGCCAGTGTGGCTTTTCCCCTCGGCGAAGCCGCTCGGAGGGTTCGAATACTTCGTACAGTCAACACGTTAGATGAGTTGTCAACAGCTACCTGATAGATTTCATCACTCCACGGCGGTCTTGAAAGGGAATGTGCTGCCCGCCGCCGTCGCTTCGGCGCTACCTGTAGGGCGCGCTCCGTCGGCGGACAAGAAACGGATTTTAGTTTCAAGAAAGAGGCAATGGGTAAGTCGTTGAAATTGCTCGAACCGAAACGACAGATTCGGTCGGTCAACCGTCACGAATGGACGGCTGGACGACAAAAAGGACTTGCGCGTTTGTCGGTTGTGTGCCAATGTGCTGACTGTTGAGTGACAATTTCGGAGGCACAAAATGACGGACGAGCGACAAATGGCGGTGTTGACGGCGAACCAAGTCACGATGAAGCGGGGATTCCCGGTGTATCGGACGAACCCGAGCGTTCCGTCGACGAGCGGTATGCCGACGAGAAGCAGGCGGTTTCATGTGCCAGGCGGCAAGGCATCGATGATCGTCAACCACACAACCGGAGAACTCAAAGGGATCGGCGGCATGGGGTTTTGGTGGGAGGAGGAGGTCGACACCACCCGGTTCGTTAAATTGTTCCTGGATGGGATCAAGCAAGCGGCCGGCTTGTCGAAGACGGGCATTCAGGTGTTTGAACTGGTCTATCACCAGATGCGAGCCAACCCGGGCGAGGATGAAATCAAGCTGAACCAGTATGTGGCCAAGGATCACGGCATGAGCGACCGGACGTACCAGCGCGGCGTTCGAGAGCTGCTTGAGAAAGAGTTCTTGTACCGCAGCCCGAGCGATGGCGTCTTCTTCGTCAACATCCGGTTCATGTTCAACGGCGACCGGCTTGCGTTCGTCAAGTCGTATCACCTGAAGGGCGCAGCCAAGCAGCAGCAGTTGCCTTTGACGGAAGTGCCTACCCTTCCCGCCCCCACGGAATGATTCAATCCACGTAGCCGTTGGACTTGAGCCAAGGTTCGACCGCTGCTTCGAGAATGTCTTGCAGCGTGTTCGGCTCGATCCCTTTGAGTTGCCGTTCGAGCGATGCTCGCTTGAGGGCTTTGGCGAAATCCTCCCTCATGCGCGTACTGATCGGCACGCGGTTGATGGTCGGGGTCGGTGGTGGAGCGGCAACACTTGGTTTGGGCTTGTCGGCGTACACAAAACTCTTTTCGAGATGTTCGTCGATGGGAGGCAGCGTTGGTTTGATCCCTTCGATGAGTGAGCGTCGTTCGGCCATTGGTCCCTCTCCTACTTGCTTGCGACTCGACGCGGATGAGCGACTCGCTTGATCGCGACATCGGGCAGAATCTCGCGAAAGAGTTCATCGACCTCTTGGGCCGCGTCGCGTGCCCGGAATCCCATTTGCCACACAACGGCGCCCTGCCCCGGTGCGTCGGCGTAAATCTGCCGAAGAATCATGGCCTTGGAAGCAAGAGGCAGCGATAGTGCGGCCGCCGCATCTTTCATGTCCTGCGTCAGTCGATACGTCATGCCGACCATGCTGAGCACGATGACGGCATGGGGAATTCCTTTGCGGATGTCCTGAGCTTGCCGAAGAACTTCGGTTGCCTTGGCGAGCGCCCGGATCTCCAGCATACTTGCCTTGCAAGGCACGATGGCGAGATCGGCGCGAAGAAGGAGTGCTCGGCTGGTCTCCGTCTGACTACCGGGACCATCCGCCACTACAAAGTCGGCATCTTGATTGAGCGTCGGAAGATCGTTCAAGATGACGTCAGGGTTATCAAGACGAACCGCCTTAACCTCTGGAACCGCCTCCCGAATCCATTCCGAACTCGACTGCTGTGTGTCGCAATCGGCGAGCGTGACTTTGCAGCCCTGCTCGTGGAGCCAGGCCGCCAAATGAACGGCCAGCGTGGACTTGCCGACCCCTCCCTTCGAATTGGCAATGGTGATAATCATCGGCAAGCGGTAGCACGTTTGCATGCCATCTGGCAAGCAGTATTTCATGGTGGCATGCTGACTGAATGTCTGGCTTTCATGCAAGCATTCTTTCCTGATGGATGGTCGACTGTCTGGCTTTCTTTCCTGCTTGCTGACATGAATGAAGTCTTGATTGCTGTCATGCAGTTGGGCTTGAAATCATGCATTCCTTCATGTTGTCTTGCTGGCTGCGTCGAGTTTTCACGGTGAAAGTCCTTCCGATGCTGTGCATCGGGAAGATGTCTGTGCTTAAAACTTGCTTTTTGCATG
Organism: bacterium; assembly: GCA_019753235.1. GTDB lineage: Bacteria > Planctomycetota > Planctomycetia > Kolteriales > Kolteriaceae > JAIELF01. The sequence goes on from JAIELF010000004.1 coordinate 18,470, forward strand.
TGCGTCTAGTTGGTGGGCTGACTTTCAGAGCCCGGGGGCACGAGTGTGTCTTTGGGTGGCCTGCAAGCAGGCTCACCGGAGCGGCGGACGCGATGCTAGGAGCGTCGCGGTCGAGCGGCACAGGACGTGCCGCGAGAGACGCCCGCGCTTTGACAGAAGGATGCGCGAAGGCCGCAGGCAGAGCGCTGTCGTCAATGTGCTACTCCCAGAGTTGGAGTCGATCGACGTTCGCAAGGTACTTGAGGCTGAAGCTACTGATCTCCACCAATTCAAAGGCACCTGAGAGGATTGCCGAGATTCCCTCAAGTGAGCATTTTTTCAATCCGTTTGCCCTGGCACTGTGAATGCACTTCTGGCCGGGCATGAGAAGCAAAGGATCCGCGGCTGAACTGGAGCGTCGTCGCCTTCTGGCGATCGAGCGTCTCCACGACGGCCATTCGACCAGAGAAGTTGCCGAGTTCCTCGGCGTTCACCTTCGGACCGTCCAGAAATGGAAGGCCCTCCACAATCAAAAGGGCGATGCCGGACTGGCCAGCAAGCCGCCTCTTGGCCGCATGCCGAAACTGACGAACCGACAGATTCAAACGGTTCTCGGCTGGTTCAGACGAAGTCCGATGGAGTTCGGCTACTCGACGGAACTCTGGACGAGCCGGCGCCTTGGTGATCTCATCAAGAAGACCTTCGGCGTCACCTTCAGCTCGAATTATCTCTGCCGGTGGCTGACGGCACGCGACATCACGCCGCAAAAACCCAAGCGACAAGCTTGCCAACGCGATGAAGTTCGCATCAAAGATTGGGTGCGTAACGACTGGCCTCGGCTGGTAAAAAAGGGGCAAAGCAAGACGCCCATCTCGTGCTGGTCGATGAGACCGGCTGCATGCTCGCCCCCCTCGTCCGCAGGTCCTTAGCGCCACGCGGCCAAACCCCCATTCTCAAACAAGACGGCGGCCATCGACAGAAAGTGTCGGTGATCGCCGCTCTGTCGTTGTCGCCCAGGCGTCGGCGACCCCATCTACTCTTCCAATCTGTTCCCAACGCCGGCTACGACGGCCCGCGAACGGCTCTGTTCCTTCGTTATCTTCTTCG
>JAIELF010000080.1 GCA_019753235.1 bacterium
TCGAGGGCGACCCCCCGAACGCATCAACCTTCACCTCGGCCGTTCGGCCCGCGACGTCGTAGCGGTACTCCGTCTGGCTCAGCTTCGTCCCCGTAGCGCTCGTGTTGGTCCCCTGATAGGCAAGCGACGCGGGAAGAGCCCGGTGGGCCTGCCGTGGAACGAGCAGAGCGAGTGACATCGGTAGGCAGCGCAGCCCCAGCGTCGCGCCTTGCGGGATCTTCCGCGCGAGCGACGTACCGGGAGTGAGCGTGCCTGCGGGCGAGAGCATGCCGTAATCGTAGACGGTGGTGTTGCCGACAGCCCCCAATGGGTTCGTCCCCGAGATCACCCGCTCCTGGGTAAAGCGATCGTTGGCATCATAGTCATAGCTGAAGACCTGGTCGAGAACACATCATTCATCACCCGAAGAATCCAATGTAGTTGAAGCTAGCATAGATTCAAAGAAGCACTTGTAATTTGCCCACTCTTCAATGGGATCAAAACTATTAAAATTGCAGATCTGCGTTAGTTCTTTACTTGTCACCCAAAAAACCTTGCTGTCCAGAGAACCAGATCGACAGTTCAGGATAATCAAGCTACTATTAAAATCAACGATGACGACGAGGGGCACAGGAAGGTCGATCCGCTTACGCAGAAAAAGTGTTTGATCAACGATGTTATCGGCAGGACCATCCTCTGCTATTGCTAGATGCGGAAAAGTGCCAATAATTCCACCTGCGTAGAACGACGCAATCTCTTTGAAATCGTTCGGCAAGATGATGCCGAGCCGTGATTCAATCATTTCAATGGCAATCGGATCTGTAGATTCAACCCCGAAAGACGCTTGATACGTATCCTTAAGTTGTCCGATAGACGTCTCTCTCACGTGTTCCTATCCTCCTGCAAGACCCATTTTCGGGTTCTTCCTGGAATTTCATGGGTGTTTGCCGACACCACGGCATTTCGACGGCTCAACCGCTGCGGACCCGAGGCTCCTTTCGGCGGGCAGATGGAGGCTCACCGGGACGCCCATCCGATGATTGAGCATCGAGTTCCTCGGAAACGGAGGCCGACCCGTTGAGCCGGCTGGTCGGGGTAGACCGATCAGACTGACCACCTTTGCCCCAGGCTGACGCCCGCGGGCCCCGGACGATTCTGCGATCGGCTGCCACGAGAAGCCAGGAAGAACCATGTGAGATGTCATTGCCTCCTGTTGTGGCACTTTGATTCGCCATTCAGTCGTTCCCGCTGATGTCGATCGTAACCGTTCCTCATTGAAGTTTGATTAACATCTGTAGCACGCTCTGAAACCCATACATCGGGTTACCGGGCTCGTACGGAACATGCAAATGGCGTCCATCTCTCATTGTAAGGCATAGGCGTATTATTTCATATGGAACCCTCGAACTACCTTCTCGAAGAACACACATCATTGAGACATGTTCTATGTCTGCTATTCGCTCACAGTTGAAGGACGACCCTAGCTTCCAGGCGACATGGCGAGGCGTGACGATTGTAAATTCATTGGGTGATCGCTGATAGAATAGCAAGGCTGTCGAATGCCCTTCGATCGCGAGGATGGCCTGGATATCAGGATCTTCATTTGCCGATAAGTCGACAGCCGCAGAGGAATACATGTCTTTTCTATCAAAGTTTTGGGTGTACCACTTCTTCGTGCGAACAAGGAGAAACTCAAACTCCAACATCAAATCACCGTATCGGCGTAGAGATCGATCGCACTAAAGGCACTTGGATTCATTTTGTAATCAGGGAAATCGATTTTCTGAAATACATTGCAATACGTTTGTCGGTCGACTGATAGTATATTGTCTACAAATGATGGTACAAATATAATTAGTGGTTGCTCTGTTGACGCATGTTGCAACTTGCTCGTGAATAAATTGCTATCCAATATGGCAAATGGAAGGCGATAATGAATCAAAGCCTTCGCCATATTACACGAGCTTACGGATGCCCATTTTTCTCCGGATTCCTCGTCGAAATCGAACTGAGAATCGATTGGCCCAATCGATGACAATCTGCTGCAAAACGAATAGAAGCGACTCTCTGTCCATTTGCCCGATTGCCTGAACGCGTCTAGGATCTCGTGTGTGATGTCAATCATTGCGAAGGAGTCCCTGGTACGCCGTGGACCATGTTCCCTGACTTATAGAGGTTAAGGATGTTTGTTTGTCGGCCGGATCGACCGTGGACGCCGATCGCTTAGCCTTGATGAGATCATCGATTCTTCCTGTTGTTAATTGATGGTCTCGCAATACAAATTATTGATACAAAACCCGCTTCTCGGCAATTGTTCTTCGTTGTATGGTAAGTTCGGGAAGGCGGTCTTGTAACAATCGAGGTCAATAACCACGCATTCGTCTTTCGAGTTTGGAACAAGAGTAACAACCAATATCCGTGGAAGATCAATATCTTTGGCAAGAAGATAGCCATCATAGGTGACGATGCAAAGAGGGAAATTTCGCCGAAACATGAACAGGGCTTCCGTCTTCATATCAACGGTTCCCCATAGTTCTCCCCACTCTGTGTCCGCAATTGCGCCCGGAATTGAATTCTGAAGATGCTCCGCCAAATCATTGAATGACTCTTCGTCCCATGACGACGATCGCTTCAACGCTTCAATTACGCTTGGCGTTATGTCAAAAATCATTCTAGTTCCCCGGTGATCCATGAATGCTTTTGCCGGCCCGACGATAAACATTGATTATGTTTGTTGGCTTTCCTGTTCTCGCAGAAATGCCAATGAATGTACTCATTTCCACCTTGGCTTTCCCTCGAGCGTCCCATGAATTATACCTGTCGGCGTACATCGCTGCGTCAAGGGTTGCCTGCTTACTATCGATCGAATCGAAGAATTGACTCTTTCCGCTCGCCAAGTCGCCGGTCTCGTGCACTTCTTGGGCTTCCCGCAAGAGACGGTAGTTTCCGTTGGTCCAAAATTGATGGCGGTCGAGGTATGCCGTCGGAAAACGGTCCATCGACGCGACGAGAACCGTGATCCCCCGCCCACCACCGTAGCCACTTGGGAGTCCGCCTCCGGCGAACCACTCGAGGGGATTGAGTTCGGCGAGGCCTCGTTCCAGGGACGCGGCCACCTGCTGCCCGGTATACAGCCCGGCAAACGCCAAAGCCGACGCCCCACGGAACAATCCCTGTGCGTAGCGACCATTGGCGAACGACTCATAGGCCCCGTAAGCCCCCAAGCCGACAAGGCCTGTCGCGGTTGCAGTTCCAATTGTACCACCGGCCGCAAGCGCTCGGCCGATTGCCGGTCCTGCGAGGAAGCCGATGATGAGGCCGCCTTGGTAAGCCCCCACAATCTGATCGTACTGCCCACCAGCGAAGGCGTCAGCTGCCGCAAACAGGCCGAATGAATACGCACCAATAACCCTCTCGGCCAAGCCGGCGATGCTCTCCCCGCTCGGGTCCACATTCATGACCGGGTTGGCATGAGCGTAGAGGTATTTGTGGAGGCTTTGGGGATCACCTTGAACGCCGGCGAACGGGTCCATCTGGGTGAATCGGCCACTGGCGGGGGAGTAGTACCGCGATCTCAAATACTGCAAGCCCGTCGAGGGATCGGTCTGCTCGCCGGCATAGAGAAGCGTGGTGCCGGGAGCTTGGGCGATCTCAGATGTCGGGCTCGAGCTTGAATACCTCGGCAACATCTGGCCATAGGCGTCATAATCGAAGATCTGGCCCGAGGCGATGCCGGCACTCGCCCCGGCTCCTTGCATCAACGCTCGGGTCGAGCCGTGCCCGTCATAGAGAAGCGTCTGTGGATCGCTTGGCGTCCAAGTCGAACCGTTCGACTGGTGAAAATGAGCCTCATTCACCCACATGATATCGAGTGGTTACCTTGATTTCTGTAACGGGTGCTTGAAATGGATGGAGAGGGATCTTGTCTTGGAATCAGACGGGATCAATCGTTTCGGAGGGATCGGGCTGCAGGGTTATGGATGGATCGTGTTTGGCTTGACGGAGTTCTTTCGCCTTTGCCAATAGATGGCGGAAGTTATCTCCTTCCATGATTCTGGATACTTCCTCTAGCTTCTTTTTCTCGTCGATCTTGAGCATTTCGAGGATGCCCATGTCGTTGGTGCCGATCACGGTGGCGGCCCAGTCGGCGTTTGCCTCTTGAGTGAGGAGCGATTGGAACCGCGGGCCACTGGGGCCCAGTTGAAAGATCATGCGGTCTTTGGTCACGATCTCGGTGACGGCATTGCCATTGACGATGGTTCCATTCCGTCCGAGCGATTTCAGGGTCCATTGATCGTTGGTTGGGTCCCGATGGAATTCGACATGGACTCTTGAAACGAGCTGGTCCGCAAGGCGGATATCGCAATCGGGAGCCCGGCCAATGACGACGCGATCGCAGCCCTGAAATCGCCAGGTCTGCACGACCTGCCCCTTCGCAGAATCGATGAGATGGATGGTCAAGCTCGTGGAGGGATGGTCAGTCACCGTGCGTACTTCTTTCTGAGTCCGTGTTTGGGGTAAGGCGAAATACTGCAATACGCGTGCCAGAATCGTAGCTTTGTCTGCTTGTTGTTGCAAGGTCTTTGGCAGGCGACGATTCCGATGGGCTGTTGCCGGCCGGCGTACGTCGTTGCCCAAGTCGCACGCAAGGGGTGCCTTGTCTGGCTACATTTGGCGGGGCCTTGGCTGGCGTGATTCGACGAGGAAAGGTCGAGGAAGGTCGATGAAACGTGATGAATTGTATACTCAACGTGTTGCCGACCGGTCAATGTCCATCGAAACGATGGTCGTCAAAGAAACGCTGTTCTTTGGAGGTTTACATTTGATATCCTCTGAAAACTCGGCGATCGGCCGATCTTAAGGAATCAAGACGGGTCGAGGACGTTGGGTGCTCGCAGAGACGGTTCTGTTTCTCGTTTGCTTGGCGTATTCGGGCGAACCGAATGTGCCGACCGCGTCGGATCAAACGCCGAGGCGTCCTGCAGAACACTGGGCGTTTCAGCCCATCACCCGCCCCGTCGTACCGACCGTGAAGGACACGGCTTGGTCTGATCATCCGATTGATCGATTCGTGTTGGCCAAGCTTGAAGAGAAGGGCTGGAAGCCGGCCAAGCCTGCGGAACCCTCCGCGATTCTTCGGCGAACTTTTTTGAGTGTTGTCGGCTTACCTCCTTCGATCGACCAACAGAAAGAATTCAGCAAGCTACCGACGAAGGCGTCGCTTGATGAACTTGTCGACTATCTTCTTCAGCAACCTGGTTACGGCGAACGATGGGGAAGGCATTGGCTTGATCTGGTTCGATATGCGGACTCCAACGGCTATGAACGAGATTCCGACAAACCGTTCGCTTGGCGGTATCGGGACTACGTCATTCGCTCTTTCAACGACGACAAACCATTCGATCAGTTCGTTCGCGAACAAATTGCCGGCGACTCGATCGAGCGTTTGTCCGCCGACGCGCAGGTCGGACTTGGTTATTACCTGGTCGGTCCCTGGGATGACGAGCCGACGAATCCTGAGCAAGCGCGGTACGATCAATTGGACGATTTTGTTTCGACCACGTCGCAAGTCTTTCTGGGGATGGATTTCGGTTGTGCTCGCTGTCATGACCATAAGCATGACCCGATCACGCAAGAGGACTATTACGCGTTTGCGGCGGTTTTCGCGGGAGTTCGGCGGCCTGTCAAGCAGGGTCGCGAGATCATGATGCGGGTGGGGGAATCGAATCAGGTTCAACAGGCTCATGATATTTCCCGACGTGTCGATGAATTGCAAAGCTCGATCATGGATGTTCGACGACGGCTGGCCAAGTCGCTGCAGCGTCAGCAGGCCCCAAGCGATTCTCCCGTGAGGGAACGAGAAGGGAATGACGAGACGAACAATGGAGGCAAAGCCGACTCGCTGGGCGAACTGACGCGCGAGTTGGCTCGGCTTCGGCGTGAGGCCGCCGATCTCGAGCGGGAGTTTCCTTCGCTGGCGCCCGCGTATCTTCCTCGCTTCGACGAGGGGCCGATCGATCCTTGTTTCGTCCTTCTACGAGGGGAGATTCGTTCGAAGAGTAAAGAAGTTCAGGCGGACCTGCCCCAAGCTCTCCGCGCGATCATCCCTCTTAAGAACGCCGCACCGATTCAACGTTCGATTCTTGCTGATTGGCTTTGTCGACCGGATCATGTTCTTGTGGCTCGGGTGATCGTCAATCGTGTCTGGCAGGAACATTTCGGCGTGGGGATCGTTCGCACGCCGAACGATTTTGGATTGACAGGTGACCGCCCGACTCATCCCGAGTTGTTGGACTGGTTGGCTCATTGGTTTGTGCATGATGCGGGCTGGTCGCTGAAGCGATTGCACCGGCTTGTCCTGACCAGCAATACTTATCGGATGTCGCAAGAGGGTTTACCCGAGCAGATTCGAGATGATCCGGCCAATTTACTCTTCGCAAGGTTTGCAAGGCGTCGGCTTGACGTCGAGGCGGTCCACGATGGGATGCTTTCTGCTTCGGGGTGGCTTAACATCAAGATGTATGGTCCACCGGTCTATCCGTACCTCGCCCAAGAGGTAAAGTTGTCGCACGAATCTGCCGTCCGGACTTGGTTACCGTTTCAAGAACGCGAAGCTTCTCGCCGAGCGGTGTACGCCGTGGTCAAGCGATCGATCGCGGTTCCACTCTTCGAGGCGATGGATAAATGCGACCCGAATCGAAGTGTCGGCCAGCGCACGACGTCCAATGGCGCTTCACACGCACTTGTTGCCCTCAACGACGAATTTGTCAGTCGGCAATCTCGTCGACTTGCGGAACGAATACGCAAGGAGGCAGGTCCGCAGGTCGAGTCGCAGATCGAACTGGCTTATCGCTTGGTCGTCTGCCGACCGCCGAGTCCCGATGAAGTGGCCGCCATCCGGTCGTTCATCGACGAGGATCGAAAAGAGCGGCATTCCTCGTCGACCGACGACGGCGATTTAACCACGCTTGCGGAGGCGTGCCGAGCTATCTTCAATCTGAATGAGTTCTACTTCCCTGACTGATGGGCCGACCGGAGGCATGCCGGATCTTGAGAGAGTTAAGCCGTCGAAACTTGTTGTCGTTGGTGGGCCCGGGCCTGGGGACAGTGGCTTTAATAGATCTCTTGTCGCGAGAGGGCTTACTCCATTCGCAAGCCCGTGGGGACCAAACGAATCTCGCGAATGAATCTTCTGATGTGCTCCCGTTGAAGGCCCGAGCGAAGAGAGTTATTTGGCTCTTCATGTCGGGTGGGCCGAGCCAGATGGATACGTTTGATCCGAAGCCGACACTCGAACGGTTCGCGGGACAGCTTTATGGAGGCGAAGAGAAACGGATCGGCACGCCGGGCAGGCCGGTGGGTCGACTGACACCCTCGCCGTTTCGTTTCGACCGAAAAGGGGAGAGTGGTCTCCCCGTCAGTGAAATTTTTCCTTTCCTAGCGCCGGCAATGGATGACCTGTGTGTGATTCGTTCGATGACGACCGACTCTGCCGCGCATGGCTCGGCTTGTTTGCAGGCGAATCTTGGTACGGGAAGAATCGGAAGTCCGAGTCTTGGTTCATGGGCCAGTTATGGGTTGGGAAGTGAACGAGATCGTTTCCCTGCATTCGTGGTGATGCACGACCCGCGCGGCGGCCCCAACAGTGGGTCGGCCAATTGGTCTGCTGGTTCGTTGGCATCCAATCATCAAGGAACGGTCATTCGATGCGAAGGTGATCTCCTTTTGGATTTGGCCAGTCCGCCGGGCGTTTCCCTGTCGGGGCAAAGACGCTTGGTTGATCTAGTAGCTCGGCTCAATCAAAAGCATGCTGCAGAAAGAGGCTTCGATGCGGCCCTCCTGGGCCGAGTGAAAGCGTACGAAGCTGCTTTTCGACTTCAGCAAGAGGGAGTTCAATTGGCCGATTGGAGTTCCGAGAGCAAAGAAACGCTCGACCTTTACGGGATTGGGAAGAAGCCGACCGACCCGTTCGGAAAACGTTGTCTGATGGCAAGGCGATTACTCGAGCGTGGTGTTCGATTCATTCAGATTTACTCCGGAGCGGCCGGCACCGGCGACAGTTGGGATGGCCATTTCGACTGTGCCGAGAACCATCGGCAACGAGCGCTCGAAACAGATCAGCCCATCGCTGGCTTGATGGCAGATCTCAAACGAACGGGTCTCTGGGACGAAACTCTTCTCGTCTGGATGGGGGAGTTCGGTCGAACCCCGACCGCCGACGGTGTCGGCAAATTGGGACGGGATCACAATCCTCATGGCTTTGTTGCTTGGTTAGCCGGCGCGGGCATCAAGGGGGGGCAAACGATCGGCGCGACCGATGAGCTGGGATTGAAAGCCGTCGAATCCCCTCGCCACGTCACCGACCTACTGGCAACCATTCTGATGCATCTGGGGATGTCGCCCACCGAGCTCGGGCGTATCGGTGGAGGAGGCAAGCCGAGCCTATTCGGTAGCGACATTCAACCGATCAGCGAGATCTGGTCCTAGGCTCAACTCTTCGGAGGAACCTTCCAGGCAAGGGCAGCGGCAGAGAGAGATTTCTCAAGTCCAGGAGAAAGTCGAGGAACGGGAAGCCTTGCGAGAGCTTGCAACGGCTCTTTGGCCTCGGCCGAATACTTCTGGTAGTAGCCCAAGAGTGCGGGTCGTTCCCAGATCGGCCACTTCACCGCGGCGGTATCCGTGCCATTCCAAGTGGTGAGCAGAGTCTCGATCTCTTGAATCGCCTGCTTGCGATCCGCCTCCGGAAGATCCTGCCCGTTTAGATGGGAGATCATTTGGAACATCGATTTCCATCGCTTCAGCGTGTTCAACTGATTGGGCGAGTAGTCTTTGCCTGTCAGTTGTCTTTGCGCGGGGTCAGTCGCTTCGCCAATCAATCGGTTGACTTCGTCGGCCGATTTTCCTTGGCTGTGCCGGAAAAAAGCGTCGTAGAGATTGGCCATTTCCGTTTCCGGTTGTTCGTCGCGAAGGGCCGAGTCCAAGTCGACTAGCCCTCGGGCACAGCGAATACACAATGCCCAATCCTGTTGGAAGTAGGCAAATCGCATCCGTGCGCGATTCCACACGGCTATAAAAGGACCGATCGTTGGATCAGTGGCGAAGTTGTTCGCACCGATCGCGTCGATCCGCGCTGCCGACCAAGTCATGTACCTGAGAAACTCTTTGTTGTATGCCTCGTTAAAAAAGACGTAGTACTTGTAGGGCGTGTTCTCACCGATCGGAGTTTCTTTGACCACGCTGCTGTAGATGCCGACCGGCTTGGTCGACATCAAAAGACTGATTCGCTTGATCCCCACAAGGTCGGCTTCCTTGACGAAGTCTCCCGCGAGAGCAGCAATCGCGATCGCGTCTTGAGTTAAAGTCTCTACCTGACGCAAGCTTTTTTCTTGATCGGCAATCTTATCGTCGATGAGCTGCGAAAGATTGATGGCCCGTTCCCATCCCTGCGTCTTTCCAGGAAGATCAACCATCGTGCCGAGATACACATGTAGAACGTTTGCAACCGCATCGTTCGACGATGGAACCAGAGGCTGAACCTTCTGTCGTTGTTCCAAGAACTGGCGAAGCGACGCGGAGTAATTCGCGGCAACGGCAAGAGTTTTCGCCTGAGTGGTCGTCCCCAGATCGCGTGCCATTTCCCACAAGGCCAGCAGCAAATGCTCTTCGGGCGTCCCTTGCAGTGAACTTGGTATCACCGGAGCGTCATCGCTGGCCACAAGTTTTCCGGGAAGACTTCCCTCGGCATACGCTTGGCTCAATAGCCAGTATCCTTTGGCATCTCGGAACGGCTCCACCGCAAGCAACGTCGCATCCAGCTTGCGAAACTGCTGGGCAGCGTCGGCATACTTCTGCAAAGAGAAGTTGAATCGACCTCGCAGATAACTGATTCGGCTACTGCGACTCCGAAACGCATTTTTGCCATCCTCGTCGAGACCCAATGGATTCCCGTCGAGCAGTCGAAAGTTTGCGATCGTTTCCGCTTGAGAGAAAAACTCTGAAGCATCTTCTCGGCTGTTGACTGCCTCTGACGCTTTGGTGACTAAAAGATCCATGGTCCCGCGAGCCGCATCGCGAAGTTCCTGTTTCCCGGAATCAAGACTCCATAAGCTCGAACGTGACGGTTCTGCTCGGACCGCGTCGAGTCCCTGCGTCAGAGCGGCAACAGCCTCCTGGAAATGGTGGGCGTTCGCCTCCACTCGAGCCTTGATAGCAGCGAAGCGCGGATGTTGATTGGAGGAGAGTTTGTATGTCGATTCGAGATCCGTGACGCTTCGAGTCACTGCGTCCATATCGGGTTTCTCTTTGTTGAGTTCACTCCCGGTCTCTTCGATGATCGCCTCGGCACGATAGGGGGCCCAAGGAGCATCGCTGGTATTCAGCTTGACCTCGCGAAACTTGGCGGCAGCGGCAACGTACGCTTTTAGCCGAACAGACTTGACAGCATCGACGGCTCCGCGCTGATCGTCGTTCAGGCGATCGCCCAGATCACGCAATCGCTTTTCGAGAGTTGCCATGTCAAAGTTCGGATCGGCAATCGTGTCGAGTATTTCCTTAAAAGCCTGCGAGCCGAAATGCTTGGCAAGTTGCGAACTCCGGTCGGCAACCCCAAGCTTGATGGCAATGTCATTGAGTCCGTTGATCTTCTCTCGTTCCTCCACCGTCGGCGACGCGAGAATCTCCTTCGCCCATGCATCTATTGCCTGGGCCGCCAAGTCCGAAGGCTTGGCCTGACTCAACTCAAGTTCTGCATGCGTCCCGTCAAGAGATTCCAGTTCCGCACGACTGGTGGGAAGACCCTCGACGAACGACTTTGCCGAGCTGATCGAATTCGGATCAAGGGCCGGCAGCTTTAAGAGAGCCTCCCAGCGTGCAACCTGCGTCAGGATCGGATCCCCCGCAGGGATCTCCAACTGGCTTGCCAATTGCCGAACCTCATTCATCTTGGCAATGGCTTGATCAGGGTTCTGATTGGCGAGATGCTTGGCTGCATCTTTTTCATGCGCCATGACACTTTGCCCCAGAATCATGGCATCGCTGGGGGCAAGCTCCCGCAGCTGCCTTAAACAATCGAGCCGATCCGAGAAGGGGGCCGACGAATCGTTCCACCAATACTTCAATCGATCGATGGCGGCCGACCGAGGAGCATCACCTGTCTTCGAACCTGCCACCAGCGTCTTCAGGATGTCACGATGGGCAAGGCTTGTTTCGGCGATCGCTCGGCTCAACAGCCCATGGACCGCGTATTGCATGGGCGATGAACCATCCTCAAGCGGCTGGACAATTTTGACGATGCTTGCCGCGTCGTCCGGCGAGGTCGGTGGGATGTACTCCTTTGCCGTCGCATCGAGCAGATCGTCGATCAGTTTTTTCCGCTCTAGAGATGAAAGGCTTTTGTCGGCTAAGGAGCTCTGGCACTTTGCGATCACTTCCGAGTGCTTGGATGCTGCCTTGAGAGATTCAATCTGCTTAGAGATTTGATCGAAGCGAGATTCTTTCTGCGCGACACCTTTGCCACCGTTGGCCAAGCGGTCGCCCCCACGGGAAGTCGTTTGTCCCTCGATTAAACCGGACGCGTCCTTCGATGACGGACGAAGCGGGCTCGACCAGACGACATAGGTCCCGCCTGCCGCGATCGCCAACAATAAAAGGATCGCTGCCAAAGGTCCTCGCGCCTTGGTCGCCTTGGGTTTTCGCCGGGCCAACGAAGGATCGATAACGACTTCGCGGACCGCCAAAAGCGCGTCCTTGAACTCGCGAATCGTCTTGTATCGATCGGCTGGCTCGATCGCGAGTGCTTTCTGGACGACGTCATCAAGCTCCGCCGGGACGTCGGGTCGAATGGCCGAGGGTTGCGGACGGTCCGGGGAGAGGTGTTTGAGCATCACCTCCATCGCGGTGGTACCGGGGAAGGGTAGCTGCAGAGTCAGATATTGAAACAGAGTGGCGGCCAGCACGTAAACATCGGTGGAATAGTTGATCCGCTCGATATCCCCGGCATGCTGTTCGGGAGACATGTAAGGTCGCGAGCCGACCTGCTGACCACTCGTCGTTAATTCGGAGAGTCCTGCGGTCGCCTCACCGGTTTGCTCGTCTTGCTTCAGTTCCTTGGCAATTCCAAAGTCGATGATCTTCGGCCGGCCGCGCTGCGTGATCATGATGTTGCGAGGGGTCAGATCGCGGTGAATGATGTTGAGGTCGTGGGCGGTTCCCACGGCCTCGGCAATCTCTGCAAAGAGGGTCAACGATTCTGCCAGCGGTAGGAATTCGCCTGTCGCGGTTTGCTCTTTGATGATGTCGTCGACGCTTTTGCCGTCGATGAATTCCATCGCGTAATAGGGGATGCCGTCGGAGTCGCCTGCATCATGAACCTGGGCAAAGTGATCAGGATCCTTCGCGACCAGTAACCTCGCCATTCCTCGAAATTCGCCGAGGAAGCGTTTGACCATCGTCTGAATCGCATCGGGATTACCGGAGCCTGATTCCCCAAACAAGTCGCGTCGAATCGTCTTCAGCGCGTGAATCACATCGAGGTAGATGTGGCGAGCCTTGTAGACCTTCCCCATGCCCCCTTCGCCTAGCAGCGAGAGAACAAGGTATTGGTTGAATCGAAGTTCTGAAGCACGACCGGCGCTGATCTCGTCGATCTGGTATTCGGTCAGGAGGTTCGCCTTCGGATCCCAGCCAGCCGACATCGTCATGAATTGTGACAGGATGCTGACAACTGTGGGATTGTCACCTGCTCGTCCGAATGCTTGGTCCCATTGGTCGGAGGTGACGAACTCCATCGACAAGAGAATTCGTTTGAGCTCTTCCGGGTCGGTCACCGGTTCGGCCAGCCCACTCGACGGCGAATTCCCCGAAGGGTGAAGATGGGATCCAAAGCCGGAAGTGGTCGGCGAAGTTCGGCGAGACTTCAAACCCGGAGAACCGAATTCGGGTTCTTCGATAAAGCCCTGCGTCGCGGTATCAATCTCCCGGATCTTAGGAGAGTCCGTCCCGTCAGCGGACTCTGACTGCGTCGCCTCTTTCATCGGCCCAGGTTGGAAGATGACGGTCTCATCTCGTGGCGGTTCCGAGCGATCGTCTCCGGAGTCCGACTTAACCATCGCCCACTTAACTCCTTTGCCAGGATCGGCAAAACTCATCTTCCACGCAGACCACTTCACGAAATGGCCAGCGTCTCTGGTGCTTCCGGTGGGTGTTGCCAACAGAGTACCATGTACGCACGGGCCTGGCTTGCCTAAAAGTAGGTGAACGGCCGTCGCACCTTCACCAGAAGATCTACCCTCGACCTCGCTCAGCACTCTCGGTGGGGCATCGCCAAACGAATGCCCCGTCAAAGCTTGCGCAACCTCCCGCATCGCTTTTGTCGCTGTCAAGATTGCATTTTATTTGAACCCCCCATGCCCTGCGAGTCGATACGCGAAGATGGATAGAAGCATCTTCGAGAATCGATCCGCCAATGAAGCATTAGAAGTACCTCTTCTTCGCCTGATGAACAACTTCGACTGGTCGCTCGCGACGGTTCCCCTTCGGTCCCCCCAAAAATGGCGGGGGGAATGGGAATGGATCTGGTCACAAGTTCATACTCCGCGAGGTTTTATCGATCCGCCTGTTTGTCGAGGATGAGGGGTTGAGGCTGCGAAAAGTGATGGCAAATCGAGGTTGGCGCCCACTATCGATCGTCTGCTGCGCCATCCTTGGCTTGGCTGGCCCAGGGGTCGGGGTCTGGGCGGAGGACTCTTCCAAGCCCTTCCCGCCGGCTAAAGCGACGAAGCAGGGTGCGCCTGCGATAAATCCACCCGCACTCCGTCGGAGTCGGCCCCTACCCAACGTGATCGCCATCCCGAAAATTGATCCGCCGCTTCTCTCGACACCGGTTCGATGGAAAGCGATGAAGCGGAGCTCGGCTGTCCCCGTACTAAACACACAAGAGCCTACTAATAAAAAGGTTAAGGATTCTGGCGAGGGCGAGCTTCGAGCCCTCCCGACCCCCGTCGGGCCCGTTTTGCAGACGCCGATCGTGACCAATCCGCCCGCCCCGCTCGTGACGGGGGTGATCGATCGGCCTCTCGCCATGACGATGTTTGAGCTTGAAGGGGTGGTTTTTGCCAATGCTCAAGAGGGTGCGCCGTCGGACCTGCCCCCGTCGCTGGACGCTCCCCCATCGCTCGATGCTCCTCCTGCATTGGATGCCCCTCCCTCTCTGGATGCTCCGCCGGCCCTCGATCAGGGGGGCCTCTCCGAGACCCCATCGTCGGCACCCACGCAGGGGGATATCGCCGGTCTTCAGTTCGGGGGTGGTGTCGGAGGAGTTACCGATGCCAACATCACCGCTCCTGCAGAGGATATCTCGACGCAGAATCTCGCGATCCCGTCTCTGCCAACATCAACGGCGGAGCTTGCGGAGTCATCCTCGTCGGTCAACACCAGGCGAACATCGGCAGTGAATTTGGATTTGCGTATGCGTGGCTATACGAGCCACCAACTCGTCGGAACCGCCGACGGCATGAATCAATTGAAGACTCGAATTGACATCGACTCATTATTCAGTGCTGTCGATCCTGGTTTGATTCAGAACATGCGCGTCATCAACGGGCCTTATTCCAGCTTGTACGGCCCCGGGTTCGGCTTCTTTGTCGCGGATATGACCGAAACTCGGCGGACTCAAACGGGCACTGATTTCGGCGGTGGAATGCTGCTGGACCAGGGGACCAACGGACAGCCCTTTTACAATCGCGACAGTCTTTGGGCTGCCGGCAAGAACTGGGGAGTCGCGTTTAGTTATGGACTCCGAACGGCCAATGACTACAGTCCAGGTGGAAGCAGCCTTGATTTCCGTGTCCCCAGCAGCTATCAGCTATGGAATACATTCTTCGCTTTTGGATTAGATATTTCTCGCACGTCTAGGATCGAAACATCGTATCTTCGTAACGAAATCAATGGGCTCGAACTCGCTGGTGTAGTCTATGATCTCAACAATGTCAACACGGACCAGTTCAACGTTCGCTACATCATTCAAGAAGATCGCGAAAGTGCTCAGAAAGCACTGGTGCAATACTGGAACACACGCGACGACTATAATGGAAATGCCATCAAAACATCAAAGCAGAAAACCTTCTATCAGCGGTTCATCACCGACAACTATTCTGGTTTAGGCGAGCCCGTCAACACCGTTGTCAGGGGTGCCCTCAAAACGCAGGGGCTTCGAAGCCTGATCACCCTTGGTGAGGAAGATACCACGCAGGTCACCGTCGGAGCGGATTGGCGGCGCTATCAGCAATATCACACCGAGCAGCATTTTGACGCCAACGGCGGCCTGCTCAGTGTTCCCCTGGGGTTCGAGGCATTTGGTATTCCCAGCTCAGGATTTGAAGACTGGGGAATGTTCGCCGAGACCTCCCAACCTTGGAACGACGATTTTAGATCCACCTTCGGTGGTCGCATCGACTGGACCAGAGCTTCGCTCAATCTCGATGGCGCTTATGCGGGCGAGCCGGATCTCTCGCAGTCATCGACTTTTCCAGGTACGAATACCCCGAAGAATTTTCTGGGGATGGCATATCTAAGCAATGAGCTTCGGCTGACGCAGAATATATACCTCGAACAGGGTGTTGCTTTCGCGATGAGAAACCCCACGGTCTCCGAACTCTATAGCAACAGTACCTTTGTGCCGATCTCCCGATACGGAAACAGTGTTTCGATTGGGAATTCAAATCTTCGGCCTGAAAAGAACTTGCAGTTTGATCTGGGATTATCGAATCGAGGTAAGATCTTTAGCGGTGGTATGCGAGGATACTTTTCTAATATTGATGATTACATCCTCTACGATCTGACAGGCGTTAATCAGGGTGCCGTCAATAGCGATGCATTTACGGATCCCTTTGTCTCCAGGCAGTACAACTACCGAAATCTGAGTCGCGCTTCTCTCTACGGCGGTGACGCGTACGGCGAAGTTCGAATCCGCGACGGTGTCGCCTCCTTTGGAACGATCACCTACGTCCGAGGAATCAATCACGACCCCGCTCCTTTGGTCGGCAATCCAAACAAATCGGCCGAGCCCTTGCCTGGCATCTATCCTCTTAACGGGACGATCGGGGTCCGCTTCTTCGATCATGAAAAGGATCGATGGGGTGTCACCTTCCTCACTCGAATGGTTCACGGTCAAGATGTCGTTGCTGATTCGTTGGCCGAGCTTCCCACGGGTGGGTTCACCACCTTCGACATTCTCGGCTACTACCGCATTGGTCAGCGGGCTCGGTTCACCGTCGCCCTGCTCAACGTCACCGATCGACTCTACACGCAACATGGCTCGTTGCTCTTAGTCAATCGTGTCGGCGACGCCAGTTTCGTCAAGGACCCCGGGTTCAACGCCCGGTTCGGACTTGATGTATCATTTTGATTCGGCTTGATTCGGCTTCAATCCCGTCTTTTTCACAGGGCACCAACCGTCGATCCAACGAGTTGGTTCTCGTGGCGCCAGCTTCATGGCTGATGGAAACGTGCTCCGTTTCTTGCCAGCTTTTCAGCAAGAAGGCAAAGATGATCTCTCGATGCCGATTTACACTCCGTTCCCTGCATTGTCTATCTCCTTGATATTCTGCGGCTTAAGCCCTGTTGTCATTTGTTCGCCGGCCAGTCCTCGGGTAAGGTAGTCCCCTTGAGACCGTCCTCCTCAGAGTCATCCACCGAAACGAACGAGGCTTCTTCATGGCGCGTCCGTTACCCTGGAATTGGGTCGGGATGTGGCGGCATCGACATGCCATTCACACCCGCAAGTGTCGTCCGAATCAAGATAGACGTCCTCCGGCATTCGAATCACTCGAAGCTAGACGGGTGCTCAACTACGATGTTTCGATCGTAGGTGACACTCTTCAAATTGCCGACACCGGAATCGCGCCATCTAACCTGACCATCTTTTTCAATCTGGATACCGGCGGATACGCCCTCGTCGATCCGACGAAGACGTTCAACGAATCCCTTCCGGGTGTTGATGGAAATGGCTCGACGCTTCTGGGAATCAACGCATCGTTCTTCGCCAGCTTCCCGCAGGTGCAGCGGGTCTTGGTCAGTCTGAATGATGGCGACGATCTGGTTCGGGTGGGATCGACCTTTCTCCCCAGTGCCAGACCCTTCATTGTCGATGGGGGCCTCGGCAGCGACACCATCGTTGGATCTCCTGGCGATGATGCCGTCAGCGTCGAAGGCCTCGATAACGCAACGGTGGTTGGGATCAGCTTCTCCAATGTCGAAGCCTTCGATGGTGGAGAGGGGAGCGATTCGGTCGTCGGCACCGCGGGCGATGACAAGTTCTCACTCGTCAGCAACAATAAGGGATTTGGACAGACCGGGTTCATCTTCGAGAACGTCGAATCATTCCTCGGAAATGGTGGGGTCGATACCGTCGTCGCGACGGCGGTGGATGATTCGGTCAGCATCAATGGCATCGACAATACATCCCTCCTGGGGATCGCCCTGATCGGCGTCGACGTGTTCGA
Source organism: bacterium (assembly GCA_019753235.1). Lineage (GTDB taxonomy): Bacteria > Planctomycetota > Planctomycetia > Kolteriales > Kolteriaceae > JAIELF01. The sequence continues at coordinate 17,478 of JAIELF010000080.1, forward strand.
TGGCGGTGGCGGGACCGATACCGTTGTCGGTACGGTCGGCAACGACACTTTCACACTCACAGGCAACAAGGCCGGGATCGGCACAAGTGGGTTCGGTTTCGCGAATGTCGAGGTCTTCGCCGGTAATGGTGGCATCGATACCGTCATTGGAACCGCGGGAAATGACGCATTTAGTCTGGTCAGTCTCGGCGTCGCGACCGGGCTCGGAATGAGCTTCAACGATATTGCTGCCATCGACGGTGGTTCGAGCGGCATTGACACCATCATCGGCACCGCCGGCGACGAATTGGTCTCGATCAACGGTCTCAACGGAGCATCGCTTCTCGGGATCACGTATTCAGACGTTGAAGCATTCGATGGCGCAGGCGGCACCGATACCGTCGATGGCACGACGGGCAACGACGCGTTCACACTGACCGGGAATGAAGCCGGCACCGGCGTCGGCGGGTTTGTCTTCCGCGATGTAGAAGTCTTCGCGGGCAACGGCGGGACCGATACCGTCATCGGCACCGCGGGCGATGACGCATTTAGTCTGGTCAGTCTCGGCGTCGCGACCGGGCTCGGGATGAGCTTCAACGATATTGCTGCCATCGACGGTGGTTCGAGCGGCATCGACACCGTCATCGGCACCGCCGGCGACGAGTTGGTCTCAATCAATGGTCTGAATGGAGCATCACTTCTCGGAATCACGTATTCCAGCGTTGAGGCATTCGACGGCGCGGGCGGCATAGACACGGTTGACGGCACGGCCGGCAACGACGCGTTCACACTGACCGGTAATGAAGCCGGCACCGGCGTCGGCGGGTTTGTCTTCCGCGACGTAGAAGTCTTCGCGGGCAACGGCGGCATCGACACCGTCATCGGCACCGCCGGCGACGAATTGGTCTCGATCAACGGTCTCAACGGAGCATCGCTTCTCGGGATCACGTATTCCAGCGTTGAAGCATTCGACGGAGCGGGCGGCATAGACACGGTTGATGGCACCGCGGGAAACGACGCATTCACACTGACGGGGAATGAAGCCGGCACCGGCGTCGGCGGGTTTGTCTTCCGTGATGTGGAAGTCTTCGCGGGCAATGGCGGGATTGACACCGTCATCGGCACCGCCGGCGACGAGTTGGTCTC
>JAIELF010000079.1 GCA_019753235.1 bacterium
CGAATGAAAGGAGGGCCGGCGCGACCATGAACGCTCGGCAAGTTCCCGTCGTCGTGATGATGATTGTCATCTCCGCGTCACGCGCGGATGAAACCTATGGCGTCGGCGAGGGATCGGCCTCGAAAACGAACTTGCCTGCTGCCAAGCGAGACGACGATGGTGTTTGGCGGCAACCGATCCGTGCGATCTTGAATGAGGCAACATCGACCCTTTGGGTTCTTTGCCAACGATCCCCTTCGCTGATGAAGATGCCCCTCAACGATACTGCTCCGAGAGCGATCCTTCCTCTTTCGGGCCGGCCCGAATCGATGGTCTGGATCGAGGGAGGAACGCTGGCGATTACCGATAGTCAACGGGACATCATCACTCTCTTTGACACGAATCAGGCCCCTCCCAAGGTAACAGCCGAGATTGCCGTGGGCGAGGATCCGCGCGAACTACTGGTCGGCAAGGATGGGAAGTCTCTTTTCGTTTCGTGCCGATCGGCTCAGCAAGTACAGAGGATCGATCTAGCCCAACAAAAGATTGCATGGACATGCGATCTCGCTTACTCACCTCATTGCTTGGCGCAGGATATTGGCAACACGGTGCTGATGGTTGCCGACGCTTTTCGAGGGATGATTGCCGTGGTCGATCCGACGACCGGAGAAAAAATCGCCGCGCATCAGTTTCCTGGGACGAACATACGCGGCATGGCATTCACGGCCGATGACGAGTATCTCGTCTTTACCCATCAAATCATCAGCGAGAATTCGATCATCGAAAGAGAAACCGTTCGTTGGGGCTCCTTCATTACCAACAATGTTCGCCGAGTTCGCAAAGAGGTAATCACGTCCCCTTCGATCGATGCAGCGAAGAATTCCGATCTTGGTTTTGTCGGCGGCTTCGGGCACGGAGCGGGGGATCCGGGCAAGTTGCTGATCCCCTCGACAAACCGATGGATTGTCTGTCTGACGGGTGTGCAGGAGATTGGCATCGATACGGGTTGGCCGTTGCGATTCGATCGTGTTCGTGTAGGCCGTCGGCCGATCGATGTGGTCGTCGATCATGCGGGCAAGCGCGCTTATGTCGTCAACATGTTTGATGACGCGATCTCGGTGGTTGATCTGGAGACGTCTCAAGTGATCGAGTCGATGTCGCTGGGCCCGATGCCCGAAGAAACGGCAGCGATGCGGGGTGAAGTCCTTTTTCACGACTCGCGGATTTCACTGGATAGTTGGTATAGCTGTCAAAGTTGCCATACCGATGGCGAAACAAACAACTCTAACTCGGACACGTTCAGTGATGGTGGATTCGGCTCTCCTAAGAATACTCCGTCTCTTCGCGGCGTCCGTCAGACGGGGCCCTGGTCCTGGGTCGGCCGATTCAACAAACTAGAAGAACAAATCGCCAGTACCATCGAACACACGATGCAAAGCAACTATGTCTCTTCGCAGCGGGCCGAGGATCTAGCCGAGTATCTGGCGACGCTTGAGCCTCGAACGCGTCGACGGGCGGAGGCAGGTTCTGTTGAGTGGCGCGGGAGAGCCGTCTTCGAAACACAAGGTTGTGCGGACTGTCACGCAGGCGAACGTTTCACCAAAGAGACCCTCGAGGATGTTGGTATGGATGACGGGCTCGCGGGACATCATCTCTTTAATCCGCCGTCGCTTCGTTCATTGAAACTGACCGCGCCCTACTTCCACGACGGACGCGCTACTTCTTTAGAAGAGGTGATCGACAAGTTCGGCCACCGATTGACGCGAAAGCTTGCCGACGACGAGCGAGCCGAGCTTCTTGCCTACTTGCGGAGTCTATAGCCGATGCTGCGCGAGATAGGCGACAGCCCACGCGCAGGCCGCCCTTGAAAACATGGGCGTGAACTTCTCCGCCAGGGAAATGAGCTTGATCGATGGAAAGGATGTCCGCGCTATCTCCGCTGTCAACCATTCTCCTTCGCCGCTCGCGATGATCGAGAAATCGGTGGGCAGATCCGCGGTCGCGACGACTTGTTCGACGGCGTGCACGGTTTGTCTTCGATGTTCTGCTTCTATTTGAGTCGCCAACTCTTGAGCATGGGTGAGGACGAATCGCGTTCGGTCGGAGCCGATCATCCGGGCCAATCGATCGATGGCAAACGGGATCGTCTCTGCTCGGCCGTCGGCCGTGTCGTGGTCGTCGGGCTGAGAGGGAATCTTGCCGAGGACGAGGTACGCATCGAGCGTGGTGGCGAAAAGCTCGGCCATAAGGGAGTACGTGATGCCGTCGATCCTGGCTTCATGGAGTAGGGATGTGATGGGTGTTCGGCGAACGCCTCGATAGAGAAGCTCGCGCGTTGCTAATCGATCGGGATCGGTTCGGCCTCGGGCAATGACGATGCCGTCGCGAACGGGGATAACGTCGGTGGTGGTCGATCCTACATCCACGAGAAGGAACGATCTGTCGGGAAAAAGCCCGGCAACGTACTCCGCCAGCGCGAGCCAGTTGCTGGCGGCACTTTGCCAAGGGTCGATCAGCGATTCTAAATCGTGAGCGAAGCGTCCCGTCACTTGCCAGACGAATAGCGGTGCCGAGGGGAATGCGAGTTTTGTTTGCTCGATGATGTGTTGCACGCCGATGGACTTTGTTTCGAAGGCGTCGCAGAGTTCGCCGGTCATGGTGAGAGCCACGCCATCGAATGCTTGCCTGGCAACGAGGGTTTGAAGTTCGTCGGCGAGTCGTTCAGGATGTTTCCAAAGTGGAAACCGCCGAGCCCCCGCCCATCGAGGCTGACCATCGGCATCGATGATGGCCCCTTTCAAACTCGCCCCGCCGACATCGATACCGAGAATGCTGGAGGATGACTTCATGGTGTCGCGGTCACTTTACAGCTCGGATCGAGTGACATACTGATGACATCGTCGACTGTTCGCCCGATCGTCGGCATGATGAGGAGTCTGAGCGAGAGGCGGTACTCTTCGCCGAGGGCCAAACGGATCGGCCCTCGCACCGGCGGAGAGTCCGAGACAGGCGGCGATAGCTCGAGAACAGGAGGATTCCAGTTCACTCGGGGCGGAAAGCCAAAACTTGCCGAGCGAGCGATCGTGACCCATCGAACAAGTCCCAGGTCGACATCGATCCATTCGGCCCGGTGCCCAGAGATTTCTTTGAGGCCGATCCGTCCACTGCTGCTGGTCACCTGAAAGTCGGCTGTTTCCGGTTCGAGGATGACGGTCGGCCAGAATACGGGTTGGCTCGACGAGGGGTTGATGAGAGTGATGGGGCTCGCCGCCGCGATCCAGGCGAAGTCGACGTCGATCACCCTCGCGCCACGTTGACCCGGGAAGACGCGAACATCGATCTCCTCGCGCATGAGAAGCAAGTCATGTTCGTCTCGCACGTCGAAGGCAAGAGAGATGCGGGCAAAGACCGGGCCGCGAGCGACGATGGCCGGCCGGGCTGGTGCACGTCGATGGTGCGGTTGATTCTCCACCTGAAGAAAGGCGCCAGGGTGAACACGCCCCAGGCGACCCGCGGGACCGGAAAGCAAAAGTGAAACAGGATTTCCGCGTCCCGTGATCAAGTTGAGGACACGAAGATCCTGCTCGGCCAAGGTCCAACCTTTTGGTGTCGATTCAATCTTCCAGTGGATCGGGGAATTTCGTTGTCGTCGGTCAAACGAAAGAGAGTACCGATCCTTTTCGTCCGGCTCCATCTCGTTGATGATCCACCAGAGTCTGGTCTGGTCGGCGAGTTTTTCGAGCTGACAAGGAATCGATCGCTTGAGTCCCTCGCGATCTAGACACGCCACCGATTCATTGTCAGGGACCATGTCGGCATCGAGCGGGATGCAAAAGGGGAGCAATCGCCGGGCGTGCCGGCCAGCGTCGACATCGACCCAGATCGGGGACATGGTTGCTTGGCCCCCTGGCAGACTCGCGCGAGCGGAACTCCGTCGGTCACTCAGTGCAAGTCTCGCTTACGCGACGCGTCCTTCGAGTTCCAGCACGGGCATGCTGTTTCGGAAGTTGGGGTCGGCAATCAAGCAAGGATGTTTGTACTGCTCCGATGTTCCGCCGCTCCGGGCCAAACGCTTTAAGTCCCACTCGCGCCACGCCCCTTTAGGCAGAAACTCGAGCCTAATCGGGCCGAGTCGGCCACTCTCGCGCTTTTCGCGATACTCGTGATTCTGCCGACCCAGTTCATGTTCCACACGAACGGCGAATTCGCCGGCCCGTTCCATGGACGAGAAATCCGACTCTTCCACGAAGAGGCCGTAATAAGGATTGGGGTCGCCCGAATCGAAGCAAGGCGCCAACGTAAAGGCGTCCAGCGACAAATTCATTTGATCGCTCGTCTTGTTGACCGCTTGGACGATTTGGAACTCGGAAATCTTTTCGCCGGTCAGGTTGGAGAAATTGCTCCCCTTATTGAGGAACGTCAGCAGCGGCGTCCGACCGTTGAAGCCGACACAGCGAACAACATCGTAAATGTTGTACCGGTAGAAGCCGCTCGATGTTGTCAGCAGGATGAAGTAGTCGGAACCTTCCTCGAGTTCGTGCGATTCCAACACCGTGGGCTGTGTCGAATTGATTTCATCCACCGGGACGAATTCGAAATAGCTGCTGGTGATGTCGAGGATCCCGGCCGGCGTGTTATCGCCGACGGGAATCGTCATGCGTCCCTCACTGGCGAGCAATCCGATATCGCGAAGATGCGTGTCGCCATAATACTCGGGGTAGTGCTTCATGTAGGCCCCGACACTTCCCCCTTGCCAGGCAGCAATCATGTCGAGATCGGGCCAAACGTCTTTGGGACGAAGCGAACCGACCACGTCGATGATTTTTTCCAGTTGTCGTGCTCGCGTGGGATTGGGGGTCAGGTAGCGTTTTTCGGATTCATGGATGGACGCAGGGATATCGAAATCGGGGTGAACGGTGCCGTTATAAATGTCGCGAATCAAGTCGGCTCGGCGATCGTTCCCGTATCGGGCCATATTGACCACCGTGCTGGGGTTAGCGGTCATGATGATGCCGACATCTCGAACCAGCCCCAATCGCCACGCGAGATAGTACTTAGTGTACGTCTCCTTAATGAGGGCAGATTCCGGTGGGAGGCAGTACGTTTTGCGGACGATGTATCGCTGCATCTTTGCGGTTAGGCCGCTGATCGATCCACACGGAATGCCCGCGGGCGTGCGAAACTCGTCCCAGTTGCTGACGAGTTGAATCATCGTCTTGAACCAGAGAGGGCGATGGTCCTCGAACAGATTGACGCCCCAGATCATCCAGCTTCGGCGATAGTCATCGAGAAAGCGTTCGGTGACGGGGATAAACTTTCGCGAAGAGGTCGTTCCGCTGGACATGGCGAACATGAGAACCTTTTGGCGATGAAACATCGCCTCAATGTCGCCATTTTTGACCCGTTCGATGTAGGGCTCGAAGTATTCGTAATTGGTGATCGGCAAGTGCCGACGAAAGTCGGCGATGTTCTTGATCGAGCCGAAATGATGATCCCGGCCGAAGCTGGTCTCTTTCTCTCGGCGAAGTTGCGCGAAGAGGTGCTGTTCTTGCACTTCTTTGGGCGTTTTGCAGAGGTTGTAAAAGGAGGCTCGCATTCGGCGGGCCTTGAACTGCGCCGCCTTGGCGAGAATTTTTCGAACTGGCCAGAGCATGGGAAAGCCCATTCCTTTGAGCGAGTTCTTGAACGGTCCCAAGGCCGGCGAAGAGGAGCAGGCACCGCCCGTCGAATCGGGCGCCAGCGTGCTCGTCGGATCGGCGGGAACCGCCCCCTGCCCAGGGGCACAGGGATCATGCGCGCTCTCGGCGGGTTCGGCGGTCAAAGTTGGCCTCCTTCGCTTGTTTTCCTGAGCCTTTATAACCGACTATCTGGCAGCATTCACCGAACCCTCACAGATTAACACCCGACCCCGGTTTCCGAAAAGATCCTGTCCACCCATCCTGGTCGAGCAGATGTATAATCTTTCTCAAATGGAAAGCTTTCTTTGACAGGCGTCGCCAAGCCGTTGGTCGAGAAAAGAACCCCTGTTTCTCCAGGGGAAAGGTTTGCCGGGGGCGACCGAACCTTTCGGTAGGTCGATATGTCCCTTCGATCATTCGAATTGATTCGGAGAGAATTTCCCTCGGCGGGAATAAAATGGGTGGGAATCGCTCGGTGCGAACGGTTCGAAAGATGAGGTTCCTTGCGGAACATCGCGGGGGTTGCTCGTACAACAAAGCTGAACCAATACCGGCATGGGCGGGAAACTCTCCTCGGGAGGGATGAGGATTCCCACAGGCAACTCGGCGAGGAAGGCGAACGGTCGTCTTTCTTCCCTAACATTCTTTTTTGATCACATGAGGTCTGCATCATGGCTCAACCCAATTCCTCGACCGGTCCGATGACGGGCGCCGACATCCTCGTGGAAGCACTTCTTCGAGAAGGGGTCGAGGTTATCTTCGCTTATCCGGGCGGAGCAAGCATGCCCATTCATCAATCGCTGACGCGATACAAAGACAAGTTGCGGACGGTTCTTCCTCGCATCGAACAGGGGGGAGGTTTCGCGGCCGAGGGCTATGCCCGCGTGACCGGCAAAGCGGGGGTCTGTCTCGCGACCAGCGGTCCTGGCGCGACCAACTTCACGACCTGTTTGGCCGATGCGAAGATGGATAGCCTTCCCATGGTCGCGATCACCGGGCAAGTCCCGACCAAGGTGATCGGCACCGATGCGTTCCAAGAAACCCCGATGGTCGGCATCTCGCAGCAGATCACCAAGCATCAGTACCTCATCCAACGAACCGAGGACATCGCCCGCGTCATCAAAGAGGCGTTCTACATCGCCCAGAGCGGTCGACCGGGCCCGGTGCTGGTGGATATCCCGAAGAACATTCAGCAGAATTCGATCGTTCCGGATTGGAACTCGTCGATGAATCTGCCGGGCTATCGGCCCGACAAGAAGATCTCCGACGCCGAGCTCGATAAGGCGCTCGAGATGATTCGGTCGGCTCGCCGTCCCATCATCTATGCCGGCGGCGGCATCACCTCGAGCGGCGCTTGGGACGAGTTAAGGGCATTTGCCGAGAAGTCGCGAATCCCCGTCGCGATGACGCTACAAGGGCTCGGCACCTTCCCTGCGGACCACTATCTTTCGCTGCACATGCTCGGTATGCACGGGACGGTCTACTCGAATTATGCCATCAACGAAGCGGATCTATTGCTCGCGTGGGGCGTCCGGTTCGATGACCGCGTCACGGGCAAGGTGGAAGCCTTTGCCGAGCATGGCAAGATCATCCACATCGACATCGATCCATCCGAACTCAACAAAAACAAAAAGGCCGATTTGCCTATCGAAAGCGACATTCGCTACGCGATCGGGCAAATCAACCGTCGACTCGACGAGAAGCCGCTCACGTCGGACTACACCAGTTGGCATCGTCAAATCGATCAATGGCGGCATGACGAGCCTCTCAAATTCGATGCCGTTCCTAGTAAAATCATTCCCCAGCAAGCAATTTCGCGGCTGTGGGAAAAAGTCAGGGAGCGAGGTTGGCTTGATCGAACGATTGTGACGACCGGTGTGGGCCAGCACCAAATGTGGGCCGCCCAGTACTTCCGGTTCAACGATCCCCGGATGTGGGTCACCTCGGGTGGGCTCGGCTCGATGGGCTTCGGTTTGCCCTCGGCCATGGGGGCTCAACTGGCCTATCCCAATCGCCTTGTCATTGACATCGACGGGGACGGCAGCTTCTTAATGAATGTGCAGGAGCTCGCCTGCGTGAAGACCGAGAACCTCCCGGTCAAGGTTCTGCTCCTCAACAATCAACATCTCGGGATGGTGATGCAGTGGGAAGACCGCTTTCATGGCGGGAACCGGGCTCACACGTATCTCGGCCTAGGGGATGACAAACCCCCTTATCCTGATTTCGTCACCATTTGCAAGGGGTTCGGCATCGCCTCGAAGCAGATCTCGGCCGACAGCGATCTCGACGCCGCCCTGGATGAGATGCTCGATTCCGACGGAGCGTACGTGCTCGATATCCTTGTTCCGCATCAGGAACATGTTTTGCCAATGATTCCGTCGGGCATGACGGTTCGGGATATGATCAAGGCGTAGCGGATCGCGCGGATGATTCGATCCCCATCTTTTTTGCCGCGGCAGGTCGGTCGAGACTTGTCGCGGCGAGCTTGTTGATACACGTCAAAATCAAATGCCGATTGAGGAATCTCGATGGGGACTTGGGAATCGATTGGCCTGGGCATCCTTCAGGGAATGACCGAATTCCTTCCCGTATCGAGTAGCGGCCACCTCTCGATCTTCGAATACTTTCTGGGGCTCGAGGAAACCCCACGGTTCTTTGACGTCATGCTCCATGTCGGCACGCTCCTTGCCGTGCTCCTCTTCTACCGGACTTCGCCCATTGAGATTTGGAAGAAGGCGGGGACAGGTTCGTTTCCATTGCGATCGCGGTTGCTTGTCCTTGCGGGATTCGTCATTCTCGCAACGCTTCCGGCCGTGGGCGCGGGGGCGATCTTTCGTCCAACAAAACTACTACCAGGACAAACGCTGGACCAAGTTGACCGTTCGTGGACCGAGTTTGTCGGCGATTTGCGAGAGTATTCGTCACAGCAACCGCAATATGTTCTTTCGTTCATGACGTTGACCGGAGCGGTTTTGTTGGCGGGCTCTCGGGCGCAGGGCGGCACGGTCGATGCCCACACGATGAAATGGTGGCAAGCCCTGGGGATTGGCTTGGGGCAAATGCTGTCGGCCCTTTTGCCGGGCCTCAGCCGAAGTGGAATGACCGTTTCCACCGGCCTTTTACTGGGCCTACGCGGGGAATGGGCCGTTCATTTCAGCCTCTTGATGTCCCTTCCCGCTGTCCTGGGGGCCACCGTGCTGAAGGCCAAGGATGCCGACCCGAGTTGGATCGCGGCTCATCTAGGGCCGACTGCCTGGGGAACGTTGACGGCGGCATTCGTCGGATGGTTTTGCATTACGCTGTTGCTGAAGGCGGTCAAGCGAGGCCGATGGTGGTGGTTTGCGATCTATGTTTGGATCTTCGTCGCCACCAGCGCCACATTACTTTCGAATCAGAAGAACGCGCTGCCGACCCAACCGGTTCCCGTGCCGGAGTCCGCCGCATCATGATGGTCGAGCATCTACAGAAGATCCTCGTGCGAAGCGGTCACGAGCGCTGGGCCTGGCCGATAGCCGAATCCTCCGAGCCCGCGATCAAGATCAAGACGGTCTTCTCCGATGAAAAGCTTATCCCGATCGGTGTTTCGAAGTTTGGCGGCACGCCACACGTGCCGTTCGATTTTGCTTGGCCGAGATCGACCGCCGGCCAACCGATGTCGTTTCTAGCACAGATTCACTTCGCCGAGTTCATTCCTTTTCAATGGATGGGATGGAAAGTTCCCCTTCCTGAAGAAGGTCTTGTCTCTCTCTTCAAGTCGATGGTTGGTCCTGAGGAGATCCGCACCTTCTTTTTCAACAATCCTGCATCTCTGGTCCGTTGGGATGATCCGTTCGCGATCGATTCACCCGTCCGTCGGCTTCTCCAGAAGGGGCAAGCTCGCCCCGATGACGGGAGTATCCATTTTCCACCAAGAAGTTTATCTTTCGATCAGTTTCTCTCGCTGCCAGAAGTCTGCGAGCGAGCTCGCGCGATGGGCCAAACGGACGATGAAGCCGAGGCCTATCGGCAGTTCGCCATCGAGCACAATAGCACCGGGGGTCGCCATCAGATGCTCGGCTTCGCTGTTGGATCAAAGGAGAGAGATCCGGGGCAGACTCTACTTTTACAGCTCGATTCGGACCCGCTCGTGAATTGGTCTTGGCCTGAATCGACGTGCATTGTGATTACCATGGCGACCGATGACTTGCAACATTGCCGATTCGATCATGCAAGGCTGCACGTCAGCAGATGTTCGTGAACCTACTGATTGACGAGCCTGTCTGCGTCCCGATACTTCGTGGAGCAAAAGGAACATCATCGAACAGCTATCGATCGAAACTGGAATCATTCTCGAGCACGCGGTTGTCGGGGTACATCAGGCGCACAGCACCGGCCCAATTCATTGTCTCGGTATGACCGTCTAGGAACAGATAGTGGGACGTGCCGTTGTGTCTTTGGTGCGAGATCCAGTTCTGAATCGTCGATGTACCAAGCCAGATATCATAGTCGTCTTGGCGAGGATCGTTATCCGTGGCGAGCGTGAAGACTTCCCCCGTTCGCTCGGCAAAATCGATAAAGTGCGACAGCCCCACTTCGGTAGCGAAACGCTGCTGCGTCCAGGGGCCGTACCGGCGTGAACGATGGCTGAGCAGCGAGTTCATGAGATAGCTTGTTCGATGTTCGATGCCGTTGATGGATTGAATCTCGGGATCGAAAAATGCCTTTCGGATCGAGCGATCCTCAGGGCAGCGATAGATGTTCTCGGAGGGGCTCACCTCTCCTTTTCTGGCCAATCCCTCGTCATTTTCGGGTGTTCCCCCGATGAAAGGTTTGAGCTTGTCTTCCCAATAGATCTCCGCGAAAGAATTCGAGTGAACCTCGTTCGCGATCACGTCGGCGTCGTAAGGGTGATGCGAAAAGAAGTCGCCGTTGTAGGTCGAATAATAACTCGATACCGCGATGCCGATCTGTTTTAAGTTAGAAAGACATTGGGTTGACCTTGCCGCTCCCTGCACCGCGACGACCGCAGGAAGCAACAAAGCCATCAATACTCCAATGATCGAGACGACAACAAGAACCTCGATCAGCGTAAAGGCGCACATTCGGATTGCCAAGGCCGGCCGAAACATCGCTTGAACCTCCATTGGTCGACATTGCTGAAGCTGGGATGTGATAACCCAAGCGTCCGCGAAACATGGAAAGAAATGAAACGGGCGGCCCGGTTGGACCGCCTCTGATGAGAATAGTCGACCGATCGCTTTTAGCCGATCCGTTCGATGATCGTGCAGGTTGCCTGGCCGTGACCGATGCACATGACCTGCAAGCCGAGCGAAAGCTGATGCTGTTCCATGGCGCTGCACATCTTCGCCATCAGTCCAGCACCGGTTGCTCCGAGAGGATGGCCGTGCGCGATCGCGCCACCCATCGGATTCACTTTCTCCATGTTCGGCTTAATGTCGCGAGCCCAACCGAGAACCACGGTTGCGAATGCTTCGTTGATCTCGATCCAGTCGATATCGTTGATATGAAGCTTCGCACGATCCAAAGCGATCTTTGTAGCGGGGATTACACCGAGCAGTTGCAACGTCGGATCATCGCCGATCGCGACGCGAGCGCGAAACTTAAACTTGGGCTTCAAACCATCGGCCATCGCCTTGTCGCGATCACCGACCAGCACGGCCGAGGCGCCGTCGGAAATCTGGCTCGAGTTAGCGGCGGTGACGACACCCTTGCCCTCGGGACGGAACGATGGTTTAAGGCTTCCGATCTTCGCGGGATCGATAACGTCACGAACTCCTTCGTCGCGGGATAGCGTGATCGGCTTACCCTCGGCATCGACGCCGGCGGTCGGCAAGATCTCTTTGTACTTACTCGCTTTAATAGCCTGACTCGCTCGGCGATGACTTTCCATACTGAACTCATCGACGTCTTTTCGCGTGAAGCCGTACTTGTCGGCAATGCGCTCGGCAGATTCTCCTTGGTGGATCAATTCATAGCCGGTATCGGGAAAGTTGAAGCCGCCGCCTGGCAACATGAAGTCGCTTCCCATAGGGACACGGGACATGTTTTCGATGCCACAACCGATGGCGTAATCCGCGTCGCCGGCCGCGATCTCTTGGGCGGCAAAATGAATCGCCTGCTGCGAAGATCCGCACATTCGATTGAGCGTGACGGCCGGGACATGCACCGGAAAGCCCGCCTTTAAGCCGGCCACTCGACCGATATTGGCCCCCTGTTCCATCACGGGTGAGACACAACCGCAAACAATGTCGCCGATCTTTCCCTTGTCGACGCCGGTCTTGTCGGCGAGCCCTTTCAGTAGATCGGTGAGCAAATAGGCCGGGTGCGTTTCTCGGAAAGCGCCGTTCTTTCGACCAAAAGGAGTTCGGACTCCGCCAATAATGACTGGTTCGCCCATGATTGGATTCCCCCGCGATTTGGATGCCGTGATATTCCCGACGAAGCCTGAAGAGCTGATCCTCTTTTTAGACTCCCCACTAGGATTGGCTCGCCCTATCTGTCTATATTATCGTTGCTGGACACGGTTTGGGATACTCGCGCGGGAAAAGCGGTCGACACGTCGTGAAATAGGGTTCAGTCTGCTCGTCCGAGGGGGTTGGCCCCCAAGGGACGGTCTCTCTCTTTCCGCGGTCATGGCTTGCGAATGGGTTGGTAACGCCGACGGGGAGAAGCTGTCGGCCGGCGACTCGATCCAACCAAATCCTGTCTGGGTTACCACATCTTTCCCCGTTGCCCCGGGGGGCGAATGAATCATCACGAAGGGGTCCATACGCATGGCCGGTTCGCTTGTTTCCGTTGAGAAGAAGGGTGATATTTCGGTTGTCACGCTCAACAATCCGCCAGTCAATTCCCTCTCCTTCGAGATGTTCTCGCAGATTGACCAGACGATGCAGCAGCTCATCAGCGACGCCTCGGTGAAGGGGATTGTCGTCGTCGGAGCGGGGAGAAACTTCAGCGCGGGCTTCGATCTTTCCAGCGTGAGCAAGGATGTCCAACCAGACTTCATCGCGACGAACATGCCGAAGACGCATCACATGCTCGACCGCATGGAGGATAGTCCCAAGCCGATCGTCGCCGCCATCGCGGGGAACGCTCTCGGCGGAGGATGTGAACTTGCTCTGGGGTGTCATTACCGTGTTGCCGACAAAACCGCGACGCTGGGGCTTCCCGAAGTAAAGGTTGGCTTGTTACCAGGCGCGGGTGGAACGCAGCGGCTTCCTCGTCTTGTGGGATTGATGGATGGGCTTCAAGTCATCGGGCAAGGGAAGACGCTTGGGGCAGCCAAAGCGCATCAGCTCGGTTTAGTTGACCTGCTCGTCGAGCCGGGCCAAGTGCTCGAGGCCGCGATCCAACTTGCCGTTGAAAAATCGAACCAAACATCTCATCCCAAGGCACGCGAGAAGCAAGACAAACTTCCTCCTCGCGAAATGGCTGAGCAGATGTTCGCGATGGCTCGGCACATGATCGAGAGTGCGCCGGTGAAGTTTCGAGCCCCCGGCCGAGCGGTCGCCTGCATCGAGGCTGGTGCGCTCAACGGTTACGCCGCCGGCATCGCCGCCGAGCAAAAGCTCTTTGTTGATTGTTACTTTGATGAAGAGGCACAGGGCCTCATTCACTTCTTCTTTGCCTCTCGTTCGACGGGAAAGATCAAGGATCTCGAAGGGACATCGCCGATGAAGGTCGGCAAGGTTGCCGTCATCGGTGGCGGAACGATGGGACGCGACATTGCATTCGTCCATTTGTTGGCCGGTTATCCGACTCATCTACTTGAAGTGGATCAACCACGCTTGGATGCTGCCGTCGCCACCATCAAAGGGCATTTCGATCGGCGCGTGGAAAAGAATCAGCTTTCGCCCGCCGATGCGGAGAAACTCTTCGCCCAGTTGACCCCGACACTGGACTATCCATCGTTAAGCGATGTTGATCTGGTCATTGAAGCGGTCTTCGAGCGAATGGACATTAAGAAAGATGTCTTCGTGAAGTTGGCCGCGGCGTGTAAGCCCGGTTGTATTCTCGCATCGAATACGTCGACGTTGCCGATTGGTGAGTTGGCCCGCGTGACCAAGGATGCGTCGAAGGTGATCGGGCTCCATTTCTTCAGCCCCGCCCGCGCGATGCCGCTGCTGGAAATCATTCGTTTCGACGCGACATCGAAAGAGACGATTCAGACGTGCCTTGAGGTTGCCAAGCGAATCAAGAAGACCCCGGTCCTCGTGCGCGATTGCTACGGATTTCTCACCAACCGGATCGCGTTTGCCTACGGAGCAGAGGCAAACGCCCTGCTCGAAGAAGGAGCTTCGATCGAAGCGATCGATCAAGCAACGGTTGCATTCGGCTTTCCGATGGGCCCATTCACCATGGGGGACATGGCGGGCAATGACATTGCCTACCACGCGATCCCAGGAATGATGAAGGCTTACCCCCAGCGGGCTCGAAAGGTATCGCCGCTCGTCGAGATGATGTTCAAGACCGGTCGGCATGGCCAAAAGGCAGGGAAGGGCTTTTACGCATACGACGCCAGCAAGAAGGCCCAGCCCGATCCGGAAATGGCCAGCATGGTCGAGACGGTCCGAAAAGATCTTGGCATCTCGGCCCGAAAGGACATCTCGGCCGAGGAGATCACAGAGCGAATCGTCTACACGTGGGTCAACATCGCTGCCGACTGCCTAGAGGACGGGACCGCCCTGTCGCCGGACGATGTTGATGTCGCGACGGTGATGGGATTTGGTTTTCCCGCCTGGAAAGGGGGGGCGATGAACTATGCCCGGCATGTCGGATTTGGCAAGATTGTGACATCGCTGGACCAGTACGCGGCGAAGTACGGCAAAGTCTATGAGCCATCTGCTTGGCTTCGCCGGGCTGCGGAGAAAGAGTAATAACCGATTGGCCTTGGATAATGAGTGACACCATGATGTCACACACGCGAGCTTGGGGGGAATGATCATGACACAGATGATGACGCCCGGAACCGATTCGGACACGTTTCTAGAGACCTCATTGAAGCTTGCGGGCAAATCGGCCGAGGAGGCCCGCACGACTGGTCAGCTCGACCGGGCCGACGAAATGGTCGAATCGCTTTACGACAAGAGGTATCGCACCGAATCGAGTCCGATCCATCGCGCGGTGTGGGATCGTCGCTTTCCGATCGAGCTCTTTTTACCGCAAAAACAATCTCCCGCTGCCGACGTTCAGAAAGTGATGGATCGATCGCTGGACGTAGTGCGTAAGCACATCGCCACTGGCAAGATTCACAGCGAGAATGGCAAAGTCCCCGAAAGCGTTCTGTTGGAATTGGGGGATGCGGGCTACTGGGGTTTGCTGGTCCCGCGCGAGTTCGGCGGAATGGAAACACCTCCAACGGCGTTCTTTCCGTTCGTCACGAAGATGGCTGTCCTTGATGCGACGATCGGTGGGCTCGCGTCGATTCATGGTTGCGTCGGGTGTGTCGATCCGATTCGTACGTTCGGGACTCCTGATCAGAAGAAACGCTATCTTCCCCGCTTGGCCAAAGGTCGGCCTCTGTCGGGGTTTGCCCTGACCGAACCGAATGCCGGCTCCGACTTGACCGCGCTGCGAACCAAGGCCTACCTCGATGGTGATCATTATGTTCTCTCGGGCGAGAAGCTCTTCATCACCAACTCGAACTTTGGCCGATCGATCGGTGTTGTCTGCATGATCGACAACGTCCCGAGCGTTCTCATTTGCGATCTTCCAGATCGCGAGACGGAAAGCTTTCAGTTTCGTCGCTATGGTCTTTATGCACTACGGCGCGGACACAATTACGGGCTCGTCTTTGATAACTTTCGCGTTCCAAAAGAGAATCGCATCGTTCCCCCGGTCGGCAACGGTTTGATGGTCGCCTATCATGGGCTGAATCTGGGGCGTGTCGCGCTAGCGGCGTTGGCGGCTGGGGGCATGCGCATGATGCTCTCGGGCATGGTCCCCTGGGCGAAATTCCGACGAACCTACGGCCAACCGATCATCAAACGCGAACTTGTCGAAAGCCGACTCGGTCGCATGGCGGGTCGAATCGTTGCGTGCGATGCGATTGGTACTTGGTGCGCTTGGCTGCTCGAGCAAGGTTATCGCGGCGAAATGGAATGCATCATCGCCAAGATCTTCGCGAGCGAAAGCCAGAAGGATGCCGCTCTGGAACTCTGCATGAAAACGCACGGCGGGCGGGCCTTCTTGCACGGCCACAGCTTTGGAGACAACGTCCATGAATTCCTTGCCCCCTGCATTTACGAAGGAGAAGGGGAAATGCTCGGGATGGCATTCCTCAAATCCCTCATCAAAGAGCATGGCCGAAAATTCTTCGAGCCGATCGGCAAAACCCTTGCGGAGAAAGGAATCAAGCAACCAAGTATGACCAACCCCGCTCATCTGTGGGCGCTGCGCAAGCCGTTGCAGGCATACACCGGTTGGATGCTTCTCGATCGGCTGACCGGTCCCTCCATCCCTTATCTGCCGACACTCCCCGCGACGACTCGGGAGCATGTCGAATGGGCCATCGAGCAGATTCAGTACAGTCGCCGCGACATCTCCGCCACCATGACCAAACATCAACTCAAGTTGGCCGACCGTCAGTGCAAGATTGCCGAGGTCTCCGCCCGAATCCGCGATTTCGCCACCATGATCATCGTCGGGCTCTGGACCGGTCAACAAAAGTCCGAAGGGACTAGGCTCGCGGGTAGTCTCCTCTGCGAAGAACTGTCTTTGAAGCTGAAGGGTCGCCGACCAGACGACGGCTTCTTCCGCCGAGCTTGCGAACTGGGTCAGCTTGTCGCCGAGGGTGGGTTCGAAGAGATTGCCGGCCTCCCTCAAGAATCGATCCACATGCCGTACTGACCCGATGGCGGGACATTGATCGGCAACGGAGAACCTAGCCCCGTTCCATGCGGAATTGTCTCTGGTGCCAATGACCTCGCTTGACCCGGCTCGGTATCCTCTTTGAATCAATCATGAGATTCGCCGATTGTTGACCTGATCGACAGTCGGCCACACGGGGGAAGCGGAGTCGACGTATGCCTTACATCTTGGCGATCGATCAAGGGACCACCAGTTCTCGGTCGATCCTCTTCGACTCGGCCGGGAATATGCTCGCGGTCGCTCAGCAAGAGTTTCGGCAAATCTTTCCGAAGACCGGATGGGTCGAGCACGACGCCCAGGAGATTTGGCGAACACAACTCGCGACGATGCGCGACGTGCTGGCTCGCGCGAGCATTGCTCCCAGTCAGATTGCGGGCATCGGCATCACCAACCAACGGGAAACCACGGTTGTTTGGAACAAAGAGACGGGCGAGCCGATCCATAACGCAATCGTCTGGCAAGATCGCCGAACCGCGAGCGCCTGTGACAAATTGAAGAGTGACGGCGCCGAAAAGACCATTCGGCAAAAGACCGGCCTCGTGGTGGACGCTTATTTTTCCGGCACCAAGGTCGCCTGGATTCTTGATCATATCCCGGGAGCACGCGACTTGGCTCGATCGGGGAAGCTCGCCTTTGGGACGATCGATTCTTGGCTCGTTTGGAATCTAACGGGCGGCGCGGTTCATGTTACCGATGTCAGCAACGCGTCGCGCACCATGCTCTTCAACATTTACACGAAGCAATGGGACGATGAACTTTTGCAGCTTCTCTCGGTTCCGCGAGAAGTGTTGCCGACGGTTCGATCGTCCAGCGAAGTGTACGGCGAGTTGAAAAGCGATCTTTTAGGATGCTCGATTCCGATTGCCGGGATCGCGGGAGATCAGCAGGCGGCTCTGTTCGGACAGATGTGTACTCGGCCGGGCATGGCGAAAAACACCTACGGGACTGGTTGCTTCCTCCTTCTCCATACTGGAAAGGAAGCGGTGGAGTCTAAGCACAACCTTCTCACGACGGTCGCCTGGCAAGTGGGTCGAGACGTCGAGTACGCTCTCGAAGGGAGCGTCTTCATTGGCGGCGCCGTGGTGCAATGGCTTCGCGATGGTTTGGGAATCATCAAATCATCGCGTGAGGTTCAAGCCCTCGCAAGCCAGGTCCGCGACACCGGTGATGTCTATCTTGTCCCAGCATTTGCCGGCTTGGGATCACCTCATTGGGATCCGTACGCTCGCGGAACGATTCTTGGGATGACTCGCGGCACGACCG
>JAIELF010000084.1 GCA_019753235.1 bacterium
GAGGCTAACCCTAAAGTTATTTCGGAGAGAACAAGCTATCCCCCGGTTTGATTAGACTTTTACTCCTCCCCACAGGTCATCCCCTAATTTTTCAACATTAGTGAGTTCGGTCCTCCACGCGCTTTTACGCACGCTTCAACCTGCCCATGGGTAGTTCACACGGGCTTCGTGTTTACGGCACATGACTAGACGCCCTATTCAGACTCGCTTTCGCTTCGGCTCCATGGCTGAACCACTTAGCCTTGCCATATACCGTAACTCGCCGGATCATTATGCAAAAGGCACGCCGTCACCCTTTAACGGGCTCCGACAGCTTGTAAGCGTACAGTTTCAGGTTCAGTATCCTCCCCTCAACGGGGTTCTTCCCACCTTTCAGTCGCCCTACTAGTTTACTATCGGTCACCAGAGAGTACTTAGCCTTGGAGGATGGACCCCCCAGATTCAGACCCGGTTCCACGTGTCAGGTCTTACTCGGGTACCAACGAACGATTTTCACGCTTTCGCCTACGAGACTATCACTCGCTATGGTCAGACTTTCCAGACTGTTCGGCTAGCATCCAATCACTCTAATGTTGGCCCCACAACCCCACTGGACATGTCCAATGGTTTGGGCTTTTCCGCTTTCGATCGCCTCTACTAACGGAGTCGCGTTTGCTTTCTTTTCCTCGTGGTACTGAGATGTTTCACTTCCCACGGTTTTTTAGGGTATCTCGGCTTCAATGCTTGTTCGGCAGCTCGACCGAGCTTATCGCAGCCTTCCGCGCCCCTTCTTCTGGTGCCTAGGCATCCCCTGTACGCCCTTAATCGCTTGACCACATCGATTCGTCTCTCCGATTCATTTAGATTTCCAACAACTTTCGTTGAAAGATCTCTATTTGTCACAGAAAGATTCATCTCATTGTCTTGCGGATTGAATGACTAGCATCCATTCGAATGCCAGACATCAACCATCAAACGACGGGTGATAATTACCTAAGAGCATCGAGAACACCCTCGAATTAGCAGGAGAAGCCCGCTATTCGATGATGACTCAAAAGAAACTTGATTCGGCTACTCAATTGGAAAATATCAACTACTCACGAGATCCCATGGGGACTCGCGGCACCTCAGCCAAGGGCTGAGTGAAACAACTCCGCGCCGCGGGGCCGTTTCACAAAGTCCTTTCGACTGGTCACGGTGTGTATCTTTAGGGAGGACCCCGCGGATCGTCAACGATCCTGCCCCGATTTTTGAGAATCCCGCTGCCAAGGCCCGCTAGCCCAGTTCACAACAAGAGTTGACCAAGATTCGCAAAGGCTTCACACGCCGACGCTTACAGATCGATTTCCGGCCTCATCACCGGGCGAGATTTCCACCTCCCTCGGCTGGACAAGAAGACTGAATTCGCCTTGCGATTTTTCTCCCGTCCAACCGGACAGGACTTTTTTCCAGCCAGAAATTGGAGCAGTTCCCACCCGCGAATTGCCGTCCGTCAGCAACGAATCTCTGCCAACACTACGACCAAACATGCTTTTCCGCGATTATCTTGGCAACAACGGTCGAATCGTGCAGGACCCGCCGCTGGCGGGTTCGGGCGGACGGCAGGCAGTCTGATCGGCCTGCCCCTGACGATTCAACCTCCTTTTTCTCGGGAAATCAAGGCTCGATCGCTGGAGTTGGCTCCTTTTCTGGACTCGATTCGCCCGCAGGAAGTGCCGTGCTGCCAGGAGGTGTCGGGCCCCCAGCGGTTGAGCCGTCGGTGCCGCCACGATCCGCGACGAAATTCCACGAAGAACAACCAAACAGGGGCGAACCACGCCAGGAAGCGTCAACCGGCCAAAACATGACCAAGCAATCAACAGCGATGTTTGCCGACACGGTAACGCCGACAAGTTCTTTCAACTTGCGCGGTTCTGGCGTAAGGTTGGATTTCCAATTGAAATGAGAAAGCGGAGCGGAGAGAGGAAAGTGGAGACGATCGGGATCGAACCGACAACCCCCGCCTTGCAAAGGCGGTGCTCTCCCAATTGAGCTACGTCCCCAAGTGAGTTACCTGTGCCGACACTCGGCCAGGATGTTCTCTATCAAAATGGGCGTACTTGGATTCGAACCAAGGACCTCATCGTTATCAGCGATGCGCTCTAACCAACTGAGCTATACGCCCGATTTTAGAAACCGGAAAACACGACACGAAAAACGTTTATGTCGAGTCATCACCTTCCGCTCACAACAAAAATCGGTGAGGGAAGTCTACAACGCCCTCTGCCCAAGTCAACGCATCGCCTCAGGGAGGGTTCCACCTGTTCTCCTTTTCCAGGACTTCTGATATTTCTCAAGATCGAAGGCTTTTGTCGGCCTTTTCCGATCGTCCAGCCCATCTTTGAGGGGCCTACTTTCCAACAAGCGTGACCTTTTGGCATCGCAGGAATGCGGCTCTTCGCCGATTCGCCTCGGCAAAGGCGCGATTCATTCGGTCGGTCAGCGAGATCAAGATGTCTTCGTCCCTGTTCGAACGAGACTCGTCGAGGGACCAAGCTTCGAAATGGATCCAGACGACACCTCGGCGCGGAATGGGAAAGCGCCGAGGCCAAGCTTCGTAAGCGCCTGCAATTCCCGCCAAGATGACTTTCGATCCAGAACGTCGAATGAGCAGCCCGGTCCCTCGTTGTAACGATCCGATTTGGCCGTCCAGTGTTCGCGTCCCCTCGGGAAAATAAATCAGAGCCTGATTGTCACCGAGCGCTCGCAGCGATTCGCGCAGGCCCTTTCCGGAGGAGCCTTCCCGGTCGAGCGCGATCGCCCCTAGGTGAGTGATCAGCGTCGAAAAGCTCCCCTGAAAAAGGCTCGATCGGGCGGCATAACGGGCTTGTCGAGGAATCGAAACCCCGATGAACGGCGGATCGAGAAAGCTCTGATGATTCGAGAGAAGTAGTACCGACCCACGCGCGGGAAAACAACTCACACCGCTGACCCGCAATCGAACAAAAAATAGACCGACGAGCATGCTGGTCTGCCAAATCGCTTGGTAAACGAGCCAAGGAATCGCCCGTTCCAGAAAAGCAGAGAACGCGGGCCACCAGGATCGCATCAAGCGTCTTGTCCCTCGAAAGTCCCCAAGCGTCATGATGAATTGCGAACTAAGCCTGCTCACCGCCTAATTATTTAGCAGTCAGCGACTCGATGACGCCGACCGACGGGGCGATTTCCTCAGTCTTCACGGAACGCATCGCAAGCCGACCAGCACGCTGGGAGTTCCCAAAGAAAATTACCGAACATGGAACAGCATACGATCTTTCGCAGGCTAACGAGACGTTCACCGGCTCGACATTCCATCAAAAAGGGAATCCGTTCTGAGCAAAAGGGGGTCGGTAGATTCGACTTTCGGCACTCGCCTTGCTACCGTCGTCTAGGTCGAAATGATCTGCTGACGATCGACATGGTCGGCCGGCCTCTCTTTCGGCATTTGGCGCGATGGGCCCGCTGAGTCCTCCGCCCGCGAGATTGATCGGGTGTTATTTCAGTTCGGTAAAGGATATGCTCGGTGACCCCTAAAGAAGTTTTGGCTCTGATCCGAGAGAAAGAAGTTAAAACCGTCGACCTCCGGTTCATGGATTTTCCCGGCGTTTGGCAACATTTTGCCGTCCCGGCAGAGACCGTGGACGAAGAGATGTTTGAAGACGGCCTTGGCTTTGACGGTTCAAGCATTCGCGGTTGGCAAGCCATTAATGAGAGCGACATGCTTGTCATCCCGCAGCCAGACACCGCGCTCATCGATCCATTCATGAGGCACACCACGCTGGCGATGATCTGTAATATTCAAGATCCACTCACCAAAGAAGACTACACGCGCGACCCTCGAAACGTGGCTCGCAAAGCCGTCAACTACATGCGGTCAACAGGGATTGCTGATATTTGTTATGTCGGTCCGGAATCCGAGTTCTTTGTCTTTGATGATGTTCGTTTCGATCAGAACGAACACTGTGGTTACTACTACATCGACAGTGCCGAGGGCCAATGGAACCGTGGCCGAAACGAGATGCCGAACTTAGGGCACAAAATTCGGTTCAAGGAGGGCTATTTTCCAGTTCCGCCGGCCGACTCGATGGCAGACATGCGGACCGAGATGATCCTGAAAATGGGAGAGTGTGGCATTCCCATCGAGTGTCATCATCACGAAGTCGCGACGGCCGGCCAAATGGAAATCGACATGCGATTCGGCGAGCTCGTCAAGATGGCCGATCAGCTTCTCTGGTACAAATATGTCGTCAAGAATGTCGCCCGGCAGCATGGTAAGACGGCAACGTTCATGCCCAAACCCCTCTTCATGGATAATGGTTCGGGGATGCATACCCATTTATCTCTCTGGAAGAATGGAGAAAATCTCTTTGCCGGCAGTGGCTACGCGGGACTCTCCGACATGGCCATGCATGCCATCGGCGGGATTCTGAAACACTCTCGTTCGATCCTGGGGATCACGAACCCTACCACCAACAGTTACAAGCGACTGGTTCCTGGTTATGAAGCCCCCGTGAATTTGGCGTACAGTCGGCGAAATAGGTCGGCCGCCGTCCGTATCCCTGTTTATTCACCGAGTCCCAAGGCCAAACGATTTGAATTCCGCTGTCCAGACAGTTCATGCAATCCCTATCTCGCATTTGCGGCAATCTTGATGGCGGCAATTGACGGCATTCAAAACAAAACGCATCCCGGCGAGCCGCTCGATAAGGACATTTATGATCTGACGCCGGAAGAACTCAAGAATGTCCCGCAAGCGCCGGGAAGTTTGGAAGAGGCCTTAGACGGTCTCGAACGAGATCACGAGTTTCTTATGCGCGGCGACGTCTTCACCGAAGACGTGATCAGTACGTGGATCTGGTACAAGCGAGAGAAAGAGATTGAAGCCGTCAGACTTAGGCCACACCCCTACGAATTCTGCCTGTACTACGACATCTAATCTGAATCAGTCCGCATCGAAGTGACCGTTTCAATGCTCATCCGATCATCGGAGTCTGGCCGAACGATTGGCTCAGCCGAGGGATTCAAATCCCTCTCCACGAGCCGATCGATCTCGTGACAACTCCCTCGACGGGCCGAGGAGAAAATCAAAAAGAGAGTCCCTTTGGAGGGCGAAAACTCTTGACTGCTGGGAGTCTCGCTCCGTAGTTTGATGTTGGTTCCGATATCAGTCGCAGCGGATGATCATCTCTGATCGGCACGTTTCTTGAAGAACCATGTTCTTCTTCCCCTGAAACGTCCGGTGTTCGTTGCCAGCCATCGCGGGCAGGTTGCCCGTCGTTTGCTGAAATCTGTCTTGGCGTTGTCAGCCTTTGTAAGTCTGTTGCTGTAGAGATTGCCCGGCGTTTGGCTCTTTCGTCTGGCCTATGGATGGAGATAGTTTTCGATGAGACTCCCCCTCACCATTTTTCCGAAGGTTCGTTCGCGCGCTCGACACGTCGAATTTGAGCAGCTTGAAGAGCGGGCGATGATGGCGGTCGATCTTCGGCCAATCGAATTCTCTGCCCCGAACTCCGCTCTGCTCGGGAGTGGCCAACAGGTACAACTTGATTGGACCGTTGCGGTCGACGCGGATACGCCCGTCACCCAAGACTTTTGGTTCGACAGTGTCTATCTGTCTAGCGACGAGACGCTTGATCCGGGCGATCGTTTGTTGACCTTTTTAACCGCGGGCCCACCGAGTTCACCGGAGACTACGTACTCGCTCACCACGACTCTTTCGCTTCCGCTGGATGTCTCGACCGGCAACCAATTTTTGATTCTCGCTGTCGATGATGGAGATCTCCTTCCGGGCGAGACGAACGAGACCAATAATCTTCTCCTTCGGCCTATCGATATCATCGCTCCCGATGTTGATTTAACCGTGGGAGCATCGTTGCTCGGGGGCAACAATATCGTCGCGGGCCAGCCTGTTGTCCTCGACGGAATCGTAACCAATCTCGGAACGGATACCGCCTTGGCCCCGCGAACGCAGCGGGTTTACTTCTCCACGGACGATTTTCTCGATCCGGCCGATCTCATGATTGCCGATCAAACGATCACGGATTCGTTACTTGCGGGTGATTCGCAGCTTTTCTCACTCTCGATCACGCTTCCATTGTCGACGGCCCCCGGAACCTACACGCTGTTTGTGACGACCGATGACGACAATCAACAGTACGAAACCAATGACTTCAACAATGGGACGGCGATCACGATCAACGTCGTCACGGATGCGCCGGATTTGATTGTCACCGATTTGAACGCGCCCAATTTCTGGGCCGTAGGCCAGTTCGTTCCGTTCGACTTTACGGTGACGAATTCAGGCTCCGTCGACGCGAACGTTGTTGAGGATCGACTCTATCTTTCGACGGACGACGTCTGGGATCCATCCGACACACTACTCTACTCGGCCATTCCGGGAGTGGGGCCAGTCGCACCGGCTGGGTTCTATTCGGTGTTCGATTCCTTCACTGTCCCGAATGTAGCGGTGGGGAGTTACTTTTTACTCGCCGTTGCCGACCCCGCGGGAAATGTCAATGAACTGGACAAGTCGAACAATGTTCGCTCGCTCGCCGTGACGGTTGACGCCGCCAACTTGACGGTCGTTTCTGCAACAGGGCCTTCGATTCTTTTGACGGGCGACAGCGGTACGATCGACGCCGTCATCACCAATAATGGCACCGTGCCCACGGCGGCGCCGGCGTGGAACGACGCTCTCTATCTTTCGACCGATGATATCTTCGATGCCAGCGATATTCTCCTCGCGACCACCCAGCAGGTTCGCGAAGGAGGAGAGGTCTCTTTTGGGCCAGTCAATCCTTCGGAGAGCTATAACACGTCGTTCTTCGTGACCCTGCCGTCGGTGCCGCCGGGAAATTACCACTTGATCGTGGTGGCCAACGACGGAGGAATTCAGGGAGAAACCACGTCGACCGATAACACTTTTTCGCTCCCTTTGATCGTGGGTGGGCGGGATGTTTCGGTATCCAACGTGATTGCCCCGCCGTCAGCCATCCTGGGATCGAGCATCAGCATCACGTACACGGTGACGAATGCCTCGGCAGACCCGCTCAATGAGTTTTGGACCGATCGTTATTATTTATCCGACGACGCAACGCTTGACGCGTCCGACGTGCTGCTCGATTCTGCTGATTACTTTGCTGACCTCGCCGCCGGTGGCAGCGACACCCTTTCGCGAACCGTGCAACTGGCTGTCGGCTCAGCGGGCAACAAGTTTCTTCTGGTGGTTGTTCGAGCAAACAACCCACCTGATTCGGATCCCAGCAACAACGTCGCTGCCGTCCCGCTCGAGACTTTCGCCCCCGATCTGGCCGTCACCAGTTTTACCGCCCCCTCGAGTGTGACCGTGAGCAGCCCTTTCACCCTGAGTTGGTCGGTCACGAATCAAGGAAGTGTCGAGGCACCAGCGGATTGGCTGGATTTTGTTTATCTCTCGACCGACACCACTCTCGATGCCAGTGATCTCGTCGTCACGAGCGCCTTCTTTAGTGGTTCGACCCCACTAGCCCCCAGCGAACTTTACTCGCGAACGCTCACCAACACGACGCTGTTCGGCAACATCCAGAATGGGACTTATTACTTCATCCTTTCGGTCGCGCCGACTGGTCAGCCCGACCTCAATCCCGCGAACAATATCTCGGTCTCGGGGCCGGTAAGCGTGACGCGTGGCGACCTGCGCGCGGTGTCGTTCGTGGCTCCCCCGACCGGGATTCTCGGATCAAGCATCAGCGTCACTTACACTGTCGATAATCCGACGACTTTTGCCACGGGGATCAACTGGAGCGATCTCATCTTTCTTTCGGACGATGCGACGCTTACCAACAATGACACCTTCGTTGGAAGTTGGTTCGAACCGGGCCCGCTGGCGGAAGGTCAAAGCTACGCTCGAACACGAACACTCAACCTTAATCAAGGATCGCCCGGCAACAAGTTCCTCATCTTCCGCACGGATAACAATCAAGCAATTTCGGAAAGCGACGAAACCAACAACGTCATCGCGGTCCCGATTACACTCTTCGCTCCTGATCTGACGGTCAGCTCGCTCGACGTGCCGGCGGCAGGCGGTATCGGCCAACCAATCAGCGTGAGTTACACCGTCACCAATCAAGGGTCGGTTCCGGCAAACACCCCTTGGTTCGACAATGTGCAATTGCTCGATGAGACCTCGGTGGTCGCTCTATTAGCGCAGCGGTCCAGTAGTACATTCGTGCCATTAGCCGCCGGCGCGAATTACACCCAGACTTTCAATGTCAATCTGCCCAACAACATCGCTCCGGGTAACTATCGGATTCGCATCGTCGTCAACGGCAACAATTTCGTTCCTGAGTCAGACCTCAGTAACAATATCGCGACGGCCTCGATACCGGTCACTCTTTTCAACACGGATCTGGTCCCGACGGATCTCTCCGCACCGAGCACCTTGACGATCGGTGAGCAGTTCGATCTCTCTTGGACGGTTCAAAATGCTGGTACCACGCCAACGGCGGTCGGCTGGCAAGACAAGGTCTATCTTTCCGACGACCCAACGCTTGGCAGCGACGACATTCTACTGGCCAGCGAGCTGCGATCGGCCACGCCCCCGCTCAACGGGGGGAGTTCCTACACCGTTGCGCGGTCGGTATCGATCCCATCCACTACCACCGGCGCGAAGTTTCTCATTCTCGTCACCGATTCCGTTGGCCAAGTTCCCGAGACCAACGAATCCAACAATCGACGGGTTCTTCCTGTCAACGTGATCGGGGCGGACCTAGTCGCGGACCTGATCGATCTTCCGGTGTCCGCAACATTCGGCGTACCGCTGTCGCTGACATACACCGTTCGCAACACAGGCAATGCCGCCACGACCAGCGACTGGACCGATCGATTCTTTTTGAGCGACGAGTCCGGGACTTTTGCAGTCCAGGTCGGCCAATCAGAAACGGTCGGTGTGACGCTGTTGCCCAACGGGTCGTACACCCGAACAGTTGCTCTCACCGTGCCATTAAGCTTCACCAGTGGGAACTATCGACTATCGGTTCGAACCGATGCTCTGGGAACGCAGTCTGAATCGAACGAGAACAACAATGTCAATACGTCGGGACTGATTCCGTTCACGCTCCCGCCACTTCCCGATCTGTTGACGACATCGTCGATCGTGCCGCTCGAAGGAGTCGGAGGAACGCAATTCCTCTTTACTTGGACCACGACCAACATCGGTGCGGCCCCGGCGGTCGGCCCCTGGAGCGATAACCTCTCTTTCGTGAGCGCGTCGCAAACGTTTTTGCTACCTCCTGCGATATACACGCAGACCCTCGCGCCAGGCGAATCAGTCACGCGTGAATTGGTCCTGACGCTCCCCTCGACGCCTGAGACGTATCGACTTTCCGTCCTGACCGACGCTGGCAACCAAGTGATCGAAGGGCTCAACGAAGGGAATAACTCCTATTTGACATCCTCTTTCTTCGTTTCGCCACCGCTGCTGCCGGACCTTGTCATCACGGCAATCACGCCTCCTCCCAATGGAACCTTCTCGGGTACGACCGCTCCTGTAACTTTTACGGTGACAAACATCGGTACCGGCCCCACGAACGCAAGCTACTGGTCGGACTATATCTTTCTCACGGCCGACCCAAATATCGCCTTCAACGATGGAACGACCGTTCGCGATGATGATTTGATCAATAATCTGCCTTATCGGCCAATCCCGTTTCCCAATCAGGCCTATTTGAATCCAGGAGAGAGCTACACAACTTCCGTCGATGTTCCGATTCCGGTCGACTATGTCGGGACGTACTACATGTACGTGTTCCCCGATGGGATCGGCTTCCACTTTCCCCGGTTCCAACTTCGCGAGTTGGACCGACAAAACAATCTCACACGAAGCGATTCATTCCAGGTCAACTTGACGCCTCCACCCGATCTGAGCGTCACCAGCGTGGTCTCTCCCTTGGTCGTTTTCTCAGGTCAATCAGCCAACATCAGTTGGACCGTGAGCAATATCGGGCCCGGCACGACGATTGCCAACGAATGGAACGATCAGGTTTATCTTTCGGACGACGCCATCCTGGACAATGGTGACACTCTGTTGTCAGCAATCGACAATCAGACCTCGTTCCTGCATCAAGGAGCCCTCGTCAGCGGCGGTAGCTACATAACCGGGCAGCAGATTTCGCTTCCGCAGGGAATACAAGGTTCGAAATACCTTATTGTCAAAACCGACACGCTTGGAGACGTTTTCGAAGGAGGACTCCTCGCCAACAATGTCGGGACAACGCTTGCCCCGATCCAAGTTTTCCTCACGCCGCCCCCTGACCTAGTCGTTGGGGCCGTCACCGCACCGGACGACGTGACCGCCAGCCGACCTTTCACCATCACCTATACGGTCACCAACGAAGGGGCGACGGATACGCCGACCCTACGAAGCACCGATCGAGTTTACCTTTCGACCGATACGAACTTTAGTCCGGACGACTTGATTCTGGCCGAGCTCCCAGCCCTTTTCGATTCTTCCTTGGCGGTGGGTCAAAGCTACCAACGCATCGCCACCATCACACTCCCCGATGGGACCGATGGCAGCCGATTCCTCATCGTCGTTGCCAATGCCACGCAGAGCATCTTTGAAGTCGATCGGACCAACAACATCGGCTCGCGATCGATCGCGGTTTCTTCACGACCCGCCGATCTCGTTGTTACGAACGTGATACTGCCGGCAAGCCTCACCGCGGGCCAAATCGCCAACGTCCAGTGGACGATTCAAAACGTCGGTCTCGGCAACACCGTGGCCGGTCTTTGGTACGACAAGCTGTACGTCTCGCTCGACGGGACGGCGAACAATCTTCGCCTGCTCGGACGGTTTGCCCAGTCGGGGATTCTGGGTCCCGGCGAAAGCCGATCCTCAGCGGGAACATTCCTCGTTCCCACGGATCTGACTGGAAATCAAACGTTCCATCTCGTCACCGATGCCGCCATCCGCCAGGCCGAGGATGGCACCAGCATCGTGGCGACCGGCCCTGGCGGGTTGGTCTACGAGGGGACTAACGAAAGCAACAACCAGTCGACTCCCGTCGCAGGAACTATCATCGGACTCTTTGCTGACTTGATCCCGATCGCTTCGAATGTCGGCCCGCTCGCGGTCGGGCAGCAAGCCACAGTTTCGTTCACCATTTTCAATCAAGGGAACGTTCCGACCAACACCGATGTTTGGACCGATGACTTCTACTTGTCGACCGACTCTGTTCTCAATGGAAATGATCTCTTCCTGGGTTCAACTCTTCACACCGGCATACTCCCTGTGGGGCAGTCGTACAATACATCGCTCACTTTCACGCTCCCAACCAACGTCGCGCCGGGACCATACTTTGTTCTGATCGGGGCCGATCGCCCGCGCGGTCCGATCAGCGTCTTTGACGCTCTGATCAGTCGCGTTGCCGAGGGCTCCAACAAGTTCAACAACGTTCTCGCGGCGAGCACCACCGTCAGCATTCCTCCGACGCCCGATCTGGCCGTGACGGAGGTTCTCGCCAACGACATCACCATCTTGGGTCGGACGCTGGGACTCTCCTGGACGGTCACGAACATCGGCCCCGCTCGAGCCAACGGCGACTGGCGCGATGCCGTTTATCTTTCCGTCGATCAAGTCTTCGATCCGCTCAATGACCGGTTCCTGGCGTTTGTTGATCACGCGGGGGGGCTCGATGCAGGCGGCTCATACGTCGCATCGGCACAGATCGATCTCCCTGCGGGTCTTTCCGGGAGTTACTCGCTTTTCGTGGCAACCGATACCGCCAACAGCATCTTCGAAGCGGGACAGCGAAGCAACAATTCTGCCCGTGATGCTCGAACGATTGGCATTGCGCTCGGAGACCCGGTCGATCTCGTGCTCGGCAACATCGTCATTCCCGCGACAGGGACCGTCGGGCGAAATGCGACAATCGCATACACCGTGACCAATCAGAGCCCGCAAATTGCGCGGGGCCCCTGGGACGATGCGATTTATCTCTCTCAAGACGATGTCTTAGACGCCAATGATGCTCTGTTTGCTCGCGTTCGTCGGAGCGACGATCTCGCGGCCGGGACGAGTTACACGCAGACGGTGTCGGCCGACGTCCCTCTCGTGGCGCCTGGCAACTACCGCGTCATCCTTCGCACAGACATCTTTAATCGAGTCCCCGAGCCGAACGAGCAGAACAATATCGGTGCCAGTCTCGATGTGGCGACGCTCGCTGCCACCCCATTGTCACTGGGAACGCCTCTTGCCGACACGCTCCCTGCCGGCGGTTTTCGGCTCTACGCGGTGACGGCATCGGCGGGCCAAACGCTGAAGTTTTCGTGGGACAGCATCTTCGGGTCAAGCACCACGGAAATGTTCGTCCAATTTGGGCGGATTGCCACACGCAGCGATTTTCTCTTCCGGTCGGCCACGCCGGGAGAATCGGACCCATCGGTTATCGTCCCCCTCTCGCAAGCAGGAACGTACTATATTCTGCTGCGGAATCCTTCCGCGAACGCTTCAAACATCCTTGGCAGCCTCCAGGCGGAAGCTCTACCCTTCGGCATCGACTCTGTCTCGCCCGCTTCGGTCGGGAACAAAGGCCCCGTCACCATCGAAATCAATGGCTCGCTTTTGACGCGCGAGACAAAGTTTGAACTCATCAGCCCTGTCGGCCTGGTGATCCCTGCGACGCTGACCCTGATCGTCAACAGCAGCAAGGCTTATGCGACGTTCGACCTCACCCGTGCCCAAGCCGGTTCCTATCTCATGCGGGCTACCACGCCGAGCGGCGCGACCTCGCTGCTGTCGCCGGCCATCGACGTATCATCGTCTCTCTTAGGAGGGCAGCTGAGCACCGGCGTCATCGTTCCGCCGATCGCTCTGGTCAATACGATTGATAACTTCTCGATCACGTATGCGAACAACGGCGATGCCGACATCATTGCACCCCTGCTCTTAGTGACGAGCCCGACCTCCACTCCGTTCGGGACCGATCCAAATCTTCTCGCGCCTGGCTTCAACAGCAATATTCTCGCGATCAGTCCCGACGGCCCCGCGGGCATTCTGCGACCTGGTCAGGTCGTCACGCGGACGTTCCGCTTTCAAGCCCCCTCCGTCGTCGGCGAACCGTACCGCTTCGAACTCTTCTTCTGGGATGCCGACCGGACCGAGCTGTTCAATTGGAGCGATCTGCTACCTAAGATCGATCCAACCGTTCAAGCAGATGTTGATTTTCCCGCGATTTTCGCTCGCTTGCAGGAACGCGTCGGCCCGACGATCGGCGATTTCGTCCGGATGCTCTCCCGCAATGCCAACCTACTTCCCCCCGAGCGAGGTGACGCATCACAGATCGAACCTCTCGTTCGATTGGAAGTTGAACAGGCCATCGCCGACGTGAAGACCTCCCTTCGCGGCAGAGCCATCAGTGACGATCTGTCGGTTGATGTCTCCGGACGAGGTGTTTATGCTCGCAACCTCGACACGAATGAAACCTTCGTCACCACGTCTCGCAACGACGGTTCGTTTGTGTTCGCGTCGCTCTCGCAGGGAACGTATCGTCTCCTCTTCGATGGAGCATTGACGGACCCGACGCCGATTGTGATCACGGCCCCCGGCCTAGACGATGTTGAACTGCTCCTTACTCGTGGCACCAAGCTTAGCGGATTGGTTCGCTTGCCCAATTCGCAGCCCGCCGTCGGCGCTCAAGTTCGCCTGGTGGATGCAGACGGAACGGTCGGTTATCGTGTGACGGGAAGCGACGGGTCCTATCTCTTCGAAGGGATGAGCCCAGGGAACTACTCCCTCATTGTCGATCTGCCAGGCTACGCTCGTTCGATCACTCCCAATTCGTTTCAAGGGGGTGTGGATCAAAGTGTCGATGTCTCTCTATTGATCGAATCCAAGATCACCGGAACGATCGTCTACAGCATCGCGCCGACCGATCCTTCCCCGCTGAGGATCGTCCTAACCGACAGCCAAAACGGCGATCCCAACAAGGTCTTTAGTTTTGAAACGCTGGGGACATCGTTGGTGTTAGGGGGGCTGTTGGCCGGTCAGTATGATCTTCGCTTCGAGCGGACCGGCTTCGTCCCCACGGTGTTAAAGCAATTGACTGTCGGCCCGGGGGCCAGCGTCGCGATCGGCAACATCAATTTGGTCCGTGCAGGCAGCATTGTCGGCCAGTTGATTTCGAGCGATCCGCTCACGCCGGCCGACGGCACCGTCGTCAGCGTCTATCAAGGAAACGCGATCATCACGACGGCCGTCACCGATGGTGCGGGTGCGTTCCGAATCGATGGCTTGGCTCCCGGAGTTTACCTCGCTCGAGTCGACGGATCGGCCGGCATTCAGAGTACATCGCCCGTCCTCGTGACCGAGGGGGGCACCGTCTCGGCTACGATTAACATCTTGGCCGGCTCGACCATTTCGGGTGTGGTTCGCGATTCGATTAGCAATTCACCTATCTCCGGCGTGGAAGTCGTACTTCGCCGACCTAACGGAACATTTGTTTCCACACTCTCGGACGATTTCGGCAACTACGCGTTCAGCGGATTGAATCTCGGAACCTACCAGGTGGCGATTTCGCCGGGAACGCCGCTGACGATTGATGTCACCGATGCCGACGATGCCATCTACTCGGCCAATCTTTTAGTGACCTCGGCCGCGAGCATTGCCGGTCGAGTCACCCTTCCCAATGGAGATGGTGTTGCCGGCGCCGGTGTTCTGTTGATTGAAAACGGCCAAGTGGTCGCGCTGTCGATCACTGATGAACTCGGTCATTACCAATTTCTGCTACGCCGGGCTGGCAACTTCACCGTCGAGGCGTCATCACCGCAAGCCATCTTCGCTCCGACAGCGATCCTTGCTGTCAATGACGGCGATTCGATCACTGCCGACTTGGTCGCAGGAACAGGATCGATCGGAGTTTCGTTATTGCTGGCTGGAGTGGCCCCAAGTTCCGGAGGCGTTCGCCTGGTTCAGGACGGCGGACCCAACGATGGCCGAGAATTCAGCGCTCAACAGATCGACGCGACAGGCTCGGTTCTCTTTTCCAATGTCACTCCGGGAACGTACCGTGTGGTCGGTGAGAGCGACAGGCTCGGTGGAAGCCTCCTGGTAACGCTGACGCAGGGAGAGAACGCCAACGTCAGTATCAATCTCGTTCAGCAAGCAACCCTTGCCGGCACGGTCGTTGGGCCGGGATCGGTTCCGGTCGCGGGGGCCACCGTCGTCCTTTATTCTTCCGGCACAACGATTCCTATTACCACGATTGGTACCGATGCGGACGGAAACTACATCGCGACGAACTTGGCCGATGGGAGTTACACCGTCGTCGTGATCGAAGAGGGATACGCTCAGTTCGTATCGACCGTCACCGTCACAGGCGACACCGTTCGAGACATCACGTTGACAACGAGCCTGCGAACTCTCACCGGTGTTGTGATCGATGAACTGGGTAATCCAGTCGCCGGCGCTAGCGTGCTCGTGAAAGATAGCCTCGGTCGGGCGGCGGGCCAAGTATCCACGAATGGAGCGGGTCAGTTCACGGTGACGTCAGCTGGGGGAAATGGACTTTCCATCAGCGTTCAGCGAATCGGTTACACGGCCGCGGTGTTGGCTGATATTTCGCTGGCCGCGGGCTCGACCGTGAACGTTGGGAACATCGCGATTGAAAGTGTCGCGCTGGGCGCAACCGCATTCGGACCGGCCCCGGTCTTCTTGCGGTTTGCCGCTTCGCAGGATTTCTCCGCACAGACCATTACCCGCGGCGATGTCTGGCTGAATCGACTTCAAGAGCGTTATGACCGAACGCTTGAAGAGTTTGTCTTCTTGTTGAAGTTCGCTCCGCCTCCGTTACCCGAATGTTCGAGGTGCGCTCCTGAAAAGGCCGCCGCCGATGCGGCTTTCGCCCGTGCCAATGAGCAGTTCACCAAGCTCAATCAAACGGGAAGTCGAATGATCACGAAGGTGGTCGAGTTCGAAACCCGAGCTGCTGCTGATGTGGCCGAGATCTACGCCCAGATTCTCCTAGCGCTCGGATTTGCCGAGGGAATCGCCGTTGTCACCGCTGATGCCGCCGTCCTGACAGCGATCTTTGGGACCGGTGCGGAAAGCCTGCAAATCGTCTTTAACATCATCAAATACGCGGACGTCGCCAAGAGCGTCGTCACCGGGATTCAAGGGGCGCTCCCCAGCATATTGTCCGTTTTGACCGGCGAAAGTAAGGAGGATACTCGCAGCAAGACCGAGCAAGCCCTGTCGAAGACATCGACCGCACTCAAAACCCTCAGCTTTCTTCAATTCGCCCTCGTCAAGTACAAGATCCCTTTCCAAACACTAGGCGATGCCTCGACCATTCTCAGTAAAATTCTCGACAACGGATTCAAGAAAACGCTCGCGCTGGCCGACGAGGTCGATCAGATCGTCAAAGAGTTCGATCGCGATAAGGAAGAACTGGAAAGGCGTCGCGACGACTATTTCGAAAAACTTGCCAAGTACAACATTTGCTTGCAAGACGAAGCGCAGGAACGTGAAGAGAAATGCAAATGCAAGAACGGCTCCGGTTGCAATCCACCTAATCCGGTTCCCAATGGTCCGCCAGGCGGACCGGGTGGCGGTGGCAGTGGGACCGGCGGAAATGCGAAAGATCCCAACGATATTCTCGGGCCGGCTGGCTTCAGCGATAGCCGAATCATCCCCGCCAGGCAGCCGCTCGACTACACGATCCGTTTCGAAAACATCTCGACCGCGACTCTCCCCGCGCAGCAGGTCATCATCAAGGCGACGCTCGATTCGGATCTTGATTTCCGTACCTTCCGCGTCGGGTCGTTCGGCTGGGGCGATTTTGAATTCAGCGTACCGACCAATCAACCCTTCCTCAGTCAGCGAATCGATCTCACCAGTCAGCTCGGCTTCATTGTCGATATCGTCGCCAATGTCGACACGCTGACGGGCGAAGCTCAGTGGATTCTCACGACGATTGATCCATCGACCGGCCTACCGCCGGCCGATCCCCGTGTCGGCTTCTTACCCCCCAACGTCGAGAACGACATCGGACAGGGGTTTGTTCGATACTCGATCAGCACCGATGTCGGCTTGCCGACCGGATCCATCATTGATGCGAAGGCAACGATCTTCTTCGATACGCAAGCCCCGATCGATACGCCGATCTGGAGCAATCGCATCGATGCCGGCATACCGACAAGTGTTGTCGACTCTCTTCCTCTGTCGACGATCTCCAACGAGTTCCTCGTCACGTGGTCGGCAACAGACGATACTCTCGGATCCGGCATCGCTGGCGTGACGATCTTCGTCGCGGTCGACGACGGGCCTTTCCAAGTTTGGCTTTCCAACACAACCGCGACCCAGGCGGTCTATCAGGGGCAAGTCGGCAAGAAGTACTCCTTCTTCTCGGTCGCCACGGATAATGCAGGTAATGTCGAACTTCCTCCCGCGACCCCCGATGCCATGATTGCCGTGCTCAATCCGAATCCGTTCATCACGATCGTGGGAAGCAATCAAGTCGCACGGGGCTTCGAAGATACTTTCACCGTCACGATCGCCAATGCCGATCCCTGGCCGGGTCAAGGATACACCTTCTTCTTCGATTGGGATAACGACGGCACCTTCGACGCGGCAACCGTCTCGCCCACACCCACAGCGACGGTTTCGCACGCCTTCACCGGCGCGGGCCCGCAGACGTTTCGCGTGGCGTACCTTTCACCAA
>JAIELF010000087.1 GCA_019753235.1 bacterium
GGCCGGCCGACCCGGCGCAGACTTTCGTGGCAACGTACGATGCGTGGAATCGGCTGGTCAAGCTGACCGATGGGACCGATACCGTGGCCGAGTATGTCTATGACGGGATGAACCGCCGAACGGTGAAGCGGACCTACACCGCCGGCACGCTCAGCGAGACCCGCCACTACTACTACAGCCAAGGTTGGCAGATCCTGGAAGAACGGGTCGGCTCGGGGAGTCCCTCGTCTCTCAACCCCGATCGGCAATACCTCTGGGGCCTGCAGTATGTCGATCAACGATACTGTCGGGCCGCTCCCTTGGTGCCGCTCAACGTGAACTAGGCCGGCCCGTTCGAGCAAGCGAAGCGATCTCGGCAGACCCCGTTTTTATGCGGCCCCCAACGCATTCGCCTCTACAACCCTTTTTCGGCCCCTTGTTGGTTTGGATGATACGTCGTGTAAACAAAGACGGGTGTCGACAAATCGGAAAGGTACTCCTGAACGATTGGCTCAACGTCTTCCCAATGCAAACCACCTACTCCGGTTCCGAGCTTCGGAATCGCCAAGCTGTTGACTTTCTCGGCTTCCAGCCAGTGACGGAGCCTTTTCAGACAATGACGCACGTTTGCTAGAGTTGCCTTACCCGGCTTCCCCCCATGGTCGAATGAACCCTCATGGGTGAGCAAGTTGACGATTCGAGTTCCAAAACCACCCCAAGCCCAGATCTCTCCAGACCTTGGATGCGTTTGGTTGGCGTAATGCCGATAGTCCTTGGCCATCTGCGGCCATTTCTCTCGAAGCACGAGCGCCAAACCATGCTCGAAATGCTCATTGGGCGCAACTCCGTGGGCGATGGCCTGTGCCTTCGAGAGAAGAATATCACCACTGACTTCATGAATCATTATCTTCCTACTCCTAATGGTGGATTCCCAACGACTCGATCCCACTTGCTCCATAACCTTCATCGATCGATTAAGCAGGTTGTCCGTCATCAACTTACTGATGATGCACATGCAATACATCGCCGAGCGTAAGGAATCGCATCGAGCCGCTGCT
The DNA here is from genome assembly GCA_019753235.1 of bacterium. GTDB lineage: Bacteria > Planctomycetota > Planctomycetia > Kolteriales > Kolteriaceae > JAIELF01. The sequence goes on from JAIELF010000087.1 coordinate 1,038, forward strand.
CGGCAATTCCCTCACCGCATTTCTCGCACACTCCAAACTTCCCCATGGCAAGCCTATCGAGTGCCCCCTGGATCTCTTCGCTCAGGTTCACTTCGTTCGAGAGCAACATTTGATCTGCCTGATAAAGATCGTCGGCAACGAAATCGTGCGGCTCGATCCCATCGGCTGTCGGGGTGGATTTGGTCTCGCTCGCAAGGAACTGAACATCCCCTCGAAGACGAACCAACATGCTTACCAGCTTTTGCTCGTACTTGTTGAGCTTCGATCGATTCATTATTCCCTCTACCCCCCCCGAGCCGCTCCATGACGGACATGGCATCGAGGCTTTTTCTAATCGAGCATGTTCACTTCCAATATGAATCAGAAACGGGACGGCGAAAGGAGTTGATCTCCTGCAAAGCCTGGAAGAGACCTTCCTCTCACCCGATCCGCCAGAAAAGACTGTTCGCCCTTAGTAGCCCTGTGCTTAATGGGTTTCGGGGTGAACGGTGGGCTCCGTTTGACTTCTTCCCCGACTGGTTTACTCGCGGCCATCGGCAGAATCGCATCGTGCTTGCCTTTGGAGAAGCACTTTTTCACCCGCGTCTGATTGAGGGTGCTCTTTTCTATTCATTAAACCGTTTCACGCTCAACTAAGGCGTTGGCTTGATCTTCTCCAACGTCTCACCAATGGCATCAACTTGCTCTTTCAAGACTCTCAAGTCTTCAACCAGTTGATTTTTCTCAATAATGCTCCCTTCACTCAGAACTCGACCATGTTCGTCAATTCGTTCGACCCGTTCGATAATTTCTTTCCCATACTCTCGCTCGGCAGACGCCATCGCATTCTGAAGAAAGTGAGCTGCTGTCTCGAGGTGTTCGCCGGCGAATTTCATCTGATTGTTGCCGATATGATCATTCGCTTTGAAGTAGTGATGAGCCGCGAGAGCATAGTGGAGCTTGTGCAACGTGGCCTCGAACCGACGAGTACTCGCGATCTTGCCCTTGTCCAGATCCTTTGCAAGGCGGGCCATATCGTCCGAAGCGCTCTCCAACACTTTCGCTCCCTCTGGCGTCGAGTGACCGTGCGCAATCTTGAGAAGTGCGGCTGCCTTGATCAGCTCTTTTGCTGCCGCTTTCTCCTCTTTCTGCCGGAACTGTTCGCGTGCGGCATGAAACTGGTTCGTGACGGCGAACCGCAACGGAAACCAAACATCCTCTTCAACGACGATCCAGCCCGGCTGGCGCGGGGTTTTTGGCTTCTCATCGGCAGCTATCGCCGTTATCCCCACTGCCATCAATCCGGCTAGTGCGAGAATGTGTGCGTGAAATCGCATCGCGTGCCCCTTTCGAAAAGGTGTGAAAGCTTATCGTCCCGCTACTCACTAAAGTATCGTCCGGGTGAGCTTATGCAAGGGACTAAACACCATTACTCTGCTAACAGCCAGTCTTCCTACCCTTTATTAAAACAGGTGAGAACCAATGGGGCGGAATCAAAGTTGAGTCGATTCCGTGGTAGCAAGAACTTCTCGGATCACCCCTGGAAGTCGCAACAATCATCTAGCTGGATGATGCGGCTTCCAGGGGTGATTCGACAGCAACAGGTAAACCACCTGACGCTCTGGAGCTCCAACCCGTCCAATTGGGCCGTTGTCAGATAAAATAACGGGTAAGCAGACGGCCTGCTAGCGGCAATCGGGCTGGCTGTCGACCATTGCCCAACACCGATTCACCCAATGTGTATCTGTCCGAGCATCACGAGAATGACGAAGATCAACACAATTATCCCGATTCCACCACTCGGAAACAGACCCCAGCCTCGATTGTACGGCCAAAGAGGCACGGCGCCGACTAAGGCCAAGATCAAGACCACCAACAGAATTGTACTCAGCATGTCATATCTCCTGTCAAATTCAACTAAACTCCTCGAGCCAAAATGACCAAGCGGTTAATAATAGTCTTAACCACCTGGTCGCGAAAGTACAGTGCAACGGGCTAAGAACCTGAGCCGGCCGAATTACGCAAAGTCGCTGTTCTTATTCAACGCTTCGACTTCGATTGCCGCTTCCTTGTTTAGTCTCTTCGTGGTCAACCGAATCTTCATGCCGGCTTTCAAATCCTCCGCCTTGCACGCCTTTCCGTCCAGCGTCATCTTTGTTTCAGATAATAGCGAGTGCGAATGAACTTCGCCTTTCTTCCCGTCCTTGTTAGTCATCATCAACTTGCTGCTCGTGCCGCTGACAAATATTCCCTCATGTGTGTCAACGAATGTTGCATGATTCTTAATCGCTTCCACGTTCGTGGCGATCTTGGTATCACCGTTCTTCGAGGTCACACGAATCTTCGTGCCCGGAGCAAGATCATCGATCTTGCATGGCTTGCCATCCAAAGTCATCGTCACCGTTGAGTTGATAACGTGAGTATGTTCTTTTCCCTCCTTGACACCCTTTAGCGTCATCACCAATTTCTCGCTACTGATACTCACGAGCACTCCATCGTGCGACTTCTCCTCGGTATCATTTGCGGCGAACGCTGGAGATCCGACGAAGAAAAGCCCTACACCGATCAACCCAAGACACAAATGAAAATTCTTCATCTCTATATTCCTATTTCCAAAACAGCTTCATCGACTGGTGGCAGCGACTTACTACTTGATCACCCGCCGATGATGGTCAAAGTACAAGGACTGACTGGAGCCTACTCCAAGAAGTTTTCTCTCGACAAAGCATTTCGGTTACGCAAGCCCATTCATTCCCTTTAACGTGTTCAAAAGAATGGTGATCCCTTCCTTCAGATTAAGCTCCTTTCTCTAACGGCACAAATCATTAAGCAGAATTCTTCACGTCCTGTTTTCGGGCGAACCCGCCTACGAACAGGTTGAAGGTAGCGGCGGCCAGTTGAAAAAGGGGACTGTCTCCGAGCACGCCGTCGTTTTGTCTCGGGCATCGGACTCGCGACGTGCCAGTCCCCTTATTCAAAAGGCCGTCAGGCCCTCGTATCAATGACTCGCCACTACGGGTTCTTCTTCCCCAGATCTTGGCCTGACTTCTCTACCTTGGTTTCATGCGTGATCTTTGTTGTTCCACGCGGTGTTTCGATCTTAGTTTAAAATGACGACTTCGCCGCGTCAGAACATCCGACTAAACCGATAAGAATCACTCCAGAAATCAATGCGGCCTTAAATACTCTCATCGTTATTTCACCTTTCGTTGATAGCCTGAGATACCGAAAGCGTCTCCGAGCTGGATGTGTCGACATTTCTGTCATGACTGCCGCCTTATGAAACATAAACTCATCAATCACCCTCCGGAATAGAGTCCCTGACTTCCGAACCTTTTTGCGGCGGCTGTTCTTCAGGCCGCTTCGATCTTGATCGAGAATCTGACTGACTACTTCAAAGTTCCACAAATGGAGTCCGCACCCCGCGCTCATGGCGTGCGATCAGTCAGCACAAGGGGAGCGAGCCTCGTTTCCCTGTTGTTATCGAGGCTTCATCCGTTGACTCTCGGCAGAAGCTGACACGTTCGGCACATCTACCCCCAGTGCTGTGGCCAGCGCCACTTGGTGATCCTGCTCTTGCACGAGAATCTCGCGGATCTGTTCAGCAACAGCGTATTCGCCCAGTAACTCGCACTGTTTCACTCTCTGCCGATAGCGAGAGATTGTTTCATTCTCGTTGTCGAGATCAAATTTCAGCATTTCCTCGGCCTTGGCTGATGTTTTCACGGGGTGCGGCTTCGTCTCAGGCATGCCCCCGAGGTAATCAATTTGCCCAGCGATGATCAACGCATGGGCCAGCTCTTCGCTCGCGTGCTTCTCCAACTCGGCCGCGATCGTCATGTACTGCGGACCTCTCAGAACCTTGGAGTACACAACGTAAGAGATGATCGCTTGATACTCCCCCGCGAGATCATCATTCAGCAGCGCGATGAGGCCTTGGCGGTCAAGGGTTCTTTTGCGGTCTGGACTATCTGGCTGATCGAGCATCGGTGCATCCTCATTGTTCACGAGTTGTTTGATTCTGGATCTTCTGCAAGGTCGCAGCAGAGACAATGAACTCTCGGCTAAGCTGCGCCCATCCTGCCATAGGCAGGCCTGCACGGGCATCAATCCAAAACATACCCACTCGCCGTCGATCGTGTCAGAAACAGCGATCCACGACACGTGACGGCCATTCGATCAAGTTTTGCTATCGATTGACATCGTTAGCAGTCATCGGTACGGGAGCAGGACGAATTGGCGTCGGCTCTGACGACTGCCATGCCATCGGCTGAGTTGCCATCGAGGGGTCAGAGTAACCGTGACAGTTCATGGTCACCTCGGAGCAAGTAGCCGGTGCATCGCTGCACGAACCATGACAATGCAGATGGGCATGGCGATGTCTCCGGTGCCCATACTTCACCTGGTGCCCCCCGCAGCAACCATAACCACCCCTACCTCCTCCACCTCTATTTGCTTCAACAGTACCGCTGCATAAAGCGATGGCCGCTACCGCAGCGATGGACGCCAGTGTAAATGTGCTTCGAATCATGATGCAAACTCCTTAGATGTTTAATTCAACCCAAAAGAGGTCGATCATCGGCATCCCCGTGAACAATGGGGACCGCTTCTCGATGTCGTCCCCTCTCTGGGACTAAAGGCCGATCGAAGAAATGGTAACCACATCCTCACACGATGCAGCTTTCTCATTTTTTGGCAATTCTCGTTTAGATCTCTGACTCTTAGATGACTAATCGAAGTCGTCTCTTGTCACCCTTTTGATCCCATTTCATTCATGGGATCCGAGTTCTGTGGCTTCGTCTTGTAATCGTGACCATATCTCGAAACGATGCACAGGAATCGCCCGGTCTGCCTGAAATCCAAGCCTCACGCTGCCACCGCGAATCTCGAGAACAACGACCTTAAGCAGTTGCTCTGAATCTTCAATCCGGCCGACGACAACGGCTTCCGTTTGTCTTCGTGTAATGACCAACATTCACTCATCTCCGTCTTGAAAGATCCAAGAGTGATTATCTTGAATCGACTCTATTCTTCACCGCGTCGACACTGGTCTTGCGACTAAGGACTGCGGAGAAATGTCGCCGCCTGTTATCGGGTACTCGCAAGAGTACCGGACTCACCAGAGGCGACTTCCTCAGTAGTTCACTTTGAAGAGGCAAGCGATGGAACCCAAAGTGAATTAGCGACTGCGACAAGAAGATGGCAACAGCAGTCAGATCACTTTCCCGCGACGGTGAGAGTGAACTCCTTCGAGGCATCCGCGCCCTTTGCCGGATGGCCGGTCACCTTGATGGCAAAATCACCCAGCGCGGCGTCATTAGCAGCAGACATCGTCACATTGGTCTCCGCTTCGCCCACCTTGATGACGGGTGCGGATGGCTCGATCGTAACGCCAGTCGGTAGGTCGACAAAAGTGACGGCGATCTCCTGATCAAACGTCTTGTCACGCTTGATTCCAATCGCTACCGATTGCTGCGCGCCTTGCTTGATTGACGAAGTTCTCGGCGCACTGAGTTTGAATGTATCTTTCGCCGCCACCGAAAGCTTGAATATGATCTGCGCGTCGGTTCCCTTGGCTGGCTTACCAATCACCTTCATGCTGTAGTCGCCAACGACGGTATCGTCGCCCGCTTTGAAAGTGACCTTCGCGTCGCTGCTGCCATGCTTGATGATCGGGCTAGCGGGCTCGATGATGATCCCTTTTGGAACGTCCGCAAAATTCAGCGTTACGTCCTCAGAAAAGTTCTTCGCCCTCACGATGCCCACGGTCGAATCCATCTTCGCGCCCTGCTGGAGCGTTGGAGTCAGCATGGGAGCGCTTAGATTGAACGTATCTTCGACCTGACCATAGCTCGGCTTCGGTTTTGTCGTATCACTCATCCCGGGCCCCCCCGGTGTTCCTTGACGTGAGCATCCCGCAGCGGCAACAAGTAGCGCTGCCGTCCAGATATTGCATGTACTTTTCATCTTTTACTCATTCATCTTAAAGCATGGAGTTGAACCGATCACCCAGATATTGGATGAATCGTCTTCTCCATTTTGCGATGGAATGATCCATCGACCTTATTCGCGGATATTCGTGGCGTACGAACATCTTCCTCGTTGAATCTCGTCCCATTACTCAGTCGCGTCCCGTCCGTGGGATGCGTTAGATTTGCCTTAAACCGCCATGTGTTCTCGTGCATTCCGAGAAATTTGTGACCATACCTGGCCAGCACCGTACTTCTCGTTTTTCAGAAGACCCTCCGCCATTTTGACGGTCTTGTCATCTCCTGTGAATTCAGCGAATGCACGCAGCGACTCGAACATTGCCATTTCAAAGTTCTGCATGGCAAATCCACGCATGAGGTATTGCGTCGAGCGATCATCCTCAACTGGGGGAATGCGAAGGAGATCCGCAATTGTTGCGGCGACTTGCTCGAAGAATGACTCTGCTCGCGATGGTTTCCCACCCAACTCTCGGAGACGTTCCTCGATGCGATGGGCTTGTTTCAACTTCGTATCGCATCGTTCGTGGAACATGACCCGAAGGTCGTCGCAACCGACCTCGCTGGCCATCCTGCTCCACTGTCCTGCCATCGTCTTCTCGACCGCCCAACAATCGTCCAAATAGCGGACGATTCGGTCTTCATGATCGCTCATTCTCGGTCCTTTATTTCGTTATTCTCTGTAGCTTGGTCACGAAAACGTTTCGCGACGCCATTCGAGATGCCTTGTCTATCGGGATCGGCGTCTTTGAATCTCTTTTGACATTTGAAGATCTAGACTCATCTCAAAGTGCCTTCTTTTCGACAGTTAAACTTGATTCAGGCACGCCGATCTTTCCCTCCAAGTGAAACACCTGCACCATGTTTCCCGTGGTAAAGGCATGGACGATAGAGCCGGTCGCTGGTTCAATTTCCGCTGCCGCTTCGCGGACCTTCCTGCCTGTAATCCGATAAATCTCTTCACGAAGGTTCTTTGATGCTGTGGTAAAGAGTTGGCGTTGAAACTCTTGCATTTGAACCATACCGTCGGTGGTCCGGGACATCGCTCTCTCTGCGGCGCTGAGGGCATCATGGAGCGTAATCACGAGTGTATCTTCGCTCAGAACGACTGTGACTGCCCTGGGGGCATGGCCGGTCACTTTTGCCTGAAACGCACTGGCCGCCTCAGCGATCTGGTGAGCAACTTCTTTATCCAGGTCGTTCATCAGCAACGCCTTAAGTTGCCGCAGCAAGCACTGATACGGCATGGGTAATAAAAAAAGCCGACGTACTAGATACCCCGAAGGCTATCCAATACGTCGGCTTACTGTATCTCACGTCTCCCGAAGTTTCGGGCTACGATCTATCGAGTCGTCCGAGTAAAGCAGAGCTGCCGTTTCGACCTCAGCAACTCCCTTCCACGCTCCTCATGCTAACACCCCTCCATGCGAAGTCAACAAGCTTCTCGCTTTTTAAGAGAGTTCGCTTAAGATAGGTGAATCGTCGAAACGCTGTTTTCAATCGTTTATCCTTGTTTCGGCGTGGTGTTTTCTCAACTACATCCTGATGAATTTAATTCATCGGCATGAAGTTGGTGAGGTTCATACTGAAGTTTAATTCAAAATAGGGCAATACCTTTCGTTAGACGAGGAGTTGTTTTTGAAGTCGCAGGGAGAGATGGAGGCCGCCATTTGTGCAGGCGTCAATCGTTTTGAGCTTGAATACATGGGCCGGGGGCCGAGAGGAACGCAAGCGTTCCTTATTGGAGATCTCCTCGTTATTCGATTAATTGGTGTACTGACAGCCGCAGAGCAGCATTTGGTAATGACACTTCCGCCGGAAAAGGGGAGGGATCTGCTGAAACAGGTTCGGACACAGTTGATTGAAGCGGCGAGGCCATCTCTCGAAAAGTTGGTTTTAGATATCATTGAATCCAAGGTCGTCAGTTTTCATCACGATATCAGCACTCGGACGGGCGAAGAGATCTTGGTATTCGCGCTTGATCATGCGCCTCAGCTCCGGGAGTCAAAGAGAAAATAAGCAAAGCTGATCCAAGGCAGATGGTTCGCAACCTCCCACACTGAGTGTCCCTCTCCTTGTTTACGGTCGTCAACTTCCACCCAACTCCCATGCCATATTGCCGGCAGACGTAGATGCGTTGGCCACCCGCTACCCCTGGTGTTAACATCGTGCGATGGGGACTTCAGAGCAGACAAGTCCGAGGCCGACCTCGGATGTTCCTGGGTCTTTATCGGTGGAAGAAGCACTTCGCCTGCTTTGGCGTCTCCGAACGGCGTCGCTTCAAGCAATTCGAAGAAGAGAACAAGAAGCTGAAGGCTCTGCTGGCGGATCTGAGCCCGGATAGGCAGATCCTGTAGGAGGCGTTGTCGGGGGACGCGTAGCGGCAGGCTTGGTTCTCGCTTGTTGCAAAGCGCAATTGATTATGCTCGCTCTCAGAATTTCTCTCGCATCACTCTGTTGACTGATAAGTCGAATACGGGCGCGATTCGGTTCTATGGTCGTCATGGGTTCGTCGAGTCCGAAATGACAGCGTTGCGGTTGATGACCAATCCTGGTCCGGGGGTGGCGCCTAATTGCTAATAAAACCCTTCAAGAAGCGATCACGGGGCCGGTCTGGAAATCGAATTCAGCGCTGAAATGAGTCAGGACGACGCAACCGCTGACTGAAGAGTGAGGGCCATGCGTGGTTCTGGCTTTCCCTTCGAAATACGATCCTCGCTCGAAGCTCACGCCATCTTGCACGAAATCACCTTCCAGAACGTAGACCGTCTCATCGGCATTTGTGTACCAGTGGGCTGGAATGACTGCTCCATCTTCAATAGAGGTCATTACGGTCATTGCTCCACTTGTGGATTCCTTATGCAGCACCTTCATGCGAACGCCTGGAATATCCAGCGGGGTCCTTTCGACATCGACGTCTGACACTTTTACTTGACACATCGTTACTCCGAGGAAAAGAGTGCACTTGCTGTTCATGCGAGCGGTTGCATCGCCTCGGCAATCTTTGCCGTATCAGCGTATTGCCGAAAGCTGATGATGCGACCTGCCCGGACTCGGTAGACCCCAGCGAAAGCTGCGGTCATCGAACGTCCGGTCGCCTTGAAGGTTCCTCGATACTCGCCGATGGCAATGATCGCCTCGCCTGCATCCAGCCACTCGGTCACCACGGCTTGCCACACGTCCCATTCGAGACGAAATTTGGCGAAAACGTCCGTCAACACGGCTTCCGCTCCGACGTGCCTACCGCCGCCCGGAAATCCCTCGTTCTGCACCCACTCTATCTGCGGGTCGAAGATTGCCAGAATCGTGTCCCGGTCCCGCTCGCCGAAGGCGGCGTACATGCGTTGCACGATTTCGAGGTTGGTCATGTTCGTCCCGATCAATTCACCGCCTGCTTCCGTTGCAACGTCTCGTCATATTCCTCCAGCGGAGGGAATGGGATCGTCTCGGAGGTACGCCAGTTTCGGAGCCGATCTGTATACGCCCGCAGATATTTCTCTCGCTCTTCCTGCGAACTCCGTGCGACTGACCAAGCAATGAATGGCGGTAGTACATCGAAGCCTAGGAAATAAAGCATGCCATGTTGGATGGGGAACAGCAGCGTGTCCATCTCGCCATTCAAGCCCGTTGGACTGTAGATTGTCGGCCCGCCCCCGGTCGTCAGACTGAGCATCGCCCGTTTGCCCTTGAAGACGCCTTGGGAGTACCACCGACCACCACCGTAAGTCAAGCCAGCGGCAAACACCCGATCAACCCAGCCCTTGAGGATCGCTGGTAGCCCAAACCACCACATCGGAAACTGAAAGATCAACAGGTCTGCTCGCAGCAGCTTCTCCTGCTCGGCGGCGACATCCGCCGCGAACGTTCCGGCCTCGGTGGCCTTGGTCTGTTCTACGCCGTATTTGAAAATGGCCGGCTCGGCCAATGCCGTGAAGTCCTGCTTCCCACCGACAGGATTGAACTGAATCGCATAGAGGTCGGAGACTTCGACCGTATGGCCGACTTCCTTGAGAACTCGGACTGCCGTATCCCGCATGGCCCCGTTGAACGATTTCGGTTCCTCGTGGGCATAAACGATAAGCACATTCATCGAACGAACTCCTTTTCGTCAGGTCGTGGGAGAAGCAAAAAGTGCGGCAAAGCCGGTGAATGGCGTCAGGGGCAGGATCTCAACGCTCAATAGGCCATGCTCCACCATCGGCAGGTGTTTGACGTGCTTCTCGGCCTCTTGCTCATCGATTGCTTCGAGTAACAAGACCGCACCGACCGGGCCTTTGATGTAGTGGATTGACCGAATTATGCCGGAGATCGTCATTTCCCAGACATGAGCCGCTTCCGGTTTCATCAGTGGGCCGAGCTTTTCCGGGGCGCATCGGGCTTCACCTTGAGAACGGCGAGGAACTGCATGGTCAGGTTCTCCAACAAGTGGCGTCAAACAACTGAAGGTCGTTCCGATCGTGAGATCACAGATTCCAATTGGGAAACTCGGTAATCTCATGAGTGCTACACAGCTCGATCTCGTTGCCGTGGTTACGCGCCAGTCGTTTTACTTCTTCCAGACTGTTGCGGCGTTGAGCGTCGTCATCGGCAAACCTTGAAGTGAGAGGCGTGATCGGATTGTCGTCCGAAATCGCTTCGATCTTGCGATAGTAGGTGTCGCCGATGTGCAACAGCCACTTCCCATTTTGTTGGATGGCTACGCCACAGTGACCGAACGTGTGGCCGAATAGAGGGATGAGCAGGATTTCCGACTCAAAGCCGAGAGCCACGGGGCGTGCTTCCAGTCCAAACCATCGCCGGGGTGATTTCGAGGTCGCCTTCCACTTCGGGCCGTGAACGAACTGCATCGGCAGGTAGCGATGGTGGCCTCGCATCAAGCTGGCATGTTCTTCCTCTGAGAGATGGACCTCGGCTTGCGGAAAATCAGCCAAACCGCCAACGTGATCCACGTCGCAGTGAGTAATGATAGCGTGCGTCACGTCTTGACTTCGGAAACCCAATTTCTCGATCTGGCGAACGGCGGTTTCGGCCTCGTTGAAGATGATGCCAAATGTATCGATGAGTTGCTGTCCGATTTGTTCGACAGGATTCTTCACTTCGGCGAGGCCGAAACCAGTGTCCACGAGAGCGAGGCCATTCTTGTCTTCAAGTAGCAGACAGTGGCAAATAGCTTTCGGATTCGGGTCGTTCGGAAATCCCCGTAGCGTTCCGCAGTTAATGTGATGAATTCTCGTCATGATCCTTCTCCACGCAGGACCTTCATTCCCACGAACGGCCCCAGGCCGATCAGCGGATCATCCCAACTAATGGCCCCCGCGTCGCCATTGCCTGCGAAGCGGGGCCGATCATGAAAAACGTTAGTCCAAGAGATCGCGAGTTCAGACACTCCGGCGACGAGCGGCCCACCAAGCACCTGCCAAGCCCGCCATCGTCAGCAGCCAAGACGACGTCTCGGGCACCGCTGAAACCTGGACATTGTCGAGCGCCCAGTACTCGTCGCTGCTGTCGCCAAAATTCGTCCCGCCACTGAAGCGAGCCCACTCCAGCGCGGCAGACGTTCCGGTAGCAGTAAACGTCAACACCGGATTGCCCGCACCGTGGCTGAAGTAGTAAATACCGTAGTAGCCTACGTAGCCGGAACCCTCTTTACGGAAAAACTCTGCGCCTGTAAATGCTGACACATCCGGGCCATTGGGGTTGGAAAAGTTCGTGTCGCTATAGCGCTGGGGGGAATACGCACCGTAGTCCAACCCCTGATCTCCATTTGAAAACATGGTGTCGATCAGGCGACTGCCATCGATGGAAAAGTACCAAGCATCGGTACCGTAAAATTCCGCAGCGCCGTCCCAAGATCGCCCCACGAGTAAGTCGAAGGCAACGACGTATTGGACCCCCGGCGTTAGACCCGTCACGGTAAGGTTCACAATTTCTTTGCTGTTCGTGCTTTTGGCAACGTTTTCGCCGATTCGCCCGAGCCAAGTCGATTGGTTGGCTGAAGCAAGTCCGCCGCCATCGGTAGGCAAGCTTGTTCGAGTCAGGGCGGGCAACACCCCTCCGGCGGAAAAGCCCAGCGCATCAGTCTCGAAATCATTCGAGTAAATCGGCGATGCAAGGGAGACTGACGTCCCCAGAGCGAGCGTGGCGGCGAAAAACAACAATCGGCGGGGAAACATAGCAGTTCTCCAAAAGGACGAGACGAAATACGAAAAAGCAAGGATGGTAAAATGAATCCAGCAGAGACATCAAAAGGCATGTTCGCGAAAGCAATTCTCGCGACAATAAAGAAGAAGTCTTCGTTTGATCGATTCAACATCGTTAAAAATACACGTTTTGCACTTGAAAGTCTCACCTTAATCCAAACAAATAGCAGGTTATCACTTTGGTTTACACAAGCGTGAACAGCCAAACAGGTTGTGCCCCGAGTTTCATGGCGGGGAATCCGGTGGTCGGCCTTGGGCCCACCCATCAGCGGGTGCCGGCTCAACAGGGGTTACTGACTTCGTCGACAATCGGTCGAAGAAACGCTGGAGCGCCTCGGCCGACGTGCAACGGGTGCCGCCGATGGCAATGGATTCGAGGACAACGCCCCGACATCCCGATACGGTCCATCGATAGAGACAAGAGACATGCGGCCGCTTCCCGCCTCGCCGGATCGGCAGGCGTTTCGTGGCCTCGGTGAGAGAGATGACGTTCTCTCGGGTCGAATCGATCATGGGTACATTCCCTCGCGCCGATGCGAACCATCTCGCACGGCAAGGGAATGATGCCGACACAATGCCAGGTTGACGTGGGTGATTTGGTGGGCAATTTGGTGGGCACTGGTGGTTACTCAGCGGGCGGCGCCAGCGACCCAGCCGTAGCGGTTTTTCTTGCGCCCCGCACTTGAGAGGACCGTAGACCACGGCGGATTCTCTATGAGTCGTTTGAATACTCCCACAGGGTCACCTACCCCTTGTATGCTCCTCATCTCATCGATTGTTAGACGAGTCGGGTAAACATCGATTAGCGCGTTAAGCACAGTGATTTGCTCGGAGGTAAGTTGCCCATCAACTGGCTTCCCGTTCACATAAGCCTTTCGCTTCTCCGGATCGATTGAGACAGGGCAGGAAGGGACCGAGACAGGGCCATCAGGCGAACTTGGTGTCAACGTGGTGTCACTAGCGGTCATCTCGGCACTCGCAGGCGAATCTCCTTCGACGGTTATCTTGAGCAACTGCCGGCAAATTGCCTGCCACAAAAGCTCGGTGTCGACTTCTCCGGCCACCTTGATTACGTGGCGGAACCAATCCTCTAGCAGGTCGGAGACGATCCAGATGTTTAACAAGGAAATCCACTGCGGTCGCGAGACGCATTCTTTAAGACGTTCGTCTATCGCGTCCGCGTCTCGGAACTGGTGGGCAAGATCGGCTACATCCTGCGGTGGAACGAACCCCCCAGCACCGCTCGGGTGGTAAAGCTGATAAGGCCGGTCCAGGGGTTGTTCTTCTACCGGCCATGCGTCCAGAAAGTCTTCGAACAAGGATTGATAGACCCGTCCTTCAAGCGTCCGTTCGCCTTGATCGGTAACGAACCGTGCGTCAGGCTTCTTCCGAGTTGAAAGGGTCAGGGGTAGGTCGTGAATTCCGCCATATCGCTCAAAAGAATCGAATTGACCGGGCAGTCCCTTTGTAATCCCATCAAGAGCGTGAAGGGGTGAAACGTAGGTCTTTTCACTAATCGTGAACCCTTCGGTTGCAGCCGATCACACCTTCGTCTCGCCCGTCTCAGGATCAATGTACTCGCCTACCTAGAAGCCGATCTTCTGGCCGATCTCAGGCAACTCCCATTCAACCGGCAACCGCTCCCAAAGTCGGCGAAAGTCAGTTCGTTTTTGATTGATCCGAGTGCCTGGGGGAACGTCCACCATCTCGAAGTTATGCTTGACGCCCTTGGTATCGAGCCATTTGCGGATGCGACGGGCAACGATACTAAAGCCCTGCTTCCAGATGGTTTCGAGAGCGACGAGATTCGAAAGGCCTTCCGTGGACATCAGGAATTTCCTTCCGGCTTGGGCGTCGTCACCACCCTCGACCAGTCGCCCCGCTGGAGTCGACCACCGGGGGGTGACGCATCAGGCGGTGATCAGCCGCCTTGCCCGTTTGCACCAAGAGGAGAACTATAGTATCGCAAGCTTCTCCTCGGGAGAGAGGCTTGAAGGGCATATGCTCACAAAGTCATGCATCCGTTCGCCGGGTATACTCGGATCATGCATTATCGGATAGTGACCCTTGCGGTCGGAATCGCACTCAACCCAAAACGCTCCGAAACGCTGTCCCCATATATTGGCAAAGTACCCTCGATATGCCTTTCCAGTGATCTGATTTCGGAAAAAACCTGGTTCACTAGTTCTTTTGGGTTGTTGACCGCTTGGATTGATCGTCATTTTTCTTCCTTGTGAAAGGTACCCGATTCAACCTTCGCAAGCATCGAGCATTCTTGTACCCGCCTTGTACCCGACCAGGGCCTAAAAGTGACTATTTCTGACTATGATACCCGATGTTGATCAAGAAACGAAGAACGCCGAACTCCTTGGTTTTTCCAGGGAATCCGGCGTTTTCTTGACTGCCCCCGGCGCGATTCGAACGCACGACCTACGGTTTAGGAAACCGTCGCTCTATCCTACTGAGCTACGAGGGCTTGAGGCCGTGGATGAGTGTTCCAAGGCTTGTGGCCTGCAAGGCGACAAGGACAACTTTTAGCCGGGACCATTATTGATGGACCGGTTCAGATGTTGCCAATCGATCGCGGCGTGGAACATCAATGCCGAGGCCGTTCTGTGGTTAAGTCTATCGCTTAGAGATGAAGCCGGGTAGGGGAACTTGCGAGCCTCTTTTCGAACGTGGCAATGGGTCGGGCCATCCTCCTTGTGTATCCCCCGGTTGAACCACTCCTTTCCCAGAGTCTGAGTGACCTGTCCCTCAAAGGAAAATGACAGGCGACGTATTCTCTAGAAGCAGTTTCAAAACCTTCTCAGGCGAATCAGAATGCAGGCGAGTTGTAGGAACCCTTGATACAGATAGCTGTAACGTTCATGACGGACGATGAGTCGGCGGAAGTTGCTGATCCATCCGATCGTCCTCTCGACGATCCGGCGGGGTCGGGAAAGGATCCGGTTTTAACGGCACTCCATCGACAACGGAGGTTCGCGGGGCTGTTCACCAAATGGCTCCAGATTCCATCGCAACCGAGATTCTCCCAAGCGAGAATTCTTCGTCGAGGGGGGGAAGTTTTGCAGCGGCAAAGAGCTAGTTCACT
>JAIELF010000047.1 GCA_019753235.1 bacterium
GTTTCGAGAGTATTCTCCGCAGTCCCACTGAGGAGAGTTGCAATAGGAGTCGTCACCGTGTCGATGCTCGACGGGGTTCTGGGGTTCGTGTGTCTCCTTTGGACCCGCTTGGCGTACTATCTGAGACCGCGAGGCGTGGATCGAATTCCTGCTCGTGGGCCCGTGATTGTTGCCGTCAACTCGACTTCGTTGATCGATCGGCTCTTTATCTATGCCACGCTGCCGCGCCGAGCCTGGTTTTATGGCGGGACGAAGTCGCGGTTCTTTCCCATCCTTTCCGAGATAGGCCGGGCGTTTCATTCGGATGAACCGGAGGAGGCCGTTCCGCGAGCGGAGGCGGACCGACTCACTCGTGAAGCACTCGCTCGTGGCGAGGTTGTCTGCATTTTCCCGGAAGAAAGAATGACCCGGCTGGGACATCTTCTCCCCTTTGGGTCGGCGTTTGCCGACCTGCTCGCCGAGCATCCCGATGTGCCGGTGGTGCCGACGTACATTTTTGGCAACTGGTTGTCGATGTTCAGCTTTTATCGCTTCCGATACCTCGGGAAATGGCCCCGATTTAGGCGTTCCAAAGTGACGGTTGTTTTCGGCACGCCGATACTCGCGGTGAAGGGCTCGCCAGCGATTCGGTCGGCGATGCAAGAGGCCAGTGCCGAGGCGTTCGAAGCAAGCCGATACGACCGCTTGCCTGTTCATCGGCAGATGATTTACACCAGCAAGAAGTTCCCCCGCCGATTCGCGACTGCCGACACCAACACGCCAGGCATGAATTACGGCACCATGTTCATGAGAACGGCCGTTCTAACCCGGTTGCTTCGCCGGCGGTTGGATCAAAGCCGATATGTCGGCGTTTTTCTTCCCTCGTCGGTCGGCGGACAGCTGGCCAACATTGCCCTGACGCTGATGGGTCGCATCCCCGTCAATTTGAACTACACCATCGGGCAGGATGTTCTCGACAAATGCATTCAGCAAGCGGGCATCAAACAGGTTCTTACGTCGAAACAGTTCCTCGATAAGGTCGGCCTGGAACCCCAGGTGGAGATCATCCTACTCGAGGGGCTTCGCAAAGAACTGAAAACCGCCGACAAGCTATTTGGATTGATCGCGCGGCTGATGCCGGGCTGGTTTGTCGATTATGTACTGTTTGGTCTTGGAAAAATGACCGTCGATGAGACCGCGACGATCGTCTTTTCCAGTGGTTCGACCGGCGACCCCAAGGGGGTGATCCTCACGCATCACAACGTGATGAGCAACGCCATTCAAATGTTGCAACACACCAACACGTTTGAGTATGACATCGTGATGGGCGTCCTCCCCTTCTTCCATTCGTTCGGCTACACGGTGACGTTGTGGGTGCCGACGGTCGTTGGCTGCGGGGTCATTTACCACTTCAATCCACTCGAGGCCGAAGCGGTCAGCAAGATCGCCAAGCAATATCAGCCGACGATATTTTTCGCGACCTCGACGTTTCTGCGGAACTACAACCGCAAGTGCGACAAAGAGGATTTTCAGGCCATACGGATGATGGTTTGCGGCGCGGAGAAACTGCAACCGGCGACGGCATCGGAATTCGAAGAAAAGTTCGGCTTCTATCCGTCGGAGGGCTACGGCTGTACCGAGCTTTCGCCCGTCGTCACGGTCAATCGCCCCGATCATACCTCGGCCCATGTTCGACAGATCGGCAATCGGCGAGGCTACATTGGACATCCCCTTCCTGGGATCGCGGTCTCGATTCGCGATATCGAAACCAAACAACCCCTCCCGCTGGGGGGAGAAGGCCTTCTCTGGGCAAAAGGCCCCAATGTAATGCAAGGTTATCTCGACAAACCCGATCTCACCGCCGAGGCCATTCAGGATGGATGGTACAACACAGGGGATATCGCTTGTGTCGACGAAGACGGCTTCATTCGCATTACGGATCGACTCGCCCGATTCTCGAAGATCGGCGGAGAGATGGTCCCGCACAGCAAAATCGAAGAGAAGCTCCACCATATTCTTCGCACCAATGAACCGACGGTGGTCGTCGTCGGTGTTCCCGACAAGCGCAAAGGGGAACGGCTTGTGGTGGTCCACGCGCCGATGGCGATGGCCACCGATAGGCTCTGGAGCGAACTGAAGGAGAGCGGCGTGCCGACGATTTGGCTCCCCTCCAAGACCGATTTTTTCGGAATCGAAAAGCTGCCGATGCTCGGGACCGGCAAGATCGACCTGAAAGGCGTCAAGAAGATCGCGGTCGAGCGAGTGAACGCGTAAGGTCGGTATATCCGGATTCTGCTTGGCGAAATCTCCCGGAGTCTTGTCCTCTCCCCCTTGCTCGTGACCGTATCTATCTGATAACAGTGCGGTGGTTCCCATGGGAGGTGCCCTGGCTGAAGCACGGGCTCCCTTCCGAATTGTTCTCGAAGCACAGGGTTGCTGGCTAAGAGATCAGCATGGCGAGACAAAGGAAGAGGAGATAGGGAAGGAAGCGTTCTGCCGACGAGGAACACTCAGGACCTGGGACGAAGATCGGAGCCCTTATTTTTTTGGTATTGTGAGTTTTCGCTCCTCCCAGTCTCTTGGCAGGCGAAAATTACCTTGGTATATTGTGATTCTGCGGACGAGGTTCCCTGCGGAGACAATGCTGCCCGCCCTGGGCAAATGCTTCCCTTGATTTTGATCTTCCAACCTCGGCCTAAAAGTGCGATCCAGCCATACGTGTTCCCACCGGAAGTGAGAGGCGACTGTGGAAGTACAACTCTTCGTCAAAAAGGGTAAAGCGTCCGCGGAGACCCTTCGAATCAAGCGATTTCCGACGTATATCGGCCGAAACAAAGAGTGTCACCTTCGCATTGCCGCCCGACAAGTATCTCGGCGTCACTGCGTTCTGAAGGACAAAGAGGGATGGCTTTGTGTGTCCGATCTGGATAGCTGCAACGGCACGCTGGTGAATGGTCGGACGATTCGGAACGAAGTCACCCTTTATCCAGGCGACGTGCTCGAAGTCGGGCCGATCATCTTCCGAATCGATTATTCAGCCCCGTCGCTCATGAAGAACGACACGAATCCGACCGGGGACACCATCTTGGCGGTCGGGTCGACCAGTTATACCCCCCTTTTCCGCGAAACGGCTTACGAACTTTCCGAGCGAATCAGCGAGCTAGATCGAGACAAAGGGCTTGATTCGCTCGACACACACCGGCCCGGTCATGTCGACTCGAGCGCCAGCGATTCGGGAAGCAAGATCATCATCCTTGATGAATCCCGCGATGCGATCGATCCTCCATCACGGTCCTTTTTCAGCGCCGACTACGCGAAATCGAAAGATAATCCCCGCTGAGTTGGCCCACGTTTCCCAACTGCTCTAGGTAGGCCCGCGACCCTTTCTTGTTGATGAACATTCATGGAGGTAAACCGTCGGTCAGGTCCGTCCTGCTGGACGAGACGAGATCGCTCGCGGGTTGTCCTCTAGAATGCTTCCATGATTGACATTGATGGCCGATTCCAAATCCCTGCCAGCGAGCTTTCGTTCGCGTACGCCCGCAGCTCCGGGCCCGGGGGCCAGAACGTCAATAAAGTCAGTTCCAAAGTAATTATGACCTGGAAGCCCGCCCTCTCAGAAGCACTTACCCCCACCGTCAAAGAGCGGTTCCTTCGCCGATTTGGGAGCAAACTGACTCGCGAGGGAGAACTTCAAATCGTGAGTCAGCGATTTCGCGACCGCCCGCGAAACGTCGAGGATGCGTTCGAGAAGCTCCGGGAGATGATCCGCAGCATTCTGGTCGTCCCCAAGACCCGCCGACCGACCAAACCGACTCGCGGCTCGCAAGAACGCCGAATTGCCGAGAAGAAACGCCGATCCGAAACCAAGTCCCGTCGCCGATCGGCCGACGACTAACGCCCCATTTTTCCCTGCTTCCGCGTTCTCTGGCCCGTCTGATCTTGCTGTAAATCGAACTTAGGAGCATCTTTCCGCCCGCGGGAAGCCTCCGGATCATCATGAGGTAGGCTTGAACAGAGAGCGTGAACGCGCTTTGACAGAAAGGGCCGGCGACGTGACAACGACCATCGAACCGCCGACCCTGCTCCTTTTGGCAGGGATACTCCTCTTCGTGATGACTTTGTTTCGCCTGGGAAAACGAGGGGGACGTCCTCCCGCCGCCACGCCGTCACCCATCAAGCCAACCTCTCCATTGTCGGTCGCCCGGGTCGCCGACGATCTTGAAGTCAAGCTTTACAACACCTTCCGAGAGTTGAACGCTCGGCTCGAAAACAAGATGCAGGCCATGAATGATCTGATCAACGAATCAGAAGGAAAAATCCGTCGTCTGGAACAACTGCAACAACGGCAAGACAAGTCCTCATCCGTCGAGGGGCCCACGGTTCTGAACATCGAATCGGCTGGGAGCGCCTCGCCTCTTCCGCCGGCCGAGCGATTCGCGGAGATTTATCAGATGGAAGATCGGGGCATGACCCCGGCCGAGATTTCGCAGAGGGTCGATCAACCGCTGGGAGAGATTCAGCTTATTCTCGGGCTGCGAAAACGCCGAAAGTCCGGCTGATCTCCATCGAGCAAACGTGTCGGCCGGGTTCGAATTACCCGCGTCTCTTCGCCTCTTCCTTCCGCAACAGCCATATGACAAGAGGAGGGTCAAGGCCCCAGCTCGGCAAGGGACGATTTTTATCGACGACGATCACTCTGGAATGCGGGATTGCTTTTGAATCTGACTTGGCTCGAACAAACGTTGGTGGTCGGTTACGGCGTGATCGTCGCGATCTGTCTGATTCGACATTTCATCTGGGGCTGGGCGATGCGCGCGACCCCTTTCCTCGCTCCGGGCCGAGTCGATTGGCCGACGGGCCAAGCCCCACGGGTCTCTATTCTCGTCCCCGCCAAGGATGAAGAGAAGGGGATCCAAGCGTGCCTTGAATCGCTCCTCGAACAGGATTACCCCAACTTTGAAATCTGGGTGGTCAACGATCGAAGTGTCGATTCCACGGCTCAGATCGTGGAAGAGGTCGCCAAAAAAGATCCCAGAGTGAACCTTCTTTCCATCAAACACCTTCCCGAAGGTTGGACCGGCAAGACCCATGCGCTCCAGCAATTGCAAGCTCATGTACGCGGCGAATGGCTTCTCTTTGTCGATGCCGACACTCGGCAACACCCAACCTCATTGTCGATTTCGATCCAAGACTCTCTGAGAAACAAAACCGATATGCTCAGCGTGATGCCCGCGCTCGACATGAAATCGTTCTGGGAACGAGTGGTTCAACCCTTTGCCGCCATGTGTTTGATGATTCTCTATCCGCTTCCACGAGTGAATGACCCCAAGCGGAAAGAGATGGGTTTCGCCAACGGACAATTCATCCTCGTTCGTCGCTCCGCGTATGATGCGATCGGGCAACATACGCTGGTTCGTGACAAGTTCGTTGAGGACGTCCATCTTGGCCGACTGATTCGAGAGAAGGGCCTTTCGCTTCGCGTGGCGATGGCCCCGGACTTGGTTTCGGTTCGAATGTATGCCTCTCTTACCGAAATCATTCGAGGCTGGGCGCGAATTCTCTACTCGGGTGTCGACATGCGGCCAGGTAAGCTTTGGATGATCCAGGCTTTGATCCTAGTCTTCAGCGTATTGGCATATGTTGTCTTAGGGGTGACGGGCGCTTTGATTCTCGCGGGGCATGCCACGTCGTTTGTTTGGATCATGTTCTGGCTTGCCGTTGCTCATGAAGTATTGCAAGAGACCATGTTCGCTCGCATCTATCGCACCACGCGAAGCCGACTCGACTATTTGGTCTTTCGCCCGCTGGCGGTCGGGGTGATGCTGTACGTCGTCGGGAAAGCGATCGGTATGTGCCGAACCCATGCCGTCGTTTGGCGTGGAACGACGTAT
The DNA here is from genome assembly GCA_019753235.1 of bacterium. Classification (GTDB taxonomy): domain Bacteria; phylum Planctomycetota; class Planctomycetia; order Kolteriales; family Kolteriaceae; genus JAIELF01. The sequence goes on from JAIELF010000047.1 coordinate 5,874, forward strand.
GATGCTCGCCTGCAAAAGACCGGCCCGTAGATGATGCCGAGAGATCCTGCTTTGGACCAGCGATTGACCCCTCAAGAGCGACTGACACACCCTCGTCACATCGAGGCGGTCTTCGCCTGTAAGCGGAGCGACGCGGGGAAGAGACTAGTCCTTTATGCGATGCCGAACTCTTTTCCCTTTAATCGCCTTGCTGTCGTGATCGGGAGAAAAGCAGGCAACGCTGTGGTTAGACACCGCTTTAAACGAATCGTCCGAGAGGCTTTCCGCTTATCTAAATCCGCCCAGCCAACCGGATGGGACTGGATCGTCCTCCCCCGTCTGCCCGGCAAAAACAACAAGGGAGCCTCGCCCCCCAAGATCGTTGACTGGACAATGACCGAGATCCAAGAGGAGATGATTCTGCTGATGCAGAGACAGGCGGCGCGCGAGTCGCGCCGCGACCGACCCGGCGCCGATCGATTTCCTTCAAAGGAGGTTGGCCATGTGCCCACCCCTCCCCCTCCAGGATCATGACCCAACCCCGCTCGGCCCTGGCCTCGGCCCGATCGGTTGGCTGCTGATACAGATCATTCGCTTTTACAAGTTTGCGATCAGCCCCATGCTCGGGAACAACTGTCGGTTCTATCCCACCTGCAGCGAGTATTTTGTCCTGGCGATCCGCAAGCATGGCACGGTCCGAGGATCGCTCATGGGGATCGGGAGAATTCTTCGGTGCCACCCCTTCCGCCGTGGCGGCGTCGACTTTCCTTGAGACCGGCGGACTCGTTGGGCTCCTTTGCGTGGTTTCTCTGGATAGGCCAGTTTCGCCGATTGATCACGGCCCAATTCGCCCATCTTGCCGATCTCGATCATGACACCCACTACAACCCGGATTATCCAAAGAGTTGACCTTGTCGGCGACGAAGAGATGAAGCAGAGACATTCCGCGCGAACATCCCGACCGAGCGCCGCCCCATCGCGGGGTGAGCTCGGCAAAGGGGAAGATGTCGTCCACAAAGGATTTCAGAACACCGCGGATTCAGTCATCGGCCGATGCCGAGAGGAATAGGATTTATGGCGGACCGAACACCTTCCAAGCAGCCCTCGGCATTGAATTCGTCCCCCGCGTCGGGATGGATCGCGACCCTGGGTCCGCTGATGCTTGCGGGAGTTTTATCAGCAATCTTTTTTGGAACGCTGATCACTCTTCGTCTGCCCCCGGAATACACCCTCGTTCGGTACACGATGGGGCACTGGATCGAAATGGTCGAAGTCGGCTTCTTCTTCTGGGGGATGGCGATTTTGGCCTACAAGGTCCTCGGGATAAACCTGCAACGAAAGGCCATCGATTATGCTTGGCTTCCCAAACATCAGTCGGCCATTCCCGCGCAACAGGCCGCCGAAGTGGCCGAGCAACTCTCTGCAGCGCCGGCTAAACTTCGTCGAACCATCATGGGTCGACGACTTTGTCGAGCGATCTCTGATGTGGCCGACCGCGAGGCATCCGATCACCTCGACCAATACATGAAAGATCTGGCCGACGAGGATGCCGACGAAGGACACGCAAGCTTCACGCTCCCTCGAACGATCGCCTGGGCAATTCCGATTCTCGGGTTCCTCGGCACGGTCATCGGTATCACCATCGCGATTGCCAACATCACCCCCGCTCAGCTTGAAGAATCACTTCCGGAAGTGACGGCCGGCTTGGCCGTTGCTTTCGACACGACCGCGCTCGCGCTGACTCTCTCGATGGGGCTGATCTTCTCGATCTTCATTGTCGAGCGAATGGAACAGGGCGTGCTTGGCCGAGTCGATGCCGCCGCCCGTCGATTGTTGGGGAATCGATTTCTCTCGACCAGCACGGAAAGCGCTCCTTATCTCTCTGCCGTGCAGGCCGCAAGCCTGCAGGTCATTCAGCATACTCGAACGCTAGTCGACGCGCAGACACAGCTTTGGTCGCAAACGCTGTCTCAATTGAACGAGCGTCTCGATCAGGCGCTCGCGAAGCGGGATCAGATGTTCACACAGGTGATGAGTCAATTCATTGCCGAGGCTCGCCGAGACACCACCGCCTTCGATACGTCGCAAAAGAGAATGGAGGATCTCCAATCACGATTGACGCGACTTGCAGAACTGCTGATCCATCGAACTGGCGAAGAGCGAGCGTTGATCGCTTCCCAAGATCGTTTGGCGGAAAATCTACGGATGTTACGGCAAACGCAGTCGTTTGATGAAACACTCCACTCGTTGACGGCTGCCGTCCATCTCCTGACGGTGCGGGCACATCAATTGACCAGCGATCGGTCCGAGGCTAAAGCCGCATGAGTAAGCGACGAGCGGAGTCCAATCCGGTCTCGCTCTTTCCCTTTCTCGCCGTGCTCTTAAGCGCGATGGGGGCGCTCATCCTGTTGCTTGTGGTCGTCAGTCGACAAGCACAGCGTTCGCGCGACCTCGAACATCGCTCGGCCGCGGCGCGCGAACTGGCCGCCCTACCGCCGCTTCCCGATCGTGTCTCTTATCTATCGATCGAACCTTTGCCTCGGCTCGATCTTCCACCCGTCCCGCAGCCGAACCTCCCTCCGCTGCCTGAACTCAAAGATCCGCGTCCGAAACTCGACGCTCAGAAAAAGAAACTAGAAGAAGAACTTCGCCGATGGTCGACGCCAAAATCCACGATGCCCAGCGAAGCAATCGAACGCGATCGGCTCACCCAACTTCGTGGACGGCTTGCGGAGCTACTGGCGCAGATCCGCGAGATCGAGAAGGCAAAACTGCTTGCCGAGAAGGAAAAGGCGACGGCGGCATCGGTAGTTCGGGAATTGGACGCTCGCTGGTCGAAGGCCAAATCGACAGCGGAGAAAGCGGAGAATCGATTCTCCATCGTTCCCTATTTCGGAAACAACGGCAGCGACCGCGAACCCATCTACATCGAGTGTCGACGAGATCGACTGATTCTTCAGCCGCAGGGAATCGAGATTGGACCGTTGGTGTTGGGCAATCCGCTCGATCCAGAGAATTCATTGGCGGCGATCCTTCGGGCTCTCCTGGCGTACCAGCGCAACAAGGGGGAACAGCCCTATCCGCTGCTTGTGGTTAGGCCCGACGGAATCGCGACTTACTACATCGCTCGAATCGCGCTCACGCCCGTGCGGGTCGAGTATGGCTACGAACTGGTGTCCAAAGAGATGAATCTCGATTTCGGCACCAGCGACGCCAAGACCAAAGAGATTGCTCAGGCGATCGTCGAAAACGCCAAGTCGAAGATTCGCCGACTACCAGGTCGACCCGCAGCAGAAGAATGGGATCTCGATGTCGCCGACGAAGGACCCGTCGACAGCCCCACGACCATTCGTGATTTGAAGCGAATGCGATCCCCCACACGCGAAGAAATGGAGTCGCTGGCTCGGGGCTTGCCTTCCGTGGGCGAACCGGGCGCTCCTGATGATCGCGGCCTAGTGCAAGGGGGAGGATCCAGCGAACAGGAGGAATCACGCCCCTGGAGAAGCGGTTCCTCATCAAGCGAGAACTCTCGGGGTTTGGCCGACGACGGCAACGCGGACAAGCCAAGCGGGCGCGATACTGTCTCGACCGGACCTGACTCTACCGGACCTGACTCAAGCAGAACGGAAAACGACGCCGGCATGGGACGGAGCGACTCGTCTGGTTCTGATTCCCGACTGGCCGAGCGCGGATCTATCGGGCCAGGTCGTGACAGACCCATGACACCGTCGGCGGCTGATCGGCTGAGCGGTTTAGGCGTTTCGCGATCATTGGCATCCAGCACCAATTCGGGAAACCTTTCCCGAGCAGGTCGCGGTCGCAAAGGAGCAGGCGACGCGCCCGAGCCCGCCATGGTTGGCGGCCCGGATCGTCCGACATCACCCAACGGCGATGCGCTCGGCGAGGGTTCCGTTGATGAAGGCATGCCTTTGGCAGACCGGTCGCCGAACCCACCCGAGCGGCCCCTTTTTCCTCCTGGAGCGGATGGCCAAACCGGTACAGATCAAAAAGTCACTCTCGGTTCGACAGAGAGAGCAAGCCGAGCCCCGAACGGCTGGACCTCGGCGCCGAGCACTGGGGGGCAATCATCCGGGGGGCAAACATCGAATCCCGGCATGAGCACGGCTCGCGGAATGACTTCGTCCACTCCCATCGGTTCAAGACAGCCTTCTAGCTTGACCGGGACAAGCGCGAACACGAAATCCGGTTCAGCAACCAAGCCTCCTGCGGGCGCGGTCGCAGGCCAAGCATCGTCCACGACCGGCATGAAGGCCTCTGCAGATGGGTCTGCTGCTTCTGCATCGTCGCCCAATGATTTTCAGAAGGCACTGATGGAGGCGGCCGGCAGAAGTTCGTGCGATCCCACCTGCAATGAAATGACCATGCCGACTCTCCAGTTCACGAATCGTAAGTCGGCCGACCAAAAGCAGCAGGGCGAAGGGGGCGACAACCAGGGAACAGGTACGCCCGATTTTGGACCGGGCGGGACCATTCGCGAAACGCTTCGCCGACCGGTCGTCGTCGAGTGCCGAGAGGCAGGCATCACGCTATATCCAGGCGGTCAGTTCGTGAAAGTGGATCCCAACGGCGACATCACCGAAGTGCGAAAGGCGATCTACAAGCATGTGGCGGAGCAGATGATGAGTTGGGGGCCCCCCAGCGAGATTCATCGATGGGCTCCCTATGTCGAGTTCAACGTTCGACCTGACGGCATCGAGCGGTACTACGATCTACGGCTGTCGATGATCGAATCAGGAATCGAAGTGCAGAAACGTCTTGTCTCCTGGAAGGACGAGATCGACTTCCCGGAAGTGTTCGGCGGCGCGCGACCTGCCGACCAAGCTCGCAAGCGCGGCGACGCGACGATGACACGGTAGGAGCAAAGCATGGCAAGACGAAGAGCCTCGGAGTCGGCCGAGTCAACGTTCGGTTCTGATTCGTTTCTGGATGTCGTCGCCAACATCGTCGGCATTCTCATCATCCTTATTGTGATCGTCGGTGTTCGAATCAGACACGCATCCCCTGCTTCGGTTCGCGAGCAAGAGGCCCGATTGGCCCAGCAAAAAGTCGAGTGGGAGAAGAGTAAGCAAGAGATCGATCAGGCCAATCTCCTCGACAAAGAGTCGCACGAGAAAGCGATGGCCCGGCGGGAGGCCGACCGGAAAGAGCAAGATCGCCTTCAGGCGGAGCACCGCTCGGCCATCGCTTCTAAGGAAGAACAAGAGAAACTGCACGAGGCCGAACGCCTTCGGCGAGAAAAGATTCTCGCGCAGTACGAAGCGGAGGCGGCTCGTCTGCAACAAGAGTCAAACGAGCTCGCCAGGCAACTGCAAATCGCGCAGGCGAATCGCTCGACCGAGGAGAAGGCTGCGACCGATCGGATGACGTCGCTGCAATCCGATGTTCAATCCGCATCGGCCAAAGAAAATCGCCTGCGAGAAGAGATCGCCGCCGCGCGGTCGGCCGTGGCCGACACACAGAAAGACTCGCAATCGCTCCTGAAGCAAGTCGAAGAGCTTCGGCGAAAACTGGCCGAGGTGACCCGCACCATGCCCGCGACTCGGCCCCTGAAGCATTACGCCACGCCGATGTCCCGAGTGGTTCGCAAAAAGCACGTCTTCTTCTACCTGAAGGGGGGACGGATCTCTTACGCTTTCTTTGACGAGTTACTGAGCATGGCGAATGAACAGGTCCGTGGGCGAATGTCACCGTCCAGTTCTCGCATTGAAGGATCGGTCGGGCCGATCGGCGCTTTCCGCCTCCGGTATACTTTCAGCCGGATCGGCATTTCGATGAGCGAACAACTCTCGGGCCCGGTCGCACTCTCCTATCAAGCGACACAGATCATCTTGAAGCCAGACGAAGAACTCATTGGCGAGACCGTCAACGATGTGTTCGAGCCCAACAGCACGTTTCGATTGCGGATGCGATCGCTGGCCGCTGACAAGCAGGCGATCACGCTGTGGGTTTACGGCGACAGTTTTGATCTGGCCAATCAAGTGGAAGAGTTCTGCCACGATGCTGGCTTTGATGTGGTGATGATGCCTTTGCCTGATGGCCATCCGGTGAGTTTAGGCCCCAACGGCTTTAGTATGGACGCGCGCTAGCCGGTGGCGGGAATCGCGCGAGCGAATCGGCGAGCCGATGCCGGCCGGGGAACGATCCCTTTGCTCGCGAGTGTCGGAAGATCGGCGAAATCAAGCGGGCTGTTTCGACGAAACGCCAAACCCCGGTCGATCACTTCAAAGCCTACACTCTCGTACAACTTGCGGGCCGGCTCGTTGCGCTGCATCGTCTGGAGTTCAACGAGTTCGATCTGTTGATCGCGAAGATGCTTGAGCATCGTCAGTAGAAGGAGTCGAGCATATCCCTTTCGGCGAAAAGGGGGCTCGATCCAAAAGTCGATGATGCCGACCGTCGGTGCTTTCCACGCCATGCCGAACGATTCCATCTCCCAGACCCAAGCTTTGCCGATGAGAAGTTGAGACTCCTTATCGACCATCTCGTACCGCAAGGAAGGCATGTTCCCCAGGATACAAGCATCCCACCAACTGGTCGGCGTTGGCCAAGGTTCTGCCTGCACTTCCACCAGTCTTTTGAGCAGCACCACGCGCGAGTCGGCGACCTTTGGCAACTCGCCGACCTTTCGTTGATACACCAAGCACTCGTCGCACGGGTCGTATCCCATCGCCCGCGCGAAAGCTTGTGCGGCCCCGTCGCTGGCAAGCAAGCCGGGCAATTCGCTACCGCCGTACAGTCCGAGATAGAATGCGTTGACCGGGAACATGCCGCCGAGATACTGAAGCTGTGTGCCACGCTGATGGAGGTACGACTGCCCTAGCCGAACCAGTTGTCTACCGATTCCCTGGCGACGATTCTCTGGCCGAACCTGCACCATGTAAACCGCGCCCAGCGAGGGATCAACCGAGTTCTTATCATCATGCGCGCTGAAGCCGGCATGCGAGAATCCGAGAACTCGGCCATCCTCCTCGGCCACAAAGAACCCTTGGCGATCGAAGTAGGGCTTCGAAAAAAGGAGTTGCTCCAAGGTATCACAGCCTCGCGGCCAACCCATGCCGCGCGAACCCCGGCAACTATTCCAGACGTCTAAGATCTGAGGAGGATCATCGTTTCGAAACGTTCGATACTCGATCAACCGACCAACCCCATTCGTTCATGCACTGTTGAATCAACTATCTACCAGGAAAACGGGCCTCGCATCGGGCCGGCCGTTTTCCCCTACCGTTCCCGGGCCAGGAACGGACCTCCACCGTACGGGCTACTCTCCGCCGGTGCAAGAGGACCGGTTCTCAACCGCGTCCTTCCTCGAACACCTCTTCATCGGCCAGGGGTTCCCCTTCGCCGTACGTGACCCGGACAAGAAATAAGCCTTGCGCGGGGGCGGTTGGACCTGCTAAGGAACGGTCCTCCGCGTGTAAAATCTTCCTCATCCGCTCCAACGGCCAATGGCCTCGGCCGATCTCGGCGAGGGAACCGGCAATCGACCGTACCATGTTGTAGAGGAAGCCGTTCGATTCGATGTCCAAATGGACGAAATCGCCCCACCGCGAAATGTCGCACCGACGAACCGTCCGAACACTTGATCGGCGATTAGGCCAATCGGTCTCGAATGCCCGGAAGTCATGCGTCCCGACCAGTTCCTTTGCCCCCTGCGCCATCAAGGAATCATTCAATTCATGATGAACTTTCCAGCTATACCGCAGCATGAACGGGTCAGGCGAACGGGCGGCGTGAAATACATACCGATAAAGCTTGAACAGCGCGCTTCGACGAGCGTGAAAGGTGGGAGGAACCTCGGTCACCTCGCGCACGACGATCGCGCGGGGGAGATAATGAGCGAATGCGCCCCGCCATTTCTCGCACGAGATCGTTGCGGGCGTATCGAAGTGAGCGACTTGACCTAGGGCATGAACGCCCGAATCGGTTCGGCCACTGCCGATCGGGACAGAGCGAACCCCCGTCGTCTTTTCGATGGCGCGGGTCAGTTCCTCTTGGATGCTGGGACCGTTCGGTTGGAACTGCCAACCGTTAAAGTCCGTTCCATCGTAGGCGAGAAGGATTTTTATCCTTTTCATCTCGGAAGATTCCGACTCGTTCATTCGCGATCGATCTTTCGTCCTGCCCAAAGTCACGTAGCGAAACGCCACGCCGACCAGGATCTTTTGTTAGCCGATCGACGAGTCTTGGCATCATGGGCTTATCGGGAATTTGGGGGCCTTTGGCAAATCAGGAAGAGGAGATGTTCAACGTCGGCGGATGCTCTTGTGACAGATGATGTCTTGGGTTAAAGGGCACCCTAGTCGGGGGGAGGAGTTCGCCCGGTTTATGGCAGGGGCGGTCCTCTGGCCGACGTACCCATCAGCAAGGACGCGTGCGATGATCGTCAAGCGAAGCCCATCAGGGCTCGATGTATCGGTAGTAATTCCCGCTCATAACGAAGCTGGCAATCTTCCCAAGCTCGTCGAAGAGATTGCCCAGGCTCTGGACTCCGCGGGAAAGTGGTACGAAATTGTCGTCGTCGATGACGCGAGTACCGACGACACCGCTTCTGTGCTGACCAAGCTTTCACACAAATACAGCAGCTTGGTTCATCATCGCATGGCTCGGCAGAGTGGCCAATCGTCGGCTCTGTCGGCAGGCTTTGATCTTGCCGCGGGCGATGTCGTCATCACGATCGATGCCGACTTGCAGAACGACCCGGCGGACATTCCTAACCTGCTCGCGAATTTGGCCCAGGCCGACGTCGCAATCGGTTGGCGGCGCGACCGCAAAGATACATTCTCGAAGAGAATCATTTCGAAAGTCGCCAATCGCGTTCGCAATTACGTGACCGGCGAATGCGTCAAAGATACCGGCTGTGGATTGAAGGCGTTTAAAGCAGAGTCGCTTCGGCGGATCCACCGCTTTGACGGCATGCACCGATTCTTTCCGACGCTGGTCAAGATGCATGGCTATAGCGTGGTGGAAGTTCCCGTCAATCATCGGCCCCGTAAGCATGGCCGAACACACTACAACCTTTTCAATCGCTCGATTCGTCCGATGATGGATTTGATGGCGGTCCGCTGGTTGCAGAAGCGAACCCTCCGATACGAGCTTGCCAAGGAGACCGCTCTTGTCCGGAAATAGCACGTTCTGGCTTATCGTTGGTTTTGCCGGCCAGGCTCTCTTTACGAGCCGATTCATCGTTCAGTGGATCGCTTCGGAACGACGCAAAGAATCGGTCTTTCCCGTTGCGTTTTGGTACCTGAGCCTCGTCGGCGGAACCATGCTACTGGCTTATGCCGTTAGCCGAGCGGATCCGGTGATCATTCTCGGCCAAGCACTGGGCGTTGTTGTCTATGCGAGAAATCTGGCGTTGATTCACGGGCAGAAGGAACGTGAATCGGCAAAGACGGAACTCGCGCCGACGGTCGCGCCGGAAGAATCATCAGAGCACGTTGTCGTGGAGCGGCCCGCGACGCTTCCCCTTCGGCGAGCAGGTTGAACGCGGTTTTTAGAGATAGGCGATCCGATACGGAGTAGCGAAAGATCTGGATATCGAGTAGGCCTATCGGCTAGTCAAGGAAAAGTGGAGAGAGCCCGGCATGGATCGCGAGCTAATTTATCTTTCGCTGATCACCCTGGGGTTGAGCAGCGGACTATTTCTGGTGGGATGTAAGACCGCGGACGAAGGACCTAGGCCGTTCGTGATGCCCGCACGACCTGTCATCAACATGCCGGCCAGCTCGCATTCACATCAGATTCCCGATGAACTGATCCCGTCCAACAGCACCGAGCCAAGCAATTCCAAATCGGCCAATCCGCGGTTGCCGATGGCTCGCAAGCCCGTTGTCAAGGAACTGGGTCGACAGACCAACTGATAGGCTTCGTTCCGAACTCATCACGATTGATAAGAGTTATCGGCGAGCACTCTCTGCCAGCGATAACGTCGAAACAAAAGACGCCGTCAGATCGTCCTTGACCGGTTCCAGCGTCACGTCGACCGCTTTGAACGCCGGGGTTTTGGAGTGCGGATCGATCACGGAGGGGACCAGGACATTGGCCTCTGGATAATAGACCAGGACATTGCCGGGGCGAATGTCGAACGGGCGGACCAACAGCGGACCCATCACACCAGTCGCGTTCTTGACCAAGACTTTCTGGTCGGTGACAAGCCCGCGTTCGTTTATGTCGTTCAGGCTCATCAAGATGACGTCGCGCCGCTCTTGTCCGCGATAGAGGTCTTCCTCTTCGTAGACGACCGTGTTGAACTGTCCTTCGGATCGAACGGTCATGAGTTTCAGCGAGCCCGGCGTCC
>JAIELF010000005.1 GCA_019753235.1 bacterium
ACAGCTTTATCTATCAAGGGTTCCTTCACCTCGCCTGCATCCTCATATGCCTCAGGAGGTTTTGAAACTGGTTCTAGGTCGCAGTACTTTGAGCAGCGTCGTGTTTATGGCAACTTTTTTCGCGTGCTCGACGCTCTGTTTCTCTCCAGCAGCTTGTTGTTTATTGGCTACAGTTTGTCTGATCCGGACATCCAACTTGTTCTCGAAAACGCCAACATTGCGGCACCCGCATCGCACCCACACTACGCGGTCGTTGCAGACGATGTTCACCCAGCGCTGAAACAGTCGTGGTCGAAAGCATACAACATACATTTTCTTGAGTTTCCGGCGGGTAATTACAATGCTCTCAACGAAAGTGTGAAAGAACTTGCTGAGAGGGTGGTCGCCTTTCGAGCCAACCACATTGGATAGGTCACCAGCTGACAATTTCGTGAACGGGAGCTACGAATCCGGCGCAGCAAGTGCGGGAAATGGGTGGAATGGAGCGGAAATCAGATACTTCGAGTTTCGAAGTACCATCGATTTTGCCCGAGAATTCGTATCTTTGCGGTTTGATGCGTGAACATTTATACCCCCTAGGGGATTCGAACCCCTGATCTTCTGGCTGAGAACCAGATGTCCTAGGCCGCTAGACGAAGGGGGCGTGGTGTCTGCCGAAAGGTGCCCGCGAAGGCTGACGGTAGACAGCGACGGAAGTTACTCCATTCTCGTGAGAAGGATGGGGTTGTCAAGGTGTCCCGGTCCTACCCATTTTCCTCTATCGGCGTCGGGGCTGGCCTGAGTTTCGGGATTCTCTCGCGGAGGCGAGATCCTTTCCTTGGTTCGGGCAACCGCGGCGGGCCTTGCCGACGAAATCTATTGTCCATTCATTCACAGACGTCGGTTGTTGCGAATGAGCTTCAGCGGATTCATCAAAAGCGTCAGCGTTCGACGGGTCCGATCGCAAGCGTCAGCACTATCGGCAACGGAGTGTCGCTGCCGACGCGGGGGGAGAATCGGTTTGTTCCAGGATTATGCGGAGGCTCGCAAGGTGGTCTGGCCGGCCGAGATGGTTCGTTCAATCTCCGTCGCGACCAGGATCGATTCGAGGCCATCCTCGCCGGTGACCGACGGATCCCGTCGTTCCTGGGCGGCGGCGATGAACTCTTCCAATTCAAGTCGCAAGGGCTCTATTGCGCGGGCATGGGCTTCGGAATGAACCGAGAACATGTCCCGCCAAAGGAGTTCTTTCTCCTCGGCGGTGAGGGGCCCCAGTTTTTTGCCGAGAAGTTCCTTTGCCCCCGCGGTCAATTGGTGCAGCGTCGAGGTTCGGCGTAAGAAATCGAGTTCGAGGCAAGCTCGGTCGGAACGAATCGCCAATCGTCTTTCGTTGGTGTGATGGACCCGGCTAGCGGTGAGATGAGCCTGCACGTTGTTTTCGAATTCAATCTGTACGGTGGCCCAATCGAGCGATGGGCTCACCGAGGCACTTCCGATGGCTTCGATTCGACGAACACGCGATCGGGCGGCAGTGCGGACCAAATCGATGTCGTGGATCATCACATCAAAGACCACGCTGACATCGAGACTTCGAAAGGGGAATCGGCTTAGCCGGGCGGTTTCGATGAATCGAGGACGAATATCGGCCGACTTGACGGCGCCCCAGACCGGATTGAAGCGTTCGATGTGGCCGACCATCAGCGGCACTTGATGCTGCTTGCTGAGTCGAACCATGTCGCGAGCCTGGTCGATTGAGAAAGAGATAGGCTTCTCGACGAGAGTGGCGATGCCTCGTTTCAGAAAGGGAGCGGCAACCGCGGCGTGCGAGGCCGTGGGGACGGCAATCACGACAGCATCCACGATGTCCCAGAGTTCGGACGGTTCGGCAAAGGCTCTTGTCTGGCAGAGCTCGGCAACATGACGCGCGGTATCGGGGTACGCGTCGACGACACCCACGAGCGAGATATTGCTCATGGCCGCAAGGTTTCGAGCGTGGTGACGCCCGTGATGTCCGACACCGATGACACCGATACGTGTTTTGCTCATGCCGCTTTACGCCCTTCTCGCCCGCGTCCTTTGAGGCCCAGGCGGGTATTTTCCATGAAACTCACCAGTTCGACGAGGCCTCGCGAGGGAGAGAGCGTTCGCTGAATCTCTTCCTTGGCCAATTCGTAGACCATTCCGCGTCGAAAGAGAATTCGGTGTGCTTCGCACAAACCGCGGATTTCGTCTCGACTGAATCCATTCCGTCTTAGGCCGACGATGTTGACTTTCATGACCTCTGCGGGAAAGCCTTCGTGGAACATGAATGGAACACAATCGGTTCGGATCCGCGCCATGGCTCCGATGAATGCGAATCGGCCGATTGTGACCCATTGATGAATGCCGACCATGCCGGAAATCACCGCATGATCCATGACATGGGCATGGCCGCTGATCTGTGTCATGTTGGCAATGATGATCTTGTTTCCGATTTGGCAATCGTGGGCGATGTGCACGCCGCTCATGAAGTAGTTATCAGAGCCGACATGCGTGATGCCGTGCTCTTTCGTGGTGGCACGGTGAACGGTGCAGCCTTCGCGAAAGGTGTTTCGGTCGCCGATGACGGTCCAGGTTGGCTCGCCGCGATAGGTGAGGTCTTGCGGTTCGCTGCCGATGACGGCGTTGGGGTAAAAGACATTGTCGTGGCCGATCCGGGTGTGGCCCATGACCGTCACATGATTGTGAAACTTGGTTCCCGAGCCGATAAACGCTTCGGGCCCGATGACGCAATAAGGTCCAATGTGAACGTTGTCATCGAGAACAGCATGGGGATCAACGACGGCGGTCGGATCGACGTGAACGGCCATGTTTCCTCCGTGGCTAGGCTTTCCTGCGAGCCTCACCCACTCTTCTTCCTTCGAGCGAATGTAGTGCTGCTCGCGAATTCCGTAAAGGTCATCCCTTATTCCCGTCGGAATTCAAAAAAGGTCTCGTTTTCCTCGAAAGCGGCGAAAAACCTCCCCATCGGCGAGAGGTCTTAAAATCGTCTTACGCCACGTTTCGAACGGAAACAGATCCTCCCGGATGCTGGACTGAGTGTTCGAAGATGCTCTTCACGAGCGCGACGTTGTGGCGGTGCCCCGACTTTTTCGCGTGGAGGTCGCCCCAGATCGGTCGGCCCAAGAGAGCCAAATCCCCCACGACGTCGAGCAACTTGTGCCGAGCGCACTCGTTGGGGTATCGAAGATTGTTTTCGATGATCGAGCCGTCGGCTCGGTAAACTAGCAGATCGCGGGACGTCTGGCGAAGCCCGATTCCCATCGACCGTAGTGCCGACACCTCTTGCTCGAGAACAAACGTGCGAGCGGCGGCGATCTCTTGTCGGAAGGTTGACGCCGTGATCGCTTCGGTATGCGTCTGCTCGCCGATGCCGGGATGATCGTACGCCAAATCGTACGTGATGCGGAGTCCCCGAATCGATGGCGGACGAATCTCGATCGAGGCGGTTCCCTCGTCGATCCCCTCGTTGATCCGGATCGGCTCGCGAATGATCACGGGTGCGATGTTGGCGTCAAGCGTTCGCGTACCGACGCGGTCGATGGCGTCGAGGTAGACCTGACTAGATCCGTCGCCGGCCGGTGTTTCATCGCTATCGATGTCGATATAGGCGCTCGTGATTCCCAGGGCGGCCAGGGGCGCCAGAAGATGTTCGGTCATCTCGATGATGGCGTTTCCTCGGCCGATGGCGGTGCGTCGATTCTGATGGAGAAGGAATTCGAATCGAGCAGGAACACTCGGCTTGTTAGGCAGATCTGTTCGAACAAAGACGATTCCTGTGCCGGCGGGGGCGGGCCGAAACTGAACGGTGACATCTTGTCCGTGGACAAAACCGATCCCTCGAACGGAGACCGCGCCGGCCAGCGTTCGCTCGGGGAGAGCAATTTCGTCAATGATAGAACTGAGAATCGTCGATCGATCGGCGACATTGTTGCCTGACACTGAGGAGATCCTTGAAGGGAAATCCAACCCGCTCAGCCGCGGTACACCAGCCGCAACTTCCGGGTCGGTTCAGGGCACGATGGGCTGAAAAGAATCAGCCCGATGATCTGGCAGGATTCGGTTGAAACCGACTCCCTCCGATCTCATTTCAATCCCGCTTGGGCCTGGGGTCATGCCGAGCGGAGCAGGGGAGGGGCCACATGGGTATGGATCGCCGATGGATGAGCCGCGACGATCAAGACTCCTGAAGAAGCCCCCCTCCGGAACATGATTGACTTATCGAACAGCACCCGCGCCAGCGCCGGCGCCACGAGCCTGAGCCGCTTCGTATTGCTGGTTCAGGCCGTCGACCATCATCTTCGTGATATCGAGCTTAGGATGGTTGTAGATCACTTCGCGATTGAGGGTCGCGAGGATCTTGTTGGGGCTCGACTTGTCCTTCGAATCGGGTTCCTGAACTCGGAACACGACGAAGTAGTTGTGCTGCTGACAGTAGGCTTCGACGAGCTGATACATTTCGGTGTAGCAGGTCGCATACATATTGGCTTCGGTGCCGAGAAATTCCTGCCGGGCATCTCGGCGGGTCTTTTCGTAGTCGAACTTGAGTTCCTGAATTTCCTTCTGAGCGTTGTCGCGATCGGCCTGATTGCCCAGCGAGGCAATGCTGTCGGCTTTGGCCTTGATCGTCTGCTCCATGTCCATGAGTTGCTTCTCTTTGGTCTCAAGCTGTGCCTTGAGATCCTCCGAAAGCTGCTGGAACTTTTTGTAGTCCGTGAAGACTTGTTGGACGTTGATGAAGAGGAACGGCGTGCTCGAAGCACTGTCCGCCGCCTTGGCCGACTGCATCGAGAAACCCACGGCAAGCATCAAGCCCGATAAGGCCAGGCCGCTGGTAAAGAGGACAGCTCGCTTCACGATCCCTTCTCCTTTCGCCGGTTCTTTTGGTCGCCGATCGGTTCCCGGGCCGAGAGGCTCGGCACCCGGGGGGCTGTTCCCTGGAGGGGAACTTTCGACCAGTAGCTCCGCGATTTCCTTTGATTTTCACCCGTTTTTGACTCTGGCCCGCCGGCAAAACCTTCCCCGCGCCCATTCCAAAACATTGGGACGCCACCGGCGAGGTGTACCGACCAGCGGTACTCCCGGCTTGGCTATGAGCCTACCCGGCTTTTAGGTCAAGGGGCATTCGGCTAGGTCTCGCGATTTTTCTCGCGGGAATAGAACCGATACGATGCGAGAGAGTCCCTCATCGCCACCGACGACATCGGCGATCTTGAGAAGGGATCATGGCCTCTCTTAACCGAGGTAACTGGATGAAGAGTTCCCCCACCGACGAGAACACGCCCGCGGATCGGACCTCGGAACCGCCCGTGGCGCCCGTGACGTCTGTTCGCGATGTTGTGGAAGCAGCACTCTTCGTGGGGCAAGAGGCCCTTGAGGCCGAGAGTTTCTGTCGGGCCATTCCAGAAGTCTCGCCTGCCGAGTTCGAAGCAGCCGTCGAAGAGCTTCGCCACCGTTATCGGCAAGAGAATCGTCCCTACCACGTCCGGCGAACTCGCGGAGGGTATCTGCTCGAGCTAAAAGATCCTTACCGCGCCGAGCTTGTCGGTCGATGGATCGGGCAACGACAGATAAAGTTGAGTCGATCGGCCATTGATGTTTTGTCAGTGGTGACTTATCGCCAACCGATCACCAAAGCAGGTGTCGATGGACTGGTCGGTTTCGATTCTGCCCCTGCGCTTCGGCAACTCGTTCGTCGTGGATTATTGATGACCGGACCGTCGGCCGAGGACGAGGCGACCCCCGCTTACTCGACAGCCCCGCGGTTCCTCGAAATCTTCGGACTCGAATCGATGGATGATGTTCCATCCAGCGATCAACTCGATCGGCCGATCGGGTAACGTCGTTAAGAGGCTTGTCGACGAACGGCCTGAGCGGTCAGGTTCTCTGCTCCATCGACCTTATCTTGCTCCAATACCGAATCATCAATGTGGATCTCATGGGCCGATCCATAATCGAACGCTGGCCCCACCACATCGAGAACCGTTGGCTTCGACTGCGGCTGGTGAATAGGCCAGAAATACCCTTCGACCACCACACCTTGTTCAAGGTACTCGGCGTATCGGCTCAGCAATTGGTGCAACAGCGGCAGCCGATAATGTGGGACGGTGGCAAACATGTGATGAGGCAGATGATAATCTTGCCCGAGCGGAAACACGGCGAATCGAATCAAGGGATGAACGAAGAATGTCCGGGTGTTCGTCAGAAAGCCCCGGTCGCCGTTACCGTGCTGCACGAGTTGACGAAGGATCATGAAGAACGAAAACGAAGTGATGATCGGAACGACCCAAAGGAGTGCAAAATAGACCGCTGTCGGCGCGCCGGTGAGAAAATTGATCCACGCCAAGCCATTAAAAATGGCGGAGATAAAAGTGATTCGCATCAACGTCATGTGCCGAGCCGAAATCACTGGATGAACTCGGCTTTGATGAAACCACTCTGCCGGGATCAGGCTGTAGAAGATCATCATCCCCGCCCATGCGAGCAGGGGCAAGCCCGCCAGCAGCGTGGCGTTGCCGAGATAGAGTAAGCCCGTCAGCCCTCCGACCAGGCTCAACATGTAAAGGATGCCGACCAGAACCGGTACGCGCGACGGCTTGTGTCCCTTCTTCGCGTAGGGGTTGTGATGGGTGCCGACGGAGTTGTATTGAGCGCGGACGCGGATGTACTTGATGAGCCGGGTCGGGACAAGTTGTTTGGCAAGCGTTGCCAAGAACTGACTCTTCGACACCGGAAACGAAATCCAATGGCCACTTGTTTTAAGCTGCGAGACATCGGGGTCGCGATCGGGATCATTGACGAATTGATGATGGGCCATGTGTTGCAAACGATAATGATGCGTCGAGCTGAACATCGGGAACATGCAAAAAAGATCGCTGACCAGATCATTCATGTAGCGATGCTTAAGCAGCGTGTGATGCGACGCCTCGTGCGCGAGGCCCGTGAGTTGATGCTGAAGGGCCCCGATCATAGTGATCGCCAGCAGCGTCAAGGGGATGTTCCAAAAAAATGAAATTCCGTGTGTGGCTTGATACTGATAGAAGCCGACCGCAAAGGCGATCACGATCGCGATCGTCAGCCAGGTCCTTGCGAGATAAAAAAAGTTTGTCGTATTGTCGGTTTGCCTAAGCTTCTGAAGCTCCGCGAGGAAAACCGGATCTTTGACAAACGGGCTTCCTTTGGGGGAGGAATCCTGAGACATGATTTAACGATCTCCGCCCTATCTATGACGCGTCATACCTTTCCTTAATCATCGAACACAAACGGCCTACCGCTTGGATCGCGACTGCTGGGGTCCCCCGATCTACTTCGTGGGGCACCCAGTGCAATCGTTAGAACTGTTCCGCATGTTCCAATCGCTTCCTATCCGAGCCTTCGCCTCTGGATGCCGACCCCGGTGGACTTTGTCGAAGAGGCGGGCTCTCCTGCCCCCGTGGAGGATTGGACGCGAATAATTCCCGCTCTCCTGGCCGCCGCGAGACGGTCTGTCGGTAAGAGTTGCTCTGCGGGCGGGTCTCGAAGGAAGTGCTTGCTTCAAGGAAGGGTGTCATCATGTGCGGAATCGCGGGCTTTATTGACCTGGGCCACGGCCACGAACCCGACTTGATGATGCTTCGGCGAATGGCGGCCGCCATCATCCATCGAGGCCCCGACGAAGAAGGCTTCTTCCTCGAACAAGGAATCGGACTCGCCTCTCGCCGACTCAGCATCGTTGACCTGGCCGACGGTCAACAACCGATGTTCAACGAAGATGGCAGTGTCGTTGTCGTCTTCAATGGAGAACTCTTCGACTATCCTGAAGTTCGTCAGGATCTGATCGAGCGAGGCCACATCTTCCGGACCTCTTCCGATACCGAAATCCTCGTGCATCTCTGGGAAGAGTTCGGCATCAGCATGCTCGAACGTCTGCGCGGGCAGTTCGCGTTTGCCCTCTATGATCGACGTAACCGAACCGTCATCCTCGCCCGAGACCGCGTCGGCATTTGCCCGCTTCACTACAGCAAGCAGGGGGAGAAGCTCTACTTCGGCTCCGAGATCAAAGCGATCCTAGCGTCGGGTAAAGTCGAGGCAAAACCTGACCACCGTGGCATCGATCATATCTTCACTTACTTCGCGATGGCCAGTCGACGAACCTCCTTCGAGGGGATCTCGTCCCTGATGCCGGGAAGCTGTTTGCGAATTCAGTGGAAGGACTCCAGCCGACCGGCCAGCGTGGAAGAAATTCAGTATTGGGACATCGATTATCCCGATCGAGGCGACGAGTGGAACCCGACCAATCAGCAAGCGATGGAGGGTTTCGGCGAGGCGTTCGAAGAAGCCGTTCGCATCCGATTGCGTGCGGACGTTCCGGTCGTCTCTTACCTCAGCGGTGGTGTTGATTCGACGACCGTTGCTGCCCAGATCAAACGGATTCGAGGCTCGTCGGTTCCCACTTTCACGATTCAAATTGCCGACCCCGCGCTCGACGAGACCGATCGCGCTCTGCTGGCGGCTCGAACTATTGGCAGCAAGCCGACGATCGTGACGCTGGATGGCCGAGCCATCGCGAACGCTTATCCCGAACTGGTACGAGCGTCCGATTGTCCGGTGGTCGATACATCGAGCGCTGCCATGCTTTGTCTGGCCAAAGAAGTTCATCGACAAGGGTATCGCGTGGCGATGACCGGCGAAGGGGCCGACGAAGCGCTCGCGGGCTATCCTTGGTTTAAGATCAACCGCCTATTTCGCTTGCTCGATGCCGGAACTTTTCGGCCTAGCCTCGCCATTCGCCGGGCGTTCCTTCGTCTGAGTTCGTCGGCGGTCCCCTGGGCCAGCGCTCGACGAACGATCGAGTTGGCCGGCGGGCCGTACGCTTACAACGACATCTACGGCATGATGACCATGTCGCGTCGCATGTTCTATCGACCCGAGACTTTTGACGCGATCGGCGGACACGTCGCCTACGAAGATTTATCCTTGAATTACGACCGCATCAAACGTTGGCATCCTCTCAATCAAGGTCTCTATCTCGGCTTCAAAACGATGCTGCCGGGCCTCTTGATGAATCATAAGGGTGATCGACCCGCGATGAATAGTTCGGTCGAGACTCGCTATCCCTTCCTCGATAACAAAGTCATCGACTTTTGCCGAGGATTACACCCGCGATTCAAACTTCGCGGTCTGACACGCGATAAACATCTCCTTCGCCTGTTTGCCGGCACGATGCTTCCCTCGTCGATCGCGGATCGGCCCAAGGCGATGTTCCGCGCGCCCTTTGCGAGCACTTTCTTCACCAACCCGGCCGATTACGTCGGGCAACTTCTCAGTCGCGAATCGCTGACGAAGACAGGTCTATTTGATGTTGATGCCGTGACGCGGACGCGGGAAGAGTACAGTAAGCATCGTTGGCTTGCGGGGCGTCGTCTCTCGATGGAGATGGGATTGACGGCAGTGATGGCAACGCAACTTTGGCATCATACTTATCTCGGCAGCGATCTATGCGACTTGCCCACTTGGTCGATGCCCGCCGTCGATTTGAGTCGGCCCCCCGTGATTCGCTCGTCACCCGTGGAGCGAGCCGTCGCCAGTTGACCCTTTGCTACAAGGGGAAAGCCGACCGAAATGGCGAAATGTCACGACGGTCCGCTCAGTCTAGGCCGGCGGAATCCCATAACGCCGGCCAGTGAGATTCGCTGTCGAATAGACCGAATCGAGCAACTGATATTCGCGACGCAATAGCGGGGGGCGATCTGACCGACGAGGGGGATCAGTGCGCGTTCGGCCCCATCGTCGTCGCAGCAAAACCCCTCTCGCGTTTTGAAAGTCTGCAAGTGTTCGCCATTTGTCTGTGGGCATGCTGGCTCAGCGGACACGTCTGGTCCTCGCTGATCAGAACATGTTTTGGACGGCCTGCCGTGTTCGTTTCACTCCATCGCCTCACTCTTCTGGCACCATCGAAAGGAGATTTGTGAGAGACTTGGGGTCAGATTTGGCCTTGCATGGAATTCGAAGGGGGAGTAGCGGTCGTCCGAAATACGGTCGCATCACGATTATCATCGGGCTCAGCGATTTATTCGATCGCTTGGGATCACTTCCAAGCCACGGAGCTTGATCGTCGATGTTGAACGAAGACAAATTCTGGAAGAGCCGAATAGTCTCTGCTCTCTTTTCGTTGGTGCTGATGGCATGGACGACGTCTCTTTTTGCTCAGGAGAAACAGAGTTCTTCTTCGGATCCACGTCTGGAATCGTCGGCCGAGCCGGCACCAGCGGGTCGATCCATCGAACCCGTTCCTGCGACATCCGACGATAACAGAAAAGATCGTTCCGTCGACGAACCGGAAAACGCGCCTGGGGCTGATTCGACTTTTTCCAACCTGTTCGATCTTGGACTACCCATTCCCGATTACGTCTATGAGCCAAGTTATTACCAGTCGTACGGTCTGGGGGCTCGGCCGATCGCCGACTACGCGCCGGCTGGCTACGAGGGTCGCGACTATCAAGATTCCCCTGGCTTTCCCGAGTTTCGGCGTATTACCCCGCCTCCTCCACCGACGGCCGAGGACAAGGGCCGAGTCGTCACCCGCGGGATGTTTCCCGGTTCGTTTTTGGTTCCCGGTGTGAACACGTCGTTTCGTCTTCGAGGCTTTGTTCGGCTTGCGGGGCTGAATGATTTTCAACCGATGGGCGTTCCCGATGCGTTTGTGACGAACTCGATTCCGGTGCCGGCCACGGTGGGGCAAAATTTTAACTTTAGTGCTCGGATGAGTCGATTCGCGCTCGAGAGTTGGACACCAACGAATTTCCGTGATTGGACAATCCACACGTTCATCGAAGGGGATTTTTTCAACGGGCCGGGCCAAGCGGCAGGAGGCGGAGGCAATCCGTTTCGGCTTCGGCACGCGTTCTTTGATGTCGGCTACTTCCGTTTTGGGCAGCAGAACTCTGTCTTCATGGATCCAACGAGTTGGCCTAGCCTGGTCGACTTTCAAGGACCCAACAGTTGGGTGAATCAGCGTCAACCGTCGGCCCGGGTGACGCTCCCTTTGGGGGTCGATGGCCTTTACTGGGCAGGGAGTGTCGAACGGCCGTTCTCGGATATCACGACCAATGGGTTGGGCAGAAATGTGCAAGACATTCCGGATGCTGCCACGCATTTGAGGTATGAGACCGACGTCGGCCATGCGCAGATTTCTGGACTTCTTCGAACGATCAGTTATCGACCGACCGGGGGGACCGTCCAGCGGGATGTAGGGGGAGCGATGAGTGGAAGTCTCGTGCTTCACCCCTGGGCAATCCTGATGGGGACGAATCCCGCTCGCGAGGACAACCCCTCCGGCCTAACTCGAAGTCGGATTCTATTGATGGGAACGTGGGGACCTGGTGTGGGACGTTACCTGAACGATCTGGCCGCCCAAGGCTTGGATGCGCAGGTTGATCCGATCAACGGGCAGTTGCAATTGGTGAATTCAACGGGATGGAATGCCAGCTACGAAGCGTGGTTCAATGCTCACTGGCTAACGAGCTTCACGTACTCTCGTGTACTTGTCGATAACGGTATCAATCAAACGGGAATGACATACGACTCTGCCACGTACCTGGCGGCTAGTCTATGGTGGATCCCGATCACTCGGCTCTCGTTCGGAATCGAGTATCTCTGGGGCGTGCGAAAGAACCTCGACGGCCAGGATGCCGAGGTCAACCGGATCGGGACACTTGCCCAGTACAATTTCTAAACGCCAACATTGAATTGGTGTTGGCGGCACGACCGCAGGGATGCGTCCGCGAAATCATCTCTCGGCTCTCGTCGGAACTTGATGATCCCATCTTACCGCGAATGATGCAGAACGATCCTTCTTGATGGACCAGTCTCCACGTCGTCGAAGATCTATATTGGAAAAACTGCTCTCCGTACTCATTTCTCGGTTTGGGCGCCGGCCGATTTTGCGATAATGCGAACGAGTTGCTTGGGAAGTGGTCCTCCCTACTTCAGATTTCTTTTTGAAGGTTGACGATGAGCTTCGAACTCGCTGCGGTCCTGGTACTTCTTCTGATGGCCGTCGTGATGTTCGCGATCAATCGACCGCGTATGGATGTCGTCGCGCTGCTGGTCATGACCGTGTTGCCGTTTCTCGGCGTCATCACCATGAGTGAAGCGATCAGCGGATTTAGCGATCCCAACATCGTCTTGATTGCTGCTTTGTTTGTCATCGGCGAAGGGCTGGTTCGAACAGGTGTCGCCCAACAGCTGGGTGATTGGCTGCTCGCTCGCGCGGGGACCAGCGAGACGCTGTTGATTACTCTGTTGATGGCGGTGGTTTGCCTCCTCGGGGCGACCATGAGTTCGACGGCCGTCACGGCTATCTTTATTCCCGTGGCGATGCGAATCGCCAAGTCGACGGGCACGGCTCCGAGCCAACTGATGATGCCGCTCAGCTTCGCGGCTCTGATCAGCGGCATGATGACGCTGGTGGCCACCGCGCCGAATCTTGTCGTCAACAGTGAACTGAGTCGGCACGGTCTAGAGGGATTCGCTTTCTTTGCGTTTACTCCCTTCGGATCAGTGGTCTTGCTGTTGGGGATCGTGTACATGCTCGTGGCCCGGCACTGGCTTCCCTCGTCGAAAGATGAGCGTTCGACAGCCCCGCTTCGGCCCAGCCTGGCCGATTGGGTCGACCGATACCGCCTAGCCGATCGCGAAGTTCGTCTGCGCGTGTTGCCTGGGTCGTCCTTGGCGGGAAAGCGAGTTGATGAGCTCTCTTGGCGACAAGAGTTTGGCGCGAATATCATCGCCATCGATCGAAAGAGAGGATTCTCTCGAGAGGTATTACGGCCAACGGCAAAGACGGATCTTCAAGCCGACGACATTCTCCTCGTTGATCTTCAGGAGCCGCGCCCTGATTTCCGCTCCTTTACCCACGGAGTAAGCCTTGAGACAATCCCGCTTTCGGGTGTGTACTTCAATGATCTGTCGCAAGAGTTGGGGATGGCGGAGGTGATGGTCGGCGCCGACTCGGCCATGGTGGGCAAGTCGATCGTCGAGATGGAAATGCGCACGCGGACGGGGCTGACGGTCATAGGGCTACGTCACGGATCTCAATCCCAAGAGCAGGGGTTGCTTCACCAGAAGCTTCGGGTCGGCGATACGCTGCTGGTGCTGGGGCGTTGGGACGACATTGCTTCTCTATCGACATCGTCCAACGACTTGGTTCCTCTAAATCTACCCGTCGATTTGGAGGAAGTCCTTCCCGTGGCGGGCCGAGCGCCGCAGGCGATTCTTTGTCTTTTGTTGGTGGTCGGTTTGATGGTGAGCGGCGTTGTTCCCAATGTGCAAGCCGCACTCATCGGATGTTTACTGATGGGGCTCTTCGGTTGCATCGACATTACGAGTGCGTACCGCTCGATCAGTTGGAAAACGATCGTGCTGATTGTCGGCATGCTTCCCTTTTCGACGGCGCTTCAGAGGACCGGCGGCGTCGATTTGGCTGCTGATGGCTTGATGTCGTTTTTTGGTCAATCAAGTATTTACGTCATCCTTACAGCACTTTTCGCGATCACGGCAGGTCTGGGACTCTTTATCTCGAACACGGCAACAGCGGTTCTCATGGCACCGGTCGCGCTGGCGATTGCCGAGGACTTGCACGCTTCGCCTTATCCGTTTGCCATGATCGTCGCCTTGGCGGCATCGACGGCCTTTGTCACGCCGGTCTCATCACCGGTCAATACGTTGGTGGTTGGACCGGGCAACTATTCTTTCAGCGATTTCGTTCGCGTGGGGGGGCCATTTGCGCTCATTGTCATGGCCGTGAGCGTGATCATGGTACCTTGGCTCTTGCCTGTGTACCTCGTTCCATAAGAAACTAAGGTCGCTTGAGACGAACATCATGCCGTGAATGGGTGATCGGAGGATGCGATATCGAAGCAACTTCGCGGTTTCCTTCACGAACGGCGATCGTCCTCAGCGAATCAATACACAAATGACGTGACGGCAGGAGAGACTCCATGACTGAACCGCAGAAGCCTCGTCGATCGGCGATGCAAGGTTTTTTGGATGTCGTCGAACGTGTCGGCAACATGGTCCCTCATCCCGTGGTCGTTTTCCTGATGCTGATCGTGATGGTGATACTTCTCTCCCATGTGCTGACGCTGGCGGGGGCGAGCGTTCAGTATCAAGTGCTCAATTCAGAGACGCATAAACCGGAAACCGTCACCACCAGCGCCCAGAGTTTATTGACCGGCGATGGCATTCGGTTGATTTACACCTCGATGATTCCGAATTTCATGGGTTTCACGGCCGTCGGGCTTTTGGTGGTCGCCATGATCGGGGCCGGCGTGGCGGAAGAATCGGGCTTGGTGAGTTCGTTGATTCGCCAACTGGTGGCGGTTTCGCCACGTCACGCTCTGACGTACATTCTTGTGTTTGTCGGCATTTTGGCCAGTATTGCCGCCGACGCGGGTTACCTTGTCCTCATTCCTCTCGCGGGGACGGCGTTTTTAAGTGTGGGACGACATCCGCTCGCAGGCTTAGCGGCAGGCTTCGCCGCGGTCGCCTCCGCGTTTACGGTCAACATGCTGATCAAGCCTTTGGATGCTGTCCTCACGGAGTTTACCAACGACGCGATTCACATGGTTGATCCGACGCGTTCAATCGATCTGACGGCGAATCTTTGGTTCTCGCTCGCTTCGGTTCCTTTTCTTACGGTCGTGATCGCCCTGGTGACCGAGCGCATCATTGAGCCTAGACTCGGACCCTACCAGGGAACGATTCCCTCGGATGCGTCCGAGAAGCTTTCCATAGAGGAATCGCGGGGGCTTCGCTTCGCTTTTCTGGGATTGCTGGGAGTGCTGATTTTCTTCGGATGTTTAGCATTACCGACCGGGGCACCTTTGCGACATCCTCAGACGGGCGCCCTCATCGGCAATACTCCGTTCATGAATGGATTGATTGTCGTGATCACGGCTATGTTTTTGGTCACGGGGATCTGTTACGGGCTCGGGGCCAAGACCATCGGTAGTATCGATGATGTCATCAAGGCCATTTCGAAAGCCATCAGTAGCTTGGGCGGGACTATATTCCTGCTGTTTGTGATCAGTCAATTTGTCGCGTATTTTAATTTCAGCAACATTCCCACTTTAATGGCAGTGACGATGGCCGACGTTTTGAAGAACGCGCAAATCGGTCCGGTCTGGCTCATGGTGGGATTCATCGGTGTCGTGACTCTTTTGAACCTGGTCTTCACGGCAGCGATTGCAAAATGGGCGATCTTCGCCCCCGTCTTTGTTCCGCTCTTTGTCCAGTTGGGTGTCGATCCCGAAGCGGTGCTCGCCGCTTACCGGATCGGCGACTCTCCCACCAATTCCATCACACCCCTGAACCCTTATTTCGCGCTGGTCGTCGGCTTCATGCACAAGTACGACAAGTCGGCCGGCGTGGGTACGGTGGTCGCGTTGATGCTCCCGTACGTTATCTGGGTAATCATCCTTTGGACGCTTCTGTTTGTCGTTTGGCACATAAGCGGACTGCCCTGGGGATTATAAAGTGACGGAGAGTGTTTCGCCGGCAACCTGATGCCAGGTAGAATGCCTCGACCCGTCGAACGACATCGAGGAACTCTTGCGGTGCGGAAGTGAGAACAAGGCGAGGATTCAACAATGGCCCATAGCACTCTTGATGTCGCA
>JAIELF010000014.1 GCA_019753235.1 bacterium
GTGTTCGAACGATAGTCCGGCATTCGAGGACCGCGAGCTACCACATAGTCCCACGTGGCGATCGAGTCGATGTGCCAACGTTCCTTGAACTCGTGGACACTCTTTAGAAAGACCTCTACTTGTCGGTCGTCCCGACTCATTGAAGGACGGAGCCGAAAGTCCGGTAGCCATGGCCGAACGTTGACCGGCAACTCCAGCCATCGCTGACGAAGGGCCAATCGCTCCTCTTGGAATTGCCCGTCGCACAGGAGCATCCCCGAGGCGGCCAGCTGGCGATCACGCCAGTCCCATAAAACTTGTGCCCTCAGCTGCTTCATCTGGTCTTCGGTCAACATGAACGTGCGAGTGCTGCGGATCAGCCGCTCCAGAAGTTTAAAGTCTTTTTTATTTGCAGACGAGCCATCATCCGTGTACGAGGCGTCGCCCGGGGCGGTGATACCATCAATGAAGAGCTGCCCGCAATAACCGATTGCTCGCATGGCCTTACAGATTCGTGTGAATTCCCGTTCGGCCCGCGCATCGGCGTCGCTGAACTTGAAAAGAGTTTGCGCCGTGAGAAGGATACGTTTGGGAAGGGCGTAAATGACACCGTCGACCGCTTCCTTCTCGCGTTGGTCCCACCAATCAGGATACTCGCTGCGAAGGGAATCGATCTGAGCGGACGTGTCGATTAACCCATTAATCTTTGGGAAGGCTGCTTCAACCTCGTCTTCAGACAAGCATCCGGCATCAGCCGCAGAGTTCTTCTTTTCAAGAAAAACTCGCGCCGGTTGATCTTCGTGGCTGCCCGACGGGAATAGGACCTGGTTCCATGCCTCGAGCATTCTCTTCGTCCAATCAACGGAGACATTGTTGGAGTCAGCCATAATCTCATACCCTTCCGTTGAGAATCTGTGACACTTGGAAGCTAAGTCGATTCGAATCGCATCGCAAGTCCACTTTCATCGACCGAGTCCTGTCTCGTCGACTTGGGCATCTGCCGATCTAACCATTCCTTGGCGAGCAGTTCGCCGATCAGTCGCGCCAGTTGTTCGCGAGGATCGATCGGGTTGATTGCATTGACTGGTTCCCTCGCGCGATCTTTCTTTCTTGGGCGAGAACGACTCATTCTGTTTCTCCTTCGTGGGTGTTTCTCTGCCTTTTAAGAAAGGTCCATCAAGTTCAAGACGATGTCGTTTGGCAGATCCGTCCCGCGGAGCCAGCAGGCGAACTGATGTGTGAGAAGGCCCGCGGCAATGGAGGCGGAGTAGATGGTGCTGCGGGCGGTGCAGCTTCCTTGCTGCGCTTGGCTGGCCTCGAAGAGAGTCGAGCGGTAGTGATCTCGGCTGGCTGAGTCCGTGGCGGTGAGGATGCGAATCACCTCGCCCAGCATGCGGGCATCTCCCCAGAAAGAGCGAGATGAGCCGACTCCGTTCCAAATGGCGGACCGAGCAGTGATCGAATCAACGCATGAGAAGACAACATCATGGACGAAATGCTTGGGTCGCCAACGATCACAAATGACATCGACATGGAGGTTGGGGTCGAACTGGAAGAGGCTGCTGGCAACGGCGTGAACCTTTGCTTGGCCGATATCGGCGGTGGCGAATCCTTGGGCGGCGACGTTAGGCCAATCGACGTGATCAAAGTCGATCAATTGGAATTGCCGAACACCCATCGCGGCCAGTTGAAGCGTCAACTGTCGACCGATGGCTCCGACACCCAGGATCGTGACGGGAGTGGCAGCCAGCTTCTCCGTTGGTATGAGTGAACGCTGCCGATCGTAGCGCTGTTCGATGTTGCTCAATGGGTCGGCCATGGTCCCTCCTGGATATACCACGGCTCGACTTCGCCCTGATCGATCGCTTCGAGGTCGGGTGGTCGATAGGGAGAGAAGTCGTCGTCAATGGTTGTGGTTCGAAGGGGTCGTTCGGGAAGCTTCTCGACCAACTGCTCATACTCTGCCGTCCAAGCGTCGTGGTCGGATCCATCGAAGGGATGGTCATAGGTGACGCGAGTCTTTAGATCGATGGAGCCGCTGGGACCTGCTCGAAACTGGAGGCGAGCGAAGGTTGAGTCATCCTCCGCCAAGATCATCATGACGCTCCAGTCGCATCGTCCGAAACAACTCGCAAAGGTCCGAAGGTCCATCAGGCTCGGCTCCGGCGAATTCCCCGGATGCGTGTGGATCCAGATGCGGGCGAAGTGGTCTGGCGAGGACCCGTGATCGGTCATCTCATCGAAGTAGTCCGCCACAGCGGCATCATCGAAGAGAACGGAGAGAGGGCCGCACCGCTGCTTGACGAGTCGGATGTCGTCGACGAGGAGCAGATCGTCCTCATCATGGGAGATCCCGAATCCGCCGACTTCGGTCGGTCCGAGATCACGGAGGAAGCGGAGCTTGGCCCACGCCGTCGGGGTGAAGCGAAGCGTCGGTCTCTTCTTCTTGGGCCTCCAGGCAGGCTTGGCACGTATCGTTTTCAATGAGGCACTCCTGACAAAAAGGGTTGCCGCACGCCTCGCAATCACGGAGGCAGTGCGGACAGAAAGATCGATCGCAACCACGGCAGGTGTCGAGGCATCGGCCACAACATCGCTCGCCGCAATCGTCGCACGAGTTCGAACAATCGAAGCAGGTCATCGATTCGCAGGTGTGGCAGACGTCGTACTCGTCGCCCGTGAGCGAGCCGCAATCGTGACACGGAACGCCATGCCAGTTCTCGATCGAGACATAAGGGGAGCTTGGGTTGTATGTCCGCAGGATCTGCCGAAGGATGACAAAGAAGTCGAAGAGTCGGCCTTCCGCTAATGCGTTGCGAATCGCCAGATGTGCATTCCCCTCGCAGAGTTTCTCCGAGGAGACATGAGGATGGGTGACATCTTCGTTGGACCGGGCCGGGTGGGGATCGTTGGCGACAACCCGGTAAGGCCAGTGATCATGAATCTTCGTCCAATCGAGAACGATCGTGAATGCTCCAAATTCGATCTCTTCCAGCACGATCGGCTCGGTAGTGATCGAGAGTGTTTGTTCACGTAAGTTGATCTCGATACAGTCGAACTCATCTTCAAGAGACCGAAGATCGTCGATGATCATGCGCAATGAGACCATCGGCATCGGTTGATGGTGTTGATCGATTGCACTCCTCAACCGATCGATCTCATAGACGAGGTGATGCATGTCGTCATCCAAGCGACGTCGAGCGATTCGGGATGCCTCCTTCCATCCTCTCGTGGTCGCTCGATGCCAACAGTGAAAGGATCGACTGGTCCGATCCCAAAAAGAGTAAGGCAGCGCGGGAAGATTATTGGTGCGTTTCCGTTGGGTGAGAGCTTGGTGGATCTGGATCGCGGCACGAAGAAGGTGATCGATCGGTACAGTCATCGATATCTCCTAAGACGGAGAGTCCAGCGGGAATCGATGGACTCTCGATGCGTGTGATTTACCTCGCTCCTTCGATGCGGATGGGAGTGACGGAGACGCGATCATTCTCCTGGAGGAGTTGGTCCTTACTCGCGGGGAGGCGATTGACGCGGATCAAGTAACCGGCGGGATCGCCACCGACTTTATCGTCGAAGAGCTGGCCGACGGTTGTCCCCTCGGCTACGTCGAGATGGTTGGCGAAGCCGCCGCCGAGATGATTGATGAAATAGATTCTCATACGGAAGTTCCTTTGGTTAGAGCGGAGTTGATGGACGTTGCTGCGATGGCAGCGTGCCGTGGTTGGGGTCGGCCGACCCGGTGAGGATGTCGGCCGCCGCGCGATTGATTGCCACGAAAGAAGCGGCACCCGTGCCGCCTCTCTCGTGAGAGCTTGGGTTGAAGACAACGACGCACGCTACCGACCTGGGCGCGATGGGGCCGAGTGGCGAAAGTCATCGTGGGCATCCCAATCGAGGACATGCCCGCCGAGGGATTCGTCGTCGGGATCGAGGATGACAGTGGCTGGATCGGCCAGCAGAAAGCCAAGCCGACGAATGGTCGCCACACTTTCGCCTGTGGCGTGGGCCACTCGTCGATTGATTTCACTCTGACGCATGATGTTCTCCTAATGATGGGTGATGAAAACAAAAGCCCCCGAGAGAAGTGGCTCTTCTCCCGGGGGAAACGCGTAGACGAGAATGCTTGTCAATCAACATGTCCGTTGATCGACGCGTGGTTGTCGTGGGCGCGAACAGAAAAGACTCGGCACGACCGATGATTCAGCGATCAGTCGTTGCCGTGCAGTCGTTCGTTGAGAAGGATCTCGGCGGTGGCTGTGGAGTCGACCGCGCTAGCGGACTGCCTCAGCAACAGCCAGCAAAGACCAAGTGGAGCCGCCGCGGCGGCCAGCATGCTCAAGATCTCAAAACCCTCCTGAAAGACAGGATCGGTCCGCCGCTGCGAAGCGATGGTTCTTCGGTCCGATTCGAGATGATCGCGCTGCTGACCAAGTTGAACGCGCTCGCCTTGAATGTCCTGATGGACTTGGGCGAGCGTCATGCGACTAGCCGAGTCAGCCGCCACTAGATCGCGAGCCCCCTCGGCAACTTTGCCATTCAGAGAGAGGAGCTGCTCGTTCTGCTTCGATTGTCTCTCGGCATCACGAAGAGCGATCTGAGCGACTTTGTCGCTCTCGTTGGTGCAGGCGGTCAAAGTGGCTGCCATGCTGAGGGCCAGAATGATGCGGCGGATACTGTCTCCTCCAGCGGTCGATGAGTTGTTGCACGAGTCGTTCGAGGGCAAGTCGAAGACGACGTTCTCTCGCCAAGACGGCAACCGCAACCGCCAAGGCCAGAGCTAAAGGCACGACGAGTGCCAAAGATTCCACGGGACCTCCTTTCGTTGGAGGGTGATGATGTGGGAGCAGATGAAGAGCGAGACGGTAAGGTGTCTCACTCACTTATGATGACAGAGAAACGCCAAGTATTTAGCCCGCGCGGGGACATGGTGGGTTCGGAGCGAGCAAAGATGGACGCTTGCGGAGGAAAAGCACGCCAGCCAGCCGCTCATGAACGCTAACGGTTCGCAGGGGTGCAGGATCGCTTCTTTGTTGGCTCTTGGGCCGTTTCGTCATCACCTATGATGACACGAAAACGGCCTGGATTTAGTTCGAGATCGGGGGCGATGAGTATTATTGGCAAAACTTTGCGCGGTTCGGCAGCCATCCTGACCTTACCATACTCGCTCAACCTGGGTGCGCGAGTATGAGAAACGGGGCCGCCCGCCGCTGGCATAGGGACGCCCCGTGACTGAGGGAACTGGCCAGACTCACTTCGCTCGATATTCCCATTAAAAGCCACCTATCGTCACTCATCGCTTACGCTCGGCGCCAACATGATCCAACTGCCGACGGCCAATCCCGCCAAGAGAAGTCCAAGTCCCAATGCCGTCCAGAAACCAAGGTGGAGTCGCTCGGCGAAAGCCAGGGGGAGGAAGAACGGCAATGTCAGTGGCACGAGGACAAGCGTTTCGCGGGCCAATCGACTCACGGCAACAAGATCATGGTATTGCCACCAACTTAGCGTGAACGCAAGGATGCTCACGATGGGGAGTGTCAACAGGATAGCCCCCAGTCGCGGTTGACGCTTCGACACTTCCGCAACAGCGACGAGGATGACGGCCGAGACGATCGCTCGAAGAATTGTCGCTGTCATTTCACATCCTCACCTTTTCGAAACTCTGGGCGAGTTGCAAAACATCGTCGGCATGGTCGGCGGCAGCTGCCTCCGTTGCACCCACGTCCGAGTAGACCTTCCGACCGAACTTGAAGAATAGAGCCGGTGTGACGATCTGATCGAGGAGCGTGGAACTGATCAGACCACCAATGACCACAATGGCCAATGGATCGAGGATCTCCTTGCCCGGCTGACCGGCGCCCAAAGCGAGCGGAACGAGTCCAATCGTGGCTGTCAACGCTGTCATCAAAACCGGAGCGAGACGCTCCAGGCTTCCACGGATGATCATAGCTTCACTGAACTTCTCCCCCTCGAACTTCATCAGGTGGATGTAGTGCGAGATCATCAGGATTCCGTTTCGCACGACGATGCCGATGAGCGTGATGAATCCGACCCAGTGAGCGACGGAAAGGGTCGTCGCCTGAATCCAAATCTGCGGCCACTGCCACCAAGAGGCGGCTTGCAGCAGATCGGTGGGCGGGCGATTGACGAGAAGCAGTGCGATCACCGAACCAATGGCGGCCAGAGGGATATTGACCATGACTTGCAAGGCCGCACGCCACGAGCCGAGGCATCGTTGCAAAAGAAAGAAGATCCCGATGAGCGATACGGACCCAAGTAGGAACAAGCGGCGATTGGCATCTCGCTGGGCTTCGAATTGCCCGCCATACTCGATGAAGTAGCCTTCCGGCAGCGCCGGAACAATCTTGTCTCGCACAGCCGATTGGGTCTCTTGCACGACTCCGACCAGGTCTCGTCCCGATGCATTGGCCTGGACGACGATGCGCCGCAGGACATTTTCGTGGTTGATGGTGTTCGGTCCCGTCGTTCGTTCGACCGTCGCGACGGTGCCGAGGGCGACTTTCGCACCGGTTGGCGTGCTCAGGAGCGTCGATCGAATCACCTCAATGTCGTTGCGCGAGGCTTCATCAAACCAAGTCACCAGATCGAACACGCGACGTCCTTCGAGAACCTGCGAGACAACTCGACCTTGAAACGCTGTCTCCAGCGCCTCGGCGACATCACCGGGCGAGAGACCATAGCGGATGGCATCGTCCCGTTTGACGGTGACGCGGACTTGCGGGATCTCAACCTGTGGCTCGATCAACAAATCAACGATGCCCGGAACCTTTGCCATCAGTTCCGCGATCTCCTGCGCCTTGGCCCGGAGCACGGGAAGTTCCGTCCCGTATACCTTGACCGCAATCTGCGCCCGGATGCCGGACATGATGTGGTCAAGCCGGTGGGAAATAGGTTGCCCGATGTTGAAGATAAGACCGGGCATTTCCGAAAGCTGGTCGCGGATGTCATTCAACACGACTTCTCGGGGTCGCCCATTGCGGTCAATGCCGAACCCGCGCAGCCCTGGAATCGCTCGGAGCACGGTGAAGAAGAAGCCCGGCTTGGGCTGTTCAGGCTCTGCCAAGCCGACGTCGACCTCGGAGAAGTTCACATTCTCGGCGTGCTCATCAAGTTCGGCTCGCCCGGTCCGGCGAGAAACGTGTGTGACTTCCGGAATGCCTTTCAGAATCTCTTCGACACGCTTGCCGAGTCGGTTCGATTCCTCCAGGCTCGTCGCCGGTGGCGCGGTGACGCTCACCGTCAACGTCCCTTCGTTGAAAGGCGGCAAGAACTCGCCCCCCATCCAAACGATCGAGGAAACAGAGAGAATGACGGCGCTAGCAACGACGATCAGCACGGCGAAGCTGTGACGGAGAGCGAAGCGAAGCGCGAACGAATCTAACCACTTCAGCCATCGCAGGA
The DNA here is from genome assembly GCA_019753235.1 of bacterium. Taxonomy (GTDB): domain Bacteria; phylum Planctomycetota; class Planctomycetia; order Kolteriales; family Kolteriaceae; genus JAIELF01. The sequence goes on from JAIELF010000014.1 coordinate 7,399, forward strand.
CGAATGGGTCTCGTTCGTCCTTCAAGAGTTGAGCGCGGGGGAGGATGTACGACGAGAGAACCGGCGTGACGGTCAGTGACACCACGAGCGATGCGAGAAGCGTCAACATGTACGACAACCCCATCGGAGCAAACATTCGCCCTTCGAGGCCAGCAAGTGAGAAGAGAGGCAGGACGACCAGAACGACGATGATCGTTGCATAGACGACGCTGTTTCGGATCTCGCACGAGGCGAGGAAGATCACCTTCAGCGGATTATCCGGGGTGGGTTTTCGCCGATTCTCCTTGAGTCGACGAAAGATGTTCTCGACGTCTACGATGGAATCATCGACGAGTTCGCCGATCGCGATGGCCAATCCTCCTAGCGTCATCGTGTTGATGGAGATGCCGAAGTAACGAAACGCCAGTGCGGTCATGATGATCGAGAGCGGAATGGCCGTCAGCGTGATCAGGCTGATCCGCAGGCTCCAAAGAAACACAAACAGGATGATCGCCACCCAAATGGCTCCGTCGCGAATCGCTTCTTCAACATTGCCGATCGCGAGATTGATGAAATTGGCCTGCTGAAAGATGTCTCGTTCAATGGTGACGTCCGCGGGCAGCGACGGCTGGATCGTCTCCAGCACTTCATGAATCTTCCTGGTCAGCGTAAGGGTGTCTGCGCCCGGTTGTTTCTGCACCGAGAGGATGACCGCCGGCTTGCCGTTCACGCTGCCGTCCCCTCTCTTGACGGGGCCACCGAGGCGCACATCAGCCACCTGGCGCACGGTGATGGGGAGGGGTTCCGCGGGTCGGACGATGGTGTCGAGGAGGTCGTCGGGTGTGGAGGCTCGCCCGACGATTCGGATGAGCGATTCTTCCGTGGGGCTCAGGAGGAACCCACCTCCCGTGACGACGTTCGACTTGGCGAGCGCATCGGTCAATTCATTGATCGCGACGCCGTATTGCGCGAGCCGTTCCGGTGAAGTCAGTACCTGATACTGTTTGAACTCTCCTCCCATCACGGTGACTTGGGAGATTCCGCTGATCGCGAGGATTCGCTGGCGAAGAGTCCAATCCGCAATCGTGCGAAGTTCCACCGGGGTGGTTTTCCCCTCGGCTCGCAACCCAACGAGCATGATCTCCCCCATGATTGAACTGATAGGGGCCATGACCGGGTTGATGTCGCGCGGCAGGCGCTCGCGCACCAGTTGCAATTTCTCCGCGACGATTTGTCGGGCGACGTAGATGTCCGTTCCCCAACCGAACTCGACCCAACAGATGGAAAGCCCGATACCCGACGCCGAGCGGACGCGAATGACCCCGGTGGCCCCATTCATCGCCGTTTCAATCGGGAACGTCACCAGCGTTTCGACTTCTTCCGGGGCAAGCCCGTGCGATTCGGTCATCACCGTGACGGTGGGCCTGTTCAAGTCCGGAAAGACGTCCACAGGAATTTGCGATGCCTGATAGCCCCCGTAGACTAGGAGGATCGCCGTCGCCGCGAGTACGAGTCCGCGATTGTGCAGCGAGAACGCGATGATGCGATTGAGCATGAGAAACTCTCTTTACTTGGAAGTCAGCGGAGTCGTCGCTTTGGGTGATGTGACGGTCAATAGAACGGACATTCCCGGCTTGATTCGTAGATCCGAGTTTTCGATGGGCACCCAGACGGAAGTCGCGCGAGCGGCGCCGGTGGCAGCCGGACTCATTCGCTCAATGACGCCCGTTGCTGTCAGAGCGGGATCGTAAGGAACGCCGATCGAAGCGGATTGCCCCACCGCAATGGACTTGGCCTCTTTCTCAAATGCGAAACCACGGACCCAGACTTGAGACGGATCTTGAATCTCGACAAGGGATTGATCCGGGCGAACGGCCTGCCCAACGACGGCATTGACTTGAGTGATCCAGCCATCGATGGGCGAGCGAATCGGCAGCGTTTGCATGACTTCTATCGAGGTCATTGAGTCGATGTCGTGTTCCTTGATTCGTTGGATCATTTCCTCGGAGAACCCGTAGAAGCCGAGCTTCGAGGTCAAGTTGTTCAATTGATTGGTAAGTCGCGCGAACTCCGTCTCTACTTTCCAAAGTTGCTGCTCCGATTCGACGCCTTGGAGCGAACGAAGACGGTCCCGAACCCGCATGGTCCACTGCAGTTGGAGGTGTGTCTCCAAGAGTTCCAGTTGACTATTTCGCGCTTCGACGCTTTCGATTTCCAGCAGCACGTCCCCTTGCCGAATAGACTGTCCCGGCAGGATGAGAATCCTCGCAATTCTCCCAGGGACCATGCTCACCGCGACCGCCTCGCGGTCACTCGGAAGTTCAACGCGTGCTTCCAAAACCACTTCCGACTTGGATTCCGAAGGGTTGGACTTGGGACCATCGATTGGAGTGCGGGGGGACGACTTCGCAGCGAGCGGCGGATTACCGAGCAGTGCTTCCAGTTCGTGAGCGCCAGCGGTGACAAGGCGGTGTCCTGGGAAGGCTCCTTCGAGGACTTCCACAACGTCGCCGGATGAGGTGCCGAGGCGGACCGGTTTCCTGAGGTATTTGCGATCGCTCTCCTCGAGCAGGATGAAAGTAGCCGCCCCGCGACGGATGATGGATTTCCGAGACGCGACAATCGCGTCTTTCCTCTGGCTTACCTCGATCGCGATCCGGCCAAACATTCCTGGCCGAAGCTGTCCAGCCTTGTTGTCGAGTCGAATGCGGATGGGTAACACTCGCTCCTGTGGATCCAGCGAAACGCCGACTGACTCAACGACGCCCGGGATTGGTCCGGAGGCGTTCGCTGAGAACGTGGCCACGACATTCATTCCGGCCCGGACCAGAGGCGAGTCGGCTTCAAGCACATGCGCCACCGCATACACTTCAGATAGATTGACCACTTCCACAAGGTGCTGATTGGGTTCGACGTTCTGTCCTAGTTGCACGTCCACTTGAGCGATGACGCCGTCCATCGGACTCACCAGGGTGATGGTGGGATCAGGACTGCTCGTTGTGGCAAGAGCGTCGATCTTTTCCATGGAGATCCCGAGCGAAAGGAGCTTCTGCGCAGTGATCTCCAACTGCGCGTGGGTTTTCTGATGCTCCATTTGGGATTCCGCGATGAGTTTGGCGGGGCTCGCGCCGGATAGAGCAAGCTCTTCCCGTGCACGAAGGAGACGTTCGGCAAGGTTGTGGGCTACCGTCGCCTGCAAGAACTCAAGCTGGAGAGCTTCTAGCTCGGGACTCCGGAGGCGAACAAGGGGCTGTCCGACCGGAACGGCTTCACCTGGCTTGACGAGCAGAGCTTCCACTCTCCCGGCGATGAGTGTGGAGACTTTCGCGCGCTGACTCGGCGAGAGTTCGATGGTGGCGCTCGCTCGAACCCATTGGCTGATGTCGCCAAGCATTACCTTAACCATTTCGAGGCCAATGGCTTTGGCCGCGCCCGAGGACAGGTACACTCGCTCGCCAGCGACGGTCACCCCCTTGCTGGGCAATGCCGCATGGCCTTCATGTGCAATCGCCGGTGTCGCCGCACCTACCGCGAATACCGCCAGTAGGGGCCATGTGACGCGTCGTATGTTCATGAGAACCTCTCTTTTGCCTACGTGCCTGACCCGCTCGGGCAACACATCATCCGAGCGGGTCACCTTGCCGGCAATATCACGGGCTTGGGGTAATTCCGTCCAACTTGGTGATCCGTTCGTCGATGCCGCTCGCGACCGCCGCGTAGTCGGGTGGTTGCTTGTTGTCCAGGTTGTTGTGGACCTTGTTGAACAACTCGCGCAGCTCTTGCGAGTTGGTCGTCACCGTTTCCCAGTTGTCCTTCGCGACGCCGCTTTGGCTGGCGATTTCCGGTAACCATTCGAGAACCTTGTCCAACTCATCGAGCGCCCGATGGGCTTTGAAGGGGTTGGCCGGAAGGCCGTCTTTGGTTTCCGCCATGATCGTGTCCCGATAGGACTTGATGCACGTCACCGCAGCCGGAAACTTGGAAACGTCTTCGCGGAGTTTCGCAATCTCGGCCTCCGTCAGCGGGACATCATGTGGATCGGCGGTTGCGGCGCCCGTGGTTCCCGGAGCCGTCGCTTTGGATGGAGGTGCGGACGACTCGCAACCAATCATCACGACCAGTGCTCCGCTAAGGGTGGCAAGAACAGAGAAAGAATGGAAAGCACGCATGAAACAACCTCCTTAAGGTGTGTCGACGAGGTTCGCCATCCATTGGCGAACTCAGTCGACGATCAGATTCGAGTTATTGACACGAATTCGAATGGAATTGGATGGAAGATGATCAGATTCGGAGGGTGCCAGAGCACTCTCGGCGCGCAGTACCGCACAGAAGTAAACGCGGCGCGTCCGGCGGGCGGTGAGCCCAAAGATTGGCATCATGATTTCGAAGATACGGAAGTCGATCGAAATCAACTTTCGCAAATGCGAACTCGGCGAAAGTCAGATCGACAGCCACCGTCATTACCGCTGGTGCGATGGTGAAATCGATTTGCCATTCGGGTTGGTCGTTTGCCGGTAACCCATTGTCACCTTCGTCTGCCAGCTCTTGGAACTCAAAGAAGAGCCAATGGACGTGTGTGTGACGATCTGCCAACGACATTTCATGCAGATGGTCATGGTCGGCCGAACGGGCGATGTTTGTCGAATGTTCATGGGAATGGTGGTGACCCGGCTCGTCGCCAATCGCGTGAACGTGGGAAATGGACAATCGGGGCACGCAGGTGGCCAATAGCACCGCCAGCGCCACACCAATTCGCAGAATTCCAGCCACTGTTTGGCGCATCCACCACCTAAATCTCGACGATCACTCAGTTAGTCTACGCTATGTTGGAACTTGCGTGAATGCCAAGTTTTGAAATCAAGCCGGAGACCAGAAGCTAGAGCTACGGGCTCCAAGGCGCCAAACGCCGACAACAAACGGCTCCAGCGACACCGGTACCTATAGCGGGTTTGTTCCGGCGGGTCAGGTACTACTCGCCCGTCCTGATCCCTGGGAACCAATAAACGCTTTGCAAGCGATTCCCCGGTGAATGTTGACGGTGGTGTCCTTTCAGAGGTTTTGGTGGCACTTGGAAAAAATGGGGAACGGTTCGGTCATCAATGGCGATCGTTCACATTGCGGAGGCAATGGCTCGAATAACGTATGCTGATGGTTCCATAATGATTGCAAGCAAAGGACGCTCCCTTGAAACATCGCGCACACGCGGACCATTCGAGCCTTGATGGAACCGCCGTCGATCCGGTCTGCGGGATGAGCGTTAACCCGGAGAAGGCTGCCGGCAGCGTTGTCCATGAGGGTCAATCCTATTTCTTTTGCAGCAAGCGGTGCGTCGACAAATTCACCATGAATCCCTCGGAGTACGTGCCACATTCGAATCGCATGGCGAAACAGGCCGCTCCTCATGCGGAGAACGAGGCGCGATGGTACATTTGCCCGATGCATCCCGATGTCCGTCAGAAGGGCCCGGGCACATGCCCGAAGTGTGGAATGGCTTTGGAACCCGAGGTCGTGACCGTCCTGCCAAAACCGACAGAGTATGTCTGTCCCATGCACCCCGAGGTCGTGCAATCGACTCCTGGGAATTGTCCGAAATGTGGTATGGCGCTTGAGCCGCGCGAACTGTCCGCACGCGAAGAACCCGATGCTGAACTTGCCGACATGTGGCGGCGGTTTGTCGTGAGCGCGGCCCTCACACTTCCTCTGCTGGTGGTGACCATGCTCGAAATGGTCGGGGTTCCGATTGCCCATCGACTCCCTGGTGCCTCATTCGCTTGGATCCAGCTAGCGCTCGCGACACCCGTTGTCATTTGGGGTGGCTGGCCGTTCTTTGTTCGAGGTTGGCAGTCCGTCGCGTATCGGCACCTCAACATGTTTTCGCTGATCGCTCTAGGAACAGGGGTAGCCTTTATCTACAGCGTCGTCGCGACGGTTGCTCCCGACCTTTTCCCGGCCTCGTTCCGTTCTCATGGCGGGACCGTCGACCTCTACTTTGAAGCCGCCGCCGTGATCGTAACGCTTGTTCTCCTAGGCCAAGTAATGGAACTTCGGGCACGTCGTCAAACAGGCGCCGCAATTCGGTCACTCCTCGAACTCGCTCCAACAACGGCTCGGCGGATCAATCAGGACGGAACCGAACATGAGATTTCGCTGCATGTCGTCGTGGTCGGGGATCGACTGCGTGTGCGACCGGGTGAGAAGATTCCGGTAGACGGCATCGTCGCCGAAGGGGCAAGTTTTGTTGACGAGTCCATGATCTCGGGCGAACCCGTCCCTGTCGAAAAGAGGAACGGTGATTCCGTAATCGGCGCGACGGTAAATGGAACCGGCAGCTTCGTGATGCGAGCCGACAAAATCGGCCGAGACACGGTCTTTGCTCGAATCGTAGACATGGTGCAACAGGCTCAACGAAGCCAAGCCCCCATCCAAAGGCTTGCGGACCAGGTTTCAGGCTATTTTGTCCCCGCCGTTATGCTCGCGGCTATGGTGACCTTCGTTGCTTGGGCATGGATCGGGCCCGAACCGAAATTCTCGTACGCGATTCTCAATGCGGTGGCCGTCCTCATCATTGCCTGCCCTTGTGCTCTAGGGTTAGCAACACCCATGTCAATCATGGTGGGAGTGGGACGAGGGGCGATGGCGGGAGTGCTGGTGAAGAGTGCGCAAGTCCTTGAGACGATGGAAAAGGTCGATACCTTAGTGGTCGACAAGACAGGCACCCTCACGGAGGGTAAGCCCCGGCTACTTTCGATCGTCCCCAGCGAAGGCTTCAGCGAAAACGAGCTGCTGCAGTTGACCGCCAGCGTTGAGAAAGTCAGCGAACACCCGATCGCCGCCGCGATCGTCGCGCAAGCGGTAAAGCTTGGACTGTCTGTCCAAGACCCTAACGATTTTGAATCCGTCACGGGACGAGGCGTCAAGGCACGTGTCGGCGAGAAGCATGTCGCCGTTGGCAACGCCCGACTGATGAGCGACATTGGAGTTGTGCCCGAAACCGCATTGGCACGCGCTGATGAACTCCGACAGGAAGGCCAAACCGTCATGTTCGCGGCGATCAATGGAGAATTCGCTGGCCTGCTAGGCGTCGCCGATCCCATCAAAGAGAGCACTCCACACGCAATTGAAGAACTCCAGCGTGACGGTGTCGAAGTCATTATGCTCACGGGCGACAACCGTACGACGGCCGAGGCGGTCGGTCGAAAACTTGGACTTCGACGAATCGAAGCGGATGTGTTGCCAGAATTGAAGGCCAAGTTCGTTCATCAACTAAAAGCAGAGGGGAAGATCGTCGGCATGGCGGGAGACGGCATCAACGACGCGCCGGCGCTAGCAACCGCCGATGTGGGAATTGCGATGGGGACAGGGACGGATGTCGCGATGGAAAGCGCCGGCATCACACTTGTGAAAGGAGATCTTCGAGGAATCGCTCGGGCGCGACGCCTGAGCCGAGCGACGATGACGAACATTCGACAGAATCTCTTTCTCGCCTTCATTTACAACATGCTGGGTGTACCAGTCGCCGCGGGCATCCTCTATCCTTGGCTCGGAGTTCTCCTCAATCCAATGATAGCCAGCGCTGCCATGAGCCTGAGTTCCGTCTCGGTGATCGCCAACGCCCTGCGGTTACGACGACTCCGATTGCGATAGTCGTTTCAACCCTGCGATCCGTTTGAATTGAACGAACCGATGAGTTTGATGACCTCTTCCATGCTTTCAAGTCCAACGGCCGTGATCGATGATTCATTTGAACGCCAGCTTGCTAACAAAACACCGCCTACTTCCCCCAACTTGACGTCGCGTCCACAGCATCGACTGTCAATCATGGGACAGTTGTCGGCAAGAATGCCGACCTTCGATTCGTGCTCAAATATGCAAACGATACGTCCGGACGGCGTCCGATACACCCCTTGCGGGCACGTGCAACAGGGCATCTTGAGTAAGCTAAGAGAGACAAGTTGAAAATCTTTCGGCACGCGATCAAGGAATATTGGGCGGCGTTTCAACACTTCCACCGCCTCTTCCGGGGTTACCGCGCTCCCTTGGAAATCCGCAACCAGTCGTGTTTGCGCTTCATTGGGGTTTGACTGGAAATCCGCTACGAATTGGCGAAGGTCGAGAGCGCCCTCCACATGAGTTGGTCGCGGCTGCTGTGTCAGCCAAATAACTCCGGTGACGCCCAA
>JAIELF010000009.1 GCA_019753235.1 bacterium
TGTTTCTTCTTTCGACCTGGGGACTGGTCATCGGCGGATACACCCCTTTCGTCTTCTTCCCTAAGGTCGATGCCGACACGCTGGTGACCACCATTGTCTACCCCACCGGGACTCCAGGGCAGATCACCCGCCAAGCGGTCAAGCAGATCGAAGAGGCAGCTCGAAAGGTGAATGCCGAGCTGAAAGAGGAGACCGGCGAAGAGGCCGTCACGCTTTACTTCCGTACGGTCGGGGCGGCCGAGAACCCCAATCGGCCCGAGCCTCTGGACGGCTCGCACGTCGGACAGGTGCTGCTCGAATTGGTGCCGGCCGAGCGTCGAAAATTCACCTCGGATGATTTCATCAATCGTTGGCGAAAATATGCCGGCGAGTTCCCGGGCCTAGAGGAACCGCCGACCTACGGCACCACGATGGTCGGGCCTCGCGATAAGGCCATCGAGTTCAAAATCCTCAGCGACGACGTCCCCAAGCTCGAGAAGGCGGTCGAACTTGCCAAAGCTCGCCTCGCCCAGAAAGCAGGGGTCGACGACATTCAAGATGACTCCTCCCCCGGCACGTGGGAAATCCAACTCAAAATCAAACCGGAAGCTCAGGCGATGGGAATCACCGAGCAACTTCTCTACTCCACGCTGCGCGACACTTTCTACGGCAACGAAGTGATGAGGCTTCAGCGAGGTCGAAACGAAGTCAAACTCATGGTGCGATACCCGGCCGAGGACCGCCGGTCGCTAGCCGACCTCGATGAGGTTCGCGTTCGCACGCCACAGGGAGACGAGATTCCCTTTCGTGAGTTAGCCGACATCACCGAGAAACGAGGCTACTCGGAAATCAATCGGATCGATCAGGTTCGTTCGATCTCGGTCACGGCCGAGGTCGACGACAAAACCACCAATGCCGCACAGATCGTCCAGGAACTCAAAGATCAATTCGTCCCCGAATTGGCCCGCGAACTTCCTGGCGTGCGGATTCGCTGGGAAGGTCAACAGCAGCAAAGCGAAGAGTCTCTCAACAGCATGAAATGGGGTTACGCTGTCGCCATGATGGTCAACTTCGTGCTGTTGACGATCGAATTCAAATCGTACACACAAGCACTGATCATCTTCATCTGCATCCCGTTGGGAACGGCGGGCGCCATTCTGGGACACGTGATGTGGGGATTGCCGATCACGATGTTCAGCGTATTCGGACTGGTGGCGCTGGCCGGCATCGTCGTCAACGATGCCATCGTTTTGGTCGACTGGACCAACCGTCTCGTTGCGGAAGGTGTCCCTCTCCATGAAGCCATCCCACAAGGAGGCCGAGACCGCTTCCGTGCCATCATGCTCACTTCGGTCACCACCATCGGCGGCCTATTTCCCATCCTTTTCGAACAATCTCTGCAGGCACAGATCGTCATCCCGATGGCTCTCACCATTAGCTTCGGGCTGTTCTCTTCGACTTTCTGGACGCTGGTGTTGATCCCGGTCATGTATCAAACGTGGTTTAAGCTGACCCATCCGAAGATGGCCGGAGGCCATGTTGTCCGCGATGGAGATGAAGAACTCTTCAGGGAAGAACTCAAGGAATCACACGACTTGGTTTCTCGCTATGAAGCGACCCACGGCGGCCCGCTGGCCAACATGATGACGGAAGCGGTCGCCACCAAGCCGGTCCTTCGACGCCGCGCCGCGCCGAGGGCGTTGCTTGCCCGAAGAGTCTCACGGAACGATCAGAACCGGTAATCATCTCTGTACCCATTCGTCACCGAGTGGAGAGATTCCCTTTCGCTTGGGCGGCAAAGACGCCGACCATGTACCGTTTGAAGTCGTCCTCCAGACCCGCCGGCGTGGTGCCGAACGCTTTGCGAAAATCTTCGAGACGCGTTTCTTCTTCCATCGGCATCAACCCCCGCGCTTTCATCAAGCGGACATAGCGAATGTACCCGGTCGCTTTCGTTTTCATCAGATAGTAAGTCAACGCCCAAGAGAGCGAGTACGCGTCGCCGTTGGTCTTCGTGTCGTAAAAGAGTTGATCGCGGGTGGCGAGCGTATTCAGGATTCCCTTCGGCAACGAGGCGAAGATGCTCTGCAGATGATCGAGTCGATGAGGGTTCAAGTTGCCGGCCCGGGCCCAACCGTCGGTCGACTTCGGGTCGGCTGCCTCAAAGTACGTCGCCAATCCTTCAATAAACCAAACGGGCGTATGCGCATGACGATCATGAATGCCGAAATTGAATGCGAGCTGATGGGTTCCTTCGTGAACGATCACCTCGATGCTTTCTCGATCTAAGCCCGAGCCTGTTTGACTGGACGCGCCACGCACATTGGTCAGCGCGACGCTCTTTCGCCGTTCTAGGTTCCCTTCGTAAGCATCGTACATGTAGAAGCGATTGGTGTTCTGTGCGTACATACCGGCCGACCACGCAAGCGTCTGCCCGAGTTCCTCCTTGGTCGCGTCGAGATACTCTTGCCGAGACTTAAGAACGACCGCGACCAGCGGTTGCCGAAGGTCTTCGAATTGGAACGCGCCCCGATTCGCAAACGTCGCCCGAAAGACCGAGTACGTCCGCTCGAGCAGCGTTCCCGCCTGTCGCGCGAAGGCAACATCGGTGTTGTAAACGATGGCGTAGTGCGAAGTCATTTGCACATAGAAGTCGTTTCCGAACGATCGCTTGAGTTCGGTTCGGAGCTGATCCTTGCCCCAAGGCTTGACCGCTCTCCCCTTGTCCTTCCAATCAAGCAAATCGCTGGGCTCGATCGTGTAATGTTGCAGGTCCGGCCCCTCGACGAGCAGCACACCGTCGGCGTACTGGGCCAGCGGGTTCCCCTGCAATAGCTTCTTCTCACCAAGGTGCTTGAACGCAAAGAAATCGGCCGGTGCAGGCGACGTCAACAGCAGGATCGTCCAAGCGACGACCGACCGCCCGAAACTCGCGGTGCCGGCCCACGAACAATGAATATCGGCCAATGGACCTTCCTCATGGGGAGAAAAAATGTCCCAACAAACTAAGAGAGGTACGAGAAACTTATCTCGCCCCTCGAATGCGGGCGGCGAAGCGGTCGAAATGATTCGAGATTCCTGCAACAATGATTTCCAGAGGAGGCCCATTGTCGCGAGATGACCAGCTTCCTCCCGATATCGCCGTCATTACAATTGAACAAGGAGTGGGCCGGATGTCGCAAGCCATCGTCGATCCCAATGAACTTCGCCGATTTGCCGGCACCCTTCGCCGATTCAGTGCCGAGGCACAAAATCAAATGTCCGTCTTGCATGGACAGATGCAATCACTGGGGGCAAGTTGGCGTGACCAGGAACATCAAAAGTTCCTCGAAGAATTTGAACAGACAATGGTCGCCATTCGCCGATTCGTCGAAGCGACCAACGAACATGTCCCCTTTCTTCTTCGCAAAGCGGAAAAGGCCGAGGACTATCTTCGGCAGCGCTAGTTCGGAAGCGCTCGTTCAACAGCACCAGCCGGGGCCCACCGATCGCAAGGAGGGATGATGTCGCCGCAGGTTCAAGTTCGAGATATCGAGGAGGTCGAGCGCTTTCGGGGGGCGCTCGTGACGTTCTTTGCCGCGGCAGGCGATTCGTTGTTGGCTGTTGACATGGAGCTTCGGCGATTCGTCGATTGGCTGCGTGGAGAGCAGCCCCGCCGACTCGACCGCGCTTACATCGACAGTATGGAGAAAGTCGCGCAGGCGCGAACCGCGCTTCAGCGAAAGATGATCGTCCTGCCGGGCGAGAGGCATCCCGATCTCATCGAAGAACAGAAGGCTCTTCGTCAAGCTCAGCATCGCCGCGAAGATCTCGAAACACGCATCGCCAATGTTCGACGCTGGACCCGCATCATCGAACCGATTCTCGATGATTACCGAGGCGAAGCTAGGCAATTGGCCAACCTCGTCGAGGGAGATCCGGCGGCTTCTTTGCGGTTTCTCGATTCAGCCCTAGCGCAGCTCCACGCCTATCTTGACGTTGCCGTCCCAACGCCGACCACTCTCCCGCCGGCCAGTGGATCGGCCAAGAGCATGGCAATCGAATTGGACCAAACGACGGAGAGCGACCCTCCCGCGCCCGACTCGGAGGATGAGCATGGCGTCGATTGATGCGGGGCAAACCAAACTGGCACGTTCCTTGAAGGTTCTTCTCGAAGCCTGGGACATCACCCAAGAGCATTGGAATGACTCGGTCAAGGTGGAGTTCGAGAAGAATCACTTGGAAGAGTTGACCAAACGCGTTCGCTCGACGCTGACGGCGATGGATCGGCTGCAAGAGGCCCTGCGCCGGGCCGAGCAAGAGTGCGGGGATCGCGACCGTTGATGTTGACGCCGAGACCGACGCGGGGGATCATGCCCCGGGCATGGCACGTTCGGCAATCAGTGAATCGCGGGCGAAACGGGAACAGAAGGAAAAGACGAGGGGTACCACGATCGATCAGCCTGCGGATGACCTAACCGGCAAGGCCCGGATCCTCTTCGAACGACTGAATAGTTATCTCGTCGAACGAGTGACGAAAGAGAATCGGCTGCGCACGGAGTTCGAAGGGAGAAAAAGTCGCCTGATTGCCGAGTATAGGTCGGCTCGAAAAGAATTGAAGACGCGAGCGGAATCGCAGTTTGGTCAGACGCATGATGAATTCGAGCGGTTGCAGCAAGAGGCACACGACAAGTTCGAGAAGGCCCGGCGCGATTTGGAGCAGCAAGAGGCTTCCCTTCGCCAGTCGACCGAAGAACTCTACCACCGCCGATCGCGAGAGGCGGCCTCGAGTTACAAGAACCAACGATGGGAAACGCAGACCGCGTATGCCGCACAGCGAACCGGCGCGAAAGAGATTGCCCGCGATCGTGAAAAGGAACTATTAGAGAAGAGCCGAAAATTTCAATCGCAAGAAGATCGCCTCATCAAGCTGCTCGAATCGCGCCGCATGGGGCGCCCTCTGCGCTATGCTGTACCACTGACGAACGAACCCCTTCCTGAACGACCTGAAGAGGCTCTCGTCCAAGAGACCGAAGCGTTTGAGAGGGGAATCGACGCGCTGGAACGGCTATCGCTTCCGAGGTTGGTCGGTCCTCAGCTGAGTCTGATTTTCCTGGCTAGTTTCCTTTTGCTGGTGGCGATGGGGTGCGTGTGGGTTTCGTTGGCGACGGCGATTCTCTTCGCAGGTGTTGGCTCGATGGTGCTCGGGGGAGTTGTTTCGCTCAGCCTCTACATATTGGCTCGTCAACAAGTCGCGCAGATGATGAAGCCCATCACCGGCATCATGGCCCGCGTGGTTCCCATCGAGCGTCACGCGCGTGCCCAGATCGCCGCCGCGATGAAGGAGAGCCGATCCCATTTGAGACGAACCCATCGGCGAGACCTGGGTCAACTGCGCGATCGATTCGATGCGGCAAAGAGACTTCTCCTTGAAGAGCGAAGCAAAGCCAATCGTCATGCCGACGAACATTTTCCTCGTCAGCTCGCGGAGATCACGCAAGAACGTGACGACACCATTGCCGAGCTTCAGGAAAAGTATCTTCCCGTTCTTCGCCAGTGGAAGGCAGAGTTCAGCGAAGAATCTGAAACTCTCGATCGCACCAACGACATCACGCTGGGGCAAGTATCTCAAAGCTTCGACAGCGAATGGAATGAGTTCGTCCATTGGTGTCGAACCGAGAACGAGGCGATCCTATCTCAGTCGGCCGAGCTCGAACGACAAAGTGCCGAGGCCTTTCCCGATTGGGAGACGACGAATTGGCAAACGCGTCCTGCACCGACATGTCGGCCTCCGGGCTTGCGGCTCGGGTCGTTTCGCGTTCATCCTCCCGAGATCACACCGACCAAGCCGACTGATCCAATGCTGGCCGAGCTCACTCCTCCGTCCCTGGATTTGCCCGCCGCGCTCCGCTGGCCCGACCGCATGTCACTACTCATCGAGACAACCGGTGCTGGCTTCGGCCGTGCTCACGAGCTTTTGTCCCTGGCCATGCTCCGCCTGCTGATCTCGACCCCGCCGGGAAAAGTCCGAATGACCATCCTTGATCCGGTCGGGCTAGGCCAAGAGTTCTCCGCCTTCATGCACCTGGCCGATCATGATGAATCGCTGGTCGGCGCTCGGATCTGGACGGAGTCGGCCCACATCGAGCAGCGGCTAACCGACTTGACGGAACATCTCGAGAACGTGATCCAGAAGTACTTGCGAAATGTTTACGAGTCGATCGATGCCTACAACGCCGACGCCGGTGAAATTGCCGAGCCGTACCGCGTTCTGGTCGTCGGACGATTCCCAGTCGGCTTCAACGACGACGCGGTTCGACGACTGATGAGCTTGGCAAGTGCCGGCGCCAAGTGTGGCGTTTATTTGCTGATGAGTGTTGATACCAAAGTGCCGTTGCCCGCTGGGTTTTCTCTAGCAGAACTGGAACGACACGCGGTGGTGCTCCGTCCCGTCGGCGATTCGTTTCGTTGGCAAGAGTCACCCTGGAGCCAACTCTCGCTCAAGATTGATCCCCCCGCATCGGCCGAGTCGATGACGCGCATCTTAAAAGTCGTCGGGGAGCAAGCTCGCTTGGCCTCGCGGGTCGAGGTTCCCTTTCGAATCGTGGCAGCGACCGATGAAGCTTGGTGGATCGGCGACTCTCGTCGCGAGATTCGCATTCCGCTGGGACGTTGCGGCGCGACCAAGCTACAGTATCTCTCGTTGGGTCAAGGAACTTCTCAGCACGTGCTGATTGCCGGTAAGACTGGATCAGGCAAATCAACACTGCTGCATGCTCTCATCACAAGCGCCGCCATTCGCTATCGGCCTGATCAACTTGCCTTCTATCTGATCGACTTCAAAAAGGGGGTCGAGTTTAAGGCTTACGCCACCCATGCACTCCCTCACGCGCGCGTGATCGCGATCGAGAGCGAGCGAGAGTTTGGTCTGTCGGTGATGCAGCGACTCGATGCAGAGCTACAAACTCGCGGGTCGCTTTTTCGCGATGTCGGCGTGCAAGACCTGGCCAGTTACCGCGATTTGTCCGATCGCCAACCCGATCTCCCGGCGATGCCACGCATTCTCTTTATCGTCGATGAATTCCAGGAGTTTTTCGTCTCGGACGATCGAATTGCACAGGACGCCGCCCTTTTGCTCGATCGACTCGTCCGCCAGGGCCGAGCCTTTGGCATTCATGTCATGCTGGGATCGCAGACGCTCGGCGGGGCCTATTCGCTTGCTCGAAGCACGCTGGGTCAGATGGCTGTTCGTATCGCGCTGCAGTGCAGTGAAGCGGACGCTCATCTTATTCTGAGCGAGGACAACACCGCGGCTCGGCTGCTCAATCGACCGGGCGAGGCAATCTACAATGATGCCAACGGTCGCATCGAAGGGAACAATCCCTTTCAAACCGTTTGGCTCCCCGATCATGAACGCGAAGAGTACCTCCATCAATTGCAGGTGAAGTACCAAGAGTGGGAGCGGGTCCTCCCGCCGGCCGTCATCTTCGAGGGAAACGCACCCTCCTCCCTGTCGATGAACCCGGCATTGCACGAGCGGCTGAGCGCTGTTTCGCCGATCGAAGGGAGATCGAAGGAGATCGCCTGGCTGGGTGAGCCGATCGAGATCAAAGCCTCTACATCGATCGAGTTCACGCGTCAGTCGGGATCCAACGTGCTCATTCTGGGTCAGGAGAGTTCGGCCGCCCGTGGCGTGATGGCGTCCATCTTGATCTCGCTCGGAACTCAAAAGCGACCTCGCGTAGACCGTCCCATCTCGCCGCCGGCGGGGGCAGGACCGAGCGTTCCGTTTTACTTGCTGGATGGTTCAGACGTCTCGGCCAGCGATAGCCGATATGAGTCGCTCCCATTGGCAGAGGTAGCTCGGCAAGCGGGGATCGGGGTGGAGTCGATCGAGCGCCGTCGCTTGACGGACTCGCTCAGCGAATTGGTCGAAGAGGTTTCGCGTCGGCAACAACAAGAAGGACAGGTCGGAGCCGAGATGTACCTATTCCTCTTTGATATCGCGAGATTTCGCGACCTGCGTCGAGGCGAGGACGACTTCGGTTTTTCGATGAGTGCCGACGTCGATGCACCGGCGAAGCCGGATAAACTGCTCGCGACACTGGTTCGTGAAGGGCCCACGGTCGGGGTGCATGTGATTGTTTGGTGCGACTCGCTGGCGAATTTTCAACGTTCGTTCGATCGTTCGGGACAGCGAGAGTTCGGCTCGCGAGTGCTGTTTCAGATGAGTGCGGCCGACTCAAGTCAATTGATGGATGGCCCGCAGGCGAGTCGTCTCGGACCGCACCGAGCTTTCCTGCATCAAGAGGATCTTGGTCGGCTCGAGAAGTTTCGCCCCTATGCTTTGCCCGACCCGGCTTGGCTAGCGCGACTATCGACACACTCGTCCCCATCGAATGCAGCGCCGTAATCCGTTGACGTTGAGAGAAGACATCATTCGCGCCGAGCGGATCTTGATGCTGATGATCACAAGGAGTCGCTTGCGGCCGGCCCACTCGCGCCACCTCGGAACATGAAATAGACCGCTCCCACCAAACAGAGCGAAGCCCAAAGAAAATCCCATCGCAAAGGCTGCTTCATGTAGAGGAGAGCGAACGGAACGAAGACAAGCAGCGTGATGACTTCTTGAATGATTTTGAGTTGAGGCAGCGAATAGACCGTGTAACCGATTCGATTTGCCGGCACTTGCAAGAGGTATTCAAAAAAGGCGATTGACCAACTCACCATCGCAGCCACGACCCACGGGCGATCTGCCAAGTTCTTCAAGTGAGCGTACCAAGCGAACGTCATGAAGACATTCGAGGCAACCAGCAACAGAATCGTCTTCATCCAGGGAGTCATCGTCCGATCCTTTCGCGTTGATGGATATTCGGAGAGAGAGGCCGTCGCCGGCACGCGGTTTTCTGGCCTTCGTCCCTTCTTCACACCAAAAGACAAAAGTCGGTTGTCGTTGAGGATGGTCGATCGTGCAAGATCGAGGCTTTTCAGGGCTTGGCCGTGGGAGGTGATGTTTCCATCAGCGAGGGATAGTCGCCGAACTTGCGAATCAGGATCGCGGTTGTCATGAGCGCTAGCATGGCGGTCGCTAGCGCTAGCCCGATCGCACGATTGGAGAATCGCATGTCGAAGTCTTATCCTTGGTTGGCTTGGCGTCAGGTTGGCTTGGTGATGTAGATAAGGAAGCTGGGATTGACCGCTTCCAGTCGAATGCTGTCGAGCTGATAGGTACCTCGGCTGATGTTGAGCAGCAGCAAGCCAACGTTAGACGAATATCGGCGAAGGAATGATGTCAGGGCGGTGGTCTTTTCGAGCGTTGCGAGATTGGCCACGAAATGCCCGCCCGGCTTGAGCCGACCGAAGGAGACCTCGGCAATGCCGACCGTTTCTCGCCCCAGTCCTCCCACAAAGATACAGTCGGGATCGGGAAGTGAGCTGAATGCTTCCGGCGCTCGACCGCAAATCACCTCGACATTCGGAACGCTGAAAAGGCGAGCGTTATCCTCGAGGAGCTGACAGTCCTCTTGATCGGGTTCAATCGCAAACACTTTTCCCCGAGGCGCCAGCCGGGCCGCTTCGATCGATACCGAACCTGAGCCGGCTCCGATGTCCCAAACGATGCTGTTCTCTTTGATCGAGAGTTGAGCAAGAGCCAGCGTTCGAATTTCCATCGGCGTGATGAGCCCGCGTTTGGGGCGGGATTGACGAAAGGCTTCGTCGGGGTTGCCAAAAAGTTTGTGCTCGATGTCGGCCCGCGGTCGATCAGGAATATTGGCCAGCCGAACGAGAATCATGACATTCAATGGGCCGAAATCCATCTCGGCGATCTCGGACAAACTCCCCTGCGTGATGACTTCGTTGCGAGCACCGAGATTCTCACACACGTAACAGCGAAAGTAGTTGATACCCTCGCGGAGCAGATCGCGCGCGACGGCCGGCGGCGGATACGATTCGGTGGTAAAGAGCCCGACACGTTCGGACGTTCGAATCCGATCGATGATTTCCTCGGCCGGGTGGTTGGCCACATTGCTCAGGTAAGCCTCGTCCCAACTTTCCATCACCCGCGCGAAGGCAAGCTGCATGCTCGATACGTGCGGCACGATCTCGAAATTCTCTTTCCCCAAGCGTTCGAGAAGGAACCTCGCCACGCCATAGAAGAGAGGATCTCCTGATGCCAAGAGAACCGTTCGTCTTCGCCCCGCCTCACTGGCCAACTGCTTTTCGAGCTGGGCCAGATCCGCTCCGATCGCAACGGTCGAGGCACTCTGCGGACCTATCAACTGCAGCAGTCGAGGTTGACCGATGATGAGTTCCGCCTGCGCCAACCGCTCTCGAGCGGCATCGGTCATGCTGGAAAAGCCGTCGTCACCGACCCCGACAATCGATACTTTTTGCACGAATGATATCATCGTCTCTCGCCCAGCCCCCAAAAGCCCCCATGACTTCATTCTAGGGAACTCTTTCGAGCCGACCTTGTGGGCGCCTTTCTCAAATCAAACCGGCGGCCCCGCGGGCGTAACTCTTCCTGAAATGCCTAAGCTTCCGAAGGGAGCGGTTCTTCGGAAATATCGCAGTCTTCTGCTTCAGCCAAAGGTATCAACTCGACGATCTATTCCACGGACATTGACTTTGAGGGGGCGGGGAACGCTCTCGTCCGAGTAACAAGGAACGCGATCATGGCTCGCTTGCTCTCTACCGGGGCCCTCGTGCTGGCCGTGGCTTTCGGTTCGATGGGATGTTCGAGCTGCGGCTCGTGCAAAACATGCGGTCACGGAACGTACTGGCGCAACTTGGGCCTACCCGGCAAACATCCGGTAGGCCATAGTTGGTGCAAGAGTTGCGACTTGTGCACCGATGTCGGCGGGCCTTGCGGCCTGTGGTCGCGGACCAGCTCGGCAGGCTCGGTGGACAACACCAGCAGCGAAGAAATCATCTATGAAGGAACCATGCCGACGGCGTCTCGCCCTCGAGGACAGGTTCGCGTATCACACGCCCAGGTGCCTCGCAAGTATTAATCGATCCGTTTGATCGAACGATATCGTGATCGGCCGACTTGGTTTTCCAAGCCGGCCTTTTTCTTTGGTTAGAACCAGCGACGACTCCGAAAGAACAGTCCCAATCCGATTGCGACAATTCCCATCACTCCAATAACCCACCAAAAACCGAGCGGATCTTCCTGACCTGGCGCGGTTCGGAGGTTCATGCCGTACACGCTGGCGATGAAAGAGAGCGGCAGTATTATCGATGCGAAGATCGTCAGCGTCTTCATGATATCGTTGGTTCGCCGAGTTAGGGTGAACTGATAATTGTCGCGCACGCTCGAGAGGATTTCGCGGAGCGATTCGCTGAGTTCAATTGTCTTCGTGAGATGATTGGAGATATGACTGAATCGTCGGCCAAGCGTCTTGGCGACGTAATCACACTCTCCGCGAACCAGCGGGCCGATCGCTTCTCGCTGCGCAAGAGCCAATCGCCGAAGTTCCAGAAGCTCTCGGCGGAGCTGAATCGCGCGGTTAAAGATCGCATCATTGCTCGAGTTGAGTGACTGCTCCTCCAGGTCATCAAGCTGTTCATGAAAGTCAGCCAACGCGATGCCGAAATTGTCGACCAGCCCATCGATCAAACTGAAAAGCACATAGTCCACACCACGATTCAAGATGTGCTCGCCGTGCGAGGAGAATCGCTGGCGAAGCGCCATGATCGTGCGATGCTGATCGTTATGAACGGTGACTAAGAATCGCATTCCGCAAAATGCCGCCAGCCGACGAGGAGCGAAGGTCGGATCCTCCGCCACCGACAAAACGCCGTATAGAAGTAGAAAAATGTGATCAGAAAACTCCTCGACGCGCGGGCGATGATCCTCGGCAGATAGACAGCTCTCCAGGGCCGAATCGTCCACGTTCAGAATCTCATCCAGCCGGCGGAGTTCTTCCTGGCTCGGTGATTCAAAGTCGATCCAAGCAATCGCGCGAGGATCGCTCCAGGCCTGGGCAAGATCGTCCAGGTTTTGAACGGACTGGACCGGCGATGAATAAGATTGAACAAACGCTTGCATCATGTTCGGTTTCTCGATCAACGAAGAGGGAATCAGGCAAGGATTGCTCGAACAACCTTACCTTCCGTCATGGCGAAAGGTCGACCTTGCGTGTCTCTCAACCCGGTTTCAGGAGAATGACCCAGTAGGTGAAACAGTGTCGCCAACAGATCTTCGGGACTGACGCGACCTTCCACCGGATAGGCGCCGATTCGATCGGATGTGCCGTGAACATATCCAGATTTTAGACCGGCACCGGCCAGCGCCATCGAAAAGACATGTCCCCAATGATCCCGCCCCCCCATGGCATTGAAGCGAGGAGAACGCCCGAATTCACCCATCAGAAGAACCACCGTCTCGTCGAGCAACCCTCGCTGATCGAGATCTTCCAAAAGAGCGGTGTAGGCTTGAT
Source organism: bacterium (assembly GCA_019753235.1). Lineage (GTDB taxonomy): Bacteria > Planctomycetota > Planctomycetia > Kolteriales > Kolteriaceae > JAIELF01. Next base: position 12,405 of record JAIELF010000009.1, read on the forward strand.
CCATCGGCTCCATGAGAATCGTTCGAAGAGATTGAGTGTGGCTGTTGTGAGTATCCCAACCACCCCCATTCAACTTTCCATCGATACGGGTCCAGTTGACTTGTACCAGCGAAACTCCTGCCTCGACCAGCCGGCGAGCCAGAAGCGTGCTCTGACCAAAACGACCGGAGCCGTAACGGTCGCGAACGCTTTGAGATTCGCGATCCAAGCGAAATGCTTGTTCGACTTTGGATGACTTCAAAAGCTCGGCGGCCTGTTGGCTCCAGGTATCGAAAGAACTCGTCGACTCCGAATGTTCAAAGAGCCCGCGCTGCGTATTCATGAAATCGCGAAGCGCTATCCGATCCTGGAGACGACCTTCCAGCATCTCGGCAGGTAGCGTCAGGCCCGGCACCCGAAACGAATCGGCCTCAGCTGGCGCGCGAATGAGCCAGGGATCCGACCATCGTCCGAGCCGACCTCCGTCCTGGCCCGGCCAAGTGATGTTGCCATCGTTCCAGATGTTGTCGGGAAGTACAACCGATGCCGGGATGCCGTCCCGATCGGACCGAACGGCGCGGAGCATGGCGGCAAAGCTGGGCCAATCGTTGGGAAAGCCGGCCCGAGCGTTCTCGAAATTCTTCGGGGCATGCGGTCGACCCGTCAGCATGTAATAACCACTCGACGAATGGGCATTGTCGTCGGTCGCCATCGCTCGAAGCACGGTGAGCCGATGCATCCACCGAGCCGTTCGTGGCATCAACTCTCCAACCGGGTAGCCGGTCAGCGACGAGGAAATCAAGCCGACGTCGCCCCGCACTTCGATCGGCGCGTCGGGCTTACCATCAAAAGTTTCGTGTTGGGGAGGCCCCCCCATCAGAAAAAGAACGATGCACGACTTGGCGCGACCGAAAGAAGGATCGCCTGATGGGGATGCCAATGCTTGCCGGGACCGGAGCAGCGAGTCGATCGACAGCCCCCCCAGGCCGACCATCCCCGCGTGCAGGGCCGATCGCCGAGTCCATGCTTTCGTGGTCGATCGGCGATGTTGAGCCACTCGCGCCCCCTGGTTTCCACCTCACCCCGTTATACCCGATCTATCCCTCAAGCGAAAAGGTTCCTCTCGGAACGACTGGGCGTCCCTCGTGCCGAACTGCCCGATCCGTCATCGGGCGCTCGGTTCCGTACAATAAGAGCCAATAGGGATGCGACCTTGGGAGAAATTGAATGACCCTGCTGACGAGTGGTTGGCTGAGCATTTGGATGACGCTTGGGCTGGCGGCCGACCCCATCAATGCCGTCCCCAGCGACGACTACGAACTCCTCTACAACGGCAAGGATTTCGGGGGTTGGCTCGCGGACCCCGCGACGCTGGCCCACTGGAAAACCAGCGGCGGCGAAATCCTTGCTGACGGCAAAGGGGGCAACCTCGTCAGCGAGAAGCTTTACCGAGACTTCGAGCTCCGCGTCGATTGGAAAGTCGAGAAAGGCTCGACGGGTGGAGTCTTTCTGCGCGGTCGACCACGCGTGGCGATCGGCGATCCGGATTCGTCCGACCCTATCTCGGGTGGGCTGGCGACGAATCTCGAACATCCCAACAAGCCGACCAGCAAAGCCGACAACCCAGCCGGTCAGTGGAACACGTTCCGCATCGAACTTGTCGGCAACGTCGCGACTGTTTTCCTCAATGATCAACTCGTGGTGGAAAAGGTCATTCTGGAAAATGATTACGACCGAAGCCGGCGTATTCCCGTGGCAGGACCCATCGAACTGGAGGCCAAAGGCCCCATCACCTTCCGAAACATCTATATCCGGCCTATCGCGGGAGAACGACCCGAGGCAAAATAGAATCGATAGATGATCGCGAGGAAAAGGCCGAGTGCGATCCAGTCATCGGTACCGATTCTTCCGAGGGTTCGCCCGAGGATCTTGCCCCTCGGGTCCGCAAAGCAGACGTCTATTGTCTTCAGGACATCTGCTCGTGAAACAAAAACGGGTAAGGAGGCCCGATTGAACATGCAACCGATCGCAAGAGACGAGTTCCGGAAACGAGGTCCCTGGGTTACCCGCTTCGACATTGAAGGGGAAACGCTCGGCGGACAATACCATGCTGCCACCGACCAGCGATTGAAACAGTTCTTCGACCGCTTCCCGCACCCGGCCCGCGTTCTGGAACTGGGCTGTCTGGAAGGAGGGCATTCCGTCGAGATCGCCCGCGCCGCCGACCACGTCACCGCCATCGATAGCCGAGTCGACAATATCGAACGGGCTCGGTTTATCGCTTCCTTCTTTGGCCGATCCAACGTCGATTTCATCCTGGCCGATCTCGAACGATTTCCTCTGACGTCGCTTGGGACCTTCGACGTCATCTTCAACGTCGGCCTGCTATATCATTTGCCGGAACCTTGGCGGTTGGTCGACGAACTCGCAAAGATCGGAAAATCAATGTTCCTATGGACGCACACGGCCGATCCCTCGGCAACCATTGTCGAACGAGAAGGCTTTATGGGCCAGGTCTACAAAGAGGGAGGAACACGCGACCCCTTAAGCGGGATGAGCGCCACTTCCTTCTGGCCGACGCCGGACTCGCTTGAACGGATGTTGGCTCTCGCGGGCTTCAAGTACATCGACATCGTTGACGTCGACGCGACACATCCGCACGGTCCGGCGGTGACACTCGTATGTCACCAAAATCCTCCGGCACGGCGATCCTCCCTATGAACTTCTTCG
>JAIELF010000067.1 GCA_019753235.1 bacterium
CTGGCTGCCCAGGAGAACATGGCTCGCACGACACCCAGAACATAACGTTGGCCGGTCATGAATCCTGTTTTCGCCCCGGAGCGCCCATTGCGCGCGACCAATCGATTGTTTAGGAAGCCACCAAAGAGTAAGGCAAAGGCACGATCGACTCGGCCAGCGTAGAGATACTTGGGGCTCGTTTCGTGTTGCTGGACGAAACAGAGATAGTGTTGCAAGGAGGACGCGTATCGATTGACGGTCGTCTCATCCACTTCACCGGCGTTGGCCCGAAGGGTCATATAGTCGAGATACCGATCGACCAAATCGTCATGTCGCAGTTGTCGGGATGCCACCCCGCTTCGGCGGTAGGCAAGGATTCTTTGATCGATTTCCCGCGCTCGCGCTAAAGCGGCCAGAAAATCGCCGTCCACTCGGTCCGATACTGTCTTTTTCTGAGCCGGATCCCACGCCTGCAAAACATAATGCTCGCGCCTTCTATAGACTCTCACCTTTTCTGGAGCACGTATCCCCTCCGGAAAGTTTTCAATTCGGATGAGCTGATGGATTTTTCCATATCGAGTCGACCAATCGGTCTTGCTTGAGTTTTTTCCTTTTGTGAGCATTGATGATGTTCCCCAAAGATTGTCTTTCGGGAACTAGGCAGATGCGCCAACGGAGGATGAAACAATGGTCTCGAAAGTAAAGACTCACACGATCCAAATTGGATGGCTGGACGACGTGTTTGAGTTTGATTTATGCGTGAAAGACGACGTTCAACTGGGGGATGCCGTCATCAGGCAGTTTTGGCTCCCTATAAACAAGATCCACGGCAATCGGAGCACGGAATCCTTAACTGGCAACGCGCGGACGATGGTAGATTTCTTTCGTACGGTTACCTGCAACACTCCTGATGCATCTAAGGATGTGTGGCAAATGCCCCTTTACATGGAATTGGCACCTATGGCTCGCAGCATCGGATCGCGTCGAGTCTTCAAAGACGCGCGTTGCCAACGCCATGTGATCGACAAAGCGGCGACCGATTTGAACAACTTTTTGGCGGAACCTTTGGACCCTTCTTATCTGATGCGATTTGCCGCTAAAACACGAGAGTTGCTGTGCCCCCCGACGATCGAGCCCAATGTTATCGAAAGCGTCACATCCCTTGAATCCGAAGTGTTCGACGAGGCGATGAAATGGGCCGAGTCCGGATCCTGGGAGAAGGCCGTCGATGTCGCTAAACGAAAATGGATCCACCTCAGAAACACTATTGGCAAGCGGGGTCGACAACGAGCTGGTTCGCTAAAGCGGGCGATGGATGTCATGTCGTGGAACATGCGCGAGAGCGTCCACTACGCGTATACATATGCGTGGAAGGGGTTTCTCCAGGAAAACTCCGGCGGCGTAAGAGACTCGGAGGCGCAGTACTTCTTTCATGCGTTTTGGAACTGTCTGCCTCACAATCGAAATCCAAAAGAGTGGGAGAAGCTTCCAAGCTATTTTAACGGTCACGTGATGGGATTGCATCCGGCCGGTTCCATCTTGATCCGCGCGTCCCGAGGTCAAAAGATTATTGGCGATGCCATTACCCAGCCCGAAAAGTATTTCGGCCATTTCCTCGCCGCTTACGAAATGGCCATTTACGCATACGACCTCGCGTTAAACGACCAGTCCTTCAATCGCCAGCAGCCTCGACATCGAACACGGCCGCAATCAGACCTTTGAACTGCTCAGAAGGAAGAAGATGTGACCAAACAAGAGGATTAGAAGGGATCGACGGACCTTAGAGAAGGGCGTGCTATCGGACCTTCGGCAGCCTTAGTGACAAGTACGATCGATTCTGATGCTCGAGTCCCTGACGCCGGTATCGCTGTTGGCCAAAGAAAAATGACCGAAAAGAAAGTAGATGGGATCCGACCATCGATCGAGCAGGACTACTGCTCCTTCGCTGCTCGATCCCACACGCCCCCGTCCCCATCTTCGGCTAGTCCCTGGAGGTGAAGCCCGTTCACCGAAGTAAACGGGAAAGAATGTGGGCTCGGAACGTTGATGGGTGCGGCGTCCCTTTCCTCGCTGCGGGGAAGGGATGGGACGAGCCCCCATGCCCGCCCCTTGGAGCTTCACTCAAAGCGAATAACTATCTCCCGAACGAACGTGACTTCTGCTCATTTCTCCGGCGCCGCTTGCCGAGCGTTCGGTGACGTCGTGATCCACGCTTGGTGGTCTCTCTTCCCTTGGCTGGTCCGCTCACCGTTTCTCCAAGCCAACGGGTCCAGACCAAATATCGCGCCAACAAGGGGTTATCGACCTTCGAGAAGTGATTTTGGGAACGTTCCCTCTTATCGCTTGCTGATGCATCGTCCCTTCTGCAGAAGACCCACCGCCAGTAAAGTCCGTTCCCTCATCTACCCAGTACCTTCCAAATGGAACCGGCTCGCGCTTGATGGACTGACTCGCACTCGCTGACGTATGCAGACCTCCGGCCATCCCAACGGGGGCTTCTCCTTCGAGAGAATTGATTCTTCCTAGACCTCCTCGATTTCATCCGAAAGGACAAAGTAATGACAGACTCAAAATCACCAGAATCCTTTTCCAGTCGTTTGCCAGACCCCGGCTCCCACCGATGGAATTCGTTCGTGGATGCAGTCGCAAGCGGCCAGATTCCGATTCCCTTGGATCAAAGCCCTCAAGATCTGCATCGATTGCTTGAAGCCGTTTCACGTCGGCGACGCGAGCGACTACGAGGTTTTGTGGCGACTCTCGTGGCCCATCAGATCGCCTCGGAAAGATCTCATCGACCGCCGTTAGTCCGAAGATCCGTTCAAGCAGATCAAACTCGCCCTGAATCCAAGAAAACGAAAGGCGCGAGTGCCTAGTGAGCAAGCAGGCCGACTGAGTGTCTGCCGATTCTCACCGTTGAGGCCAGCCGATTATGACAAACAAGTTTGACCTTCATCAGCCGCACCGTTACGTCATGTATGCCCGCATGTCCACCGATCTTCAAAACGAACGCAGCCCGGACCAACAGTTCGACGCGATCATGAAGGCGGTCCAACGTCAAGGTTATCCGTGGACGTGCATCACAACTTACCGAGATGACGGCGTGTCGGGCAAGCTCGTGCGAAAACGGCGAGGCTTTTCGCAGATGCTCGACGACATCAAATCCGGCCGAGTTGATGCGACACTCATCATCGTTGACTCGCTCGATCGTATTGGTCGAAGCAAGGAATGCAAAAGAATCATCGACGATCTGTGCGGTGAATTCGGGGTTGTCGTTCTTGACGCGTCCAATAGTTTCTACGACCCAACGACCCCGATGGGTCAAATATTTCAATCATTCGACAGCTTTCGCGCTCAACAAGAAAACTCAGTGAAAGCGCATCAGGTATCCCGCGGAAAGCACGACACGGTGCAGCAAGGGTTCTGGGCGGGCGGCAAGCCCCCCTTCGGCTATCGACTCGAATACATTCAAACCAACGTCTCCCGTGGCAGCCGAAGTCACCGAGCAAAACTCGTAATCGACCCGCAAGAAGCGGCGGTCGTTCGTCGCGCCTTTGAGTTGGCAGCAGAACATGGTTGGGGCGAAAATAGGGTGTATCGCGCGCTCAAGGCTGAGAAGTCCTTGCCTCTGGATATCAACGGTAAATTGACGCCATCGAGCGTGGGCCGAATGCTCAAGAACGATGTCTACCTCGGTCGACTTGTTTTCGGCCGCGTCGACGTGTCGATTGTGAACGATCGCAAAGTCGTCGTACCCAACGCTCCGGAGGAGCACACCGTCGTCGACGATTTCTGCCCGCCCATCATCGACCGCGACCTTTTCGCTAAAGTGCAAGAGCTTCGCGAGCTGAGGCCTCAAACAGCGGCAGCCAAAAACAGCAAGAAGCAGCGGTCGGCGACGAGCTTGCGGCGTGGCGGAACGGCACTGAAGTATCCGCTTTCGGGCCTCCTCGTTTGCAGTGAGTGCGGCCGTTCGATGACGGTGAATTCGAGTCAGCCGTATGTCGACATTCATGGGCAATCGCGACCGAATGCCCGATATGTTTGTTCTCTGGCGTTCCAAGATCGCTGCTCTAATCGCGCATCTATCCGAGAGGACTGGCTTCGCGGCAAAGTGGCCGAACAGCTGCGTGGGTTTCTCTTTTCGGCCGAAGTGACCGACGATTCTTCGGGTGACGCCGTAAAAGAGCCCGCGTGGATGGCCGACTTCCGCCAAGTGGTGCGGACCCATTACTCGAAACTGGTTGAGACGACCGCCAACGAGAAAGAGGCATTAGACAAAGAAAGGCGAAAGCTAGAGAACGAGCAGAGCGGCATCATTCAAAGCCTGAGCGATGCTTCGGTTGTCCCTTCTCTTCGAAAAGAACTGCAGACCAAGTATGCGGCCAACGACGAACGAATCGGCGGTATCCGTCGACTGTTAGCGCGACCGAACAAAGCGGAAGAAGACCTCGAAGAGTTTTTCGATCCCAATAAATTGGCCAAGCGACTCGATGAACTGGGCTCACTCCTCTTGGACATAAATCCGACGGCGGCTAATGTCGAGCTGTCGTTAGTGATCGATGAGATAGTCTGCGGGCCTGGCCCAAATGTAACGATCCGGTTTTGCAAACTCGGACTCATGCCGCTCGACTCCCCGGTCCCCTGGCTGCTGCGACAACAAGCGACATCCTCCGTCTCTCAGCGGCGAACACGTTTAACGTGCCGCGATGTCGTTGATCCCGACAAATCTTTTTTCGCCGCCGATCGATGCCGCTTCCAAAACCTCCCCAACGAGTTGTTTTCGGAAGTCTCGCTCGTTCAACCCAAGAAATCATCTTGGTCAGAAGAAAATGCTCGCGCCGTTGCTTTGTATCGCCAAGAGCACGGAGCCACGATCCGGGAAGTTGCCGCACACTTTAATGTGTCAGACGTGACGATCATCAAGATGCTCAAGATCGCAAGGGACAGACATGGGATCGATACGACCGGAAACGCCGTCCACCGTCGAAGTGGAAGGCGCAAGGCGACCGAGCTTGTCCCACATGCACTTCAGTACATGGAGCAAACGGGTTGCACCCTAAAGGACGGAGCTCGCCACTTTGGCGTGTGTGTTGCTACGTTCAAAAAGGCCTTGCAGCTTTGCCTAGCCGCGAGGGAGAAAGAGGCCGCGAAAAACGGTTCAGGCGAATGATGCGATGCGGGCGTCGTACTCCACCAAGGATCTGGGGGAGTACGACGCCTACTTCAGTCATGTCCTTCGGACTCACCTTCAGCGGTCTTTCCTTTACCTGCGAGCCGAAGTTGGCCCAAAGGCCCGGTTCGATCGTTGTTACCTTGACGGGCCCGCTAGATCGAACAAGCATCCAACAGCGGAATCTTTCGCAACCCCTTTTCAGGAAAAGAGATAAGACAGTAACAAATGAAAGAAAAGGGTTTGCTCATCTATTCACAGACTTGGTCAAGTCTGCGAATAGATGAGCGAACCGTTGAGGATGACTTTTCCGCTCGCTCGGTCGATGTAACCCAGAGAAGACACGGGTCGAACTCGTTGGTGTCGCAGTAGGGTTCGTCATCGGGCAGTTGGCTAAGTCCCCTCGGTCGACTCCATTGAGGGGGGCTTGACGGAGATCGTTCGTCGCCTCGGGGTGTCGAACCGGTCCGGCTTCGTGCTCGCTCAAAACACGCCTTCCTTTGCAACTGGTCGAGGCCGCATGAGGTGCTGAGGGTTTCGCGGACAGTCTCCTGATACCACCCAAAACAAGGTTTCAGATTGTCCGCGAAACCCCAAGCACCTCACTGCTCTAGCGCCTTCTTGAAACTAGGTTCTTCGGGTATCTTCGTGGGTGTTTGATCATGGTTTGAGTTGGAGCTTGCCGCAGAAGAAGAGGATGCGGGTCCGGCAGTTGTCGAAGGATCGGAAGCCTCGGGCGACATAACGGAGGGCTTGGATCACGCTGTTGTAACCTTCGCTGACGGCGTTGGTGATGCCGTGCCGGAAGTAGCTCAAGAGACCCGGCAAGTGCCGATGGAGCATCTTGGCCACCCTCTTGATCGGCGTCAGACGCGAGCGGATCGCCCAGGCATACCATCGATCGAAGAAGACCTCCGCCGAGGTTGGGTAGACATACCGCCAGAACCATCGAAAATGTCCCTTGAGCATCCACGCTCGCGCCGTCTTGAGCCCTCGCTTACGAATCGCCTCGAACATCCGACGCTGCTTGGGCGAAAGATTCGCTTTGCCGAAGAGCCACAATTGCCGAGTCCCTTTCAAGCGATCATCGTTGATGGCCAAGAGGGCTTTGTTCTCCGCGCGTCGAACCTGATCGACCGCTTCGGCCAGATGCTTGGCGACATGGAACTTATCATGAACCAATTCCGCCTGCGGCAACTTGGCCTTGGTCGCCTTCGCATAAGCAGGCAGCATGTCGGCTGCCACGGCCTGTACTTGAGAACGCTGCGAAGGTGAAAGGCTCTTTTCCAACACTTCCTCGGCGGCTTCCTGTGTCCGATCGCAGGCGACATCGAGCACCCGCGAACCATCAATATCGGTCAGCACCGTGACGTAGTCATGCCCCTGTCCAAAACTCTTCTCATCGAGTCCCACCCGGCGAACATCGTCGAGGGTTCGACGAGTAAGTCCTCGCTCGACCGCGCGGGACATGATCGTTTGGACGGCATTCCAATCGAGGTTTAAGAGCAGAGCGGCCGCATGAATGTTGCGGCTCATCTTGAGCACTTCGATCGCAAAGGCTTCGAAGAGAAGAGTGAATCGCGAATGCTTGCCGGCCCAGGGAGGGACCAGTGTCTTGATCCCATGCTCGGAGCATTGACTCCGCGTGGTAAACGAGCCACCAGTTCCGTCGTAAACTGCATGGTGTCCAGATGACGCCAACGACGCTCGGAAGCGTGATCGGCCAACGGGCACGCCTGGCCACACTCAGGGCAAGCGACTCCCTTGCCGGTGTGACGCAGACGGATCTCAATCCGCATTTCATCGAGCCGCAGGTCGACACCCTCCACCAACCACGACTCCGTCAATCCCAAAAGCCGACCGTAATGTTCCGAGAGTGTTTCCATCCCCTTAACCTAACAAACGTCCACCCATCCGATCATCCACGACCCACGAAAATACCCGAAGAACCCGCAACTTACGCCGCAGCCAACTCAGATAGGATCTTGAGCCACGGGCTGACGGGCCAACTCAACCGTTTCCTCCATTGCACCTTATACATGGTTTTTGGGCAGGTCAACTCGGGACGAGTTGTTGGATTCTCGTCAATGTCAGGAGGCTCGATAACACGTCAACTCGATTCAACCTCCAAAGATTCAGCAACGTCGAAGTTACGGGACGTTATTGACGAAATCAACGTTTGCACCAGATTCAATGAAAATCGTCTGCCCAAAGCCGCTGCCGTACCATACTTTCAAGGTCAACGTCGCACCACTCTTGACGATAACTTTGCCCTGAAAACTAGCGTTGTCGACGACCACGTTTGAGCCGGCTTCGCAAATCAAGTCGCCATCCAGCCAAGATCCATTCTCGATCGTGAGGTGGCTACCCGACTTAGCCGTGACCGTTACCGGTCCCGTGGAAGGCGAATCGCTGACCCGAGCACCGCTGAGAGTTAGGGTCGATCCCGTCCCTTCTACAACCACGTTGCCGTAGATCGCACCGTCGACAAACGACCCACTTCCGCCCGATTGAACGGCCAAGTCTCCGGCGAGATAGGTGTTGCTTGCCCACAAAATTCCACCATTGGCCGCCAAGTTGCCGGCCCATTTGGAATCGATGATACTGGCCGACGACTGACCACTAGCGGTCAATGCTCCGACCGTCGGTCCAACGTTCAGATTCACGATGGCGTTATCAAAGAGGGCCGTAGAATTGCCCGTGAGTGAAACGCTTGCGGCGGTCACATTCGAGCGGCCGACCAGAGACGAGGAATCGCTTAGTTCGATCTGTCCGCCCGTATGGTTTGTCCCGTTGCCGATGGTGACATTAGCAATATCAAACGTGGCGTTGTCCTCTACCGACACGGCGCCCGTGACCGACGAACCGTCTCGCAGAGTCAGGGACGCTTGATCTGACACAGCTCCCGTTACGACCGACGATCCAGTCAACAGAATGTGGCCCGTTCCCGTCGCCGTCGCGGACCCCGAGGCGCTCGTACCGGTAAGCAGCGTCCGACCAGCGGTTGCGGTGACTTCTCCCGCGATCGATCCACCATTGGCCACAAGCTCGCCGCCAGCCGATCCCACATTTCCTGTGACGGCGCTATTGGTGACGACCACGACCGCCGTCCCACCAGCAGTAATGTTGCCCGTCAATGTTTGATTCACGGTCATTACTTGGATTCCGGCGCTGGTCACATCGCCGGTGTGACTCGTTCCTGTTGCAACGATCACTTGCCCGGAACCACTCTGAATGATCGTGCCTTCGTAAGTGCTGTCGATCAGCACGATGGTTCCGTTACCGCTCACTTTAAGCGAGCCAGTGATGTGTGCGTTGCGAATAACGATCCGACCATCGTCGGTAGCAACGACGCTGCCATTAATCGTTACCGTCGACGACGAACTAGCGGCTGGGCCAATGTTGATGCGAGCATTGGATGCGGCCGAGACGATATCGCTAGTAGAGGAACTGGTCGGACCAATGTTGGTACCCACCAACTCGATCGTTCCCGCGTCCGCAGCCTGCACCAAGCCGGTGACGTGCGAGTTGCTGATTCGTGCTGAACCGCTACCGTGCACGATCAACTGCCCGCCGAAGGTGGTGGCGATCGCTTCAAAGTCGCCGACATCGACGACCGTGTCGTTGTCGACGGTTGATCCGAAATTCAACTCGACCTGCGGGTCGTCGGGAGTATTGGCAACGCCGTCGTCCGCCATCCAGATGCTTTGGATGCGAGCACCATTGGACTCGAATCGGCTTGTGTTTTTCGCAGCCAGTTGCCCAATAATTCGACCTCCTTCTAACTCCACGTTGCTCGAATCTGTTGAAGTCAGCGAGCCGGTCAACGTTGAGTTTCGAAGCTCGAGCGAGCTCATGTCGTTGGTGCGAACGTCGCTGGAGAGGTGAGAACCATCGGCCACGATGATTCGGGACCTGCCGTCGCCGATGATTCCCAATGAATTCTGAATTTGTACGTCGCCGTAAAGGCTAAGGAAAGCATCGTCATCTAGGCTGACGGACCCAGTCACGTTCGAGTTGGAAAGAACAAAGACGGAGTCGTCGAGTCCGATCATCGATCCCAAAACGTCCGATTGACGGATATCGACCCGGCCATGGTCAATCGCTTCGACGTTGTTTCGTAGCGTGCTTCGAGACGAGACGCCGATGGCGTTGATCCATCCTTCATCTTGTGCGAAGACGAGATCTCGAACGTCTGTGTCCATGATGTTGATGAACGATTTCTGCTTAGCCCAGATTCCGGTGTTTCTCGACGTACCGTTGACGGTCTCAGCTGAACCCAGAATGGTGGACTTATCGAGTGAGTATTTCCCTTTATTGTCGGCAATCACAGTCCCTTGAATCGCCGAGTTGTACCCGGCAATGAACGCTCGATGAGTGGCGATCGCGTCACCTGTCACCGTCGAGCTGTAGAGAATTGCCGTTTGATCATTGAACGAAGACATCGAGTTTTGGAAGATTCCCGTTCCAGAGGCAACCAAGTCGTTGGTAAGGTCGCTCTTAATGAGGGTTGCGACACGGTAGGTCGAGTCGTACGACGCGTTGGAAATCGTTGACGGCGCGATTTGCGAGGGATTGAGGAAGACGACATGGCCCGAATTCGTTGCCGACTGCGTGCCGCCGACAACGTAGATTGACGCCGAATCTGCAGCGTTCAGCTTGGTGTTGCTGCCAAGGGTCGAATCCATCAGCACCACGACCCCTTGGTTCTTCGCCGCGATGGTCTGAGTAGTGGAGGTGGTCGCGGGCAAGCTGGTGAAAACTGTGGCGTCTCGAACGACCATGCGAGAGTTGCCGTCGGCAACTATGTCGTCGGTCACATTGATGTGCCGACCGTTGAGCGTTCCGTTTTGATGGGACTGCACGCCCCAAGTGATGTTGGGGCGATCGTTGGTCCCTTCTTTTGTCCCCAGAAGATTGACCGTGGTTCCTTGGTTGGCGAAAACGGGCCCGACATTGGAATCGACCGTTTCCAGAACCCCGTTCTTCGAATTGAGCGTAGGGTCCGTGAGTTCCGAATTGACGAACACTGCGTGCGTTTTTCCGCTAACAGGTGTGCTCCATTTAAAGGGACGAGCGTGAATGTATCGCAATCGCCCGGGAGCTTCGTCGCCAAACGACCAAGAGGCATCTTCCAAGATGATCTGATTGTTGTTCCGGTAGGCGTCAATGGTCGACGGGGTGACGGGCGAGCCGTTGATCTCAGCGTACTTCCAGGGAGAGATACCAATAACAGAAACATAGAGTTCTGGAAGTTCTCGGGCGCTGGTCGCGGACAGCGGACCGCGCACCGTAAGGTCGAAGCCGGGCTTCAACGTGAGTGCCCAAGCGAGTGCCGAGGAGTTATGAATGTTGATCTCGTAGTTGATTCCTTGATCGGCGGACAGGCCCAGATTGGCCTGGGTCCAATCGCCGGGCATGTATTTCGGCAAGTACAGATCCAACTGGTTCTTACCATTCGACAAAAACAGTTCGAAGAAGACGCTCGGCGAGTTGTAAATGTCATATCGAGCATGGTCGCCAATCGTGCAGCCGACGGCGGTGTTGATGGCCGTGATATGAGCGTTGTCGCTCGCGTTCGTCCAAATATTGCTCGCGCGATTGAGAGCGACATTGTTCAATGTGACTTCGGTATTTCCGAAGAACGCCCAACCGATTCGCGGATCTGTCCAGGCCTCGGAGTTGAGCAATTGCATCCTAGTGTGGTCGAGCACAAAGAGATTGGTCGACTCCAAGACCGCAGATCGCATTTCGACGATTGATGATGTCGCGGTAAACGTCGAGTTGTTCCTAAACTGCACATTGTTACCGAAGCGAACGTGAGCCCCTACGACTTGGAGGCTCGGGGCGTGGGAATCATTGCTGTTGGTCGTGCCGAAATCGAACGTCCCCTTAGTGTTGAACAGCGCGCCAGATTCCACCCGGACAAGAGCCGTATCCAAACCGACAAAGCTTCCTTCGACCACGAGCCGACCATAGTTTCGTACGATAAGTCGAGATTCATTTTTCAGCGTCAGCGAACCCGTAAGTGTGACATTGACACCGTCAAGAATGGTCTCAAGGTACCATTGTCCGGGATTCGCAATTGAAGCATGAGCCGTAGTGTATCCCTGGATCGGTTGAGGCATCGCCGCGATGGCTGACAAAGCAGCCGACTGCGAACTGTAGTTTTGGAGCGTGACGCTTCCCGTCGCTGTTGCAGAATTTCCTACCTGACTGAACAGCAAATTCGTCACAGAGACACTGGCAGAGAACTCGCTCGTGTTTCCGCGAACGCTGTCGTTCGTGAGTTGATGGGTAACGGTCGCGACGATGTGTGGATTCGTGGGAATGGCGAATCCAATCGGCAATTGGAACGTCGTCATGACATTAAGTCCGGGCGTCTGGTTGATGTAGGTCGTGCTATTGGGGTCCGTGACCGCGTAAAAGAACTGCCCGCTTCCGACAGGACTTTCAAAGTTTAGGACATTTCCGATATAGGTCTTTCCTTGGCCATAAGCGTCGGCGAAGTAGAAAGCGACTATTGTCTGAGGTCGCATGCCGCCAGGAACTTGGAAGGTCACGGTCACGGTCTTAGATTGGTCTGCGTTGTAGGAAATGGTGGAGAAAGCGATGACCGGAGCAGACTGCGCGTTGTTGGACTGAGCCTCGATTCCTTTGGGCTGCGCCGCAGAAAGTTCGTTGCTGAAGATGGAGTTGCCGTAGACTCGATTCTCGAAACCTTGGTCGGCGCTGGTTCCAACCGCACTCGACCACGAGACGCCCGCCTGCCCGTTGTAAGCGATCGTATTGCGTCGAGCGGCCGTCCGCAAATCCCCTATCGTCGTCCGGGTGGCGCGATCGATTTGCACGCCCGCGCCGTCATTTCCGATTGCCGATTGGCCGTCGACCGCTATGCCAATCTTGTTCCCCATGATGTTGACTTGCAGAGCATCGGGCCCAACGACGATTCCATCGCCCCCGTTTCCCGAAACGATGTTTCCTTCCATCGGGTCGTAAGACCCCGTGCTTCGCCAGGACATGCCGACGTCAACGTTTCTGATGCTGGGAGCGGGTACGACTCCATTGATATTCGCGCCGATCGAGACGCCGGCCCCAATATTGCCCAAGTCGGCTGTACCAGTCGCGTTAACGCCAATGTAGTTCCCGCCGATCACCACGCCCGCGATGACTTGCGTGTTGTATATCGTTCGATTTTCAATGCGGATACCATCCGCGCCGTTGGCGGAAATGACATTGCGATAGGCCGAGTTAAGACCGCCCCGAACTGACTCGTAGGACATGCCGATCGTAGTTCCCCACGCCGACTCAATCGAAATCCCTGAACCGGTGTTACCAGCAGCCCCCAATCCATCTTCAGTCGTTCCGATTAGGTTGGCGGCGATTCGGGTATTCGCACTAAATCCACGAAGTATAATACCGTTGCCCGTATTCGAATAGATTCGATTCCCTGCGGAGTCGGAGTTTCCGCCGATGACGATTCGATTCGCGCCGTCTAGGCGAATGCCATCGACGTAATTGTTTCGAATAACATTGCCCGAGACATTCGTACCGGCGGTATTGGCGGTGGATAACATCGAAACGCCTGCCTTATGGTTGAAGGCGATAACATTTCCAACCGTTCCGGAGGCATTGCCGTCGACGTTGTTTCCAATGCGGACACTGTTAACTCCACGGGCCACCTGCACTCCGTTCTGCGAATTCCCAAGATCAAGCAACCCGGTTGAGTCAGTACCAATGAAATTGCCAGCGACGACATTGTTGGATGGCTGATTGGAATAGGACCAATAATCCTGAATGGTTACCCCGTCGCCTTGATTGCCGCCGATGATATTTGCGTAATCGATACCGAGCTCCGGGTTGATCGGAACGCCAACGGTGACATCATGGGCTCCTGAGGTGAGTTTGATTCCAAAGGCTGAGTTGCCAATGACTGAGGTGCCGGCGGCATTCGTGCCGATCTTGTTGCCCGCAATCGATACCAACTGGGTGCTCGCTCCGCTGACGACCACACCTCCGCCATCGTTGCCGCTGATGAGATTCCCTTGGGCCACGTCGTAGGCCCCCTGTATGGAGACATCGGGATCGCCGTTGCTTCCTTGGAACAAGATCGCGTTGAAGAGGGATCGGCCGATGCCAACGTTGGTCGCTCCCCCCGTCACGGAGACTCCCGCGCCACTATTTCCCAGATCCGACGTGCCGCTGGCATTGGTCCCGATCCGGTTGTTGGTCACATAGACATCGTGCGTACCCGATCCATCGATCGACACCCCTGAACCACTGTTGCCACTGATGATGTTCCGGCTGTCGTCAGGGTAGAGAGGAATGTTGAGGGACTCGGTTCCATTACTGATTTGTCCCACCAACATGCCGACCACGACGGAGAAGGCTCCATTTTCGACCCGGACGCCATCTCCCCCGTTTCCCAGATCGGTGTTCCCATCGGCTCTGGTGCCGATCTTATTGCCAGAGACCAACACCAAGTTCGTCTCTGCCCCATCGATCAACACGCCATGAGAGCTGTTGCCGCTGATCACGTTCCCACCCAGCGGATCGTAAGAACCATCCAGAAGATCCAGTGGCACCCCGATATTGATTCCATGCGAACCACCGGTCACCCGAACTCCCACGCCGGTGTTGCCGATCGCCTGGCCATTGCTCCCCAGGCCGATCGTATTGCCGGAGATGTCGACCCCATTCCCCGCTCCGCTGACGACCACACCGCCGCCATCGTTGCCGCTGATGATATTCCCTTGGGCGGCGTCGTAGAGGCCGACCAGGTAAATCTCTGGTTGATCTTCTGTCGCCGGTTGAATGAGGAATGGCTGGATGAGAGATCGTCCGATACCGACCTGCGTTGCTCCGCCAGTGACTGAAACACCGACGCCCGTATTGCCGAGGTCAGCGTTGCCGGCAGTGTTGGTTCCGATGCGGTTGGCGGTGACGTAAATGTTGTTGGTCTGGGCGCCATCGATGGAGATGCCGTCGCCGGCATTGCCGCTGATGACGTTACGCTGTTCGTCGGGATGAAGAGGTAGTGCGATCGCGTTCGGACCGGGCACGAAGATGGTACCAGGTTCGCCCATGCCGCCGACGGTCAACAGACCGACGATCACGTAAGAAGCTCCGTCCTCGACACGGACTCCTGCGCCGCCGTTGGCGAAGACGTTGTTGCCGGTGTCATCGGTGCC
>JAIELF010000063.1 GCA_019753235.1 bacterium
CTCAGTTCAAAGCACCGAAACCTACCCGATCACGGAGTGCCAACTTTCAAAATCTGCGCAAGCTTGCGGACGTTACCGGAGAAGAAAAGCGGCGTATCCTGCTGATGATGAAAAAGCTTCAGCAGCCCACATGGGCATGAGGATACGCCATGAACGAGAGTACGACGACGCGGCAGGCGATGCCAGCCGATTGTGGAATTGATGCCGAGGTTATTGCGTTTCGCGGAGAGTTCGAGGGTAAGAGTCCGCTTGATGAACTGGTTCGCGAAGGGGCCCGGCGAATGTTGCAGGCGGCGATGGATGCGGAGGTCGAGGAGTTCCTGGATCGCTATCGCGACCGCCGAGATGAGCAGGGACGCCGGCTGGTGGTTAAGAACGGCACGCTTCCTTCGAGGGAGATTCTCACGGGTGCCGGGCCGATCGAAGTTCATCAACGACGTGTTCGTGATAACTCGCCCGATCCGGAGGATCGCGTATCGTTCTCGTCGAGTCTGTTGCCGGCTTATCTTCGAAGAACCGACACCATCGAAGAGTTGATCCCGTGGTTGTACTTGAAGGGGATCTCGACGAATGATTTCGGCGAGGCCTTACAAGCTCTCGTGGGTGAGCGAGCCAAGGGGCTGAGCCCCAATGTCATCGTCAAGCTCAAGGAGCAATGGGCCGATGAATACGACGCATGGAATCGTCGTGACTTGACGGGCAAAGAGTATGTTTACTTCTGGGTCGATGGGATCCACACGAAGGTTCGTCTGGAAGATGATGCGAATCAAAAGCAGTGTTTTCTCGTTCTCATGGGGGCGAGGTCCGACGGCACGAAGGAGCTGATCGCCGTCGTCGATGGTTATCGCGAGAGCGAGCAGAGTTGGGCCGAGCTGCTCTTGGATCTCAAGCATCGAGGCTTGACGACTCCTCCGAAGCTGGCCATCGGCGATGGGGCCTTGGGCTTCTGGGCTGCTCTTCGCAAGGTTTACTCGGCGACGGCCGAGCAGCGATGTTGGGTCCACAAGACGGCCAACGTCTTGAACAAGATGCCCAAGAGCGTGCAGCCCAAAGCGAAGGCCGATCTGCATGAGATCTGGCAAGCCGAGACGAAGGCGGAAGCCGAGAAGGCGTTCGATCACTTCGTGGCCAAGTACCGCGCGAAGTACGAGGCCGCCTGCCATTGCTTGACCAAAGATCGCGAGGTGCTGCTCGCCTTCTACGACTTCCCGGCCGAGCATTGGGGACATCTGCGGACGACGAATCCGATCGAGAGCACCTTGCATTGGTCACCAGATGTAACTTTTACGCAGCACGCCAGTCGGACTCGCAAGCAGAATGCGCCCCAGACGTCGGCCGTGGTCCGAAGATTGGCAGTGTTCATCCGCTCCTCGGACACTTCCATCAGAGATGATTTCCGAGACAAACGGCTACCGAACAAGCCTCTCCATCGACGTCCTGGAGAAGGTTTTGCTCAGCTTTATCCAGAAATGAGATTCGATAGCCATGTATTTCCAGCCAGTCCGGCTTCTACCGTCCGCTCGGATCTTGCCTGCCCAATCCAACGGCTCTGCCCAGGGGTTTTGTCTATAAGAACTTCGCACAAAGACTCCGAACTGGCCAGGAAATGAAATGGAAGAAAATGCAAGCATTGATGACTGGTGCAGAGGAGACACCATTGGAATTACTAGAAGATACCCTATTTCCGGACCGCAGCGCATAGTTTTTTCGCCTCCTCTTGACTGGAGCATCACAAGATTTTTTTTGACGTTCGCGACAACCGTCATTGGACTATCGTCAGTCATGGTTCATAGCAAATATGGACTCTTCGCCTGCATCTATTATACATTATTTACATCGGCCATATTTGTTGCATCGGCGGCATGCTTTTTCTCAAGCAGAATTGTTTTTGATCGTGAACGATCGAGTATAGTCGACAAGAGGTTTCCATTTATTCGCCAATTGATACCATTTGAAAAGGTTTTGGCTGTTAGGATTGTACGCCGAACGACAGATTCGAGTATTGTTTATTTTGTTGTGTTGCGCATTGATGGTCATGAGGAAGACTTTTTTGTAACCGAAACGTACTCAGTGCATTTGGCGAATTCATGGAAGAGGATTATTGAATTGTCAATATCTTGATGGATGTTCATAAATGTGCCCGACCGAATTGTGATCTCAGTGCTTGCCGAATTAACGCTGTAAGGATTTGTCTCTTGAATTGGGCTGTTTGCCGAATTGCTGGGAGTTTTGGAGAAGGGATCGACGGGCGTCTGATGGCTGCGGCATGAATGGATGAACTGAGTGAGATGATATCGGCGCGGAGGGATGAGGGTATCTGGCGCTACGGGCTCAGTGGATTGGGATGGTTCGCGTGTGGCCCACGTGTCACCGCTCACTTAAAATTGACCCTTTTTTGATCACTGAGAATTGACCCACCTGGTGGACGTATGTCTGCTGGTTGCTTGGTTGTCTTAGAGATCGGCGTTCTAGCTCTTGTTGGCTCTCTTTTTTCCCCGAAGCCGGTAGCTTTCGGCAGTGATGTTGATGACGGTCGATCGATGCAGCAGTCGATCGAGGGCGGCGGAGGCCATGACGGGATCGTCGGCGAAGACTTGGTAACGTCCGCAAGCTTGCGCAGATTTTGAAAGTTGGCACTCCGTGATCGGTTAGGTTTCGGTGCATTGAATCGGTCTTAATTGCCCTTTTGTCGAGCCATCACTTGGCCGAAGGGTGTGTGGGGCCCGGTGAGTTGGTACTGAAGGAACTGCTTCAGGAACCGTGTGACGGCCTTCAGTTGAAGATCTTCGTCGGATTCCGCATTCTTCGTGGGTAACACCTCCATGAAGCAGAATGCCATCTCGTCGGTCGTCGCTTCACCCCAACCGACATCCTTGGGCGGCATCGAAGGATTGGCGGGATTCTTCTCCGAGTTATCAAACAACGATTCCAGCGTCAGCTTTGTGTCCTTCGGAATTCGGACGGGCTTGGCGTAGTAGTAATTCTCTTGCCAATTGAAGTCCCAGTTTTTGATGTACATCAACTGCTCGACCCGACCGTCCGGCATTTTTGCTGTCAACTTCATCTCTTTGCCGATGAGATGCATGTGCGGACGAACGGAAATCAGGTCAATATCCTCGGGAATCACCATCGTTTCACCGATCACATAATGCCCGTCATTAGCAGGAATCTTCTTGCTGACTACAGGGAGATTCTGAAGCATCGGCAGCGCCGAGAGGGGCGTCACGGCAATATCTCGCACCAATCGCTTTGGTTTCTCCTTCGAGAAATAGAGACCGATCTTTGTCTGATCGACTTCGGGCCGACCGGACTTGTGGTAGTGCATCTGAAGAACAATCCGCGAGCCCTTCGGCAGAATTCTTGCGACACCGGGAGGCAACGGTGTCGGCACAATACCGGGCGCCCAACCACCCAGCGCCGCAATAGCGACGAAGCCCGGCCAACCTCCCGAAGTCACATAGCCCGGCAGCGGGTCGGCTTTATCAAGTCGTTCGCTGGCGCCATTGGGATCGAGAAAGACAATCACGTGGTGATCGACTCGCGGGTTGCCTGGAAGAATATCCAATGCCCGGATGTAGACGTCCTCAGGGAAATCCGTCTTTATAACGAAGTGCCGATACTCGTCGGGGCCCTCGGCCGCCAATTCGTACGCTTCGGGCATTTCGAGAATGGCGTCAGGCGTTCCCATGGACCAACCCTCGTGAAAGGTCGGGACCTTGGGCATGTCGGCATCGCTCCCTTTCGGGCAGCCAAGCGTTACCCACTTCTCGAGCGTCTCCACATCTGACTTTTTCAGGCGACGAGGATGCTGGAACTCGCCCCATCCTTCGACCAGCTTCCACGGGGGCATCGAGCCGTCCTTGGTGAACGAGACCAGATCCGAACACCATAGGGTTGCTTGTTCGTAGCTGGTCAGTTCAAAAGGACCGATGCCGCCGGGCCGATGGCACTCGACACAATTAGAAAACAGGATCGATGCCACATCGCGTGTGAAAGTGACAGGAGCATCTGTGCTGGTCGACATTGCCTCGGGCCGTTCGATCACCACGGGGCAGCCGACAGGCTCTGTTTCTCGCGGATCGACGACATCCCCGGCCAGCATCTCCCTCAGGACTTGATCGAGGTCGTGTTGATGAAAGACCTGTTTCGGGGCGCCGCCACGACGAGGATAACGATCATCAATGCGTCCCCGGTAGACAGCTTTGCCGGTCGGATTGAAGACGACGACTTCGGGGCAATGCGTGACCCCGAGTGAGTTCGCCAGCCGAGCCCCCGGATCGCGAAGGATGTTCATCACGATGCCGTACCGAATGCGGTGGAACTCGATCTCTTTGAGTCCCTGGCCATCGTTGGGATTGACGCCGACAATTTCGATTCCCTTGTCGGCCATTTCTTTGGTGAGCCGATTGATCGTCGGCAAGTAGCCGTTGGAAAGAGGGCACTCGGTCGACAAAAAGAAGAGGACGAAGCCCTTCGGCCCCACCAAGCTTGGCAACGATGCCGACTTCCCAAGACTATTGGACATGGTGACGTTGGGAAGACGTAGATCAGCTAATTCCGGCATCGCGGTGGAGGCTGGCCCGGGTGTTGCTGCTGACAAGACGAGGTAGGCGATCGTCCATCCTGCGAGTAAACCACTCATCATTCATCTCCTCGGTAATTCGTCGTCCCTGTAATCGTGGCTAGCGTTCTATTTCGTCGAAGGTTGAGTTGATTCGATGTTGCCTTGCGTCCCATCCGAAGGAGTGGCCGCGGGGTCTTGTTCCTTTCGCGGCGGAACATCGAGCACGAGAACTCGGGACTGGTCCGCATGGTGAATGGAATGGTCATACCATCGATCCGGCAGATGTTTTTCCTCCGCCAGTTCGAAACAGACCTTTCGGACGGCGATCGTTTCCAGTTGGCCGGCCCATTCAAGAACCAGGCGTCCCACGACGCCGGTATCGGGATGGGTCCAGAAGGTAACCTTCATGGGCAATAGCGGGCGAAAGCCTTCGCGTTTTCGTGCGACGACTTGCCGAGCCGGTGTGTCGCCGAACGCTGGGATCATCTCATCATTGGCCAAATCCATCGCGTAGTCTTTCTCGATCATCGATAGGACGTCGGCAATTCGCAGCGACATGCTCGGCAAGCGAAGCATGCGAGAGAAATGATCGAGCACCGGTTGAAAATCGTTGGCGACTAATACCGGACCAATACTTGGAACAAGCCAAGATCGTTCCCGCGTTGTTCCGATCCACACCGAATTCTCCGCGGGCCCCTCTACCTTCAGGGCCAAGCGGTCCGGCCCGCGCAGAAAGAGTTCGGCATGAACCAGCGGGAGACTGGCGAGCGTGAACTCGATGAGATACTTCCGATCGACTGGTTCGACCGCCCGTTGTTTCGCCTGTGCGAAGGCCGCTTGGGCCGTCGGCGTGCTACCCGAAGAGAACGACCAGAGAATAAAGACACTCGCGAGGGCGGCGCTAATCGTCATCGTCGAAAAGAGCCAATGCCTGGCGACCGAGTCGGCCGCCGGCGGAATCGCTGGACCTGCCGTGGTTCGCGCCCGCGCATGCGTCGTCGCGTGTGACGTCGCGTGTGACGGAATCGATGCGGGACTTGTTGCCTGCTCCCATCGAGCTAGATGCTCTTCAACCTCTCGATCGGACGCGCCGATCGGCCTATGGACTTCGCGGAGAAGCGACTCCATCCAAAGATGGTCGCCAAAGCGTCGGCGGTCCTCGGCCGAGAGATCGTCTGGCGGAATCGCGGAGGGATCGAGCCAGGGGACGAAAGGTTTGTCGTCCGGGTCATCTTGCGGAGAAGGTGTTCGGTTCATGGGTTGACTCCTGAAAGGGAGAGTCGCCGATCCATGCATTCCAAAAGGCGAGTACGGGCCCTTTGGAGTCTTTTTTTGACGGTCTCCATCGTCAGCGAGAGTCGGTCGGCAAGTTGCTGGCCTTTGAGCCCTTCGCGATAGCGGAGGTCGACTGCCTGGCGATAACTCACCGGAAGATGTTCCAGGCACTGGCGAAGCCGACCGAGCTTTTCATCCAGCGAATCGCCGGCCTCGACCTGCCATTGCTCGGCACGGTGGGCCAATTGATCGAGAATAGTCTCGTCGCAAAAGACGAATCCCTTGGCCGAGCGTCGATAGTGGACCAAAACCAGTTTACCCGCGATTCCCCGCAGCCAGGGCCCGAATGGCCGAGCACGATCAAACGAGTCGATGTTCTTCCATGCCGTCAGCAACGTCTCCTGAAACAGGTCATCCACCATCGAACGGTCGCGAACCACACTTTTCAGGTAGACTAAGAGCGTGCTGGCATGCTCGCGGGCGAGAATCTCAAAAAGATCTTTCGATGTCGTCTTCATTCGGCCCTTCGAAACCGTTGCGCCCAATTCTTGAATCTGCGTCCCATCGTCTCTCAAAAGGGCGGATCCAACGCCTTTTTTTGTCCAAATTCTCCGCGGATCAGCCCAGCCGAATCGCTCGGGGGAACCATTCATCCCGCCCCCGATCCGAGATAAAGGCTATTCTTTGAGTGAAAGGACGGCTCTAAAACAGCTCTGTCTCGGCCAGCCGTCGGGTAAAGATGATTGTCACGACGGACCCGCACGGGGACTTAAAACCGGAAAAAGATTCTTCATGAGCTCGGCAACCGAAACAAGACTGCAACCGACCACGCGCCGGACGAACCGCCGAGTCTGGTTCCAGGCCATCACCTTACTGCTGGTGGGGCTGGTGGGATACGGCGTCGCGGAAAGTCTCGCCTGGTTTGGAGTGGTTGATTACCGAATTGCTTTGGGAACCTTGGGGGATGAACCCTGGCGAAACCCGATCAACCGCCTCGATCCGGACCTGCTCCATATCCACCACCCGCATCGCCGATTTCGAGGGACCATGCAGGGGGGGGACATCGCCTATTACTTGCGGATCGCTGAGACCCACACCTACCCTTACGATGTCCAGACCGATCGGGATGGCTTTCGAAATATCGAGGACATCGAACAGGCCGATCTGGTGATGACGGGCGATTCGTACGT
This sequence comes from bacterium, assembly GCA_019753235.1. Lineage (GTDB taxonomy): Bacteria > Planctomycetota > Planctomycetia > Kolteriales > Kolteriaceae > JAIELF01. The sequence goes on from JAIELF010000063.1 coordinate 7,030, forward strand.
CGAGGGGATCCTCGTTCCCGGGGAGAAAACGATATCAGCAGAGCTGGGACGTCTATGGGAGATCTCTTCGGTCAACCTGGGGCAGATCTGGTACGGACCGCAGCAAGAGCTATTCGTGCTTCAACGGTTCGGCTTGCCGAGAAAGCCCAAGATCGTCGTTTGGTGCTACTTCGAGGGGAACGATCTGAAGGATATGGCTCGTTACGAAACCAACCGAGAACGCTGGGACGTCATGGCCCCGAAGCTGCATTCATTCTCGGCACGGTCGCTGGCCAGAAACGCTAGCCTACGCCTACTTCAATACGAAGGGCCCCGACGGCATCGTCCCCTCGGCGAACGGAATGTTGGCATCCTACCCAGTGGCGAACGGATGTATTTCTTCTACCGCAATGACAAGGTCAGCGACATCGAGAAGAAGTATATGCTGCCGTTTCAAGAAACGATCAAACAGGCGTACGATGCGTGTCAGAAGGCCGGCATCGTTTTGGTTTTCGCGTATGTCCCGATCAAAGTGCGGGTGTATGACTCGATCGTGACTTACCCGACCGACTCGGTCTTTAGAAACGCCTACCGTCCCGAGGCCATCGAGGAGATGAAGCAACTCATGCAAGTCGTCGCGCCAGGAATGGCGTTTGTCGATCTCACCCATGAATTGATCGAAACGTCGAAGAGAGAGTTGACGTACTTTCTGGACGATACTCACTGGACCGAAGCGGGCCACGCCGCCGCCGCCCGAGCGATCGCCCGAGCGATTCCTCATCCCGCTAAACCCGTGCGAGAATCTAGGCCCTAGGCCGCCTTCTGCACGGGAGCTGTCGGTTGGTTCTTCGGCAGTTTGATGGTGAAGGTCGTTCCTCGGCCGATCGTGCTATCGACGCGAATTCGGCCATGATGCCGACTGACAATCTCTTTGCAAAGCGAAAGTCCCAGACCTGAACCACCCTGGCCTGAATCATCCGGGCCGGTCTTCGTGGTGTAAAAGGGCTCGAAAATCCTTGGAAGATTTTCCGGCGGGATGCCACACCCCGAATCGGCCAGCGCGATCTCGATCGTGTCGGTGGCGATGTTTTCGCTGACACTGATTCGAAAGACGCCCCCTTGCCTCATCGCTTGTCGAGCGTTGATCACAAGATTCAAAACCACTTGTTCGATCTGCGAAGGAACAATCTCTGCCTGGGGTCGCCGAGCAAAGTCGCAGGCGATTTCGATCTTGTTCTTGCGAAGGTCTTTGTCGCAAACGACCAGAACCTGTTCGACCACGCTGGCAACGTCGGTCATTTCAAACTTACTCGAGCGATTGCGAGCCAATGCCAGAACGCCGGTGGTGACCTTGGCGGCTTTCCGCGAAGCATCCAGAATTTTCTCTAGGCTTCGCTTGGCAGACTCTATGTCTTGAGCGCGCAGGCCAAGCTTGGCCTGATTCAAAATCGTGGTGAGGATGTTGTTGAACTCGTGTGAAACGCTCGAGGCGACCGAGCCGATATTGGCCAATCGTTCGAGAGCTTCCAGTTGCCGAGGATCCACGGAGACTCGGTGGTGGGAGCTGTTCGATTCGCCCCAAGATCCATCCATGTTCTTCCCCATGATTTTCGCGGCAAGCTCGGGCTGGCAAGGCCGACCACCAGGCCGATACTGTCGGCAAATCCCGAAAAGTTTTCCCAGCTTGACCACGAGAAGTATCGACCAGCGACGAGGGGGTTCTTCACGAGAAGTTCGTCGCCGAAGGGAGTTGTCGAAAGCAGATGAGAAAAGTTCCGGAGGCCCAGGTCTCCCCAAACCCGGACCTCCGGAGAGATGGGCCGATCTCCCTCCATGCCTGGACGAACCTGACAGACCCAGACGTCAGTTCTTCGCCCTGCGAATGGCGACATTGTCCGCGAAGCCGCTGACTTAGTCGGTTTCCCGCAAAACCATGGCGTAAAGATCGACCGCACCAAGTGACCGGTCATCCTGCTCGTCCAGTGACGAACAAGTCTGATTCCCTGGGGGTGCTTCGCTTGATGTTGCTCGGAGGGAGTGCCAAAAGCCTGATAGCCGAATCGAAAGATTCCACAAGAGGAATCAATTCAAGCCGATCAACAAGCTTTTCTTGATCGCAAAGCATTCGTTGACAATGGGTTATGTCATCGCCTCTGCCATCGATAAGCCTGTCGCGGTCGATTGTTGGGCAATCTGGGCAGGTGTTCCTTGCGCGATGATTCGCCCCCCGGCGGGGCCCGACCCGGGGCCGAGCTCGATCAGAAAATCGACGGCAGTCAAAAAGCGGAGGTCATGTTCGATCACCATGACGCTGTGGCCCACGTCGACCAACGAAGAGAGGGTTTCGACCAGAGGTTCGATGTCGGCCGGGTGCAAGCCCGTGGTGGGCTCTTCAAGAATGAACAGGCATCTTTTTTGTGGTCGGCCTGTAACGAACGAAGCCAACCGAAGGCGTTGTCGTTCTCCTCCGGAAAGCGTGTCGAGTGATTGGCCGATGGGGAGATAGCCCAGCCCCACATCTTTCAACACCTTCAGCCGCTGCTGAATGGAAAGCTCGCCACGAAAGAATCGGAAGGCTTCGTCGGCCGTCGTATGGAGGACCTCATCCACACTCAGTCCGCGGTACTTGATGTCTCCGATGCGCGATTCAAAACGCCGGCCGAGGCACGCGGAGCAAGTCACCCTCGCTTCCGGCAAGAACTGCATATCGAACTTTAGGTAGCCCAGACCTTCGCAGGTTTCGCATCGCCCGCCGGGACGATTGAAACTGAAATCCCCTTTGGAGAAGCCTCGGACTTTTGCATCTGCGGTGCTTGCGAAAAGCTCGCGGATGCCATCGAAGAATCCGAGGTATGTTGCCGCGTTGCCGCGAGATGTTCGCCCCAAGGAATGATCGTCGACCAGGACGACTTCATCAATCTTCTGATAGCCCGCGATCGATTGATAGGCTCCCGGATGAGGCGGTTCGGTCGCATCGCGTTCGGCTAAGGCCGCATGCAATGTATCGACCATGAGCGAACTCTTTCCTGATCCACTCACGCCGGCCACGCCCAGCAGAACTCCTAACGGAAAATCGACATCGACCTCTTGAAGATGGTGAAGTGACGCCCCGCGAAGTTGAATCGCGCCCGACGGAGAACGGACGTCGGATTTTGGGACCACCTTCGATCGAAGAAAGAGCGCCGTCGGCGTCGACAAAGTCGCGGGATCAAGTTCTTCGGGCGGTCCTTGAAAGAGAAGCTCTCCTCCCTGTCGCCCCGCACCAGGCCCCAAGTCGATCAACCAGTCTCCCCGTCGCATCCATTCTGTTTCATGCTCGACCAGGACGACCGTGTTGCCTCGATGTCGCAGCGCGAGGACCGTCTCCCAAAGCCGATCAAGATCGCGCGGATGCAGCCCGGCCGTCGGTTCATCCAACACAAAAAGAGTCTTCGCCAGTCGGCTTCCCAGTGCCGTCGCCAAGCTGACTCGGCGCGATTCGCCCCCCGAAAGCGTGCGCGCGGCGCGATCTAGTTCCAGATATCCCAGGCCGACATCGTCGAGGTAAACCAGTCGACTCTTCACATCGTGGAGAATCTCTTGGTACCAACGTTCGCGGGTCATCGATCGGGCGATCTCTTCTTCGATCGTTTGACGTGCATTGCCGACACTCTGACGAAGGAAGCTTGCGATGGATAGGCCCGCCAGTTGGTAGGCGAGAACTTCGGGCCGAAGCTTCGCGCCTTGGCACGACGGGCAAGTTTGAAGACGCTGATAGGGAGCCCACCAAGGAGAAACGTTCGGCCGATGAGCCTGACGATCACTACGGTGCCGATGGGGACGGCGACGGGCTCGCTGCAGGATTCCGGCAATCCCTTCAAAGCCCGACGAAGGCTCACCGTCGAATAGCCGAGCCAGTTCCGATGAAGAGAAGCCCTCGATTGGCAACAACGTATCGATGTTCGCTTGTCGAGCCGCTCTCAGGAATGGGCCGAGAAGCTCTTTTGCTGATGGCTTTTGAAAGAACGCGATCGCCCCTTGGTCGAGCGAAAGCTTTTTGTTCGGCAATACTTTCGCGCGGTCGATCGAAACGACTTCGCCTTGACCTTGGCAAGTCGGACACGCAGAAGCGAGATGCGCGAATGAAAAGAGTGCCGACTCTGGGATAGGGAACGCCATGCCGCATGTCGAGCAGGCAGGCTGCTCGAAGCATCGCCGAACTTTTTGACCCCATCGGCACTCTGCTTTTCCATCTCCGAAACGGTACGCGGTCTCCAGCGATTCGACGAATCTTCCTCGTTGTGTGGGATCCACCTTTATTCGATCAAGGACGATCCTCACCGAAGCCGCCTCGGCCGGCGGGCTCGGGGGAGGCTGATCGGTTCGCGCGATTTGGCCATCGACCTCGACCCGAAGAAAACCCTCTTCGCGCCACTTGGTCCATTGGTCGGACCAGGGTGTCGATCCCGACTCGGTCGGCTCGAATTGAATCGTCACAGACGATCCACCCGCTTCCATGAGGAGTTCATCCATCACTGCATCAGGGAGACCAGAAGCGACCGGTAGCTGACAAACAGGACAAACGATCTGGTCCGACCGAGCGAACGCGGCACGCAGGTAGTCAAGCAGACCAGAAGCGGCGGCGAGGCTGACCCGCCCGGTGACGCGATGTTGAGAAACTGCAATTGCGGGGGGAATCTTGTCGATCCGTTCGACGGCTGGCTTTTCATAAGGCGGAAGGAATTGTCGGCTGTACGCGGAGAATGTCTCGACGTAGCGCCTTTGCCCCTCGGCAAAGAGGGTATCGAACGCCAGGCTGCTCTTACCGGAACCAGAGACCCCCGTCACAACGGTGATCCGTTCGAGCGGGATCGAGACGTCGAACGATTTCAGGTTGTGCGTTTCGACGCCGCGCAGTTCGATCCGGGGGAATTTCCGATCGGTCGGCCCCATGCGTTGTTTGCTCAACAAAAAGAATCCTCGCACGAGGGCCTGAAATCAAGGGTGGTGGAGACCTTCTCCACGCCATGTTGCCGCTTTGTCCCGAGTTCGGCAAGGCGTGACGACGAACGACCGGCTCGGAAGACGTTGCTTGAATCGAGGGTGGCCCCCCCCTACGATCTCGAAGGCGAGATGTTGGATCTCCCAGAGGCGCGTGCCGCAACGAGGCGAGTTCGCGCCGCCGGCATGACCGCGCGAGCTGGCCGATGCTTCGCGCTCGGTAACGACAGGCGACCCGTCATCGCCTCTCGGGGGCCGAGCGTGCGGAAGACTCGCGAGGGATGAGATCCAACCCTTTCGCCGCAAAGGTCCAGTTACATGCTCCGTCGTCGCTATCTTTTTCCGAACGTTATCGAGATGAACTACCAGGCGGGTCATCGCCTTGGGGTGAACTCCTATCTCATCGAAGACGCAGGGGATTTTGTCCTTCTGGATGTCGGCTACGAAGATGTGGTGGAAGAGGTCATCGATCTCATTCGCCGAATGGATTTCAGCCTCTCGGCATGCAAAGGGATCATTGCCACGCATGCCGACGTCGATCACACACAGGGGTTTCACAGGGCTGCCGAAATCCTTCGCGCTCCGATCCTTGCTCATCCTTTCGCGGCCGAGGCCATGGAGAGTGCCGACCCTGAGATGACCTTCTCGCGCATCAAAGCGCAGGACATTGATTTGCCGATGCCTAGGGTAAAAGTCGATCAGCGAATCGATGAAGGCTCGATCATCGAGCTCGGTCAAATCAAATTAGATGTCTGGAGCACGCCGGGTCACGCGCGGGGCCAACTCACCTTCAAAATGCGCGATCTGCTCTTCGTGGGTGATAACATTTACAAGGACGGAAGTGTTGGCGTCATTGATGCCCATCACGGTTCGAACATTCCCGACTTCATCTCGTCGCTGCGTCGGATACGCGATGACTCGGCCTCCTTTTGGCTTCCAAGTCACGGGCCGGTCTTTCGAAAAGATGTGCCATTGATCGAGTCGACCATCGATCGATTGTCCACTTATCAGTATCTTGCCGACTTTGGGACCTGCGCGGTTGGTTGGCCGCTCTTAGCCGAATGGGAGCAAGAGATCACTTCTGGTCGACTCCCTGATTTTTCGCCCTCGGCCGAGGTGTCGAATGCCGATACGACTACCAGCAAACGAGGAAAAAGACTCCCCGGGGCCCTCTCGTAAAGCCTCACCATTCAGCCCAGCCGACGTTTGCCGGGCCGAATGGCGGTTCTTGTCGACAACATTCGTTACCTAAAAGCGCCACCCCGACGCCGGTAACGACGTTCGACGTTGATCAACCCTTGGCGACGGCGAGCGCCTGAGCGTAGTCGGGTTCGCTGGCGATTTCCGCCACGTATTCGACATGCTTCAGCTTGTCGTCGGGACCGATCACGAAGATCGCCCGGGCGAGGCATCGCGTGAGGGGGCCAGCTCCGATCAACACGCCGTACTTCTCGCCGAAACTGGCGTCTCGATGATCGCTGGCACAATGGACTTTGTCGACCCCCTCGGCCCCGCACCATCGCTTCATCGCGAACGGCAAATCGGTGCTGATGACCAGGATCTCAACCCCGGGAATCTCGGCCGCCTTCTCATTGAACTTCTTGGTCTCGATAGAACAGACCGAAGTGTCAAGCGAAGGAACGCTGCAAACAATGCGGGTTTTTCCCGCGGTGCTCGCGAGCGTGATGTCGGCCATGTCGGTACCCTGCACTTGAAAGTCCGGGGCCTTGTCTCCCACTTTCAAATCGGGCCCCTTGATCGTGACAGGGTTTCCTTTGAGCGTGATGGTCGGCATCAGAATCTTCCTTTCGCGCCGTAGGGACGTTGCTCTTCTTGGTCTCTCTCTGTCGAGC
>JAIELF010000081.1 GCA_019753235.1 bacterium
ATCGTCCAGGATGATGCCGATGGCGGCTCGGTCCGATTTTTTCTCGCCGTCGGCACCTTCGGCCAAGGCGGGATCGGTGGCGTTGCGATCCTCATAGAGTTTGATTTTCGCCTTGGTAGAAACTACTTCGGGATGCTTGTCGCCTAGCCCCTTACCTTTGAGTTCTTCGAGCTTGGCCTGCGATTCGATCAGCGACGTATTGACCAATTGACGTTCTTCCAGCTTGGCGTCGGGTTCAAGCGTGGGCCAAGTGATGTTGGCCGACTCGGTCATTAAGTAGTAAAGAACCGATGTTCTCGGCTCGCCCGAGGCGAGCTTCGCCTGTGCCATATCGCGAAGCGATTTCAAGTTCTCGGCTTTGTCATTAGCCGACTGTGCTTTCTGCATCGCCGTCTGGTACGGCATCATCGTGAGCTGCATGCTGGTATCGCCCACCAGGAACGGGGCTTCCGCTTGCAGCGTTTGGTACTGCCTGACGATCTGGCTCACTTCTCGCTCGGCTCGTTCACGCATTTCAACGTATAGCCGTTTGACCTCGGCACTGGTGTTGGTGTAGGTGCCGGCGAGGCTGGCTCGGTAGGCTTCGATCACCGCATCCAAAATGATTTGAGTGTCCTGCGGATTGGGGCCGCGATACGTGAGATTCAAAACGTCCGCGTCTTCGTACTTCGTATCCCCCTTCGTCACGCCGATCGACTTATAGAGCTTCTGAATGATCTTGCTGAGATCTTTGTTGTAGTCGGCAAACGTCGGGAGATCTTCAAGGTGTTTGGAGAGAACAGCCTGCTTGATGATTTCTGGGCTGCTGAGCTTGACAGCTTCGAGTTCAAGATCGGTCGATCGAACGGGCTGGTAATCGACCGGATTCGAACGATTCGACTGATCGACGCCGCCCCGCCTTAAGACCGTCAATCGGGCAAGCGAAACGAAGGCCGGCTCGCTGTTCTGAAAGATCAAAAAGCCGACAAAAACCCCCAGTGTCAGCCCGGTGAGAATCCACCATTTACGACGAATCAGAATCCCGAGCAGATCGAACGAAGTAGAAGCGGCGGTGCTGCCCGCACCGGAAGCCCCTTCCTGTTGGAAGCGTTCGAAGTCATCCACGTCGATATTCCTTCTCTGGATGCGGGCTATCGCTGCGATATCTTTCCCAACGTGTTCAGACCAAAAAGAGATCGATCACCGGTCGCAAGCCTGTCCGAAGGCTACTCCATGAACAAGGAGGTTCCTCCGACAACCGGCTTGTCAAACGACCTTGCCGACCCTTTCGTCGTCCGCGATTCATCCGCAAGGACTGGGGGAGGCATTCTCTCTAATCCCTTTTGCCGCATCAGGATAGGGATTTCCTAGCCGCTGCGAACCATGGGAGAGAAGAATCGGACACCTATGGGAGATCCCCATCTTTTTAAGAGAGAGGGAGCCCATCGTTGGCCGAACGTCTCGCGGGGATGAATCTTGTCCCGTAATGTAGCACTCAACAGAAGGAACATCAAATCGATGGGGTGTTCCCCCAGCGGTTTGATCAAAGATTCATCCCGATGTTTGCGACCCGTTTCCGCAAGATCGCATGATCTTGCCGGTGCCGCGAACCATGGAAAGAGGGGGTTACCCTCCGCTCCCCATTCGAAGAGACAGTATCGGCCTGCCGCGATCCCTTGCCCGCGGAAGACAACATCGAATCGTACGCCTTAAGGCACATCTCTCGGCACGGAAGTTTACGCAATCTGATCGATCTCCGTTGGCGCGGCGCAAGAATGAAACGATTTTTTCGATTATGCCGGCAAGCCGAGGGGATTTTGGGGGGGCAACGGTCAGGCGGCGGGGGATGATGGCCAAGCGAGCCCATCGCGTCGGGAGCGGTGATAGAGGGAGATAATCTCGTCGGAATTGCGGGCCAGTGTATGCCTGCCCATCGCGTCGCGAGCCGCCTGACCGGCGAGGGCGCGTTCCCTCGGATCGAGAAATCGATTCATCGCCTGAACCAAGGCCAGGTGATCGCCGGGGGAAGAGATGACTTCTCCCATGGCCGACGTCATGAGTTCGGATGCTCCGTTGACCGATGTGGTGATGGCCGGCTTTCCGCAGGCGAGGGCTTCGAGCACGACCAGGCTGCACGGATCATAATGGGTCGGTTGCACGTAGACGTCGGCGGCTCGGAAGACAGTAACGACATCCTGAACATTCCCGAGAAAGCGGACCCGTTCGGAGCAGCCCAACCGGTTCAGGAGAGGTCGATACGCCGACTCTCGGCCGTTGCCGGCGACGACGAAGGCGACCTTCTCGCCATTCTTCGCAAGCGTCGCCAGCGCTCGGATCGATTCGCCCAGACCCTTGAGCCGAAAGTTATGCGCGACCAGTAGGAAGATCGTCCGATCGTCCCAGCCCCACTGCTGCCGAAGTGCCGAGCCGTCGCCCGGCGTGAATCGACTGGTGTCGATTCCGTTGTAAACCAGATCGATTCGCTCGGCGGGAACACCATGGCGATCTTGCATGTCCCGAGCCACTTTTTGCGAGATGGCCACGAACCGGGTTGATCGTGGCGCCGAGTATTGTCGGCGTTCCAGCTCGGCAAACTCGCGATAGCGGGGCAGAGTCTGATGAAAGATCGCTTGCAGTGGGCGAAGCGCCGGCGGGATCAGTTGAAGATTCTGATCGAGGCCGGCTTGTCTGCTCCCGTGATGAGGCATGAAGAGATCACCGGACCAGGTGTCCCCCATATCGTGAACGACATCGAACTTCTCCTGTTGAAGTTTTCGTTCGACCGCGCTTGCCCATTGTAGCCGACGTCCCCAGCCGGCGCGCGTGACAACCTCATGACAGCGGGTCTGTTCGGGGGGACCGTGAAACGAGCGAGCAATCAAATCGACATCGAATCCTTGCGAAAGGAGGTAGCGCGCGTGTCGATCGGTCCAACGCTCGGCACCACCGCCGGCGGCGTGGTACTTGCCCACCACTAAAGCGATCCTCACGCCGACCTCCGATGCTTTTCACGCCAAGCGTAGAACCGAGCACGCCAGCGGACCATTTCCAAAAGAAGCATATCGGAGCGAGAAAGCTTCTCTTTTCCCAAATACGCGGCAAACCAGGTTCGTAGATCGCCGGGGCTTGCCCAGCCAGGCGGGAACGAGAAAACGAACTGTCCCAAATCCTTCAATCGCCAACGCCAACGCCGACGGTGTGGTCGATGAATCCTTTGCAGATCGATCAGGCGAACATCGAACGAGGCGGTTCTTTCTTCGCGAACGAAGAGATGGCACCAGTAAAGATCGCGGTGAAAAAGGCCGGCCGAGTGGAGTTTGCCGATCGTTCTTCCCAGGGATGTCAGGAGCGCTGTCATGCGATCCATCGAGCATCGTTGCTGTTCGTTCCGCTTAAGCCAATCGTCGGACGGCTCGTATCCCGAAAGATTTTGTCCGAGAAAAAACTCCCGGCCGAGATCATCGTGCCCGAAGGCGATCACCGTGGGGGTGCGAACGCCGGCCTCCTCGCACCATCGACTTGCCTCGGCTTCGTCAAATCCTGGGCCCCGGCCCAGAGGGGCGCCGCTGGGTTGATGACGCTTCAAGTAGGCGACGCACTCACCGCGAGATGAGGTGCCGTGAGGTGACGCCGACGCGTGAGGCGATGCGAATCGGACGCGGGCATTCTCTCGATCCGGCAGCCGACGAAAGACTTCGACATCCGTTGCATTGAGGATCGATGCTGCCGTCATCCAACCGCGGGACTCAAAGAGATGGAGAAAGTCGGGGTGAACGTGCAGCCGGCCGGCATCCATGGTCCGCATGGGTTTTGGCATTGCCAGAAGCGAGTTCTCTTCGGCCGGGACGATCATGGTTCGGCCTCCTTGCCGAGTGCGGCGACGCTATCCTGCCTTCTTCATCGAATGATCCAGCGAATGGAGCCCGGCTTGGTAAACCTCATCGATGGTCAAGTCGGTCATGCAGCGATGATGACCCAAAGGACATTCTCGCTGTTGGCATGGTCCACACGGGACGGCATGCTGCAACTTGGTCTCGGCCTCGAAGTAGGTTTCGGTCCAGCCGATATGCGTCGGGCCGAACAAGCTGACCGTCGGGATGCCGAAGGCCGAGCCAAAATGTCGGGGGCCCGAATCGGTAGTGATGAGAAGCTTGGCACGGCGGACGACTGCCTTGGAGAGCCCCAGAGAGATCTGCTCCTCGGCGAGGCTATGAACTTGGCGAGGGCGCAGGCTAGCGTCGGCAATGAAACGAGCGAATCCTCTTTCGCTGGGCCCGCATAGAATCAAGATCTTGACGCGTCTTTCATCGACCAGTCGGCGCGCCAGTTCCGCGAAGTATCGGCTTGGCCAACGCTTCGCAGGGCCAAAGGCACCTCCTGGATTTAAGACGACGACCGACTCTTCTCGCTTCCATCCGAGCCGAGCCCAGAGCCTGTCGGCAGCGGTTTCGTCCTCGGGCGTCGTCGAGAGTTCCATGCGACGGGAGGTCGTTTCGATGCCGACCCGACGAGCAAGTGTCAGGTAGCTGTCAATGATCGGCTCTTGTTTGGCTGTCTTCCAGCCGGGCGGCGGTGCGAGGGGATCGGAAAGCAACAGCCGACGCCCTTCGTTGTCGTAACCGATCCGTTTTTTGACCCCGCCGAGATAGCCGATGAGAGCAGTTCGAATCGAATTCGTGAGGAGCAGGCCGACATCGAAAGCCTGCTGACGAAGCTGCCAGACGACGCTTGCGGAGCGTTCGCTGGCGATGGCCGAGCGATGATGGTAGCGGATGACGTCGTCGAACCATCGGCTCCCTGCCAATGTTTCGAGAACCGATGGGCGCCCCAGCCCGACGATGCGCGCATCCGGAAGCCCTTCGCGCAACGCGCGTAAAGCAGGGGTGGCCATCACCAAATCACCCACCCAGTTCGGACAAAAGACGATCAGCTTCACCCGCGTTCGATCCTTTATTGAACTTGATGCCTTTTGCCTCGCGAGAAAGGGTCCCCCCTTGCTTGCCCTTCGTCGTCATCAGGCAGCTTGGTTGGATTGATTCTGACGAATCTGGTCAACGAGCCGAGTCGTCGATCGTCCGGGAACCAGCTCGGCCAGATGCAGCCGCCCGCCGCGGGCCTCGACGAATTCTCGACCCACGACATCCTCGGGTTTGTAGTCGGCCCCTTTCACGAGGACCGTTGGTTCGATCAGTTCAATGAGCGCTAGTGGGGTCGGCTCATCGAAGAGGCAAATGTAATCGACACACTCGAGCGCCCCCAGGACGACGGCGCGTTGCCTTTCGTCATTGATGGGGCGGTCGGGGCCTTTGCCCAGCCGGCGAACGCTGGCGTCGGTGTTCAGTCCGACGATCAAGAGGTCCCCTTGAGCACGTGCCTCTTGAAGGTAACCGACATGCCCACCGTGCAGGATGTCGAAGCAACCGTTTGTAAAGACGATCGATTTTCCCTGTTGGCGATGCCTCTGAAGTTGTTCGACCAGGAGTTCGCGTGAGACAAGCTTTTCTCGACCCGTCCGATCGGCAGTTTTCAGATCGTGGATGATCTCGGCCCTGGATACGGTTGCAACGCCGATCCTTTCGACTTCGAGACCGCCGGCGGAGTTCGCGATGGCGATCGCTTCGGGATAGTCAAAGCCCGCGGCCAGGACCATGCCGAGCATGGCCAGCACCATGTCGCCGGCCCCCGTTATGTCGTAAACATCGCGCTGCCGAACAGAGAAGTGTTGCCGACGTCCATCGCGATGGACGAGTGCCATTCCGTCGCGGTCGAGTGTCACGATCCCAGCTTCCATGTCGAGCGTTTGGCAAAGATGCTCGGCCGCGACCATGGCTGAAGCCACATCGTGAATCTCGATGCCGGTTGCTAAGCCTGCTTCGAGACGATTGGGGGTCATCGAGCTGCACCCGCGATAGCGCTCGGCATAGTTCCCACCTCGAATCGGGTCGACGATCACTTTCTTTCCATGCCGCCGAGCGATGGCGATCACTTCCCGCAGCACCGTTGGGGTGCAAACACCTTTGTCATAGTCGGAGACCAAAACGACGTCGGCACTCGCGATCTCTTGCGCGAGGGCGGTGATAAGGAGATGGGCCAGCGGTTCTTCGAGAGGGTCGCGCACTTCGTAGTCGACCCGCATCATTTGCTGAGGATGCTTTTGTTGCGCTCGGCCGATGTAGCGTTCCTTGAGCGTGCTTGGTCGATGGGGATCGGTAAGGACGGTGTGATGACCGACTTGATGAGCATCTAGAAGATCTCGGCAACGCTCGGCCGTGGCGTCGTCACCTAAGACGCCGGCGAGGATCACCTCTGCCCCGAGTGCCGAGAGCATCATGGCGACGCTGGCGGCACCCCCCAGACGTTCCTCACGCCGGTCGGCCCGAAGGAGAATGACTGGCGCTTCCTGACTGATACGCTCGGCATTGCCCCAGACATAACGATCAAGAATGAGATCGCCGACAACGAGAACCCTTGGTGTCCCGAGTCGTTCGACGATATCTCCGAGAGAGCTCGGACGAGGTTCCACGCGGACGTCACCTTTCCTATTCGGACGGGGTTTCCCTGATCAAGGTTGGGAATCGGACCCCTGCTGATCGTGGCGCCGACTTTGACGCGCCCTTCGAAACAGAACAAGGCCGAGCCGACCCCCTCCTGTCTCCGGGCGGGCCAAGAAAAAGACAAAGGCCACCCAGCAGAGGGCTGGATGGCCGAGGAACGACATTCATCGTCGGTGTTGAACCTTGGTGTCGTCGCGTGGTGTCGGACTGCCTCTGCCGAGAAACAAGGTGCGTCGTCGTGGTGTAAATACATCGGGCCGATGATCTTTCGATCTCAACCCCAGGACGCAGCGTCTTCCAGAAGAACTATCCTTGGTGCGATCCTTGTTGCGATACTCAGGAAGACGGAACCAACCCCAGAACGTCGTCGCTTGTCCATCGTGGTGTAAAGAACCGGGGGTTGGCTGCAGGCAGCCGATCGTCTGTTTCGTTCCTCTCCTTTATCTTCGTCTCGCGGCACCTTCCGTTGGCCGCAATCATCGATAATGCAGCCATCGTGCCAAACCCGATCGATCATCATGTCGATTCGTCGTAACCCTAAAAATAATATCGTTTAAGAATTTGTTCCATTCGGGATCAGACCGCGTTAGGCAAGTCGCTGGGGTCGTCCAGAGGGGCCGAAGTTACAATCGGATGGCATCGTTTGTAACTTTTGCCAAGAGATCGGGACGCGCTTCGGCATGTCCATTGGATGGCAGAACGAAGCCAGGTGTGACAGGATTGAATGGAAGTGCGATCGAGTTGCAGCGAATTCCGCGATTCGAATTGGGTAGGAGAGGAACATCCGTCGCAAACGCTTCGTGCCGCGCGATCGATAACGACTGCTCATGAGAGAGTAAGTCCCATCTATTCTCGATCAGAATTCGGTTCACCAAAAGAGGCAAGTGATCCGAAGTAATGCTTGTCTTCTGACGAACTCTTGCAGAGGGACTTGAATCGCGCCCGGCACAGATTCCAACGCATCCAGATGAGACTGGCACCCAGCCGGCTCGAAAGGTCCATGCAAGAGCATCGCAAGGGATACGGGGCACGCGGCGGTGGCAACATCCCGCGTGCCCCGAGCATTTCTCGATGACCGATTCGTTTAACCTCGAATCACGACCGAAGGATGATGACTTTGACGCTGGATCGCCTGACGGAGCTCTTCGTTCCCTCTGCAGTCGTGGTCGATGATCACACCCCGACGGTCTGCCCAATCGTACAACTCGTCGGAAGCCAATCTGCCCGAGAGACTGATCCGTCCCGCGCTCCGCAAGAGAACCTCCCGCCAATGCTCCTGGTCGAGAATCGATGGCGCGTCGATGATAGTATCAGGCAACCCAGACTCGTACTCCCCGCCGATGCGCAGCAGTTGGTTGTCTCTCCCCCAGGCTTCGATCCGCCGCAGGCCGATCGAACGCTCTTCGTGCCAGAAAAGCTGGTCATTACGGCGGATTTGCCAGCGGAGCTGATGTCGGATCGGCAAGCCGAGCCCGAGCGGTCGCCAGGGGTCCCCCGTCACCGGTCCGATCGCGAAACCGAACGATTTGGTTGGATCCCATTCCTCCAAAGTTCTCGATCCGACGAGTTGATCATTCAGTTCCCATTGAACGACCGAGCCCGGCGGCAGGCGGCATGATTCGTCCAGAATCAATCTTCCGGCAATCGCCTGAGTAGAAGTCGGTTCGTCCCACTGCCAGTGGATGCGCGCATCGGCTAACGATGCCGACGTCACGATCAAGCGAACGTCGCTGGCGAAGCTGAAATCATGCTCGCTGCCTTCAGTGATTGGGCCGACTCGAACGTCGATGTCGTTTCTGGGTCGAAGTAGTTCCGTCACATCGACCCGCAACTCTTCCCAGATGGAGCGAGTGATGCCGATCTCTTTCGACCCAAGGTGCAGAACCGTCCCAGGTGGGGCTCCCTCGACACCGAGATAGACTCGCTCGTGCGGTTGTGGGGGCTTGACCCATTGGAACGATCGTCGAAGGCGATGTCCGGTCTGCACGGATGGGAGCATGGCCCATGAACAGGGCATGCTAAGCGCTTGCCGAGGATCGCCGACGCCTGAATCCAGTTCCCAGGGCCCGCGGAGATGAATGACATGAGGATACACGAGAAGGCTCATCCTTCCGAAACGGCGATGCTACGATAACCGCGGCCAACCCCTCTTTCGGGAGCGACGTTTCATGATACTGTTTGTTGTCTACCTCGTGGTGCTCCAGGATTATCCCGCGTCGCTGAGTGATTCTTTTCCGCCGGCGATGGTCTCTTTTCTACCGGCCGAGCCGATGGTGCTTTTTAAAGGGGCCGGCCCGGGGAATTGGGATGCCCAGATTCGAGAGCGCGGGTGGATTCTCCGCGATGAAAAGGGTTACCACCTTTGGTTTACGGGCTACGTCGACAAGAAAGTCGGCCCCATGTTTTTGGGATACGCCACCAGTCCCGACGGTCTTCTCTGGACCCGGCATCCTGCCAACCCCATTTTCCGCGATGCCTGGGTCGAAGATGTGCAGGTCATCCGCGATGGAGAAGATTTTTACATGTTTGCCGAGGGAAAAGGGGACCAGGCGCAGCTTCTGACCTCGCGAGATGGCATCACTTGGGAACGCGTCGGCACGCTCGATATCCGTCTCACCAACGGAAAACCAATCCCAAAAGGACCTTTCGGCACCCCCACCGCGCACCGAGAAAAGGGAGTTTGGCACCTCTTTTACGAACGACTGGATCGCGGTGTCTGGCATGCGACGTCCGATGACACAAAGATCTGGACGAACGTGTCGGATGAACCAGTGCTTCGGCCCGGCCCGGGGGAGTACGACGCGTCGGCGATCGCTGTCAATCAGATCGTCCCCTACCAGGGGCGCTACTTCGCCTTCTACCATGGCCTCGGAAAAGAGGGGCCAGGACGGTGGTGTACTTGTGTGGCTGTTTCGGAAGACCTGCGAGAATGGAGAAAATACGAAAGAAACCCCCTCACAAGCCCCGCCGACAATCAATCGAGCGGTATTCTTGTCCGTAATGATGTTGGGTATCAGCTTTACACCATGCATCCCGACGTTCGACTGCATCGCTCCGCACCGACCGGTTCGAGCAAGCGGTGATCTCCCCTTCCGCTTTTCCGCGTCATGAGTTAAGACGACGACCGTCGCAAACGGGAGTCAACATCTTGAGACCCATGAATGAAAGTGAAACGCGTCGGGGATCGCTCGGGGCGGCGTTTGGTTTGGAATTGCTTGTCGGGCTGATGGCGTGTCTCTGCCTGGGGGCGTTCGCTTGGCTGCAATGGAAGCCAGCCGAGGAGTTGACGTTCGTGGATCGGCCGCGCGACGAAGCGGCCACGCCCGATTTTGTCGTCCGCTATCTCGATGCGACGAAGACCCCCTACCGGCTAGACCAGGGATTTATTCGTTTAAAAATCCATCGAAAAACAGACGTCCAGCTTCGTGGGCTCCTCTCTTCCCTGGGGACGTACATCGACCTCCTGCAAGAAGATCGGCAGATGATCGTTTCTCGGCGGACCTCCGCGAGCCAAGAGAACCACTCAATCGAACGTCGGACGGCTCAGCCGACAGAGGATGGTCGATTGGCGATCACGAGCCATGCGATCGAATGGAGCGACGACGTCTGGCAAGAGCTTGATCAGTTGATTCAGTCGCTAGAATCGCAATATCGCGAGGTTGCCGAGGCCCTTCGGCACGTCGATCGGAACGTCGTCGTGCCGGCCCGATACACGCCGGTCGAGCCGGAACCCAGCTTGCCGACGGCCAGTTCGGCTCGGCCTACGCACGAAATGCTCCCCCGTGTCGGACAGACGCGATCGACTGCTCGGCTGGCATCGCCGACCTCTCTTCGGCCCGCCTCCGCTCGCGAAGCAGGGGCCAATACCCCCGAAAAAATTGAAATGATTGACGATTCGTCGGCGGGCCAACTTCAACGGCTTGGGAATTAATCAGCCGTCGCCCGAAGCCTTTGAACCCCTCCGATCGATTCGGTAGGTCTTCTCAATTTGAGTTGGTTGGTCATGACCAATCCGGTCCGAAGACGTTACATAGTATAGGGTCGAACTTTTATCGCCGAAGGAGCTTGCAGGTGGCGAGCGGAACCCAATCATCGTCGATCCGCGGCCTGGTGTGGAATCTCCTTCGGCTCGGCGTAACCTTGGCCGCGGTTTGGTACGTCGTCACGCAGATCACCTGGCATGATCGACTGATTATTGATGGTCAGGTCTTCGAAGGCTGGGCCCGCAAGCAGGGGCAAGATCGGATCCTGACTACGTTTGACGGCCGACCGATGCCGATCCCGGCCGGTGCCCTGCAAGAGGGTGGAACGACGCAGTATGTTCCCGGCATCCTGTCGATTTTCGGCACGATCAAGTTCGGCTACTTGCTTGGCGCGTTGGCATTGTTTTTCGGTGCTCTCTTCCTCGGTTCGATTCGTTGGCAATGGTTGATGCAAAGTCACGGCATCAATCCCGGTCTCTGGCAAGTGACCCGAATCAACTGGATGGGCTACCTCAGCAACAACGTCCTTCCCGGGTCAACCGGAGGGGACCTCGTTAAAGCGGTGAGCATCGCCCGTCGATCACCCGGCAAGAAGACGGCGGCGGTGATGACGGTCCTTCTTGATCGGGTGGTAGGTTTCGTTTCGGTCATCCTTCTCGGTGGGATCGGTGTCGGGATCAAATACTTCCGCGATGGCGCGATCGACTCGTCCGGCAGGTTGGTGTTGTTGATGGCCAGCGTCGTGTTGGTCGGCGGCACATTCTTCTTTAGCCGACGGGTGAGAAAGATTTTGCGTGTTTCCGATATCCTCGATCGGATACCGCTGGGCCAGGCGATCAAGAAAGTAGATGACGCGGTTTTCCATTACCATCGCCACAAGTGGCAGCTCACGAAATGTATCGGCATGGGATTGCTGGTGTGGATTTGCACCATCATCGCGATTTACCTGCTGGGCCAATCGGTGGCGATGCCGACCGCGCTGATCGACTACTTCATCTTCTCACCGATCATTTTCACCGCTGGTGCTGTGTTCCCTTCGATTGCCGGGCTGGGAGTGTTGGAAGGATTGTTTCAGACCCTGTTTGGCATGGCTGGCGCCCCGGCGGCAAGCGCCGTCGCCGTCAGTCTTCTGTACCGCTTAAACGGTCTGGTCGTCAGTCTTCCAGGGGCGATTCCCCTCTTTCAAGAGTTCTCAAGCCTTACCCCGAGCGTTGCCGACCCAGAGCCCGCGACCGACCCCGAAGAGAGAGTCGAGCCGGCCAAGTTGGCTTAGGGTCTCGGCTCGGCGGATCGTGGAATCAAACGATCGGTGTTCCACCGTCGACAATCTTGAGAGGTCGATTCAAAGGTCCGATGTTTTCTTTGGTGGGATCGATTCCCAAACGTCGACAAAAAGTCGTCAACAGGTCGGGGACCGAGACGGGTCGATCGTCAACGACACTCCCTGTTGCGTCCGTTTTGCCGATGACTTGTCCGCCCGGAATTCCGCCGCCGGCCATCATCATGGAGAACGCTCGTGGAAAGTGGTCTCGGCCATCGCGAACGTTTACCTTCGGCGTTCGGCCAAACTCACCCATCCAGACCACGAGCGTCGAATCGAGCATCCCTCGTTGCTTCAAATCATCGACTAAAGCCTCCATTCCCGGATCACATTGTCCCGCCAGATTCGCCACTCGATTCGCATTGTCGAAGTGCGTGTCCCAGTTGCCGAGCTGAACCTCGACGAACGTGACGCCTGCTTCGATCAACCGTCGGGCAAGCAGACAACCCTGGCCGAACTCGCTGTCGCCGTAGGCCGAGCGAATCTTGTCGGGCTCCTTGGCGATATCGAATGCTTCGAGCTTTTGGCTTCGGACCAGGCTGGCGGCTTGCTCGATCAGTTTCTGATGATCTTGGACGCTCGCGGGAGCAACTCGTTCGAAGTATCCCCGCTCGAGTTTGGAAAGAAGCTTCAGTCGCCGAGAGTACCTCGCTTCGGTGACAGGCAGCGACGTGTTTTCCGGCATTCGAGCCGGGTCGGCGACTTGAAACGGCGCGTAGGTGACCGGCAAAAACCCCGAGCCCTGGGACGGTCCATTGACGCTCACGAAGCTGGGCAACTCCGAAGTTGCCGGTCCGATCTCTTTGGCGATCAGAGCCCCCAGACCTGGGTGTTTGACGCCCCCCAGTGGGAGATAGCCCGTGTGAAGCTGGTACGAAGCACGAGCGTGGTTTCCCTCTTTGTTGGTCATCGAGCGGACCACGCAGAAATGGTTCATCAGCTTGGCCGTGCGAGGAAAATGCTCGGCAATTTCGATCCCTGGGATCGCGGTGGCGATCGGCTTGCACTGACTATGGCTTTTAAGATCCAGCGTTTCAAACTGTGTCGGTCCACCTTGCATCCAAAGGACGATCATCGCTTTTCCGTGCGATCGAAGCTCGTCGGCGGCAAGGGCGAGTCGATCCTGCATACCGAGGCCGGCCGCACTCGCTGCGGCCACGGTTTTCAGAAAGAGTCGACGCGAGACAGCCCCGTCGCGCGAGACCGATGCGAGTGAAATCGGATAGGCGTTCATGTCGTGCCCCTTTGCCTATTTGCCTGTATTGGCTTGATCAGTGTTGATGCAGAAACTCCGTCGAGTTGATCAACGCCCAGAGGATGTCTTCCAGTCCCTCGTCATGGGGACCATTCCGCAGTGATGCTTCGCAGGTGGCGAGCTCGGCCCGCGTCGGGTGCCGACCGAGAACGCGCAGGTACAGCATTTGGATGATGCCTCGATCATCGTGCTGGGTCTTGAGGAGTTTATCCAGCAAGTTAGTCGCCGACGGCGCGGAAATCCGCTGCTCGATATTCGGGCTATTCATGAGAAGGAGTGCCTGGGGGATGCTTCCTTCTACGTCCTCGGCGGGCCGAGAAGGGTCGAAGCCAAAGATTTGATCGAACTTTCGTTTGGGGCCGGCCGCTCGTCGACGTACATCCGGTGCCCCTGGATCGATCGGACCGAGCACCCACTCCAGGTTGGCGAAGATTTCCGGGGCCGACAGCCGAGTCGCGAAGCGAGCCACCGAGCCGTCCGCAGCCAAGCCTTCGGAAGCAAC
>JAIELF010000046.1 GCA_019753235.1 bacterium
CGCCTTCGCTCCGGGCTGATGCCTTGGACACCTGAAACACTCAACTTCGAAGTGGATCAGAAAACCAGAGCGGGTCAGTTAAGAGAAGGGTAGGAGAGCGCATGGATCAAATTTTTAAGAGCAGGCCAGTACGCTAGCGTCGTTAAGCGTAAAGTCGGATTTTATAGGGAATGCCGAAGAGAGGACTCGAACCTCCACGAGTGTTACCTCACCAGAACCTGAATCTGGCGCGTCTGCCAATTCCGCCACTTCGGCTTGTTTCCCTGTAAGGGTTTACGTCAACTGCGATCGATTGTCTATGGTATTTGTCTCCCTATTGTCTCCCCGTCGAGTTTTTGCGAGGCGGAACTCTACCCGCCACGCCCTCAGGCGACGATACCCCTTTCCCGTAGGACAACGTAGCGATTGCTTGTCGTTTGTTGCCCGTGTTGATCTTCGCGTACAAGTTCATCGTCATTTCGAGGGTTTGGTGTCCCAGTAGCTCCTGAACAGTCTTAGGATCAGTGCCACCCGTAATCAAGTTGGTGGCGAATGTCCGACGAAAACTATGGATGTCAAGATGAGAGACTTCATTCCCATCGGCATCAACCTCCTGCCGCTCGATTTCAGCCAGCTTGCAGCAACGGATAAAGGCGTGATTGATCCCTGACCGGTGCGTCAAAGGGGTATTTGCCGATGTCGTGAAAACGTGCTCCCTGGTGAACCGCTCTCGAACCATCCGGGTGATCGCCGCTGTCTTACCTTTTCCTGGTTCCCTCGGTTCGCATCTGCGGCGCTCCAGGATCTCCCACAAACCGGACTCGATTGGGATCCGCCTTTCCCTTCCCGTCTTAGCTACACTCTTTCGGATGATGATTTCGCGGGCCTCGGTGTCGATGTCGCGCCATTGGAGCGAAGCGAGTTCCGTCTTCCGCATGCCGGCAACAAGGTAGGCATACCAAATATCCCGCCAGGGTTGGGGGGATGCTGAGAGTAGCCGCTCGATCTCATCCCCCGTAAACGCTCGCCCCTCTCGTGGGGTGTCGTGCTTGGCTATTGTGTGTTTCGCCAGCGGGTTGAAACCGATCCGCTCATGGTTGACCGCCCATCGGAGCATCGTCTTTAGAGCGCCGACCTCCATGTTTACCGTCCGCTGGGAAACTCCCTTTGCCTTCCGATCGTGCTCATAGTGCGTGACCATTGCTACCGTTAATTCAGAGACCCTACGCACGTTCACGTAGTCAAGAATCCTGTTGAGGCGAACTCTCAAATACTCCACGTAGGACGCTCGCTTGAGCCTTGCCCGATCCGCTAGATATTCAGCCATGATCGCCTTTAGGTGTGCGTTGTTATCGACCATACCCAACGATCGGCGGTCAGCACCTACTCTCATTTCGTGGAACTTCGTTTCGGCCGTCTCGCGGTCCGAGCTAAGCGCCTTCTGATATCGCTTGCCGTCCTTCTTGAACCAGGCGTAGTAAACATCCCCTCGAAGCCTCATTCCAAGCGGAAGCTTACGGGCTATCCTGCCCTTGCTCGTGGGTTGATCTCCTCCGTCCTGGTCGCCCTTCACCTTTGCCATGATGCCCGTCCCTCGATACCGTCCGTGCTTATTGGTGTTGTATCTGTTTCGCTGCCCGATTTCCTCGCTGTCCCTTACCTCGCTCTGATCGTACTTTTGGCCGAAATCGAGCCGAATTCAGATCGAACTCCGGAAGTTTTCTTACACCCGGAATTTGGCTGAGAAGAAGGGTCGCTGGGCTACGACTTCAAAACCGCCGCCCACGTGTTGGAGCAATGGCTCGTCCAGCACCAAAAGCGATCGGGCGTCTCCCGTCCGAGCCGCTGATCAGACTCTTCGCAGCCCACTCATCCCGTCGCAACACGCGACTCATTCCCCTCCACTTGGCCAAAGACGTCAGATATCGATCGCCGCCAATTCCACTCGACCAGCGCCATCAGACACCACCTCCAACCCCGCCTCCAAAACTTCTGAGAATTCGGCAAACAGGTCGATTAAGGTACCGAATCCTTACATCTTTAATTCGGTAGGAAGTGCGATCAGAATTAAACCGGGCACAGGAAGTCACCATCGGCCGCTTGGGCAACGAAGCGCCGCCGTCCAAATACGTCGAAGGGTATTTTCGCTTCCTCTGTCCTTCTTGCGGCGAGATGCGCGCCACCGTCAATCCGCGCAGCAACCTCGCCCATTGCTTCACGTGTCAGCGGAACTACAACAACATCGATCTCTTGCTGGCGCTGGGCTACGACTTCAAAGCCGCCGCCCACGTGTTGGAGCAATGGCTCGTCCAGCACAAAAATCGATCGGACGTCTCCCGTCCGAGCCGCTGATCAGACTCTTCGCAGCCCACTCATCCCGTCGCAACACGCGACTCATTCCCCTCCACTTGGCCAAAGACGTCAGATATCGATCGCCGCCAATTCCACTCGACCAGCGCCATCAGACACCACCTCCAACCCCGCCTCCAAAACTTCTGAGAATTCGGCAAACAGGTCGATTAAGGTACCGAATCCTTACATCTTTAATTCGGTAGGAAGTGCGATCAGAATTAAACCGGGCACATCTCGGCCGGTGTAGGCAAAGCGAGAGATCGGGCCGGTGGTGACGTTATTCCCCTGGCCGTCTTTGATGCTGCCGATTGAGCCGAAGGAGGTGTAGGCCAACGCTTGCACCACGCTCGTCTGTCCATTGTCATGACTCAGGAAACGGGTCACCGAGTTCGTCAATTTTAATGCCCCCGTATTGGCTGCACGTCCTTCATGATTTCATGGAGAAACACAAGTGATCGCGATAAGCGTCTTATTCACTCCTACAGAAAAGGCCGCATTTTCGATAGCGAAAGGATTTGTCCTTGCTTAGATCTTCCGTGACGTAGCAATCAATATCAAGGTTCAACACAGTCATCTTGATAGTGATTCCATCGTAGGAGCAGAAACATACCTCTTGTGGCCTTGAACTTGAGATGCCAGCGATCGCGTGCGGACCCGGTCCCGAATGAAATCTTAAGATATTCATTTCGATAACCGAATGCACAGTCAAAATTACTTTCCTAGCCGGCGAAACTCTCCATTGAAAGAACATTCCTCCTCGCTCGACCCAAGAACAATCATCATCAGGCACCCAAGCTACAATCGTTACATGTTTGAATTCTTTCTCTAATTTGACGTCTTCTTCAAAGAATTCGCCATCTCTTATTAGAACCAGTTTCAAAACCTTGTTGATCTAACCTTTTCTTGAATCTCGACTTATGTTCTCCTTGTCTCCGAAAGGAGTCGGGAGATGGCCAAGCGAGAACAGTTTATCACGGACGAGCAATGGGCGAAGATCGAGCCGCTCTTGCCCAAGCGAAAAGTCTCGAAGCTCGGCGGTCGGCCACCAGCGAGTGACCGCGAATGCTTGGAGGGCATTCTGTGGGTGCTTCGGAGTGGAGCTCGCTGGAAAGATCTTCCTGACTGGTATCCGTCGTATGCGACCTGTTGGCGTCGGCTGGTGTATTGGGAAGGCGAGAACGTGCTCGTCGAGATCTGGCACGCGTTCCTTGATGAACTCGACGAGAAGGGTCTCATCAACTGGGAGCATATCTTTGTCGATGCCAGCTTTTCGCCAGCTAAAAAAGGGGCGACGACGTGGGCCCGACCAAACGTGGAAAAGGTACAAAGTGGCTGGTGGTGGCTGATGGCCAAGGAATTCCACTTGCATGCCGGACCGCGTCTGGTCGAACAGCTGAGGTCAAAGTGGCGCCGCCAGTCCTCGCCGAAATCGAAGGCCCCAAGGACCAGCCGATCCCGGTCATCGCGGACCGAGCCTACGACAGCGATGCGTTTCGAAGAGAAGTTCGTTCGCACGGCCTCGAACTCTGCTGCCCGCATCGAAGAGGGAGAAAAAGGAAGGCGACGCAAGACGGACGAAAGCTGAGACGATACCGACACCGCTGGATTGTCGAGCGAACGATCGGATGGATCAGCAACTTCCGCCGACTCATCGT
Source organism: bacterium (assembly GCA_019753235.1). GTDB lineage: Bacteria > Planctomycetota > Planctomycetia > Kolteriales > Kolteriaceae > JAIELF01. The sequence goes on from JAIELF010000046.1 coordinate 3,987, forward strand.
CCGCCATGAACGTTACAGCTTTCTCTATCAAGGGTTCCTTCACCTCGCCTGCATCCTTATCTGCCTCAGGAGGTTTTGAAACTGGTTCTAGGATGGTGACATCTTCAAGTTCGTCTTGATTCAGCACTTTAAGACGACCCGTCTTGATTCTGACCATACTACTTGCCCCACGGCCAGTGCTTTCAGTTCCAGATTGGCGCATCAATGTGAAGACGATTGGGACCGCCCTTGAAGAACGCATGGTAGTCGAGCCGGAACCAAACCGGACACTTGTCGGGGCGTATCTGAATAATCCCCCCACTACCGATTCTCCCCCATGACACTCCACTCTCAATCAGAATAGATCGTCCTCCCAAGACAGCTCCTTGGTACACACCAACGCCCCCAGCAGCTGCAAAGCAAACAGCGGACGTACCAGCTGCCCCATAAAACGGATAACGAACGTACCAAGGCATTTCAGAAGGATGCGTTAAGTAGTGCCAGTACCCTGCTCCAAAACCTGACCAAAAACCGTTTGCCGCTAGCCCGCTTGGATCGGTGAAGTTGGGGGTGCTGTTGCCGACGTAGCGGTAGAGGTTCATGTCGCCGGCGGCAAAGCCGATCGGATCTTGGGAGAGGAATCGGCCTGTCTGCGGATCGAAGTAGCGAGCGCGGTAGTAGTAGTCGCCCGTCTCGGGGTCGAACTCTCGGCCCGTGTACGCGAAGCGACTGATCGGCCCGGTGGTGACGGCATTGCCCGCCCCGTCTTTGATGCTGCCAATCGCGCCGAAGGCGGTGTAGGTCAACGCTTGCACCACGCTCGTCTGCTCACCATTGTGACTCAAAACACTCGTCACCGAGCCCTGATGATCTTGCAACGTCCAGTAAAGGTCAAGGAAGTTTCCGCTGGCGGTTTCCACCTTTCATCGGCAGTCTTGCTCCGCGACTGCCTCGCCTCATCGGCCAGGATCATGTCGATCCCCGGGCCATGCAGGTAACGATGCGTGAGCGAATCGGCATCAAACACCATCGCGATGTGGTCAGCGTCATAGACGAACTTCTCGACCACTGGCGGAACGGGCAACCTACCACGTCTTAAGGCGATACGGGCACGACAACGTGGAGATATCCCCCGAAACGGGGTCAACACTCGAAGAGAGGCATCTTCTAGAAGGTTCTGCGCGTGGGGAGAAGCCGCCATACACCCGCGGATTCTTCGGTAAGTTCATTTCATCGGCGAATAGTCGGTCGGGGTCAGCATGAGGGACTTCACGCCTTCCGGGGCGGTGAGGGAGCCACCGGCGTCTTTCTCGGAGGCTTCGCGGGCGGCCTTCCAATCGGGATCTTCGCCGAAGGCCTTGAAGCTGGCATCGCGGTCGGCGGTGGACTTGTGGGCAAGAAGATAAATGAGGGTGTTGTCCGAACCCTTGCCGTCTGGAATCCAGTAGCCGACGTGTTCCATGCCATGCTTGGAAAAGAGTGCGAGCGTGTGGTCACGGAAACGGGCGTTGAGTCGATCGAGATTTCCCGGGGACGCGGTGTAGGTTCGCAGTTCGAAGGTGCGGTGAGGCTCGCCGACCTTTGGGGTGACGACGTTCGAATAATCGGTCGCGTGGAGAATAGTCGACTCGATCTTCGTGACAAGTTTGCCGTCCTTCTCGGACTCCTTCCATGCGGCAAGCCATTCCGGATCGCGCATGAAGCCAGACCACGACTTGACGCGAGCCTTCGGATTGGGATAAGCGAGGATGTAGACGAGTCGATGGTCGTTGGTGTCGATTGGAACGAAGTAGCCGACGTTGGTCATCCCGTGTTTCACGAAGAGCTTGCAGGTGTGCTCGCGAAATCGTTGATGAAGAGCCTCATACTTGCCCGGGGCGGCGGTGTAGATGCGCAGCTCGAAACAGCGGCCTTCTTTCGCGTCGTCAGCTATGCACATGGAGGCTGTCAAACCCACTAAGACCATGAATCCCATTCTGAACATCATGACCAGGACTCCGTGATACGGCGAGCGGATTGAAAGCAAGCAACCGGAAACTTCCCAGATGGCTCCCATGAGCCATGATCGGCCCGAGTCTACCGACCAGCGTTGCCTGATTCCACCGTTTTTCGGTTGCGACTGGGCTCCGTGTGCCCACGTCTCCTGCTGGATTCCTTCCAGCGAACCGACAAATCGGGTCATTGCTGCCACTGTGGAAGCTGTAGCGGCCGCCACGCCCATGACGAGGATTCGCGGCGGAAAAGATGCCATCGTTCATGTCCAGGACCGCACCCTGGCAATCCGCCTGCTGAAGGATTTAGCAGTTCAGATGCGGTAGTTGCCTCTTTGGGCCCCCCATTGATCGCTCCAATGTGCAGCGCGTCATCCATGGCAGCAAGAGTACTTCTAAGGGCTATCACCGAGGGGCCTTCTATCGACCAGTGTTAGACAAAACTCCGCCTACACGAATTCATTCGACGCGAGCTTCCCAACCCGCACAAATGAAGTTCAGCAGCAATCCAGGATTGAACAGCAGTGTCCAGAATCGCACCCCACAGAGAGCGTTTAGGGGGAGACGCACGTCGAACCTTGAGACGAGGCCTTCGCTGCGGCATGATCAGATGGAGGGAGCCGGCGCACGCTGAATTATTCATGCGCGTGCCGTGGCTTTTCGAAGACCAGTTGGGCTAGGCCAATCGTCCGTTCCAGGAAGGCGGCCTCGCAGTACGCGAAGTAGTAGTCCCACCGGCGAAGGAAGGAGTCGTCGAAGCCCATGCCTCGAACCTCCTTTTCCGCTTTCCAGAATCGCTGTCGCCATTCGCGCAGTGTTTGCGCGTAATGATCGGGAAGATCCTCGCCGTGAACGAGACGCAAGTCGGTCCTGCGAGCCACCGATTGCATCACTTGGCCCAAACTCGGCAATGCTCCGCCAGGGAAAATGTAACGCTGAATAAAGTCGACATTCCGGCGATAAGCAACTAGATGTTCGTCCGGAATGGTGATTGCCTGAAGAACCATTCGTCCGGTTGGCCGCAACAGCCTCGAACAACGTTCGAAGTACGTGTCAAGGTACTCATGGCCTACCGCTTCGATCATTTCCACGGAGATCAAGCGGTCGAATTCTCCGCGCAAAGAGCGGTAATCTTCGAGCACGACACGGACTCGATCCTGCAATCCCTCGCGTGCGACTCTTTCGGTGGTCAACGAAAACTGTTCCCGCGAGATGGTGGTCGTGGTGACTCGGCAACCGTACTCTCGCGCCAGGTGGCAGGCGAGATACCCCCAACCGGAACCGATCTCGATCACCTCCATGCCGGGCGCTAGGGAAAGTTTTTGACAAAGCCGATCGACCTTCGCTCGCGATGCCTTTTCCAACGATGTCTTTCTGTCGTCGAAATAGGCTGCTGAGTACATCATCGAATTGTCGAGGAAGAGCCGAAAGAAGTCGTTGCCCAAGTCGTAATGGGCGGCAATGTTTTGCCTCGCCACTCCGGGCGTGTTGCGGCGTAGAGCGTGAAAAACACGATTCGCAAACGACACCCATGGACTCGATGCCGCCAATTCCTGTAAGTCGGTCTGCAGTAGAACTCGAATGAGTCCAACCAGGTCATCCGTGGACCAGTCTCCACGCATGTAAGTTTCGCCCGCGGCCAACGTTCCACCCAGAAGAAGGTCGCCCCAGACCCGTTTACGATGAATGACCAACTCAATCTGCAACGGAGCATCCACAGGCCCAAAGGTTGTGGCAGCTTCCCCCTCTATCAGCGAGATGCGAGCATTCGTCACTTGCTCAAAGAGTCGAACCATAGGGACTCGACCGAGGCGGTCGATCCATCGACCCCGCTCGGCCGGACCTACATCCGAAGACCCGAGAGAATCAGAGTTTATCGTTTGCCATCGTGTCGAAATCGCTGTCATCAATCCCTCTCCATGTCAATGACCGCCCATGGCCGACCTTCCGCCTTTGAGTATCAGGCGGATCTCTCCACCGCCGCTGACGGATGACTAAATAGGGGAACCCGCTTCAACCAAAGCCGCAACGCCTGCCAATGAATGGCGACCATCACGCGCAGGGTGAGCAGTGGATGCCACGCCAGGCACCGCGATAGCTGTTCGGTCGTCAGCGGCCGAGCCTGGAGCGACAAGGTCGCGTCGAGAATGCCTCGCCCCGAACGAATGCATTCGATGTGGCCCGTCAGCGTGCTGCCCGGCTCCGTCCACAAAAACCGGTAGTCTAGATCCATGGGAAGAAACGGTGAGACATGCATCGCCTTCGGCCAACTCTTTCTCCTATGCCACGACGACCCGTCAACTTCATCGGCCGGCAGCACGTAGCAGTGCCGCTCACCCCAGGGGGTATTCGTCACTTCCAGCAACAATGAGTCGAGCTTTTCCTCGACATCAAAGCAGTAGTAAATGCTGATTGGGTTGAAGACATATCCGTAGGTTCTCGCCTGCGTTAGAAGACGGATCGGACCCGTCGGCCGACGGCCGATCTGCCTGTCCACCTCTTGGCGAACGACCTCCGTCAACGGCAAAGCCAGGTTGCCGAAATGATCCTTCCGACGAAACGCCAGCAACGACCACCCCGAAGTCGACCACAACCAACCCGGCAGCGGAAGATGAGCCACTTCTTCGAGATCGAGGTAGAGCAGGAATACCCGGTAGCGGAACGAGTGCGGTACCGGTTCGAATCGACGATGCCGAACCCAACCCTCATAAAGTCGGCTTGCTTGCGTTACCATGTCCGCCCCATCTGCTCGGCAACCGCCAATCCACTGCGAACCCCATCTTCATGGAAGCCGTAACCCCAGTACGCACCCGCGAAGTATGTCCGCCGGACGCCATTGATTATCGACCAAGAGTGCTGCGCGTCGAACGCCTCCTTGGCATAGATGGGATGCTCGTAGAGGAATCGCTGAATCACCTGATCCTCGGCAAGGCGATCATTCGGATTGAGCGTGACGCAGAAGGTCTCCGAGTGATCATCGAATCCGTGGAGCTTATTCATGTTGTAAGTCACGGTGCAGGCCGAGGTCGGCTCGGGCGGGATCCAATAGTTCCAGCTCGCCCATGCTAGCTTTCGATGGGGCAAGACGCTTGCCTGGGTGTGCAGGACCGTGTCGTTTGATTGATACCGGAAAGAGGACAGAACCCGTTGCTCATCTGGACTTGGATCGGCGAGCATCCGCAGGGCTTGGTCTGCATGGACGGCGATCACCACCTGATCGAACACTTCGTCGGCCGCCCCGTCGGTCGTCACCATCACGCGATCGCTCTCCCGGCGAATCGAGCGAACGGGGGTCGATAGTCGGATGCCGTGCCGATACTTCTCGATGAGCCGATCGACGTAGCAACGCGATCCGCCGACGATTGTTCGCCAGATCGGTTGATCGGAGACCGTCAGCAGCCCATGGTTCTGGAAGAATCGCACGAAGTATTTGGCTGGGAATTGACCGATCTGTCTAGGCTCGGCCGACCAGATCGCGGCTGCCATCGGAACTAGGTAACGATCGACAAAAGCCTTCCCGAAATGATTGGCTTCTAGGAACTCGCCGAGGGTGGGACCTTCACCAAGCCGGTCGACAAGACCAGGTGCTTCGCGGTTGAAGCGAAGGATGTCCCGAATCATTCCCCAGAAGGAGGGCCGAAACAGATTCCGACGCTGCGCAAAGAGGCTGCCCAATGTTTCGCCGTTGTACTCAATCCCCGCTTGATCATCGCGAACGCTGAAGCTCATCGTCGTGGCTTGAGTTGCAACATTTAACTCGCGAAGCAGGCGCGTAAATAGGGGATAGTTCCGTTCGTTATAGGTGATGAATCCCGTGTCGACGGCGACCGAGCCGCCTGGCCGACTCACCTGCACGGTGTTCGAATGCCCACCCACATAATCGTTGGATTCGAATAGTGTTAGTTCGTTTCCTTCGGCCAGCAGGTACGCGCTCATCAAACCCGAGATCCCTGTACCGATCACGGCAATCCGCATTCACGACCTCGCTCCGAGCAACCATCACGCCTCCATGCGGAAAGGGTAGTTGCGACGACGCCGGCTGCCATTCTTCTTTCGCGACAAATCGACACATGGCCCGAACGAGTTTCCATCGGCGACGACTTGACCTCCATCATCCACGGGGCCTACTGGAGCGTGCTGATTCAGTCTGGTTGAAGAGGGGGGCCCCGGAAAGCAGGGAGAAGACGGCAGGGAGATGTTCACCAAGTGAAATCTGCGGGCCGCGAACCGCGCGAGTCTGCCAACGGCAGGGTTCCGCCAACAATTCATCGGATTTGCTTTTCAATACGCTCCTAATCGACCGGCAGGAGATTCAGCTGGACTGCAAGCATGGACCGAGAGGATCTGGTTCATGCGATAGTTTCTCGATTACCACGATCGGCTTCGACTCTCCCATGGAATTAAATCAACACGGAGTGACCATGACGACCTAACCGATGGCGGAAAGAGTTCCTCCTTGTTGGTCTTCGAGAATGGCTCGTCGCATCGCTTCTTGGATGACCACCGGTTGAATCGGAAACACGTCGATCGCGTCTGTCGAAGAAACAACCATCGGATTTCGAAGCCCCTCAATGAGGTGGCGACCCACCCGGTAGGTCGCCGGTGTCACCAGGGCGAGCCACAGGCCCGACAGATGGGGCGTCAACAGCGGGACGTTAATCAACCACCGACGAAGATGTTTTTGTTTGGCGTACTCACGAATGAGGTCGATATAAGCAACGACATCTGGTCCACCGATCTCAAAAACGCGACTTTTATCAGCTGGTAAATCGATCGCGGCGATCAAGTAGCTGAGCACATCGTTAATTGCGATCGGTTGGGTTGGTGTCGTCAGCCAACGGGGACAAAGCATGACCGGAAGTCGTTCGATAAGCGACTTGAGTAGTTGGAACGAAAGGCTTCCCGCCCCGATGATCATCGCTGCCCGAAACTCAATCGTCTCAACGCCAGATTCTCTGAGGATCGCTCCCACCTCATGACGGCTTCGAAGGTGAACGGAAAGGTTGGCGTTGCGTTCGTCCCCAAGGCCGCCCAGGTAGATGATTCGCTTGACGCCGGCGACTTTCGCTGCCTTTGCAAAATTCTTGGCTGCCTGCCGGTCCTGGGACTCGAAGTCTCCCGCACCAGCCATCAAGTGTATGAGATAGTACGCGGTTTCGATTCCATCCATCGCTCGGTTAAGTGACGGCGGATCCATAACGTCCCCTTGCGCGACTTCCAAACGCGGAGACGTAAAGGCCGACAATCTGGATGCGTCCCGAACCAAGCAGCGGACTTGGAGACCTCTTTTCAAAAGACAGGGGAGAAGCAGTCGGCCGACATAGCCTGTTGCTCCGGTGAGCAGCACGAACTGAGAGTTCGCCATCAAGCCGTCCACGGCATTCGTAGGCTCCAAAGCAGTCTTTCCCAGGCCAAGTGTTGACAGCCTCTTTCTACGGACAAACGATCCCCTTCGTTGCCCAAAACAAATTCCTGGGTACCATTCTACAGGGTTTAAGTGGCCATTGAGACGACCGTACTCGAGTATGGAAGTGCCTTATGCCCAATACCTTCGGGGCGCTCGCGACCGGGGCACTGATTCTTCTTCGATCATTCTCGCTATTCGCGGATGAGCCCCCAAACACCTTTAGTAGTTCGTCTTTCAAGATGTTGACCGGTCGCCCGAGGGTGGATAACTGCTATCGACTGCGGACGGATCCAAGCCCACCATCCACACCCAGGATTTGGCCTGTCACCCAAGATTGGTCAGGGTGAAGGAACCAATCAACGGCCGAGGCTATTTGGTCGGGATGTCCAATTCGCCCCAACGCGTGCATTGCCGTCGAGGCTTTCAATGATGTGTCGTTTGATGTGATTCGGTGAGACAGCGGCGTTGCGACCAAGCCGGGGGCAACCGCGTTGACACGAATTCCCCGATTCGCATAAGTGGCGGCTGCCGAAAGGGTGAGCCCTATCAGTCCCGCCTTGGCCGCGCCGACCGCTTCGTGATTTGCCAATCCAATGCGGGCTGCTGCTGACGATACCAGAACAATCGAACCCCCCGTTGAAATCATCAACTTTGCTGCTGAACGAACAACAGCGAAACCTGTCAGAAGATTGGCCGCGATGGTGTGATCCCATTCCGACTCCGATGTCAAGTGCGCGGGCTTGAGTACAATCGACCCCACGGCATTGACGACACCATCCAACTGACCGAATTCCTCTACCACTGACTGCAAACACGCCTCGACAGCATTAAAGTTGGTGGCGTCGACGATGCGGACTGTCCCACCGATCTCGTCTCGAAGTGTTTGAAGGGCGATCTCGTTTCGACCAGCCAGAACGATGTTTGCTCCGCGAGCGATATCGACCGTCGTCAGCACTTCAGGTCGGCTTGCCGACTGGTTCGACAAAGGACAAGGTGCCGTCCGCCTCGCCCAAGGCGACATCGGCGGTATCGAGGCGTTTCTGCCAGGCGTGGGGGCGAGCCCGACGCGATCTGGGGGCACCGTTTCACGAGCGAATATCGTCGACAACCTCACGGGCTTCACCGAGCAAGGGAACCGAGTTGCTGGTGCAATTGGCGAAGGTAGAATTAAGCTGAATGTCTTGGGGGATTCGATGTTTGATCGAGCCTACAATACGAAAGGCGGAACTGGTCGCTCGCCACAAGCCTTTCAGTTGCTGGATCAAATCTACTTACGTCGTGGATCCCCTAATTTGCTAAGCGAAGTCATTCATGAAGGAACTCATGTACTTGACGAGTTGGTTGGTACTTTGAAAGTTCCTTATAGTGTCAATCCTTACGCATGGGAGAAGCGTGCATTTTTCTACGAACGCCAGTTTCAGCGTGCAAGTGGCGGAAATGTCGATTTTGGCACAATTAATGAGATGCTCGATTTTATCAAGCGTAGTTACTGAGGTGAAAAATGAACAATTCGATCAATGAATTACTCAATTTTGTCAACGGCGTCGACAACAGCCTTGCCGTGCAGAGATTTATCGATTCACTGGGCCACGCGAACGTTTATCAAGTTGCGATTGAGCTATTTGCATGGCTTAAGCGGCATCGACGCTTCCGTCATGAAAAGCCGCTCGAATTGAACTTTCAGCACGCTTGGTGCAAGAGTCTAGCAACGCTGCTAAACGATTGGGCTTCTTTGGGGGAGCTGTTTGAGATTCGTAACGATAAATGTAACTTCAAGGATACTGTGACCAGCGATGAGCGAAATCGAATTCGTGACTTGGTCGAAGAACAGCACCGACCGGTACTAAGAACGTCGAAGACTGTTTGACATGACTGTCGTGAAATGATCTATGAGGAAGTAGATCGGCGTCAGTGTTGGAAATGCCAACCTTCGAAGAATCCAACGCATGAGTTGCTTGGGCTACATTGGCCAAGAGGGAGACCTGGTGAGCGGTCTATCGCTTCATGGGGCGAGGTGGTACGATCCGAATCTAGGACGGGTAGTGTCCGTCTTTATGCGCACATGTTGGAAGAAGGCTCCGTTGGTCGAGTAGGGTGGATTGATGATTCCCCCATGGGGGAATCATCAAT
>JAIELF010000051.1 GCA_019753235.1 bacterium
TGTCTCCTCCAGCGGTCGATGAGTTGTTGCACGAGTCGTTCGAGGGCAAGTCGAAGACGACGTTCTCTCGCCAAGACAGCAACCGCAACCGCCAAGGCCAGAGCAAGAGGCACGACGAGTGCCAAAGATTCCACGGGACCTCCTTTCGTTGGGGGGTGATGATGTGGGAACAGATGAGGAGCGAGACGGTAAGGTGTCTCACTCACTTATGATGACAGAGAAACGCCAAGTATTTAGCCTGCGCGGGGACATGGTGGGTTCAGAGGGAGCAAAGATGGATGCTTGCGAGGAAAAGCCACGCCAGCCAGCCGCTCATGAACGCTAACGGTTCGCAGGGGTTGAGGATCGATTCATTGTTGGCTCTTGGGCCGTTTCTCCATCACCTATGATGACACAAAAACGGCCGGTATTTAGCAGGTGCCGCTGCGGAAGTGTATTGACGATAATACATCCGGCTCTTGGCGCTGCATACATGCTCAACCGACGTGCGCATGTATGGCGGGATTAGGTCCGGGCACGATGACGCCTGCTTCGTGGAGGTTGAGCGGGCGTCGATCGCAGATTCTCCATGAGCTGGTCCATTTGGCGGCTTCGCATTTCTTCGACACGCTCCCGAATCTCCTGGGTCTCGGGCAGTGCCCATGTCGAATAACTCCCTTTTCCGAAGCCCTGACGGATAATAACCACCCCTAGCTCCACCTTGGCACGGCGAACGGACGCCCAGGAATCCCCATGGGCTTGACACGCTTTTTTCAAATCTTTAACGCGAACCGGCCCCTCTCCTAAAAGAAGCAGAAGAGTATCTTTTGCCGCTTCGACGCGTGGCCGAGAGGAATTGCCCAATAGGTCGCCAACTCCCACCGGCGAGGAGCCGATCCATTCGATGGTTTCACCAAGCCTGAACCGAAGATGCGCACCTGCCAGTCCATAGTTGTTTTTCGTTACAGAAACAATCGCCTCGCGCCCACGCTCGCAGATAGTCTCTATTGAGAGTATCGACCTCGCCATGGCCGAAAGGCCGATCGAACCCAAGCCATGGGTACTGAGATGGCCGCGCAATTCCTTCTGGAAGTGTCGGACGAGCACGATGGCTGTACGGCATTGCTGAGCCGCAACTCCCCATTCGTTACAGGCTTTTCGAACTTGTCTTTCGGAACCAGCGCCGATGATATCGGTAATGGGATCAACAACGACCAATGTTGGCTTGTACTCTAGGATGAGATGAGAAAGCAGGCGCGGATCGGCCCGAAGCTGGTCGACCTCCTCTGACGTGAGAAAGAAAACATTGCTCAAGTCTGCGTCGGCGCTCTCCAGTCGCCCTCGCAGCACACTTTCGGCCGCATCCTCGGGTGCGACGAAAAGAACAGGCCGACCAACACCCGACCCAGGCCTGGTATCCACGGGCATGGCCCTCCCTTGTGAAACTCGGGCCGCGAGATCGATCGTCAGTGACGATTTCCCACAGCCCGGGTACCCTTGAAGAAGAGTCATGGATCCGAGGGGAATCCGTGACGCCCACAGCCATTCGACCGCTTGGGGGGCCACATCTATCATGCATTGAGGCATACCTCCGCTCCTTTTCCTGATGAGTCACGATTGACCGTCCTTTAGCTAAGGCTGCCCCGTAACTCAAAAGTGTCGCAAGCCCACTTTGGGGCGTCTGACACTCAAGATCAGTGATTTCGCTGCCGAAAGGCGGGTTTTTGTGGCCAGTGGTCATGGCCGAAAGCAATGCAAAAACGAGATGAAAAAGGCTAGAAGGGTTGGCTTGGAGGGAAGTCAGGAATCAGTTCAACTCGTCTTCGACATCTTTCCAGATACGGCTGAGTGGTGTGTCGAGAGCGGTCGCGAGCTTCATGGCGACCCCGATACTCACCTGGACCACGCCCCGTTCGACCGCACTGGCGTACGTCCGGTGGATGCCGGCCTTCGCGGCGAAGGCCTCCTGCGAGATACCTGTCTTTTCGCGCCGCCGGCGAATGACCTGCCCAAAAATGACCTCAAGTTTTGCCATGCGGGATAGCTTCCCGGCTGGCAGTTGTTTACTCTACAGATGATCATATGTCATTCGATAGTCTACATATTACCCTCGGTCGCTCGGCCCCTTGGGATCGAGCTCGGTCATAAGGAGTCGCTCCCCATGAGTTCGCTGCAAATGCTTGACATCGTGCCGACGGAAGGACCTCTTAGCCTCTGGCTGCTCCGTAATCTGGTGGAGGTTACGGTCCCAGTCGCGAAATCCGTCCTTAGCGATCCGCAAGGATTGCTCACTCGGGTCGGGGACATGCTTGTTTGGAGCGGGGCCAATGGCGTTCAAGTCATCGGCGGATTGGAACAGTTGAGCGATAGCCAAAGCCGCATTCAGAGCGTCGTCGAAACGATCGAGAAGGCATCGGTCGCTTCTTCCAGTACGCTTGGGAACCTCACCCACTTGTCCATGTGGACGCTCGGCATCAGTTCCTTTGCTGCTACCGCGATGCTTTGGCGGCTCGAATCACTCAACCGAAGGCTTAAGGCAGCTGACAAGAAGCTTGATGACATCAAGAAGGTTTTGGAAGCACGAAATCAAGTCCCCTTGCAGACGTCGATTCAGCTTCTCAAGAAGTTTGAAGGGAGCGGAAAGGATCGGGATCTAGGAGATGCCCACAAAGAGGCCGTCGACGCCACCAACCTTTACCGGAATCTCGTGAGCCAAGAGCTTGACCAAAAGCCACCGCGCATCGATGCAATGCATTCGCTGGGTCGTTACTACCTACTGGCCCTAGGCACGCAATGTCGATCGCTTGAACTGTTGAATGAGCCTAGCAGAGTTGTCCATCTGGTCGATGCCGAGTCGCCGACCTTGCAATCGCTCGGGCAAACAGTTTTCGATCAAGTGCTCGGCCAACATCCACAAGCGTACCTGGATCATCAGCTCAAAGCCGATGGCGTGACGCTACGGCTTTTGTCGGAGATCTATCAGGCGGCTCAACTGGCCAAAGTCCAAACGAACGTCGAGTCCGCCGACGATGCGAACCTCTTCGAACACTTTCGAGGATTAGGCCACGCAGAAATCAGATCGACCTGGCGCGAGAGCATCAAGACCGTTCGGCAGTCCATGCTCAATCGTCTTCGCTACCTGATGGCGTGCCTGGAAGAGATCAATCGCGTTCTGGCGATCCGGCACCGCGTCCAGCAACAACAGAAGACGCACATGACCCGGGAACAGTTCGAGCAAGAGGTCGAGGCCCTTCGCCAGCAAGCCCAGGAGCAATCACTCAAAATCGACGGCGCCTTTGCCTATGCATGGGTGTGACGAATGCCGTTTTCTGGGCTTCATCTTCATCAATCGCGATGCAAGACAACTCGAACGCTGAAGAGTTCCTGGTTTCGAGGATAGGTACTTGGCTTGTGTAGGGCGGCGTTGTTTGTGTTTGGATTCGTCGGATGACAGGTAGTCGAGCGAGGAGTGCCGTTGCTCACCTTTGTCGTAGGCGGTGTATCTGGCGAACTATCGTTGAGCCTGCTCCCTGCTTTAATTATTGGTCATTTCGAGTTCGGTCAATTCCGCCAATTGATGAGGGAAGCACTGAGGATGCCTTCTACGCCCGCTCGGTTGATGCGACCAATCGAGGACACGGTTCGAGCTCGTTGGTGACGCAGGACGGTTCGTCATGCGAGGGTCAAGATTGCGTGTAGTATAATGCTCAACGCGAATTAGTGTTGGTGACGAGTTTCGAAACAGTCGCGCCCAAAAGAGCACAACTATGGTTGCTGCTGAGAGGCGTTCCCGAGTTGAAGTTATCGCAATGGCCACATGAAACTTGAGCCCGGAGATCGTTATGAACCTAAAAACTGTCGGCTTGACAACTGTGTTGTTGCTGTGCGTCGGATTGATCGCGTGGGTCGCTTTGCGGCCGACGGCCGACGCTCCGTCGGTACCTACTGCTCCAGCAATGCCGGCTGTAATCTCGCCGCAGAAGCCGGAAGCGGATCTGCGTGCCGAGCGCGACGCTTTCTTCAAGGCAGACGTCGAACCGAGCATCACGAAGGCGGACAAGCTTAACCGCGAAGCCGCAGAGCGTTGCGTGACTCGATTGAAGGAATCGTTTAACGGCTACCGCGCGGGCATTCAGCCGTTCTATAAAGAGATCAATACTTGGGGAACGCGGCTGGGCGTGATTCGCCGTATGCCGAGCGATTGGTGGTACGAAAAGACTGACGTCAGCGATTACATTCAAGCCAAGTTCGGAAAACACCTGTTTACGGACAAGAAATTGGCGCATGACATCGCAAATGCCCTGGCTCAGTTTCGAACTGATGTCGAAGCGAATCAGAATGCTCTTGTGACGGATATCCGAGCGGCGATTTCGTCGCATGATCTCCCGGGGCTGCCAGAGATTGATTACTCCAAGTTCGCCGGCGATCTTTCGGGACGCTTGAAGGGTTACACCGCTCAATCAGCACGCGACTCAGTGGTCAAAGGAATCATCGCAGAGGTGGCTTCTGGAGTCGGTGGATTCGCTGCGGAACAATTGCTTGCACAGCTCATCGTACGCTTGACGGCGACGGTCGGCACGAGCACCGCATCTGCGGGCGGGGCCACGGCGGGCGGCGCAGCCGTTGGTGGCGGGAGCGGTTCACTGGGTGGACCAGTCGGCGTGGCTGCTGGCCTCGCGGTCGGGGTCGTGATCGGGGTAGTCATTGATTGGTGGATGTCTAGCAGCTTTGAAGCCAAAATGACGGAGCAACTCAACGGACTAATTGACGATTTGATCCAAGAAGTGATCGCAGGGACAGCGGATCGACCCGCCTTGCGAGACGGACTTCGTGGCAGTTGTGACATAATCCGCCAGGCCCATCAAGATTCGCTGCGAGTTAGAATTGTGGATGGAGGTGCTCTGTGAAGCCAATTTTGAGATCACTGATTGTGATTCTTGTGGCAACGGCCATGCCGTATTCTGTGGCACACGCCTCCGCTGGCGGCGAGATCATCAAGGCGATCGGTCGCTACCTCACAAAAGAGACTGGCCAGGAAGCGACGGAACAGGCAGTCAAGGAGATGACCAAACAGGTTGGCGAAGAGCTGATCGAACGAACTGCGCAGAAAGTGGTTCGCGAGGGTGGCAAGAAGTCTTTTGTTGAGGTCGGCGAGCTGGTCGCCAAGCACGGACCAGAGGTGGTTCGCGCATTGGACAATGCACCCGAAGCCCTTCCAGTGTTGAGGCTGCTCGACGAACTTCCTGCTGATGAAGTTGCTACGGCGGCATCGCGGCTCGCCGCCGGCAGCACCGGCCGCGAGTTGGCCACGCTGAGTATGAAACTTGGAACCGTCGCTCTCCGAGCCGAAGCTAGGCACCCCGGCGTTGGTGTTCGCTTTGCACGAGCGTTTGGCACAGACGGCGCGGAGCTGAGCTTGAGAATAACAACTGATCAAGCGGTGCAAATTGGTCGCCACGTCGACGACATTGCCAGGTTGCCAGCCAATCAACAGTCCGAGTTGTTGAAAATGATTTCGAGTAATGCCGGCCGCTTTACGGCATTCGTTGGGCGTTTCGTGCAACAGAACCCTGGCAAGGTTCTGTTCACGGCTGCCAGCACGCCTATCATCCTCGCGAACTCCGCTGCCATCTTCGGGGAAGGAAACATTGTGTTCGACAAAGATGGCAACCCGGTATTGGATTCAAAAGGGGACCCAATCAGTGAACATTCAGGCGTAGTGCCAGATGTTGCGAAGGGTGTGGTCGATGCAGTGAAAGCTCCCATACAAACCACCCTCTACTTGGCTAGTGGGGTCATCGTAATCTTACTCGCGATATTCGGCACTTCTAAGATTTGGAAGCATTTCCGGAAGGAGCGTCTAGAATTGACCACTGCGGAAAATGCCGCTGATCAATCGTAAGCGTCCGGTGAACTCACCCCCGGTGTCTGTTGCTGAAGTCTCGTGATTTCGACGGAATCAAGAGGTTTTGTTCTGCTCGGCGGCCCAGCGGTCAGGGAGGAGTTGGCCGAGATCTTTGGCTGGGTGCGTGCTGACGGCGGCGAGGATGTCGGAAGCGAATCGATTTATGTAGTGCGGATGCTAAAGGCAGCTCGGTCATTTCCTCACGGAATTGTCCGGCGAGCATCCGTCGACCGTACAGATCCATCACGATCGCCAGATAGAAGAATGTTCCGATGCGTACGAGGAGGTCAAAAACACAACGACGACGGCATCAACAGTTGGCAGATCCAGTGGTTGGACGTTTTCTCCCTCCCTCGACGCGACCAATCTCGACAAGAAGTTCTACGGAAACGGGGAGTTCTCTCAGGACCTGGATTCCTTTGCCTTCTGCCACATCGGCCTGACGCCCACCGAAAATGTTGCCAAGATCAAGGAGCGACTTCTGCCGGCGGTCACCGAGCTAGAAGCCATCCGCTTAATTGTGGCATGCCCACGGGACCAGCGGTTCAGCAAGCAGAAAAAGGGCCTTTGGCGGATTCATTTCGCGGCAGGTAAGCCAGCTGTGATCGGCGTGACCTGCTAGTGTAATGTATCCGAAATAGGCGAACTTACTTTATTGTTCGTGCGTCTACTCCTTGGAGCGGGGAGGATGACGCGATGCGTCTGGCAAAAGCGATCGAGTTGACCGACGATGAGCGGATTCTGCTGACCAAGTGGTCGCGGGGCCGTTCGACGCCGCCGCGGCTGGTGTTGCGGGCGAAGGTGGTGCTCCTGGCGGCAGAAGGGATGCAGAACAAAGAAATCGCCGCTCGGCTTTCCACCCGTCCGGCAACGGTAGGCGAGTGGCGAACTCGATTCCTCGAAGGGCGAGTGGCCGCCATTCAAAAGGACGCTCCTCGTTCGGGCCGAAAACGTTCGATCATGCCGGCGATCGTTCAAGAGATCCTTCGCAAGACGACTCCAGAGACTCCCTCATGCGCGACGCACTGGAGCACGCGACCCATGGCCGAGGACGTCTGCGTCAGTCACTCGAGTGTGCATCGAATCTGGAACGCCCATCAAATCGAGCCGCACAGAACCAAGACGTTCAAGGTCTCCAACGATCCCCAGTTTGCCGAGAAAGTCGTCGATATCGTCGGCCTTTATCTTGATCCGCCCGAGCACGCCCTGGTCCTCAGTTGCGATGAAAAGAGCCAGATTCAGGCTCTCGATCGCACCCAGAAGAGTCTGCCGACCTATCCTGGCCGACTCGGCATGATGACCCACGACTACAAACGCAACGGCACCACAACGCTCTTCGCCGCTCTCAACGTTGCCAATGCCACCGTGATTGCCGACTGCATGAAACGGCATCGGCATCAAGAGAGGATCAAGTTCCTCAAGCGGATTGACGAGTCGACCCCACCGGAGTTGGATCTCCATCTGATCGTCGACAACTATGCGACGCACAAGCACGACAACGTCAAGCGATGGTTGGCTCGACATCCCCGCTTTCACGTCCACTTCACGCCGACCAGTTCGTCGTGGCTCAACCTCGTGGAGCGATGGTTCCGCTACCTCACCGACAAGCAGTTACGGCGAGGCGTCTTCCGCAGCGTGCCGGAACACATCGCCGCGATCGAAGGCTACATCGAGCAACACAATGATCACGGCAAAAATTCAGCTGGACTGCCAAAGCCCAAGACATCATTGAAAAGGTCAAACGAGCCAAACGCACACTCGATAAATACGCATCTAAATGAGACACTACACTAGAGGCGAGAGTGAAAGAGCGGCGATGGCCGACACTTTCTGCCGGTGGCCGCCGTCTTGCTTGAGAATGGGAGTCTAGCCGCGTGGCGATAAGGATCGCCGAACGAGCGGGGCGAGCATGCAGCCGGTCTCCGAGGCCCGACCTCGGAGATTCTCGGGCTCATCAATCAGCACAAGATGGGCTTTGCGTTCGCCCCCCTTTTTTTACCAGCCGTGGCCAGTCGTTTCGCACCCAGTCGTCAATGCGAGCTTGATCGCGCTGTCTGGGTTGCCGTTTGGGCTTTTGCGGAGTGACTCGCCGATCGGTGAGCCACTCGCAGATGTAGTTCGAGTTGAACGCCACATCGAAGGTCTTTTGGATAAGGTCGCGGACACGCCGACTCGTCCAGAGATCAGTCGAGTAACCGAACTCGCGCGGGCTTTGGGTGAACCAGGATAGGACGGTTTGGGCCTGTCGGTCAGTGAGTTTGGGCACGCGACCCAGCGCAGGCTTGCTGACCAGGCCGGCATCCCCGTGTTGATCGTGTTTGGCCTTCCATTTCTCGACGGAACGCCGATGCACGCCGAGGAACTCGGCCACTTCTTTGGTCGAATGGCCGTCATGGAGACGCTCGATCGCCAGCAGGCGACGACGCTCCAATTCAGCCGCGGATCCTTTGCTTCTCATGCCCGGAAAAATGTGCACTCAAAGTGCCAAGACCAACCGATTGAAAAGATAACCGCTTGAGGAAATCTCGCCAATCTCCTCACGCGGCTTTCGATTTCTGGAGATCAGTAGGTGTCCGGCAAATCAACGGGCTGTTAGACTGCCCTTGAAAACAACCAACATCACTCACCCTCGAAACGGGTCAGGTTTCGAGGAGCAGGTCAACTCCTTCACCCGAGTGACGCAGACGGATCTCGATCCGCCACTCATCGAGCCGCAGGCCCACTCGCTCCACCACCCACGATTCAGTCAATCCCAAGAACTGACCGCAATGAACCGAAACTATATCCAGCTGCTCAGCCAAACAAATGTCCACCAAAGCCGCCACTTCAGAGCTAAGAAATTCCGGGTAGGGCCTTTTTTTCGATGGGTTCTCTTGCAAATGAAAACCCAGCTATTACCATCGTCACTTGTCGCCAGTACGGCGGCTTACGGCGAAAGTACTTGCTGAGACTAAATTGGCCGGGAGAACAGGTTGTCCCTCGGCAGTTTTCTTGCTCGCCATGCACATCTGCCGGACTCAACGTTTCAGCCGCCAGCAATAGACAGCCCTCGAAGGTTTTGGAGTGTCAGCCCATGAAACGTCCGCAAGAGAATAAATGGCCACATTTCAATGTATCCTCTTCGATCCGAAGATTTTTGAATTCGGCTTTGATTAATTCGAAGACCAGGCCTTTACTAGATAGGGTCGAACTTCTTGAAGATCGTTCGGTTCCGACCGCAACGCCCATATGGCACACGGACACTCATCTCTTAGAGATCATCAGCACGGGCGGAGAGACAATCACTCTTTCGTCGGCACCCTCCCAGTTAGGTTCCTTTGATGTCGTAACGCTGAATGGATCCCCGATAAATGTTTCAGGATCCTTACCAATTCCTGCGCCTCTTGTTACTGGCATCAAAATTGATGCGAGCAGCGGATCGACCGGCGACATAATCGATCTTTCACTGATTCGGTCGGACGCATTTCTCAATCTTCCGTCAGGCCCCGGCCAGTTTCCCGTAACGATTCTTGGAACCAGCGGAAACGATACAATCCATGGAAGCTTCGCAGCCGATCAAGTCTTCGGAAATTTAGGCAACGACTTCATCGATCTCGGTCCTGGTAATGACACCACCGATGGAGCCGAAGGTGCAAATCTTGATGGCGGCGAAGGAAATGACACCATTCTTGGAGGTGAAGGAAACGACACCATCGATGCCGCCACTCAAGGTGGTGAGGGAGCTGATGTCATCTTCGGTCAAGCTGGAGATGATACGATCGAAGATAAGTTTGGCCTGGACATTCTCCTGGGAGGTGATGGCGCCGATAGGATCGTCGACGGCGGAGAGGGTGCCATATTGATCGGAGGCGCTGGCGCCGATACGCTCATCGGCAGCCCCTCGCACGACATACTAATTACTGATTCAACAATATTCGACAATGATCTTAGCGCCAATGCGCTCAAAAGAATTGCAAGCCAGTGGTTCGGGGCGAGGGACAGTGAAGGTAGGCTCTCGGATTCCCCGCTGAACACGGCATATACGGACACGGTGCGCAAACTTCTAGGAGAACTAACGACGGGAACAAACTATCCGTATTTTCTAAATAGTTCTACGGTCATTAACGAATTCGGTAGCATTGACATCGTCGAAGGTGACCCCTCTAACATCCCTACAAGTAAAGGGAACGACTGGTTTTTTGTCCTCGACCCAGATGTTGTCAACGCCGCTTCCGGCTGGGACAATGGAGAGTGGATTGCTGATTCTCGGAATCTACCTAAAGGCATCGCAGACGAGATATTCATTCCTCGAATGGCTCAGACAAGCACCCTAACTATTCCTGTGCCGGCGTTGCTAGCAAACGACGATGATGGAGGAACCGGTGTCTTTCCGCTTATGGCAGTCGCACTAGAAACGGTAACTCCTGGAGCAATTTTAGCGACAGACTTTGGTGGGACAGTCGAAACACCAGGTCTGGCAGTGAACACCATTTCGGTCAATTGGGGTTCCTTGCCAACGACGGATTCGATTAGTTTTGCATACGCCTTCGTGAATCTCACATCCTTCAATGGTGACGCTTCCACAGTCACGGTTGGATCGGCCGATGTCACGGTCACGCAAGTCGATGTATTGCCATTTGCAGCAATTGCAGATATCGATGGCGACGGTCTAACGGATATCGTTCGATTCGATCCCTCAACAGGGAATATCACGATCCAGTCCAACAGAACCGCAACCCAACAGGTCTGGGGGTTGGCAAGCCCATTGGTCGCATGGCTGGACTGGCAGATTGGCGATTTTACGGGTGACGGACGCGATGATCTCATGGCACGTAGCGGCCTGAGCGGTGAATGGTTTTTGTGGAAATCGGCAGGAACCCATTTACTCTCGCCGGTCAAATGGTCAAAATGGGGACTACAGGGAGATCGTTGGGTAAGGCCAATTCAAGGAGATTTTAACGGCGACGGCAAGACGGATCTATTTTCATTCAACACAGAGAACTTCGATCTACTTGTTGCTGCCTCAACGGGCGCTAGTTTCGACATTCGCGCATGGAATCAGATTCGTGCGTATGCTCAGCAAATCATTGCCGATTTTGGATCGGTTTCAATGAATACGATCGGCTTTAACGTCGGCGACTTTAACGGGGACGGCAAGGACGACGTATTGGTTCGAGACGGTCTCTATAATCGCTGGGCGTTTGTACTGTCAGAAGGGTACAAATTCACTGATCTATCGTTGCCGCAATCATTTCTTGGGTGGACAAGCATCTATTACGTCGGAGACTTTGATAACAACGGTACAGACGATATAGTCGACTGGAACGCTTCAATCAGCCAATGGCAATTGGCAACTCGGGCCGGAAATCAATTCATCCTAAAACAAGACATGGGTTCCGACCTGGCCGCAACTGCTGGGTTTATGGTTCATGATGTCAATTGGGATGGCTACCAAGATCTCATTCGTGTAGATCCCAGTGATTCGACGCACTGGAATGTGCTTATCGGTACGAGTGGTGGTTTCATTGGTATGGATTCGCATGAAGTGGACATCATACTGAACGCCACTCGATGGGCCAATCTTCAAGAAGAGATTGTATTCGACGAATTAAATCCGATAGATTTGATTCCAACTGATAATGGTGCGCCGCTATCGTCTTCGGGCATAACAGCAAACCCTCTCATCCGCGGTCAGTTTTGGGAGGGCCTTTACTCGCAAGACGTACGTATCGAGTTCGATGTCGATGGAAACGGAGTTCCGGAAAGTGGTCTAATTGTTTCGCCAGATGCTTTTGGGAATTTCAGCTATCGACCAACGTCACTTATTCTCGGAACGCGTTACGATGTACGCACACGAATCGCCTACACCGATCCCAGGACTGGGAACGTACGCCGAAGCCATTGGGGAGAGGCGGCTTCATTCACCTACGCTACCAACAGTATTGGTCTATCAGCAATGGCATTGTCAGGCACGCAGATCAGATTAGACTGGGCCGACAACACGCTCAATCGCACTGGATACATTGTTGATGTATCGACAGATGGTAGCAACTTTTCGACGATTGATACTCTGCAGAGTTCCACTTCAAACTCATACGTCGTACAGCACCTTTCTCCAAATCATTCATACACTTTCCGTGTTCGAAATTACGTTGGAGATACTGCTATAGTCCATTCATACTCGAATCCCGCTTCAACAAGAACTCTTGAAGTTCTCATGCCGCCAAGTGATCTAATTGCTTCACAGATAGCAAGTTCAAGCCTCCAATTGTCATGGACTAACAATTCCGTTGACGCGACGTTCGTACTTATTGAACGCTCGACAAACGGGATAGATTTCACTGGCCTTGGCGCTGTGAGCGCGAACATCAATACATATTCGGTTTCAAATCTCTCGTTCGATACTTCCTATGTATTTCGCATACGTGCTCTAAAGCTGAATGGAATTTCTGCGTACTCGATACCTTGTTTGGTGACGACACTGCCCGAACCGCTAACTGCTCCAGCTGGCTTGTCGGCTACACGAGTCGCACCGAATCAGATCAATCTCCATTGGATAGATACGACAACGTCTGAAACTGGTTTTACCGTTCAGTATTCTACGGACGGTCTAACGTACTCTACTTATGCAGGCTCATCTGTTATTGGCCCAAATGTGACTGACTATCCATTTTCTGCATCACCTAACACTCAATACTGGTTTCGCGTAAAAGCCAATGGCGGCTCGGATTCGGAGTACTCTTCCCTTACGACCGCAACCACCGCCACGGCATTGATCGTCCCGTCTTCCCCAATTAATCTACAGGCAAAGGCTGTTTCGAACAATGCGATCAATTTGACATGGACCGACACATCGGCCAATGAAAATGGATTCCGGCTGGAGCGGTCGGCTGACGGCATTCAATTCACGATTGTTTCAGCAACAATTTCTGCGAACGTGACGAGCTACTTGGACTCAGGCTCTCTTCTTCCAAAAAAGCCGTACTGGTATCGACTGCTCGCTTACAACACCGGTGTCTCCGGGTACTCGAACCAAAGCGTCGAGACAACTATGAATTCCCTCCCAGGAGCGCCCGTCGGTCTTACGGCCATCGCAACCTCCACGAGCCAAGTCAGCCTTGCTTGGACGAACGTTGCAAATAATGCCACAGGTATAACAATCATCCGAACAGGATCTGGTGCTAGCCAGACTTGGAACAAAGGTCCATCGGAGTACAATCTTCTAGATTCTTCACTGATGCCGAACTCGACCTACACTTATCAAGTAATCTCAACAAACAGCGTCGGGAGCTCCGTTTCATCACCATCCATTTCTGTCACGACACGCTCGTCGCCTAACGCGCCCTCCGGGTTGGTCGCGAAGAACATTTATAACACACAGGTCGACTTGGCGTGGATAGACAATTCAAATAATGAGCTTCGTTTCGACGTGTTTTATCGTAGTTCCGCCGTAGCTGGGCTCAGCGATTGGACCTATAAAGCGACTACCAGCGGTCCCGATATCACTAATCTGCTTGTCGCCGGACTGATGGCGAATACACCCTACGAATTCAAAGTTGCTGTCCAGCATAACTTTCAGTCGCTTATGGCGACAGAACTGTCATCCAATCCGCTTTCCATT
>JAIELF010000072.1 GCA_019753235.1 bacterium
GTCCCAGTTGCAACAGGACACTCTGTCGAACGTGAGTCTCCGCTGCAAACGCAAGTCCGCCGGCTGGTCCACCGAGCGTCTCGAACAGATAAATCCAAGCTAAACTCATGCGGCAGGCCTGTCGATTGGGCTTGGTCGAGTTGCCCAATCCAGTTGAACGAACTTGAAGTTATCGATGCCGGTGAAGTTTCCGATCCATTTGCCTTGTTCGACCCGTTTCGACAGGTGGGCCTGTTTATGGCTTAGGTTTTATGGTGCGGGATGGTCGTGGGGCCCATGGCGGAGTGAACGCTGCGTCCTAAGGTCGGCTCCGGGTTTCCGTCGGTCGTCTCTTTCGCGACATGAAAAAGACCATCGACTTGATGAACGATGAAGTCACTCTGCGAGCCCATTGGCATCTGTTGAAAGAAGGGAATCACTCGGTGTCCCCTATCGATCCCAGGCCGTCGCCGATCGTCGCGGTGTTGATTGTGAGCGATGATCCTCATCGCGAGAACCAAGTGCGAGAGATCCTATCGGCCGACCCGATTCTTTCGTTTTCGATTCGGCAGATTCATCCGCAGGAATCGCTACCTCCTGTGGGCCGACGGCCGACGGTGATCGTCTTGGATCCCAGCCAGCCGATACTGTTGCATGAGCCACTGACGGGGCTGGAGGTTGTCTCATGGCCGACATCGCGCGAGGTGTCGGCCTGTGTGCCACTCAGGTATGCCGTCTTGAGGCAACAGTTTTCCCGACTTGAAATCGATTGGCATCATGCCTGCGAGCAAATCCAGCAGTTGAATGTCTTGAGAAGGCAAGTGACGCCGTTCGATCCTCGGACAGGCTGGCACAGCTACGCCCACATTGTGGATCGATGCCAAGAGGAGATCGCGCGGGCGATGAAGTACTCGTTGCCGATCGCGCTGGTGGTTGTTGAAATGCTCAACCTCGACGACATGGTCGGATCGGGCGAGGATGACGGTGAGGCCAGTGAGCAGGTGGTGACGGCACTGGCCCATCGGATTCGTCCCATTTGTCGGCACGGCGACATTCTGGGCCACTACGGACCGAGTTCCATCCTGGTGATTTTGCTTAATACCGATCATCAAGGAGGCGAGCGATTCAGCGAGCGCGTGGAACAGGCTTTGCTCCCCCCGCTTGTCATGAACGGGATGGCACGCTCTTTAGATTGGGCGATGGCTTTGGCGGCTCGCGATCCGGGTATGTCCGTGACACCGACGGAGCTTCTGAATCAGTTGGAAAGACGTGTGGAGCGTGCCCGCAAGTTGGGTTGCCGAGGTACCGTTCTGGGGGACGCTTAATCCAAGCTGAGTCAGTCGACGCGCCGACCCTCCGACCCTGCATGTCTTCGAATTACAGCTCGTACGACTGGAAGTCCGAAACGATGACCTGCGAGACGTAGGGTTTGTCGCTGCCGACAACGTCGGTGATCGCTTTCTTCAGCTTCCGTTTCACCGCACCTAAGTCCGGATCGGTGATGTCGCCGTAACTTGCCGCTCGGATGACTGACAGAATAGCATCTCGCACGCGATGCTTCTTCAGTTCGTAGGCCTCTTGAAACTTCGGCTCGTACTCTTTTGGAACCTCGGCAAAGATTTTACAGTCGATGCGAAGCGGGCTCCCTTCGAGAGAGTGATTGCTCACCTTATAGTCGCCGAGCTCGAACTCGGTGAAGGATGCCTGCGCTTGGGCATCTTTGACCATCGCTTCTTCTGCCTGCGTGCTCGAACTGCTCGAACCGCCAAGGAATAGGCACAAGCCGATCCCTTCGAAGACCATCAACAGGCCAAAAATCAGAAACATCTTGTATTTGAGAAGGGCGGCCATGACGAGACAACTCCTCCTAACAACATCAAACAACATGACTCGTTCGGCTCCGCTGGCCCTTGGCCTTGCGGTTCTCTCATCGCCTGCCCGGCGCCCTGCCCGGCGCCCTGTCCGGCGCGTATGAGAGATCGAGCTTTAACCGATCAAGCCCGCCGGCTTGACAAGAACATCGACGTGCGAAAACTCCTCACTGAACCATACGTCACGATTGCAGCGAATGTATCGAACATGGGGGCGAGAAATGCGAGAGTCCTTTGGGCCGGCATGTGGATCATCGAGAGTCGTTCATACTCTTCGAATCGCGCGGCCCTCGATTCGACAGAGATTTATTTGAGAGCGTTCCACAGCTCCCAGACTTTGGGATAGCGGAAGTAAATTCGTTCGCGAGCGGTGAAGAAATCTCGAATCGACCAGGGGGACATCGACGAGAGCTGAGCCAGAACCTGTCGTGAGAAATGACGAAGATGATTCTCGGCTTCAAGAGTTCGCTTGATTTGGCCGCTGGCATCATAGAGATGAACGGGAATGACTCGCTGCGTCGTCAGCGCTTCGAGCGTGCCGCTCGCGTGGATATCGACCCAGCTTTCGAAGACATTGCCGTACCGCTCTGGACCGACGCGAATGACGATCGGTACCAAGGCGACCGATCGATTTTCGACAGTTTCGTAGATCAGACCCCCGCGAAACTCAACATCCACAGACTCGGCGGCCGCGACGTCGCCGATCGATTCTTCTCGCACAAACCAAGCCAGCGTCCAAGGACCGTCGTCGGTTCGCACTCGCGAGTACATCGCCATCCACGGGGGTAACTGGCGAAGGACCGTCAGCGCGTCAATATGTTCAAGAGTTGTCATCGGTCCATCTTTCCCGCTGGGAACTATTCGGGCACTCGAATGATGGGAGATCGGCTTGCCGATGGGCGGTCAGCGCGTCCGATTCTTTCAATCTTAGCTCCTCTCCGCCAAAGGGGCGTCGTTTTCATTGGTCCTTACCGAGAGTTCCTTGGTCCCGCCCACTTCGTCGTGCCTAGGCGATGATCGGATGGTTCGGTGGAAGGGGAATTGCCGGTGAAAGGGTCAAATCCTTCGGCCCTCTCAATTTAGACTGATCGCCCCGCCGGGGAAAAGGCCGGGGGGTTCTCGGGCGGATCGGCATTCGACGGTCCGAATCCACGGAGGTTTTGTTCCAATAGTTTTCGAGTTTGGTCGATCGCCTTTTGGACCACCTCGGAGACGCTTCCCAGTTGGTCTTGGGCATTGGAAAAGCCATCATCAATCGCATTTTGAATAAGTTCGAGAAGCTGATCACGAGAAGAGGGGCTGGAATTGCTGGTGTTCGAATCGTCGTCTTTACTGTTGTTGGCAAAATCTAGAGCGAATCGAGCGAGGCGGTCGGCAGCGGACGCCGGAGAGTAATCGTTCGAGGATGGTATTTCCTGATTATCTGATGGGGCGGGTGACGAAGCGTCGTCGAAAAGTTTTGAGAAAAGGTCCGTGAGCGGATCACTCCCATCTTTGGCAGCCTGGTAGGCAACGCCCACGACGGTTCGCTCAACCTGAATGGTCAGTTTCAGCAATTGATTTTCGTTTTGAAAAGTCGCTTCGAAGCGGGCCGACTGCTTTACGCCTCGCGCTTCGAAGTTGTCGGCGGAGGCCGAGAAACTTGTTTGGCTTGCCTCCCATTGAAACGCCTGTGCCGAGCGAGCCAAGCTTTCAAGTTCACCCAGTCCGAAGTCGGCCAGCGAACCCGCATCATCGCCCTTTGGCGAGGATTTCTTGACGTTTTTAGGAGAGAGCTTGCTCGAAAACAGGGATTCCAGCAGGTCCGACGACTTGCTCTTGCTGGTCCCGGAGACGCCACCACTGGAGAGAAGGGAGGACAGAGATCCGATCGATGCGATGCTCATGGGGTGAGGTCTCTTAGTTAGCAGCGAGGATTTTCTGGAACGGCAAGGAAGACTGAACCGTTCCCTAGCCAAAGCTCCGTCCAGAGCTCAACCCGAATGTCAGGCCGAGAAGGATGAACCTTGGGCCGCGACGGACGGCACAAAAAGATAGAACATGAATGACAAGAATGTCACAAATCAAAAAAGAAAAAGGCCCGCCTCGCATGGAGACGGGCCGTACGGCCGAAATTGAGTTGCTGAACGGTTCCATAGGGAGGTTCAGCGAGGGACGTATTACGCCGCTCGGCGCGTGCTGGAACGCTGCGTCTGGTAGTAACTGACAAGGCATTCCACAACGCGCTGCTGCTGGATGAGGGAGAGTTCCGGATAGACCGGCAGGGCCAAACTGCACTCGGCGGCCAGCTCGCTCTCTGGGAAATCACCCTTCTGGTAACCAAGCGAAGCAAAGCAAGGCTGCATGTGCAGCGAGAGCGGATAGTAGACTCGCACGCCGATACCGGCCGCGTCGAGTTGCTTTTGCACTGCGTCGCGTTCTAGAAGTCGCACGACGAACTGATTGAAGACATGGCGATCGGTCGTCACCTTCGGCGTAATGAGGACTTGGCCTGCCAGCCCGCGATCGTTCAGAGCCTGAGCATAAAAGGCGGCATTCTTTTGGCGACCGAGCGTCCAACGATCAAGATGGCGAAGCTTCACACGAAGGACCGCCGCCTGCAGAGCGTCAATCCGAAAGTTCCCGCCGACGTATTGGTGGTAGTATGTCGATGACTGCCCATGCATCCGCAGAGACTTCATTTTTTCGTACAGGTCTCGGTCTTGAGTAACGACCGCGCCGGCATCGCCGAAAGCGCCGAGATTCTTCGATGGAAAGAACGAGAGGGCCCCGACGGTTCCCAACGAGCCTGCTCGCTGTCCCATGTATTCGGCGCCAATCGATTGGGCGGCGTCTTCAATGACCGACAAGTGATGTCGGCGAGCAATATCGTTGATCGCCTCCATGTCGGCACATTGGCCGTAAAGATGGACCGGCATGATCGCCTTGGTTCGCGGCGTGATCCGCTCTTCGATTTGGTTCGGATCGATGTTGAATGTCACCGGATCGATATCCACAAAGACCGGCTTGGCACCGACGCGGGTCACCGATCCAGCAGTGGCGAAGAACGTGTAAGGGCTGGTGATGACCTCATGGCCTGGTCCGATTTCCAGGGCCATCAGCGACATTAAGAGGGCATCCGTACCGCTCGAAACGCCGAGGGCAAATTCCGTTTGGCAGTAATCCGCCAGTTCTTTCTCTAGGGCGTCAACTTCGGGCCCGAGAATAAATGTTTGCGATCGAAGCAGCGGTTCAAGGACTTCCTGTATCTCGTCGGCAATCTCATCGTATTGTTTGCGGAGGTCCAGCAGGGGAACGTTGACGGGACTCGACAAGGGAAGGCCTCCATGCCTTTATTCCGATTCTGACTGGCTCGGTCAGGACCTCACGACGAAAACCGCCGTGAGTCGACGACGATTCACCAGGACAGAGGAGTTCCCGTATCATCCGCTCCCATTTGCGTCAATGCTCATCGAACCACCATGATTTCAACATGAAAAGATTCTGTCTTTACACTCGCAAAGAACATCGGCAAGTTGGGAAAACAGGGCGAAAAGCAGAGTCATGACGAGGGGATTAGCCGGCTTGGCGACGTTCGAAGGCTCGAACGGCTTTCTCCGAGATTCCTTGGCTCCATTCGAGGAGCGTGGCCGGCGGAAGTGAACCGTTCCATCGGCGAGATGCTTCAATCGCACAGGGAAGAACCCGTAGTGCTCGCCAGGGGGTGCTCCAGCGGAATTCTCCGTCGACCCCCGCCGCGACAAAAGCATAGTTGAGAAGCCAGCGGGCCGGCACCTTGCCGAGTCTTCGGTGTAGCATGTCGTTGACTTCTGCGTGCATTTCGAGCCGTTTGTGAATCGTCTTCGCCCCGGCGTGGAACCGTGTTCCAGAAAGTACCCGCGGGATGTAATGGACCATTCGGTTCGCTTGGCTTAGCCGAAGCCAATACTCGTAGTCCATGCAGTAATGCAGGCGAGCGTCCAGCAAGCCACACTTTTCCAGCACTCGGCGATGCAGAAATACCGAAGGCTGCGCAACCAGAACCCGCTCGCGGAGCCGATCCCCGTTCCATTCTTCGGTGGGATGCCTTGCTAGGAATCGATCGTTGATGTCGATGTGATCCCCTTCGCCGTAGACCATGTCGGCATCGGGGTGCTTCAAAAAATGCCGGGCGACCCCCGCGAAGGCTTCCTCGTAGTAGATATCGTCGGAATTCAGCCAGCCCAGTACGGTCCCGGTGGCCCGCTGCCAACCATTATTGACCGCGTCGGCCTGGCCTTCGTCGGGCTCGGAATACCACCGAATCCGGGCGTCCTTTCGGGCGAAATGCTTCAAAACGTCCAGCGTCTGATCGGTGCTTCCGCCATCCATCACGATCAATTCGAAAGAACGAAAGCTTTGGGAAAGGATGCTACTGATCGACCGGGCGATGAACGCCCCCTGCTGAAACGACGGCATCACGATGGAAAAGATCGCGTCCTGCATCGCCGCCCCGGTCTGCAACCCTTTTTGTCAGAAAGAGAACAACACTCAGCCTCTTAACCTTTGACAGGCTAACTGTCAACGCCGGTAAATCGAGCAAACTGCTCAGGCTGCTTGCAACGTCTGTCGCTCGTTTCAGCAACTCAGCCATCGATGGTCCGCAAAAACATCCACATTACAGCGTTGTAAGTCGTTTGGCACAAGGGCTGCTTTTCAACTCCTTTGAAGAGTTTCGAACGCGAAGGAGTAGCAGTGAAGAAAGCCCACCGACTGGCAATGATTGTGGCGTGTATGACTCCACTTTGGGCTTCGTCAGCGGAGTGGAGCGTTCGCAAGTACCAGTCCGGGGGCTGCAACGTCTCGGAATCGATCAGTTTTCGAATCTTCCAGAAAGAGGGTTTCGCCGACGCTGCGCTGATCGATCAATTGGAATCGCACCGAGCTAGTTTGCAGGTCAAATGGCTTGGTGGTGGGACGGGGCGTTCCTGGGACCCCAAGTGTGATATTCACATTCATGCGACCCCAGAGGAGTTTCAGCAAGCGACCAAGCGTTCTCCCGACATGCTTGCTTCCACGTTGTTGGAAATTGGTGAAGGGCGTGTCTGGAGAAGGCAAGTCGCCATCCGTGGGGACATCCAGAAGAATTTCACCCCTGTGATCCTGCATGAAGTGACGCATGTGGTGTTGGCGGACGTCTTCCGAGACTTTCAAGTCCCCCGTTGGCTGGACGAGGGAATCGCGGTTGCCGAGGAACAATCGGATCGACGAGCAAACATCAATCGACAACTTCTCGAGGCCGTGGAAGTCAGTAGACACTCCGATCTGATCGAACTAATGACGATGGCGCAGTTCCCAGTCGATCGAACGAGGTCGGACGTGATGTACGCTCAGAGCGCTTCACTGGTCGAGTTTCTGCTCACGAAGAAATCCCCGGTCGCTCTGGTCTCATTCGCGAAGGCGTGTCGCCATCTTTCGGTGGAGGAATCGCTTCGCCGACATTTTGGTTTCAATAATGCTCAAGAGGCAGAGCGAGCGTGGCTCGAGTGGACGATCAACACTGCCGAGTCCTCGGAAACGGCCGTGGTGGTCAACCAGTAGTCATTCTTAACAATGGCTCAACAATGCCATCCTGGGTGATTGACCGCTCATGAATGGTGCAGAAGGGGTCTTCTGGAACCACTCCCTTGTGTCAAATCGATACCAATTTATTTGACCAATTGGATGGGACTGCAGCTTATCGGCCGCCCTGATAAGCAGGCGAGTAGATGACTCGGCTGCTCGGTCGAGCGACAATCGCTGCCGACCTCATCGGCATTCGATTGCTTCGAACCATTCTCATCTGAGGCCGATGAATCGTGTGATTCCAAGCTTTCCCCTCTGATGTCACTGGTCGATGGCCGGCCCAAACCGACGTCGTCGACACCATCATCATCCCCAACACGACAGCCAAAGTCTTCAAGTTCGTGAACATGATCGGTTCCCCTTATTTGCAGGACTGTTTCTACCGCACGAACATTTCTCGCCCGAGCGAGGAGAACATTGCCAGGCCTCTGGCGCAGGCCAGCAAAGCCGTTGACGTTCGGCGTGCTCATCGAACGTCAACGAAGACAACCGCATCCGTGGACCCTCACTTCCCGACGGAGCAACCGACTCGAAAAGAGCCGATCTCAAGAGATACCGAGAACGGTCGAGTCGTTTGCCCCATCGGGGAATGTGGCGATGAAACCCCCGACTTGCCCGCAACAGACAAGCCCTTGCCTCCCACGCCCGCAGCGGCGAGGAGAGGGATCACCAAGTCCAGAACCCATCGATCCCAGCACTCGGTTTCCCTATCCGAACACTACGCCTGCAGTCCCTTGCATTGCAAGCAACACTACTGATTTGTCATAATCAGGAGTCCACTTTTGCCTCTTTCTGGGTGTTCGCCCAAGAATTCGACGCATCAACCTACTAGCAAGGAAAATAGGTCGACAAGATCGACCGATCAGTCTCTGGAAAGCCTTGGCCGTTTGCCGAGGAGACAGGGGCCCAGGACACGGTTCGTCGTCGTACCGTCGGCTTATCTGTGCGAACATCAGAAGGTGACCTTCAATCTGCCAATAGGGGATGATTCCGATGGGTTTGATGACCGAGTTTGCCGGGTGCTTGGAAAAATCCTCAGCGCCTTCTCGACGATCGACGAGAACGAACACTCTTTCGTCGATGGCGATCTTGGGATGGGTGAGTCTCTTGCTTGATCCTCGATTTGCTCATCCGGCCGACAGGACTGGTCCGCCGGCTCGGCAACCGAGCCTCTCGAATGCGATCGAGCTTCCCGATGGTCAAGTTCCGCCGATCGACGCGGTTGGCAACTACATCATTGGCCCCACGCACCGCCGATCGCCGGAGATGGTCTCCACACCAAACATGCCCAAGGGAAGCATTCGCGAATTCACGATGCTCTCGACGGAGAGCAAAATCTATACTGGTATCATCCGCGAGCCGAACACGTTCGGCACTCCCGATAAAGAGAATCCGGCAAAGCTGATCGTGACCACGAGTCACCCCGCGCCGTACTCTCGCCGAGTCACGGTCTACGTACCGGCAGGTGACATCTCGAACACCGAGCTTCCGTTCATCGTTGGGGCTGACGGGCCGGACAAAGTTCTCTTTTCCGCCCTCGATCATCTCATCGCGACGAAGAAAGTTCCCGCAATGGTCGCGATCTCGATCAGCAACGGCGGAGGCGATGCCCAGGGGAGCCAACGCGGCCTAGAGTACGACACCATGTCGGGTCTCTATGCCGAGTTCGTCGAGACGGAAGTTTTGCCTCGCGTCGAGAAGGAATGCCGAGTCAAACTCACCAAAGATCCGGACGGCAGGGCGACGATGGGCTGTAGCTCGGGAGGTTCGTGTGCCTTCATCATGGCCTGGTATCGCCCCGACCTGTACCACCGGGTGTTGACGTATTCAGGGACGTACGTGAATCAACAATGGCCTTGGAATGCCGACACGCCCAAGGGCGCGTGGGGATTTCACGATTCGATTATTGCGGAGAGTCCTCGCAAGCCGCTTCGAATCTGGCTCGAGATCAGCGATCGAGACCTACTCAATCCTAATTCAATGCGCGACGACATGCACGATTGGGTCGTCGCGAACGAACGGATGGCAAAAGTTCTTGCCGAGAAGGGCTACCCCTATCAGTTCGTCTTCGCTCGCAACGCTTTTCATTGCGACCCCAGTGTCAAACTCCAAACCCTCCCCGCCGCCCTCCAATGGCTCTGGCAAGGCTACCACCCCAAATAAACCCCGTTCAGATGTTGAGAAAACAATAACTGTTTGACGCAGAGAGCAGCGGCGAAGGTCTGCGCGAGAATGGGCACCGTTTGTCGGATCATCCAGGGCTCAACCATTTCACGCCCGACGCACCTTTCCTCTCTTGTCGGATAAAGGCAGGCGAGCGGTCGACTGGGATGCTTTAGGGAGTGTTCTTGATGATGGTATCCGCCAAAACACATCGCGCATCGCGATGCTCAACGGAGAAGTAAGGAGTGACATACCTATGTCAATACCATATGTCCCCTTTGTTACCCTTTTCCTGCCCGAGGGGTGATTCAACTCACGTATCAGGAAGGAATGCAATGGCATGCCCTATGAAGACTGGGATCGGCGTTGGGAACGGAGAGCGATTCTCAAAGAGGCCAGCGTCCCGACGATACCAACGAGGATCAGGCTAGATGCTTCAGGGATGCCTTCGAAGACGTAGGCGGAGCCGTTGAGTGGGCGGGGTGCGTAGTTCCATGGGGCACCAACAAGGGCGATTCGATCGGCCAGGGCCACGGACCAGCCGAAGGCGTCGTCGCGGGCAGCGTCACTGGCGGCAAGCTTCAAGAGTTCGGTCCCTGTTGTGACGTCGAAGACATATGCCGAGCCCGAATTAAGGGCAGCGACGTCGTCTCCGCGAGCGCCGATGATGGCGAAGTTTCCTTCAACGGCAACGGACCAACCGAAGTACGCGAAGCTCGAGGGGTCGCTGGCGGTGAGCTTGAATAGCTCGGCACCCGTGAATGTATCGAAGACGTAGGCGGCACCGGCATCTTGGGAACCGTCATCGTGGGCGTAAGCTCCGATCACCGCGTAGCGTCCGTCGATGGCGACCGAGAATCCGAACGAGTCGAACGCCGCCGCGTCGCTAGCGGTCCATTGGAACAATTGTTGGCCGGTGGTGATGTCGAAGAGATAGGCGGAGCCCGCGTCGGTTTGGCCGTTGACGTTCGTCCTCGCCGAGATTATGGCTTTGCCTCCTTGGGCTGCCAGGGCTACCCCAAAGAACTCTTGAGGAGCGGCGTTGCTGGCTCGGAGTTGGGCGACCTCCGTTCCCGTGGCGACGTCGAATACAGAAACAGAACCTGACCCCAGGCCGTTGTCGTCGTCGGCTGGATTGGAGACTAGGACCTTTCCGCCATCGAGAGCTACGGCGACCCCGAAATCGTCGAACTGCTCTTGTTCCGTAGGCAAAAGCCGGTGGAGTTGGGTTCCGGTCGCCAAGTCGTAAAGGTACGCAGCCCCACCCCCTAGACCGGGACCAACGACGTCGGTGCCCCAGGCTCCGACGAGCGCGACCGAATCATCAAGGGCCACCGCAGACCCGAAATAGGACCATTGGTTGGTGTTCGTCGGCGCCCACTTGAAGAGCGGCGCCCCCGTTGGGATGTCGATGAGGTAGGCTGAGCCCACCTGCAGGTCGTTTTCTGTGTCGCGCCATGCACCGACAACGGCGGAGGTTCCTTTCGAGGCGACGCTGACCCCAAACTGTTCGCCCACCACCCGATCATTTGCCAGCCATTGGGCGTTCTCGGTTCGGTTAGGTGTCCCCGCTGCAACGGAGGAGGTCATCGCGACTAGGGAAAAAAAACCGAATCGAGCAGCAAACGCGTTGGTTCGGAAACGAAACATAGGGCGAGGCCTTTCTTTGTTGGATGTTCGGGCGACAACGGAAAGAGAAAAGGGGACAAAGAGAAACGGGGACATTCTACTTTATTGTCTTCCTTGGTCGGCCACGCGGGCGAAGGGCTGATTCCAGGCCGAGCCGGA
>JAIELF010000053.1 GCA_019753235.1 bacterium
GGCCAGGTGCGAACGTTCTCCCTTTTCGAGCGAGATATGCGAGTAGATCTGTTGGCCATGCATTCGGCCAACCACGTACGAGAGACCGTTCGAGAGCCGATCAAGGTACGGGTGGTCGATCTGATTGACATCGCCGGTGAAGACAATCTTGGTCCCCTCGCCGGCGCGCGTGATGATCGTCTTGACCTCGTGAGGCGTTAGGTTCTGCGCCTCGTCGACGATGAAGTAAACCTTCTGCAAGCTTCGGCCCCGAATGTACGCCAACGGCGTGATGACGAGCTTGTCAGCATCGAGCAACTCTTGAATCTTTCGATTGGCTTGGTCGTCGGACTGATACTGATTTCGGATGACCGACAGGTTGTCGAAGAGGGGCTGCATGTAGGGATCAAGCTTGCTCTTAATGTCACCAGGCAAGTAGCCGATGTCGCGATTGGATAGGGGCACAACCGGTCGAGCGAGGTAGATCTGGCGGTAATTTTTTCGGCGTTCGAGGGCGGCTGCCAGGGCCAACAATGTTTTGCCGGTGCCTGCCTTGCCGACGAGGGTCACCAGTTGAATGTTGTCATCCATCAACGCGCGTAGCGCGAACGATTGCTCGGCATTGCGGGGGATGATGCCATAGGCGGATCGTTTCTCGACTCGGACTAGGGATGAATCGGTGGGGACGTAGGTCGCCAAGGCCGACTTGGAACCATTTCGCAGGACGAAGTTTTCGTTGGCCACCGGCGAGAGTTCGGGGAGTAAGTCGCGAAAATCCCGATAGTGCTCTTGTTCGTAAAGAGCGTCGATGACGCTCGAGGGGACTCCTTCCACGATTCTCTTTCCAGAGTAGAGTTGATCAAGATTGGCGACTTTATCCGACTCATAGTCCTCGGCCTCGATACCAAGCGAGCGACTCTTCAGCCGAAGATTGGTGTCTTTGGAAACAAGAATCACAGGCCGAGCGCCGATGTTGTCGAGTTTCAGCCAGTACGCCGTCGTCAAGATGCGATGGTCGGGCGTATCCTCGCGGAAGACATCATCCATGTCGGGGTGTCGTTCTTTGCCCACCACGACGCGAAGATGTCCTTTCCCTTCGCCGAGGGAGACACCGTTGCCGGTGAGGATGTCATCGGTGAGATCGTTGAGCATGCGAAGGAACTCGCGTGCTTGAAAGTGAATATCTTCGGTCCCCCTCTTAAACTGATCAAGTTCTTCGAGGACGGTCATCGGGATGGCGATGTCGTTCTCTTGAAAGCGAAGGATGCAGCTGGCATCGTGCAGGATGACGTTGGTGTCGAGCACAAAGATTTTGGACGTGCTTCGAATCATCGAATCCATTCTTGATTCTGTGCCGAAGCCCCTTGCCGGGATCTGATTCATCAGCGGCCAAAGGCTGCGTGCGGATCGACCGCCTCCTGGCAACGCCGACCGCATTCTGCTTGGACGGGATGCCAGTGTGATCAACAGATCAACGCGCGTCAATGGATGCCAAAATGGCATTGAAAAATTATGTTGTCTTAATGGCAGTAATTCGTCAGTGCAAATTCTTTTTCGTTTCCTAACAACTTAAGCCTTTGATTCAAAACAACTTGCGTTTTAACTGGTAATTGGGATTCCCTTTGGATCGAGAGATTGGCGCGGCCCGTGCATTTTCGTTTTCCACCTTGGCCCCAGGAACACGCCCCCCGGGTCGAGGTAAAAGGAGGGATTCATTCGATGGCTATTCACTTTGACAAGTTCACGGAGAAAGCTCGCGAGAGTTTCTCGGGTGCCCAAGCACTGGCCGAGCAACATCGCCACCAGACAATCGAACCGCTTCATCTTCTCGGGGCCCTATTGGCCGAGCAGGATGGCGTGATGGCCCCGCTTTTGGCGACTCTCGGCGTTGCCCCCGATAAGGTTTCTCAAACGGTCGAGTCCGAACTCAACCGCCTTGCCAAAGTGACGGGCGTCTCGCACGGCGAACAGATGTCCCCCGAGCTTCGCCAGATCCTGGAGAAGGCGCAAGATACCTCCAAGCGAATGTCCGACGACTACACCAGCACCGAACACTTGTTGCTCGCGCTGGCTGGGCAGGGGAAAACCAAGGACCTTCTCGAAATCCATGGCTGCGCGCAAGCTGATCTCCTCCGCGCGTTGCAGAAAGTTCGCGGTGGAGCGCGCGTCACCGATCCCAATCCCGAACAAAAGTATCAAGCGCTCGAGCGGTACGGACGCGACCTGGTGGCGCTGGCCAAAAAAGGAAAGCTCGATCCCGTCATCGGTCGCGATGCCGAGATCCGGCGCGTTATTCAAGTTCTCTCCCGACGAACGAAGAACAATCCCGTCTTGATCGGTGAGGCAGGCGTTGGCAAGACCGCCATTGCCGAGGGACTCGCGCAGCGAATCGTGCACGGCGACGTTCCCGACGGACTTCGGCAGAAGCGAGTCATCGCGCTCGACATCGGCGCGCTGATTGCCGGTACGAAGTATCGCGGCGAGTTTGAAGATCGTTTGAAGTCCGTGCTGCGCGAGATCAGTGAATCGCAGGGGCAAGTGATCCTCTTTATCGATGAGATGCACACCGTGGTCGGGGCAGGGGGGGCCGAGGGCGCGGTCGATGCCAGTAACCTTCTCAAGCCGGCGTTGGCTCGTGGCGAGTTGCACTGCGTCGGGGCTACCACGCTCGATGAATATCGCAAACACATCGAGAAAGATCCCGCGCTCGAACGTCGCTTTCAACCCATCTTCGTCGGCGAACCGAGTGTCGAAGATACCATCGCGATCTTGCGCGGACTCAAAGAGCGTTACGACGTTCATCACGGCGTGCGGATTGCCGACCCCGCACTGATCGCGGCAGCGCAGCTTTCGCATCGCTACATCACGGGACGACAACTTCCCGACAAGGCCATCGATCTCATTGACGAAGCCGCCAGTCGCCTTCGCATGGAGATTGACAGTATGCCGACCGAGCTCGACGAACTTCGGCGAAAAGTCCTTCAACTGGAGATCGAGCGGGAGGCCCTCAAGAAAGAGAGCGACGAAGGAAGCCGAAAGCAGCTAGAAGCCGTCGAGAAAAAAATCGCGGATCTTTCCGAGCAAAAAAATGCTTTCGAGATTCGTTGGCAGCGAGAAAAGCAGCTGATCCTGGGCGTCAAAGAGAGGCAGGAAAAGATCGAGCAAGCCAAAGTGGACCTCGATCAGGCCACTCGAGCTGGCCAACTCGAACGCGCGGCGGAACTCCGTTACAGCATCATCCCAGAGTTGGAGAAAGAAATCAAAGAGACGACCGACTCCCAGCAAGGGGCCGGCGGCGAATCGCTTCTCAAACAGGAAGTGACCGCCGAGGATGTTGCCGAGATCGTCAGCCAATGGACCGGTGTCCCCGTGACCAAAATGCTCGAGGGCGAAAAAGAGAAACTCCTTCAGATGGAGGGTCGTCTCCGCCGACGTGTCGTCGGACAAGAGGAAGCGATCATTGCCGTGGCCAATGCCGTCCGTCGGGCACGTGCCGGCCTGCAGGATGCTCATCGGCCGATCGGTTCGTTCCTGTTTCTGGGCCCAACTGGGGTAGGCAAAACGGAACTCAGTAAGGCCCTTGCGGGGTTTCTCTTCGATGATGATCAAGCGATGGTCCGCATCGACATGAGCGAGTACATGGAAAAGCACTCAGTCGCTCGTCTCATCGGCGCCCCGCCTGGATATGTCGGCTACGAAGAAGGTGGAAGGCTCACCGAAGCGGTCAGGCGACGACCTTATGCCGTCATCTTGCTCGACGAGATGGAGAAGGCACATCGCGATGTCTTCAACGTCTTGTTGCAAGTGCTCGATGATGGTCGACTGACCGATGGTCAAGGAAGGACGGTCGATTTCAGCAACGCCGTCATCATCATGACCAGCAACATCGGCAGCCAGGCGATTCAGGAACTCGTGGACGATGAATCGTCCATGCGCTCGGCCGTGATGAAGGCCCTGCAGGGACACTTCTTGCCCGAGTTTCTCAACCGCGTCGACGAGGTCATCATCTTTCATCCACTGGCCAAGACGGAGATTCGCCAGATCGTCAAGCTCCAGTTGGGTCAATTGGAAAAGCAATTAGCCCAATCGCAGATCGAACTCGAGGTCAGCGAAGGAGCCATCGACGCCATTGCTCAGGAAGGCTACGA
This sequence comes from bacterium, assembly GCA_019753235.1. Classification (GTDB taxonomy): domain Bacteria; phylum Planctomycetota; class Planctomycetia; order Kolteriales; family Kolteriaceae; genus JAIELF01. Next base: position 4,128 of record JAIELF010000053.1, read on the forward strand.
CCCCGTTTACGGTGCCAGACCTCTGAAGCGGGTGATCCAACAGAGAATTCTGAACCCGCTTGCCGGCGAAATGCTGGAGGGGAAACATCCGCCGGGCACCAAGCTCTTCGTCCGCGAGGTCGGCGACGGATTCGTCTTCGATTCGACGCCTCCCACCCGTGGCGACGCATGATCGACGATGCGAAAAACCTCTCGGGCCAAGCCCGTTTGCCCCCGAGATTCGCGTCATGATAAAGGCCGGCCCGTTCTCTCGGAACGGGTGGAGCAACGTTACTTCCCGTCTGGCCGGGAATGATCGGCGACCGATTTCCGAATCGATAGCCCCTTCTTTCCGCCCGAACGGGTCGTGACAGGACCCGCCCGCGAGGTTAATCTCTTCCGGGAGGACGCCGAGCGGGTGGGTCCGTCCTTCCTTGTCACCGATCAAGCAGAGGATCGTTATCGATCCTCTATCTTCGTGGACGACGCAATTTCGCTTGGGACATCGGCAACGGGGTTCCGCGGAGCTTCGCCTTGAAGAATGACGTGATTCCTCGCAAAGAGGGATCGGGTCGGTAAGTAACGCGGGGGCATCTCGATCCGGGGAACCCATGAATAAAGATCGACCCAAAACGTCCCAGCCGACCGACCCGTTGGCGACGCCCAAAGCGACCATCGGCCGACTCAGTCTTTACCTTCGCCACCTTGAAAATCTATTTCAGGCAGGGCAAGAGACGATCTCGAGCAACAAGCTCGGTGAAGCGCTCGATATCTCCGATGCACAAGTTCGAAAGGATCTGGGCTACTTCGGACCGATGGGACATCCCGGTGTCGGTTATCGCATTGCTCAACTCCGGGAGAAGCTCCGATCGGTGCTAGGCACCAATCGCGATTGGAATGTCGCACTGATCGGCATGGGGAACCTGGGCCGGGCCCTTTTCGGTTATGGCGGCTTCCATCGCCGAGGATTTATCATCTCGGCCCTGTTCGACCAAGACCCGCAGGTAGTCGGTTCCGTGCACGGAAATCTGACCGTCCATCACATTTCTGAGCTGAGCGTTTTGACCCGAGAACTTGGCTTGCAGCTCGCCATTTTGGCGGTTCCGACGCCGGCCGCCAACGACGTTGCCACCCGCGTCCAGGCCGCCGGAATTGTGGGCGTCTTGAATTTCGCCCCCACGCGTCTTACAGTGCCCAAGGACTTGAGCATCGTTTCTGTCGATCTGGGTTCCGAACTTGAGCGGCTCGCGTTCGACGTGAATCGCCGACTGATACCCAGCGATGACGATACCCAAGCTCCGCCGCTAGAGTAAGGGCGTACGATTTGTCCTTCCTAGCCTTTGCCCCGTGGTGCAATTGGTAGCACAGCAGATTTTGGTTCTGCATGTTCTAGGTTCGAGTCCTAGCGGGGCAGTTTCTTCAAAAGTCTAGGCTGAAGCAGCGTTTACGTTACCTGCCGGCGTTCGGCAGTGCGGCCAAGTTCAGGCAATAAAGGGTCAAGCTTGACCCCTTATTCTTGGAAAGGGTCGCAAGATGGCGAGAGTTTCCCACCAATATCGTCTTCATCGCGCTAGCGGTCGCGCGTTTGTTGTCCTGGCCGGCAAGCGCATCTATCTCGGCAAGTTCGGCAGCGAAGAGAGTCGAGACCGATACCGCCTTGCTCTGGCCGAGTTCAAAAGCACCGGCCGTGCCCCGGCCTCTTCATCCTGTGAAGACTCGCCCGCGCTCACCGTCAATGAAATGATTCTCCCCTACGTCGAGCACATCGACGGCTACTATCTCCGGCCCGATGGTCGACCCACCGGCGAGGCTCGGAACATCAAGATCGCTCTTCGGATCGTTAAAGAGAAGTTCGGGCAGATGGACGCGCATCGTTTCTCGGCCGAGCACTTGGAAGAATGCCGCGATGAAATGGTCCGCCGGGGATGGTGCCGAAAGAGCTGCAACGTGAATACGCACCGCATCCGTAGGGCGTTCAAATGGGCGGCCCGAAAGAGGTTCATCCCGGCGTCGGTCATCGGTGAGCTATCGATTCTCGAAGCACTCAAGCCGTTCCGCACGCCCGCCCGCGAAACCGAGCCCATCCGGCCGGTCCCTATCGAACATGTCGAGAAGTGCCTTTCCTTCCTCACGACTCCCGTCGCGGCGATGGTCCGCTTGCAACTACTTACCGGCATGCGGCCGGGCGAGGCCGTTCAAATGAAGGCGTCCCATATCGACATGTCGGGCGACGTTTGGGTCTACTCCCCGCCCCAACACAAAACGTCTTGGCGAGGTTCCAAGCGGTCGATCTATCTCGGTCCGCAGTCGCAAGAGGTTCTTCGTCCATTTCTGAATCGAAGCGCGGAGGCGTATCTGTTCAGTCCGCGCGAGGGGCGGAAAGAGTTCGTGATGAAGGCGTACGGCAAGTGCAAAGAGAAGCGAAGCCGACGCAAGGGTCGGAAGGTTCCGAACGAGTTCTACCGCCTCTGTAGTTATCGCTCGACGATCAAGCTTGCCTGCGAGCGGGCCGGCGTGCCGCATTGGTCGCCGAATCAATTGCGGCACACCCGAGGAACCGAAGTCCGCCGGCAGTTCGGCCTAGAGGCCGCCAGCGTCGTCCTGGGGCATGCTCGATGCGACGTGACCCAAGTCTATGCCGAGGCAAATACCGAGCGAGCGTTGGAGATCGTCCGCCAGACGGGATAACGAAGGCCGTCTCCGCCGACCTGGCCCCAGCGTCTTCGCGATGCCGAGCGATTCGACTATGATCTTTGAAGCGGGTAGGCCGCGCGGGTTCGAAACCGCCGGCCGAATTGATCGAGTAGCAGGGCAGTTGAAGACCGCTCGAATTACCGCCGGCTGAGTGTGAGAGATCGCTTCGGTGTTTCCGGCCGGAGCCGGGTGGAATAGACCATTAGCCTGCCTAGGACACGCCCACCTGAGCGCGCCGAGGCTAGCTGCATCGGTGTGTCGGAACCCGCGCAATACCGTAAGCCAGATCCCAATGTAGGGAAGCCGGGCTTCGGTGGTATTTCCCAGGGAGATTGCGTTGAGGGCATGCGCAAGGCAAAAGTATGCTCGTGCTTGCGCCAGGCTGGGATCATGCCGGCGCGCTGACGACCTTCCACTTATCCGATAGGTCGAACCATCGGCCTTTGTAGCCAAGCAGGAATAGCAGCATTTTGAAAGCAAGCGCGTACAGGTCGTCGTACCATTTCTCCTTTTCCATTGTGGATAGTCCGGGAATCTCTCCCGTGTGGAGGAGCGGATTGCGGACAGTATCGCGAGCCTCCTCAGCCATCTTCTTGTCGATGAAGCTCATGCCCATTCGGTTGCGACATCGATTCATTTTCTGCTGGATGTTCATCTTCGAGAGTTGATCGGGTGTGAGCCCATCCCGCAGACAGAGCCGATGGGTCAGCGCCTCTAAGGCGAAAACACACAGTGCGACCCGGATATCGGCCACGTTGTTGCTGCGGGCTTGTTCCAGGTAACCGATCACGCGCGACAGTCCAAGATCATTGTCCTGCGCGCGGTATGGGGCGATGGCCGTCGTCATGAATGACCGAAGCGAGTCGGCCAATTCTGGGCAGTTGCAGATTAGGCCGTGGTTCCTGTAGGTACGCGACGTGCCGAACTTTGCCCATTCAAGATACGTCTCGTCAGTGACTTCGCCCGCCTGCAGGATTCGCTGTCTTGCGCCGCTGACTGAGGAGCCTGTGACCAGCGACAGTAGGCGTGTGATCGCGAATGCCTCGTCCTCGGCGTCGGCCAGCTCGGCAGCACTATTGACCGTTGTCGCCAGCGTCGCGGTTGGCAGCATCTGAACGATGCCGTTGCTGAGGTTGTCAATGTCGGCCTTGCGGAAAGTCGGCAACCACTGAAGTACCCACTGCTGCGGACCATTGGCGAACGAAAACCTGTCGATGCGTCTGGCCCCGGCCCCGGCTGTCGGATCGGGCGACCAGTCGATGCCGTCAAACAACGCGTTAATCAGGGTCCACTCCACCTGAAGGGGTGACTCGTGCCGCGGCCGGTGGACGATGGTAAACTTCGGAGCTTCGACCCGCAGTAGAACTCGCATAGGCATGTCTGTCCCTGCGGACAGCGCCGACGGGGCGCAATCGACAGGGGCAAATTCCTGGCCGGCAGCAGTGCGGCCGCGAGGGCGGACGCCCTCTACTTGGAAGTCGTTAGGTATCTGAAACTGGCCCGGCTGTAGCGCGATCCAGATCCACCGCCGTGCGTCGGGGCCGACGAAGATTCCAAACTCGGAGTCGAACTCGCCTCGGCCAGGCCACTCAACGCGGCCCGTGCCGTTAGTCACATCGAGGAGCGCGCGACTCGCCCACACGCCGTATCGTTCGTGGATTGCGTCCAGCATTTGCTTACCCCTCTCGGTCCTGGCGCGGATCTTCGTGAGCCGGTCGATCGCAGCGAACCAGTTAGAATCCTGCCCACTGCATTGCCCCTTCCGCTTCTCTTCCTCGTAGATGCAGAACGCCCCGTAGGCGATCTCCTCGCGTCTGAATCCGTGACCGTACTCCTGCTCGACCATTGAAACTCTTGATATTGTGACTCGTTTCGCCACATCACGTCGTCGCGGCAATAGCGATTATATCGTCCACTCGCCTACTTCTCGCATGCCAGGTCGCGAGTCGGTTCATTGCCGAGTTGCGGCACAAACAACGCTGACGACGTTCGGCGGACGGGGGGGGGGACTGGCGGCAATCGCTTACCAGACTTGCCGAAGCGGCTTCGGTCACATCGACCGAAGGCAGTCTGCGAAGTGCGTAAGGACGAACCGTCCTGGGTCAGAAATGTCTGTATTCACAATCTGTTCTGGTCCCATCGACCGAGGCCCGGCACCGTAGAGAGGCTCATTCTGGCGAGCGGGTTTCCGGGTTGTTAAAACAGAAGCAGGTAGGCCGAGGGGTTCGAAACCGCCGGCCGAACGGCTGGGCCGAGGCGTCGACGATTCACCTATCCTCGATCCCGGCCCCGCTGGCCCGTGAGGTAGGTGACAGACATGGCACAGAGGTTTGAGAAAGTTACAGTCAAGCGAACGCGACAATTCTTCACAAAACTGGCTGGTCGCAGCGATCAGTTTAGAGAACTCGTTTCCATTATCTTTGAATCTCTGAAGAAAACCCAAGAAGCACTACCAGGAAACATTCATGAGTTGAACCATATTCGCGAGAAAGTCGACAAATGCATTGGTGAGCTTCAGTGTTGGGAAATGATTTTTACGTATGGCGCCTCATCAAAATCCTTAGTCGGTGACAAGTCTCTTATAGCCCATAGCATTAGTCTTTTTTCTGATCGAAAACTACTTATTGAGAACGCAATCCTCAGAGTAACTCGGGACCGGGTATGGGAGCTTTTCCGGTATTTATCAGGAAGGGAGCTTTCTTCGATTCTAGGTTGTCTTATTCCTATTGATGACATTCTAGAATTAGGGTTCTGCTGGCGAGATGAGCCTGAGGCTAAAGCATCAAAGGAATACCTCGATAGCTTTGCCGAATGGCGTTCGATGAGGACGGCAGGCAAACTACCTTTAGTCAACGAAAGCGAATCAGCAGAGTTCACTTTTAGCCTGTTTGTTCACGCTAACTTGAAGGTGCTTAGATGCCTTGAGAATCGAGTTATCCGGGCTCGTGGAGAAGCGTTTAGTGAAACGCGGAAACCTACGACTCTGGATGAGGCTCAGAATACCGAATGCTCAGATGGGATGGTCCCCCCCAGTTCGTTCCAATGGCGAGGCAAGCGCCCGACTGAGAGACTCACCAAGACGGAGTACAAGCTACTTGCCTACATCTTCGAACGCCGAGCGAACCCACCGACAGTAAACGAATTAAAGAAACAGTTCTGGCCGAAATCTTATGACGACCGAGGGAGCTACGATAGATTCGCAACGCAGCTTCGAAGGAAGTTGAACCCGATCGGAGCGACAATCGATACGGACAATGGCCATGTTGTCATCTCGCCGATGTATTCATCGGACTCCGAATAATCAGAAAACGGTAAGATCCCGGGGCATACATCGGTAAGATCCTCACCCGCATCATTCCCTTGCCGTGCGAGATGGTTCGCATCGGCGTGAGGGAATGCACCCATGATCGATTCGACCCGAGAGAACGTAATCTCTCTCACCGAGGCCA
>JAIELF010000058.1 GCA_019753235.1 bacterium
ATCGGCTCGCCGAGCATCTGCGCGATTGTCTGTGGCCGAAACTCGCGAATGATCAGCAGCACGAAGATCCCGAAGAAAAGGATCTGTCCGGCCGCCCCGACGATCCAAACGGAGGGGGGCACCGTCGCGGGCCACAGCGGAAGATTCCATCCCTGTTTGATCGCAAGATAAACGCTTCCCAAAGGATGACAGCCCAGCAGATAAAGAAACGCCGCCGGCGCGAAGTCGCTCGACCTCCACTCATGCCACAGGGAGGGTATCGGTTCGGGCAAAACGTTGACCACCATGTCGAACACGGGGCCGAACAAAAGTGAATAGAGGGGAAGGTAGAGGAGCCAGACGAGCGCCGGCGTCTTCTTACTCTCGGCTTTCCTGTAAATCGATTGATAGATTACCCCCGCCGCGACGTACAGAAACAGCAGAAGAAGAAAAAGATAAAGCCAACCGACTTCGCCCAGACTCAATCCGCCGTACGCCGTCCCGACCAGGAACAAGGGGAGGACGACCAAAGTGGGCGTGAACATTCGCCAGGCGATGACCAGGAGCTTGGTCCACACGATGGAAGCGACGCTCAACGGGGTCGTGAAAACGAATACCAGCCATTTGGAATCCTTCTCGACGGAGAATCCCATCTTCTGCTTCATGGTGATCATCCCCAGGAAAAGAAGGACCACGAGGATGATCTTCGGTAGCGCATGAGCTATTTGCGCGATCGTCGCGTAATCCATTTTCGCCGAGAACAGAAACGGGAGGGACACGAGCGCGACGCTGGCGATCGACGCAAAGCTGACGTTTCGCCAGAAGACTGCGCCCGGCGTGCCAAAGGCGAGCTTGAACTCCCGCCAAGCGATCGGCCCGAGGGATTCCTCCACCGAGTCGAACCACCGGCGAACGGGCTGCAGAAATTTTGGCATGCAGACTCCCGGGAAAGAAAAGGGGACATTCCATGCCTGTTCGGCACGGGTGGTGCCTTTGTGAGTTTATCATTCGAATGGATTCTTTTCATCGCGAGCGTTGATGAGAGCGTCGGCCGAATCCTGCAGACCCTAGATGAGCTGAAGTTGGCAGAAAAGACATTGGTGATCTTTACCAGCGACAACGGCGGAGTGGGGGGGTACGTCCGGGAGGGGATCAATCGCGAAACGGAGATCACCGACAACGCCCCTCTTCGCAGTGGCAAGGGAAGTCTTTACGAAGGAGGAACTCGCGTCCCCTTCATCGTTCGTTGGCCCGGCGTGACGAAGGCTAGTACCGAGTGCCAAGCACCGACAATTCATGTCGACTTCTATCCGACGATGTTGGAAGTCTTAGGTTCTCCCAAACCTAGCCAAACGCTTGATGGTGAGACTCTCGTACCCCTATGGCGGGATCCTAGAGCATCGCTTGAGCGCGACGCGATCTATCAACACTTTCCGGGCTACCTCGGCGCGGGGAAGAGTCAGTGGCGAACAACTCCTGTTTCGTTGATTCAGTCGGGCCAGTGGAAGTTGATGGAGTTCCTCGAAGATGGGCGGATCGAACTCTATAACCTGGCCAGCGATATGGGCGAATCGCGAAATCTCGCCATGGAGCTTCCCCATAAAGCCAAAGAATTGAACGACAAGCTGATCGCCTGGCGAAAAGAGATCGCCGCCCCCATGCCGACTCGAAATGACCCAGCAACTCAACCTAACCAACCACTCAAAAAAAGAAAAGCAACGCAATCCTCTGGTTGAGATGAGACTTCTCATCGGCATCCCCGTACTGAACGGTTACAATCGATCATCGTGTGATCAGGGAAACAAGCAAGCAGGGTTTTTGGTGAGCCTAAACAGTGGGGATGGAATGGTGAAGATTGCGGCGAAATCGCTCATTCTTCTTGTCGGGACGCTGGCCTCGGCGAGTCTCTCGGCAGGGGAAGTGCTTTCGTTCAATCGTGACGTTAGGCCGATTCTGTCGGATCGTTGCTTCGCCTGTCACGGTCCAGATTCGGGCAAGCGTGAAGCGGATCTTCGGCTTGATCGGCGAGAGAACGCCATCGCCTCCGCGATCATTCCAGGCGACCCTGAATCGAGCGAGTTGATTCATCGGATTCGATCCAGCGATGCGGAAAAGATGATGCCGCCCGCCGACTCGCACAAGCTTCGACTGACCGATGAGCAAGTTGCCGTCATGGAACGCTGGATCAAAGAGGGGGCACGGTACGAACCTCATTGGTCGTTCATCCCACCGCGTCGCTCGGCCGTTCCAGAGTCGTCGGGAATCGACGCGCGTGACCCGATTGATGCGTACATCGGTTTCAGGCAAACGGAGAGAGGGATCGGTTTTCATCGCGAGGCGGATCCCGGGACGCTGGCTCGGCGAATTTCATTCGATCTCGTTGGATTGCCTCCAGAACCGTTCGAAGTCGATCGCTTCGAGCGGAGCGAACGACCGGACCGGCTGGAACGATGGGCCGACGAACTTTTGGGGTCTCCGGCATTTGGTGAGCGGTTGACAAGCTACTGGTTCGATCTGGTTCGATTTGCCGACACGGTTGGATACCACGGCGATCAGGAACACGCGATCTCGCCCTACCGCGACTACGTTCTTGATGCTCTCAACGCCAATATGCCGTTTGATCAGTTCACCAGAGAACAGCTTGCGGGCGACCTTCTTCCAAAGGCCTCGGTCGATCAAAAGATCGCCACCGCCTACAACCGAGTGTTGCAGACTTCTCACGAAGGGGGCGTCCAGCCGAAGGAGTACTTGCTCAAATACGCCGCTGACCGCGTTCGGAATCTGTCCAGCGTCTGGCTAGGATTGACGATGGGTTGTGCCGAGTGCCACGATCACAAATTTGATGACCTTACCCAGAAAGACTTCTATCAGCTTGCCGCCTTCTTCGCGGACATTGAAGAGAAGGGGGATTTCGCGGGGGCAGGGAATGTCACCCCAACCCGCCGAGACCCAGAGATCGTGGTACTTTCGCGTACCGATCGAGAGATGATTTCCCAGAAAAATGATCAGTTCGATGCTCTCCAGTCTCGACTGACCCAACTGCTCGGCGCGTTCGCCTCCAACGACTGGTCAGAGCTTTCAAAAAAGAACGGGGAGATTCTAGAACTCCGTCGGCGGATGGTTCACTTGCACGAAGAGATCGTTCGTGTTTCGAAGAACAAAACTCGGGTAATGGTGACGGCATCGAGGGCGCGTAGGCCGGTGCGGATTCTCTCGCGCGGGGATTGGATGGATGAGTCTGGTCCGATGGTCGAGCCAGCGATACCCGCCGCTTTTCGATCGATGAAGGATCCGCTTGGTTCAGACGGTACTCGGCTGGACCTGGCAAATTGGCTGTCAAGCCCGACCAATCCGCTCACATCACGAGTGCTGGTCAATCGACTCTGGTATCTTTTCTACGGAGCGGGATTGGCGAAGAATCTAGAGGATGTCGGCTCTCAGGGAGATCGGCCAACGCATCCGGAGTTACTCGACGCGCTGTCGCTGGATTTGATGGAGAGCGGCTGGGACATAAAGGGAATCATTCGTCGATTGGTGAACTCGACGACCTATCGTCAGTCGTCTCTTCCCACAAAAGAGGCGATAAGGATCGATCCAAACAACGAGCTTTGGACGAGACAGGGTCGAAGTCGTCGGCCTGCGGAGATGATTCGGGATGCGGCACTGGCGACGTCGGGTTTGCTCGTGAGAGAAATCGGCGGTCGAAGCGTTCGTCCCTATCAACCCGCGGGCTACTACGCTCACTTGAACTTTCCCCAGCGTCAATACGTTGAGGATACCGGCCCGTATCTTTTCCGCCGAAGCATCTATACCCATTGGCAACGGCAGTACCTGCACCCGATGCTCAAGGCGTTCGATGCCCCGAGCCGAGAGGAGTGCACCGCGCAAAGACAGCCATCCAACACACCGGCTGCTTCCTTGGTCTTGCTGAATGATCCGGAGTTTGTCGAGGCGGCGAGGTTCTTCGGTTTACGCGTCATTCGAGAGGGTCCGGCGAACGATGCTCAGCGATTGGCGTGGATGGTCAGGCAGGCTTTCGGACGAAGTTTCGATGAAGACGAACTCACCCTCCTCATCGAGTACGTTGCTCGAAACCGCGCGTCGTTTCGTGAAGAATTGGAATCGGCCCGGAAGCTCGTTCGAATCGGGCGAGCCCCCAGTCCTGCCGATATCGATGATGTGGAATGGGCAACCTGGACAGCCGTGGCACGCGTGCTTTTCAACTTAGATGAAATGATCACGAGGTACTAGCAGCATGAACGATCGAGTGTCTGCTCAAACTCGACGAACGTTTCTGGCGTCGTCAGGTCTCGGCTTGGGGATGACCGCGCTCGGGACGTTGCTGGCGCGAGAGGGGCGAGCAGGGACGTTCTCTCCCTCGGACATCGGTGGGACGTTGGCCGCTCTGCATCATGCACCGAAGGCGAAGCGAGTTATCTTTCTCTACATGTCGGGTGGCCCGAGCCATCTGGAAACGTTTGACTACAAGCCGAAGTTGGCGTCGATGGATGGCCAGCCTATGCCCGATTCATTTACCGCCGGCCAACCGATCGCCCAGTTGCAGGGACAAGAGCTGAAAGTTCTCGGACCACGATTCAAGTTCAAGCGATGTGGCCAGAGTGGACAAGAGATTGCCGACATTCTGCCCTACACGCAGAAAATGGCCGACGAGATCTGCATCGTCCGATCGATGCACACGACGCAGATCAATCACGACCCAGCCCACACGGTCATGAACACGGGAACGTCGATCTCCGGTCGGCCGAGCATGGGTTCGTGGATCAATTACGGCCTGGGGAGCGAATGCGATAACTTGCCTGGCTTTGTCGTGATGACGAGTATCGCTGGCCGAAATCCTCAACCAATCGCTTCCCGGCAATGGCACAGTGGGTTTCTCCCCGGCAAGTATCAGGGAGTGGAATTCCGCTCGCCCGGCGACCCCATCCACTTCGTAAAAAATCCCGATGGTATCACCGACGAGCGCCAACGAGATCTGGTAGAAACCGTCAAACAACTGGATGAGATCCGTCAACGTTCCCTCCGCAATCCGGAGATTCAAACACGGATCGCGCAGTACGAGCTCGCCTTCCGAATGCAGACAAGTGTCCCCGAGTTGATGGATTTCTCCGGCGAGCCCAAGAACGTTCTCGACTTGTATGGAGTGGAGAAGCCCGACGGCTCCTTCGCGGCCAATTGCTTGATGGCGCGACGACTGGCTGAGCGCGGCGTTCGTTTCATTCAGCTCTATCACCGTGACTGGGATCATCATGGCGACCTCGTTCATTACATGAACATCTGCGGCAAGGCGACCGATCGACCGGCATGGGCACTGGTGAACGATCTCAAGAATCGAGGAATGCTGAACGACACGCTGGTGATCTGGGGAGGGGAGTTCGGCCGAACGCCGATGTTCCAGGGTAAAGGGAAGGACCCAGGACGAGATCATCACATTCAAGGGTTTTCCATTTGGATGGCAGGGGGAGGGCTGAAGCCCGGCATCACCTACGGCGGGACCGACGAACTTGGCTACAAGGCGGTTGAAAAGCCGGTGCATGTCCATGACCTGCATGCGACCATCCTGCACCAGCTCGGCATCGACCACGAGCGATTGACCTACCGCTACCAAGGCCGAGACTTCCGGCTGACCGATGTCGAAGGGAACGTCGTGGAAGAGATTATTGGCTGATGGTCGCTTACGTTGGCACGGCTTCGCTTGTTGTGTCGAAGCATAGGGGGAATCGTTCGATGAGTCGATGGATCGTTGCTTTTGTCCTACTTCTTGCATGCAGCCCGAATGTCTGGGCTCAGGCGAAAAAGCCGAAGGCAGAGCGAAAAGAATCGCCGCGGCAGATGCCGAACGTCGCCAACTTTAAGTACGCAGGTGAGTCTGATCGGCAGGTGTTCGATCTTTGGCTGGCGAAGTCGGACGGGCCGACGCCATTGGTTGTATTCATCCACGGCGGTGGCTGGATGGCCGGTGACAAAACAAACTACCGTGATCGTGACATCCAGCCATTTCTCGATCAAGGTATCTCCGTCGCGTCGGTCTCGTACCGATTCATCTTGCAGGCGATGGATCAGCAAGTGGTCCCGCCCGTGAAGGCGCCGCTTCACGATGCGGCCCGCGCGATTCAGACGATTCGCTCGAAGTCGACGGAATGGAACATCGACAAGACGAAAGTCGCGGCAACGGGAAGCTCGGCTGGGGCGTGCACCAGTCTTTGGCTTGCTTTCCATGATGACCTGGCTGATCCTCAAAGCGAGGATCAGGTCGCGCGGGAATCGACTCGGCTGACGGCGGCGGCGGTGATCGGAGCGCAGACGTCCCTCGATCCCAAGGAACTGCGCGAGTGGATGCCCAACGCCGTCTACGCGGGACATGCCTTCGGCTTCGCGGCCAAGGGACTATCAAGGCCTGAAGAGTTCGAGCTTCTTGTGAAGAATCGAGAAAAGGTTTTGCCCTGGATCAAGGAGTATTCGCCGATCGAGCTGTTGACGAAGGACGATCCGCCGGTCTACCTTGCGTACCCCAATCAGAAGACACAGCCCGTCGTAGGACAAGAGGGGCCCGACCCAACGCACTCGGCGATCTACGGTATCAAGCTGGAAGAGAGAGCGAATGAGGTCGGTTCCGACGTAACCCTTACCTACCCAGGCCATGAGAGTCGAGAGTTCGCGACGATACAAGAATTCTTGATCGCGAAGCTAAAGGGGAAGAAGCGAGAATAGAGATGGGAAAGGGAGGCGTTCAACGCCTGATCGGCTGCAATGATGCTCTTGACATTTGCAGAATTGAGTTGATCGTTTCCTATGCAGACTTGGGCTTCGCGATAATCTCCTTCCTGTGTGAGGTGAGGGCGATCGACCTCCGTTCTGGACCATGATCGAGAGTAAGAAGGCCCGCAACCTGCTTGCCGCTGCCGGTGCACCCGTCCATCTCAAGGAACAAGCGGTCATCTTCGATGTGTACTCGCGCATGATCGCCTCCATTCGGCAACTCTTGCTCTCGCAAGGACTCGCGGATAAAGGCACTTACTGCGAGGAGATCGGATCCAACAACGGTCGCCTGGCCTATGGCATCCATTATCCCGGGTACATATCTGACTTGAAGACTCGAGTGGGCGACACAGACGTCTACGGCATTTTGGTTAGCCAGAGTCAGGTAAACGGCAATATGGAGAACACGTCGCGATGACATCGGCCGGCTTCGAGTTGGTCTTAGTAGCCACCTGCCTTGCCTTAGCTTGGCATTCGGCGCGCGCCCATAATGACTGCTTATTCGCGGGGTTTCTCTGGGTCGCGTTGGCGGCACTTACGGGTGCCTTTCGCTTCGCAGGAGTGAGTCAGGTCGTGCCAGCTCACGATTGGCTGACGCGCGTCAGCCAGGGGCCTGGAACGCTCCTCATGGCTCTGGGCGTCTTGTCGGCCACGCTGGGACCATGGGCAACCCGCTGGTGGGGAGTCAGTGTGTCGGTTGTCGGAGCAGCTGGTGTCGTCCTATTCTCTCAGAGCGCGCATCTGCGACCCTCCTTGCTCCTTCTGGGCTCAACTCTCTTGATCGCTCTTCTCATTCGAATAATCCAAGCCGTTCGCACGCGACAATCGAGGAGAGCCCTCCTGGCGGCCTCCTCCATAGCTCTTCTGCTGCTCATCGCTTTTGGGATGCACCTGATCCCCTTGCCAGACCGTTCGATCATTGCTCGCGTGGATTTGCTGCATATCCTGCTCGTGGCTGCCTATGCATGTCTGTGGTACTCTGTCAAACCCGAAAACCAGTGAGGCTGACGCATGATGGTTCGATCGTTTCTTGTTCTCGCGGTCGCGACATCCCTTTCGATCGCTGGGGAGAATGATTGGCCGCAGTTTCGCGGTCACAAGGGATCGGGCGTCTCATCGAGTATTCTTGTTCCGACCGAATGGGAACCAGGCAAAAACGTCGCTTGGTCTATCACCATCCCCGGCGGCGGATATTCGTCACCGGTCATTTGGAAAGATCGACTCTTCCTCACGACTGCCGTCCCCGACAAGGCCGAGGGCGAAGCACCCCGCGGCATGCGAGCCGAGTCGGTCCGCTATGCGATCCCAGACATCACCTACGACTGGCGCGTATTGTGTCTCTCCACCAAGGATGGAAAACTCCTTTGGCAACGATCCGTCAAAGTAGGTAAAGCAAGCAAGGGCAAGCACGCTAAAAACAGCTACGCGACCGAGACGCCTTGTACCGATGGCCAACGACTCTACGTCTATTTCTCACAAGTGGGCCTGCTGGCGATGGATCTCGATGGTCATCCGCTTTGGCAGACGAATATAGGAGCGTTTGACACGTATCTTGAGTATGGCACCAGCAGTTCGCCCATCACTGACGGTCAACGGGTCTACCTGCAGTGTGACAACCAAGAGAAGTCGTTTGTCGCCGCCTACGATGCGCAAACAGGTAAGGAAGTCTGGCGAGAGTCCCGCGAAGAGATCACCAGTTGGAGTACCCCTCTCCTTTGGGAGTCGACCACTCGAACCGAACTCGTCACGGTCGCGCCGAAGAAGGCTCGTTCCTATGACCCAGCGACCGGAATGCTCTTGTGGGAACTCGGCGGCATGTCCGACTACACCGTTCCTATTCCTGTGGCCGACCGCCAGACCTGCTACATTTCGTCGGGCTTTCTCATCAATCCACGCAATCGGCCGATCTTTGCCGTTCGCGCAGGTGCCTCGGGCGATATCACGCTGACCGAAACTTTATCAAGCGATTCGGTTGCGTGGCGCAATCCTCTGGGCGGCCCGTATATCCCCAGTCCCATCCTCTATCACGACCGACTATTTGTCGTGCATGATCGCCCTCTCTTCGATTCACTTTCGTTGACGACGGGCAAGCCGGCCTACCCAAGGCAACGTCTTCCCAGCGGAAACTTCACTGCCTCGCCCGTGGCCTATCGCGGAAAGATCCTGTGTCTGACCGAAGAGGGAGTAGGTTATGTCATTGATGCAGGAGCTTCTTTCCGGATCGAGTCGACCAACCCCGCTTTGGATGAGGATGGGCTCTTCCTCGCAACGCCCGCCCTCGATGCCGACAGCCTCTACCTGCGTGGATATCGGCAACTCCACTGTGTTCGCAGCTCTGCCCAGTCGCCCTGAAGAGTGATCGCAAGCCGAGAGACTGCCCAGACGTCTCGATCCGCGACAACACCATTCATTTTCGCCGAAGCGACTCTCCGAATGGTCGCCGACGCCCTCAGGCTCCAGACGAAATCAATCCAATGAAATGAAATCACAGAGTAAGTGGAGCCAACAAGCGGACGGGGTGAGATTCGAACTCACGAACGCCTCACGGCGTTGCCGGTTTTCAAGTTTTGGGGGTTGGCATTTTAGCTACTAACTGCCTGCAAAATACCCCGCAAACCTAAGAAAATCGGGTGGTCGAATTCCGGCCACCTGATGACCACTTACCACCAAACTGGTCTGCAACGTAACAGACCGTGTAACTTTACCGCCCATGCTGCAATCTGAAGAAAACCGGCGTGGCCGACGCCCGATGTTCATGGTGGTTAATATCTTCGATCGCGAGTTATACCGACTACTCTTGAAGTTGGTCGGCTACTTCAGATCGTTGTTACGATTGCTCTCGGGAGCACGGCAATCGCATCAAATCGTGGTGAGTATTGCAAGGGGTTGTTTGGAATCAAGGGGTGTTGACAAGGATTCCTTC
>JAIELF010000048.1 GCA_019753235.1 bacterium
AATCTTCTTCCGGGGATGACGGCAGTGGTGACCGTTGGATTCAAACGGGCGGACGTGCTCGGCGACCGAATCCTTGTACCTCTATCGGCCGTCACGAAAAATGCCGCCGGCGAACAGATCGTTTGGATTCTTGCCGAGGAAAAGGTCACCGCGCGGGTAGTCAAGTTGGGAGAAGCAACCGGGAATGAACTCGAAGTCGTCGGCGGATTGACCGCGGGAGACCGAGTTGCTGTTGCCGGGGCAACGATGCTTCGCGAAGGAATGAAGGTTCGTGACCTGGGCAATGCTCTGGGGGGAGAGACGCCATGAACGTCGGCGAACTTTCCGTCCGAAACGATCGCGTTCTGTTTGTGACGATGCTCTTTGTCCTTCTGGGGGGCATCGTCGCCTACCAGCAGATCGGTCGACTTGAAGACCCTGAGTTTACCATCAAAGAGGCGCTTATTGTTACCCCGTACCCCGGGGCGAGCGCAGACGAGGTCGCCAAAGAGGTCACCAACCCCATCGAGAGCGCTTGCCAACAACTGGGACAGCTCAAGAGGGTGGAATCAGAATCGACACGGGGTCGATCGGTAGTCACGGCTGTTATCGAAGATCGATTCCACCGCGACCGAATCCCGCAAGTGTGGGACGAGCTCCGGCGAAAAATTTCCGACGTGCAGTCGCAGCTTCCCCCAAGTGTCCGTGGCCGAACCATGGTGATTGACGATTTCGGCGACGTGTACGGTATCTTCCTGGCCATCGGTGGCGATGGATTCACCGAATCAGAACTTCGCCGGTATGCGGAGTTCTTACGCCGAGAGCTTCTTCAGGTTCCTAACGTCAAAAAGGTCGATTTCTTTGCCGCCCAACAAGAGGTCGTCTTCATCGAGATATCGCGTCAGCGATTGGCTCAGCTCGGAATTCCCGAGGATCAGATCTACGGGGAATTGCAAGCTCGCAACATCGTCGCCGACGGCGGGCGAATTCGTGTCGGCGAGGAACACCTCCCCATCGATCCAGCCGGCGGGTTTCAGTCCGCGGAAGACATGTTGGATTTGGTGATCGGCTCGGACGCGACGGGTCGGCAACTCTTTCTTCGTGATGTGGCGACCGTGCAGCGAAGCACCGAGGATCCTCCACGCCGGCTATTGCGATTCGACGGAAGAGCATCGATCGGCCTGGGCGTTTCCACCGTCCAAGGTGGCAATGTGGTCACCATGGGAGAGGGGATCCGCCGGAAACTTGATCAACTGCAATCGGATCAACCGATCGGGATCGAGATCGGCGAAATTAACTTCCAACCCGAAGCGGTCAGTGACGCGACCAACGAATTCGCCTTCAATCTCGCCAAGGCGGTCAGCATCGTTTTTGTCGTCCTCTTCTTTGCCATGGGCCGAAAGACCGGCTTGATCATTGGACTGGTTCTCTTCCTCACCATCATGGCAACCTTCCTGGTGATGTACATGAAAGGTGATCTTTTGCTGGAGCGCATCTCCCTGGGGGCGCTCATCATTGCCTTGTGCATGCTCACCGACAACGCCATTATCGTGATCGAAGGCATCAAGGTTCGGATCGAGGCAGGCGAAGAAAAGTTGAAGGTGGTCCGAGAAGTCGTCTCGCAGAATCAATGGCCCCTCTTCGGTGCGACGGCGATCGGTGTGATCGCCTTTGCGGCCATCGGTCTCTCCGAGGATAGTACCGGCGAATACTGCAATTCCCTTTTCTGGGTCATTCTCATCTCGCTGAGTTTGAGTTGGATTTCGTCCATCACGGTCACCCCGCTTTTGAGCTATCTCTTCTTTTCGCCCCTCGGCAATGGCGCGACAAAGAAATCGAATCCTTACGACGGATTGGTTTTTCGGGTGTATCGGTCGATGCTACAAGCGGCGATACGGTTTCGATGGCTGGTCGTGATCGCGTCGATCGCCCTTTTCGGAGCGGCTCTTTACGGGTTCACGAAAGTGGACCAGAGCTTTTTTCCGCCTGCCACTCGGCCCCAGTTTATGGTCGATCTCTATCTCCCCGCAGGAACGCACATCCGTGAATCGGAAGCCGTCGCCAGCCAAGTTCAAAACTACATTCAGTCCCGGCCACATGTCACGCATGTCACTTCGTTCATCGGCGGAGGGGGGCTTCGATTTCTGTTGGTCTACTCCCCCGAACGAGAAAACCGGGCTTTCATTCAGTTTCTCGTCGACGTCGATCAATGGCAGTCGATTGATGAGCTCTTGCCCGAGGTCCAGCAATACCTCGATGAGCAGCAGCCCAGCGTGAATGGTATCGCGAAAAGATTCCTGCTCGGTCCGGGACAAGGGGGACGAATTCAGATTCGCTACCGCGGCCCCGATGGGGACGTACTTCGTCAATTGGCCGATCAGGCGAAATCCATCATTGATGCCGACGGTCGGGCGGTCTGTGTTCGCCATGATTGGCGAGACCGCGAGAAAGTGATTCGTCCCAGCGTTCTGGAACTTCAGGCCCGTCGAAACGGGATCACGCGCGTCGAGATTTCTCGGGCGTTAGAAACCAGCTTCGAGGGAAGGACGGTTGGTTTTTACCGCGAACCCGGAACGGCCGAGCGCGGCGTCTTTCCCCAGGAATCGCGACTGTTGCCAATCGTCGCCCGCCCACCCGAGGCAGAGCGAACCGAGGTCGACGCTATTCACAACGTTCCGATTTGGAGTCCGGTGGCCGGCCGAATGATTCCGATCACTCAAGTGACATCGGGCGCGCAGGTGGTCTGGGAAGACCCGGTGATTATGCGACGCGATCGATTCCCGACCATCACGGTTCATGCTGACCCGCGGTCTGGTCTCCCTAGCCAACTCTTCAACCGCGTCCGTGAGAAAATCGAGTCGATCGAGCTTCCGGTCGGTTATTCGATGGACTGGGGAGGCGAGTACGAAGACTCGGGGAATGCCCGGGCGGCGTTGGCTCGACCTCTCCCGTTCGTCCTGGCAATCATGCTGCTGATCGTGGTTTGTCTCTTTAACTCCATCCGCGCGACGTTGTTGATTTGGTTGATCGTCCCACTGGCGGTCATCGGCGTAACGGCCGGCTTGCTGATCACCGGGCAACCGTTTGGATTCATGGCCCTTTTAGGGGTACTGAGTCTCGGGGGCGAGCAGATCAAGAATTCGATCGTGGTACTCAGCAAAGTCGACACGGAGATACTCGGGGGCAAGTCTCGCTATCAAGCTCTGTTGGATGGTGCTGTCAGCAAGTTTCGACCTGTCATGATGGTCGCCATCACCACGGTGCTCGGCATGATCCCGCTCCTGAAGGATCCCTTCTTCGGAGCCATGGCCGTCTGCATTATGTTTGGGTTGTCGTTCGCGTGCGTCCTCACGTTGCTCGTGATGCCCGCTCTCTACACCATCTTTTACAATGTCTCGGTGCCGACAACGGACCGTCTCGATTCGTCCGAGACGAATTGATCGGGGGACCAAGGGGCCCAGGGGGCCTCCGCGATGAAAGCCCAGACCGGTCGATTCCGTCGACGCTACTCGGCGGCGTCACCGCACGGTGCCTGAACAGGTTTGTCAACAGGGAGTGACTTCGTTAAGCTGACACCCAGCTTCACACGTTTCAACGAATCGAACTCGGCTCTCTCCGTGAAACGTGCGTTCTGTTGGTCGTCTCCATACGCCGTCAGAACGCTGGTTGGCTTTGAATCGGGCGAGAATTACTTCGTCGCTTTGTGGGCCGACTCATTTCCGAGTGTGTAGGAAGAGGCCCGGAACAACAACCACAGGCTGAAGATCAACACCACGACCTCGGCCATGAGCGTCAGATTCAGTGAGACCAGGCTCACCAAATCAACGGCCGATACCCAGCTCACGGTCTCGGCGCCGGTGGTTTGGATAACGGGAACGCCTCCCTGCGGTGCCTTCAGGAAGTAGTAGAGCAGATGTGCCGACTCAATCAAAAGAAGCAGTACCGTCAGCCCCAGCCCCATCGTGCTGGCCACTAACCCAGTCCAAGCAGCGCCCGAGACTTTCGACTCGGTCGGCGCCGTCGCGGGATTCTGCAACTGTCGACCGAGTCGAATGTATCGCAGCGACCAGAGAATGGTAAAAGCCAGCACCGCGAAGTTCACCAATGTCAGGTACTCAACAAAAGGGAGCCCCGAGCGAGGTCCGGTGGTCGAGCGAGAAAAAATAAAGTAGTACGTCATGAGAAAGATCGGAATCGAGCCGATCAGCAGCTGAAGCCAAAACCCAGCCCACCCCAGTCGGATGAACGATTTGGCCAAGCTTGCCGGACTGGTCGACCGCAGCGAGTTGCGAAACATGGCGAACATTCAAGCTCCTCTATCACTAAAGCGATCACTCGACCCTGCACGCAGGTTGGCGTCCGCGAACTTCTGGCGTTGTACGGCAGGCATGGACCTTTTTCACGGGGCAACGAATCGAAAACTAGTCTTGAACGCCTGCCAGCTACGTTCTGTCTTCTCCAACAACAGGATCCGAACTTGGCGGCGATTTGACCAAAACCGTCCCCGACTTCGCCAAGTCCTTTGTGCTGTAATACGACACGAACGGGGGCGCCGTCAATCCGCCAGAGATGATCGTCTGTAGGGTTTCCTGCACATCCCAGTTCAGGTCGGTGACTTCATCTTCGGGAATCATCAAAAAGAAGCCGGACGTAGGAACCGGAGTCGTTGGAACGTAAACACAGAGCAATGTTTGGTTGGTCTGCGAGTCTTTACAACTCGACGTCACAATAGCAGGCAGACGCATGCCAGGGTGCGGAAACGGTACCAAAACCATTCGTTTGGGCTGCTTTTTGTCGTTCGGCCGATCGAGAACTTGAAGCACACTTCTGACGGCATCGTAGATTTGCGAAACCAACGGCACGCGAAGCATCAAGCCATCGAACTTTCGCCGAAGCCGAGAATGAGCCATTGCCCCGCAGAAATAGATGATGCCAAGAGCGAGAAAGATCGCGATGATCGGCGCGATGTAGTTTTCAAACCAAAAGGGAAGTTCCGGCGCCGACTTCACGGCGCGGATCTTCCAAATCACGAGCACGGCCAGCGGATCGATAATCTTCTTTTCGATCGTCGAGTAGATCCACCAGATAACCCACAACGTGATCGCCACCGGTAGAAGAACCAGTAAACCCTCGAATAGCCGATCGCGAAAATGCCGAACGAGCTCGTTCGGCGTCTGGTCTGGGTTCGAGTTGGTACCAACCCCACCTGTTTTTACGTTCACGCTCACACCTGCCAAAAGAGTATTAGCCACAATTGAGGGAAGGTTGGCCTCTCGCCGGCACGATGAACTTATCGCTCATGTGTCGCGGGACCGGATAAACCATGGACACAAACGCGCCCGGCATCAATGTTGATACGGGCGAGTATCGGACTGACCCACCGGTGAGTCAAGAAAAATGCCCCCTGCGACATCTTCAAAGCGTCTGGCGAAAAGATCGGCGGGTATAGCGTGACTCTTCCGATGCCAAAAGCCCCTGTTTACTTTTTCTGCTTCCGCGACCCGCACTTATGAGTTGACTTTGAATCAGTGAGATGTCTTTTTCTGTCATCCTGTTAGCATGGAGGCGAGAGGAATTCCTCATACGAGTCGCGACCACCTGACATCAAGGCAATCCTGGCAACAAAAGACGTTGATCGAGCCTCGTTTGCCAATGTCACGTCATCAGAAGCGTCGCTTCAAACGAATTGAATCGATTGGAAAGAGGAGCCCGCGGTGGACCAAATCGATCGGCCAGAACTCGACATTCAGCCTCCTTTCGTTTCGACGGGTCGGCTCCCGCCCCATGATCAGATCGCCCGACTTGTCGACGAAGCGCATCGTCGTTACCGGTCCGATGATGATGGTATCAACGCCCAGGTTTATCCCGCGCTCGCGTCGGTATCACGAGACTTGTTTGGCATCTGCGTCGTCGGAACATCGGGCAAGACCTACTCGGCCGGCAACGCCGACTACCCTTTCACCATCATGAGTGTCTCGAAGCCCTTCATCTTTGCGATCGTTTGCGAGGCGATCGGCCCGAAGGAAGCTCGCGATCGGATCGGTGTGAATGCGACAGGGCGAGCCTTCAACTCTCTGTCGGCGATTGAATCGGCCAACGATGGTCGAACCAACCCCATGGTCAATTCCGGCGCGATTGCCACGACCAGTCTGGTTCCCGGTGCTGATCTCGAAGCGAAGTGGAAACAAATCCATTCGGGGCTTTCTCGATTCGCTGGCCGATCGCTCGATTTGAATGAGGAAGTCTATCAGTCTGCCATCGAAACCAATTCTCGTAATCGCAGCATCGCCCGGTTGTTACAAAGTGTCGGTCGAATCTACATGGACCCGGTCGAGGCCACGGAACTGTACACTCGGCAATGTTCGTTAAATGTCAGTGCCAAGGATCTGGCGGTGATGGGGGCAACACTCGCGGACGGGGGAGTCAATCCGATCACTCAGGATCGAGTCATTGATGCCGACATCTGTCATTTCGTCTTGGCTGTCATGATCACGGCCGGTCTCTATCAAACGTCAGGCGACTGGCTTTATGAGGTCGGCCTGCCGGGAAAGAGCGGCATCGGCGGCGGGATTGTCACCGTTTCGCCAGGCAAAGGTGGGATCGGCACGTTTGCTCCGCCATTGGATCAAGCAGGCAACAGTGTCAAAGGACAAAGGGCGACAACATTCTTGTCGCGTCGATTAGGGATGGACCTCTTGGTCTCGCAGCCGGAACAGGAAAGGTCCTAGGGATGAGCAACGCGACACAACCACCAAAGACATTTTTCGAACGATCGCTCGACTTGATTGAACGAGTCGGCAACCGCGTTCCTCATCCTGGCTTACTTTTTCTGTCACTGAT
Source organism: bacterium (assembly GCA_019753235.1). Taxonomy (GTDB): domain Bacteria; phylum Planctomycetota; class Planctomycetia; order Kolteriales; family Kolteriaceae; genus JAIELF01. The sequence goes on from JAIELF010000048.1 coordinate 6,820, forward strand.
GGTGGGCGTGATCGTTCTTTCCCAAGTCCTTTCGTGGATGGGAATCAGCGTCACTTATCAACGAATCAATGCCGACACGCATGAATTGGAAACGACCACCACCGCGGTTCGCGGCCTCCTCAGCACCGATGGAATCCGATTCATTTTTACTTCCGTCGTCCCAAACTTCATCAACTTCGGACCGGTCGGAATCATCCTGGTGGCGATGATCGGGGTGGGTCTGGCCGAACGTTCGGGGCTGATCTCCGCATTGATTCGGTCGATCGTGCAATTGGCTCCGCCGAGCGCCATGACCTGGATCATTGTGACGCTGGGGGTGGTTTCCAGTATCGCGACCGATGCAGGATACTTGGTGCTTATCCCGCTCGGGGCGGCAGCATTTCATAGCCTGGGTCGGCATCCGCTGGCGGGTCTGGCTGCTGCGTTCGCGGCGGTGGCTGCTACCTTTGGCGTTAACTTCCTCGTCGTCCCGATCGACGGGATCCTCGCGGAAATGACCAACGACGCCATTCATATGGTCGACCTGAGCCAATCGATCGACATCATGGCCAACTTTTACTTCGGGGTTGCATCGAGCATTCTGTTGATCATTGTCTGTGCCGTCATGACCGACTGGATCGTCACGCCTCGGTTAGGAACCTACACGGGCGACTTTGCTGCCGAGAGTACCCAAGGAATCACCGACAACGAGAAGCGAGGCTTGCTGTTCACCTTAGGGGCGCTCATCGCGATCGTCGGCCTGCTGATGCTGCTGACAATTCCACCGGGGGCAGCGCTTCGACATCCCGAAACCGGCGCAATCATCGGTAGATCCCCTTTCATGGATAGCTTGATCTTCCTCATCATGCTTGTCTTTGGTGGGCTTGGAATCGCCTATGGCGTTGGAGCACGAACGATTCGGTCTGCGGAGGAAGGGATCGACGCGATCACGAAGACGCTTTCCGACCTCGGTGGGCTTTTGTTTCTCTTTTTCGTGATCAGCCAATTTGTGGCGTACTTCAATTACAGCAACATGGGAACGGTGGCGGCGGTGGAATTGGCCAATGCCCTTAAGGATGCTCAGCTGGGAAGTGTACCTCTGCTTTTAGGTTTCATCGGCATCGGATTCCTGCTTTGTATTCCCATCCCCAACATCGTGCCCAAATGGGCGATTATGGCCCCCATTTTCGTTCCACTTTTCATGAAGCTAGGAACCGCGCCTGATGTCGTGCTGGCGGCTTATCGCGTCAGTGATGCCCCGCCCAACGTCATCAATCCGCTCCTCCCTTACTTTGCTCTCGTGGTGGTCTTTGCACGCAAGTACGATCCGACGGCCGGTGTCGGGACGATCGTGGCTTTGATGCTTCCCTACACGCTGGCCACGTTCATCGCCTGGGTTCTGCTCTTTTTTGGATGGTATCTGGCCGGCCTGCCATTCGGATTCTGACAGATAACGGCTTCTGATGGGTATGCCGGTTTCGCGCAGTGCTTAAGCGAACCGCTCAGAGTTTCAATCGGTCAGCGTCGCCAACGCGACGGCAAGGCGGCACCCTTGGAAGTACTCGGGAAGATCGACATACTCTTTGATGGTGTGAATTTCGTACTGCCCTGCTCCGATGGTCACCGTAGGCAAGCCATGATGGACCAACCAATTGGCATCGAGACCGCCGTTAGAAAAGAGATGCGTCGGCTTAAGTCCCATTGATTGGACGGCCCGATCCGCAAGCTGAACCACTGGAGCATCTTCAGGGAGTTTGAACGACGGGTACGCCGCTCGCGACGTGAACTCGACCTTGGCCGATTCGCCGGATGAATCCTTCACTCGCTCACCCGCTTTTAGGAATGCCGACTGAAAGGCTTGGGCAATCTCTTTGGCGAACGAGACTTCGGGGCTGCGAGCTTCGCCGACGATGTGGACGAAATCGGTGACGACATTGGTGGCATCGCCGGCCGCCTTACCATTCTTGCCGCCGAATATACCTGCGTTACTGGTTCCGTAGCCGTTAGGTTTGACGACTTTGCCGAACCATCCCTCTTGATGTGCCTCGGCCAGAGCGATCGCGGCGACCAGCGTCGAAGAGATCCCCTTTTCAGGCGCAACCCCTGCATGCGATGCCTTGCCGTGGATATCAACTTCCCAACTCTCTTGACCGACGGCCCCGATGATTAACTCCGACGCCAATCGGCCATCGACATTGAAACACATGGCCGCCCCGTTCAGCTCCTTTGAATCGAGCTCGCGCGCACCGTGCAAGCCGCTTTCTTCGCGCACGGTGAACAATAGGCTGATCGGCGGATGGGGGAGATTGTTCTTGAGGAGTGTTTCGACCAAGGAGACTAGAACGGCGCACCCGGTTCGATTGTCCCCGCCGAGTGCGGTCGTCCCATCCGAAACGATCTGGTCGCCCACTCGCTTGGCCTTGGCCCCGGCGCACAAAGGGACGGTATCTAAGTGTGTCGAGAACAAAAGACGGGGTCCAGGGCGCGTACCGGGTAACGTGACGATGAGATTACCGGTCTCGGTCGGCAAAGCGATTCGCTGATGGACGGAGTCGTACTTGATGGCCGAGGCAGGAACGCCGATACTCAGCAAATCCTTCTCGATGGCCTTGGCGATCGCTGCTTCATGCCC
>JAIELF010000062.1 GCA_019753235.1 bacterium
CAGGGTCAAACGGAGCCCGATGGCAGTCCGAAATCTGTTGAACGCGAGAGAGCCGGTCGGTACCCTGGTGTCAGTGGTGGCTCAAAGGAGCCATCTGGGAAATGTTGGTTTACGACTCGGTCGACGGACGAGGTTCTGATTGTCGAAGCACGGGTGAATGCGTTTTGGACTCAGCCAGGAGACATCGATTGGCCAGCCGATCAATTGTCTCCATCAGAACCAAGTCTTCACCCCGGTGGACGGGTGGTCGGGACGCGCAGTGGCGCTGTTCGCTTTGATGACCTACTGACCTTCACCTTTCTAAAGCCGCGTGGAGTGGGGTGGCTTTGAAGAAGTTACCAAGGATGGCGGGGTTTTCTGCATAGTCGGACAGGTGGTCGGTGATCCAGTCGTCGAGTTCCAGAGCGTCTTTGTAACAGACGTTTGCAAGTTTGGAACATTTGAGCGGACTCCAGAGGTATTCGACGGGATTGAGTTCAGGTGCGTACGGCGGCAGATACTCGATGGTGAGCCTGGGGTACTTGATTAAAAGATCGTGGACGACTTTGGCCCGATGATGACTGCCGCGATCCCAGACCACGATCACGTTGCCGCGAAGGTGCCGCAGGAGATAGCGCAGGAACAGGCCCGTTCGCGGGCCGTCGTAGCCGGCGTTGGGAATAGATTGGAAGAGGAGATGGGGCTGGCGACGCTTGGGCGACAACGAAAGAGCGGCGATCACCGACACTTTCTGTCGATGCCCGCCGTCTTGTTTGAGAATGGGGGTTTGGCCGCGTGGCGCTAAGGACCTGCGGACGAGAGGAGCGAGCATGCAGCCGGTCTCATCGACCAGCACGAGATGAGCGTTCTCATCCTCCCCTTTTTAACCAGCCGAGGCCAGTCGTTTCGCACCCAGTTGTCGATGCGGACTTGATCGCGCTCTCGAGCTTGCCGCTTGGGCTTTTGCGGAGTGATGTCGCGCGCCGTCAGCCAACGACAGAGATAGTTGGAGCTGAAAGGGACGCCGAAGGTCTTCTTGATCAGGTCACGAACACGCCGGCTCGTCCAGAGTTCGGTCGAGTAGCCGAATTCCATCGGGCTCCTCTTGAACCAGCCAAGAGCCGTTTGAATCTGTCGATCCGTGAGCTTGGACATGCGACCCAAGGCCGGCTTGCTCGCCAGCCCAGCATCGCCTTGTTGGCCGTGGCGGGCCTTCCATTTCTGGACGGTCCGAAGGTGAACGCCGAGGAACTCGGCCACTTCTTTGCTCGAATGGCCATCGTGGAGACGTTCGATCGCCAGACGACGACGCTCCAGTTCAGCCGCGGATCCTTTGCTTCTCATGCTTGGCCAAAAGTGCATTCACAGTGCCAAGGGAAACAGATTGAAAAGATCACCACTTGAGGGAATCTCGACAATCCTCTCAGGTGCCTTTAGATTGGTGGAGATCAGTAGTTAAAGAATCGACCGCGAAGTGAAAGCCCAACGCCCGCGATGAAAGTGAAAGGCATTACGCCAATGACGAATAAAGAGATCTGTTTCAACACGTGGACGAACCAGAGACGATCCGAGAGGCCCTGTCTAAGGTCCGCAGCATTATTTCTGCTCATGATGAGTATGGCGTGTTCGACCCTGATCGCGAGTGCAGAAGAGTCCTCCACCGCCACTGCTGCCGAGTTGGCTCGTCCTTGTCTGAAGTTGGAACTGGTTCCCAAGGACGCGATGGCCGGCGCGGTCTTTCGGCCCAACGAATTAATGAACGACGCGGAAATGAAAGTGGTCGAGCGATTTCTCAACACCGGCCCGGTCCGATTTCCGATCTCGATCACGGATCTTGAGCAGATCGGCTTCATTGCCGAGCAAAGAGCGGAAGGGTTGCTAGAGCGAAATGCGGGTGTTGTTTTCGACCTCAACATTTTTCACGGCACCAAAGACTTCGCTTGGCCGGAGTGGAAGAAGGCGGAGAATATCGCCACCACGGTCCGCGAGCGAAACAACACGACCTTTGATGAATTGGCCAGTTCCAACAACCTGGCGGTCTGGTCAGTCGATCCTCGACGGATCATCGTCGGCCCCATTGACAGCATCGAACGATCCGTGGATCGAGGCCCTTTAGCGGATCCGCCTGCCGACAGCAAGTTGGTTCAGGGGCTCGGCACGCTGGGCGGGTCGCAGATGATTCTCTTCATCCGGGGGGACGTGCTCGTTGACAAACTCACGTCATTCGCGAGCGGTTCCGGGCCGCAGGCAGTCATTGCCCGGACGATCCAATCGCTGGCGCAAGATGCGGATGAGGTGGTCCTGGCGATCGAACGGATGAGGGATGGTCGGCTTGCTCTTCGGTTTGCGGTCTTCTGCCCGAGTGTGGTCGAAGCGAAGAAGAAGGAACGGACGCTGGCTCTTGTGCTTGCGTTATTCAAGCAATTCATGAGCGCCCGTAAGGTGGAACGCGATGCCAATCAAGACAATTTGGGCGATCGCCGAATCCTTGCCAACGACGTCAGCAAACTCTTCGTGGACACAACGATTGGCGTGGTCGATACGACGGCGCTGATCACACTTCGTGCCGATGTGCCGGTAGGCAACGTTCTGGGGTTGTTCACCAATGTTTTTGGATCGTCATTGAATATTGGCGTGGTCAACGTGGCTGCATCGTTTGATCAGGCGACCATGGAAGCGGCCCAACCGAAACCTGCTGTTCCCGCTGGGGTCATGGCGGGCGCGGGTGAGGTGCGTCGCCGGGCACAATCGATTCAGCGATTAACCCCATGGGCCAAAGCGATGGCGGATTACAAGGAAAAGCATGGTGCGCTTCCCGATCTGGCCGGGAAAGACAAAGAGGGCAAACCGCTCTTGAGTTGGCGAGTGACCATCCTACCAGAGCTAGGTCTTGCCGATTTGCTGGCGCGGTTTCATTTAGACGAGGCATGGGACAGTCCGCACAATCGACCGCTTGCCGATGAGTTGCCTGCCGAGCTCCGCGAGACCTTTCCCCTAGCACGGCAAACAAAGGATCTCGCTTGGAACGAAGAGGTCATCGCGTCATTGGGGCGAGTCGTCTGGGGAGGAGTCGCGCCGCCGAAACGAATCTGGACCGAGCCGATCGAGTTCGACGAATCGGTCGCGGCCGAGTGGGGGACCCCTGGCCAGGTGTTGATCGGTCCCCCCGGTCAAGCGTTCTATGTCCCCGCCTCGTCGCCATGAGGCGGACGTCCATTGATGGAGGATCCGAACGGATGAGAGCCACCCTTTGCGGAATGATCCTAGCGGGCATTGGAATCGGGTCGATTGTCGCCGATGACTCCCCGGCTGTGGAATTGAGTCGTTGGATCGATGATCATTTGGCCGAAACCTGGAAGCAAAAGCAGATTCAACCCGCTCAAAAGGCCAGCGATGCCGAGTGGGTTCGGCGAGTTCACCTCGACCTTATCGGTCGCATCCCCTCGCTGCTGGAGGTGCAGGAGTTCGTGGGTTCGACCGACCCGGACAAAGACACCAAGCTCGTGGCCAACCTTGTCGAGCGGGGGGCGTTTGCCGACATTTGGGCGGGTAACATCCTTCGAGGTTTACTCCCCGAAACAGAAACGAGTGATGAACCCAACAGTTATGGTTTGGTCGAACCAATTAAGGGCTGGCTTCGGGAAATGCTGGTCGATCATCGACCCTACGATCAGATCGCCCGCGAGTTGATCGCCTGTTCTTTTCCTCTCTCGCCGAGCGAACGGAGTATCTCCCCGGCAAGCTTCTACGCCATCAAGAAGTCCAAGCCCGAAGAGCTGGCATCGGCCACCAGTCGATATTTTCTCGGTGTTCGAATCGAATGTGCCCAGTGCCACGATCATCCTTTCGCTCAGTGGAAGCGGAAAGAATTCTGGCAGTTTGCTGCTTTCTATGCCGGCCTAGTTCGGAGCAATCAGGCGGATGGCTTCCAGTATCCGCAGCGCGATGAGAAGAGTGTTCGCGAGATCAAGATGGAAGGGACCGACGAGCTGATCCCGGCCGCCTTCCTGGGGGAGGCCGACCGGCCGATTCCAAGCGATGAGTTTGCCCGAAATGCGTTGGCCGAGTGGATCGTTGATGGCACGAATCCCTTCTTCGCGAAAGCGGCGGTCAATCGCGTTTGGTATCACCTTTTTGGCATCGGTATCGTCGACCCGATCGACGACATGGATTCGCACAATCCGCCAAGTCATCCGGAGATTCTCGACCGCTTGGCGGAGGAGTTCCGCGTTCACGGCTACGACCTTCGTTGGCTGATCCGCGCCATTGCCGGCACGCGAGCCTACCGCCTTTCGAGCCAAGCGCCGGAGGGGATCGAGATCCCACCTCGGTCATTCGCTCGCATGATCGTTCGGACCATGACATTCGATCAGTATTCACGATCGCTTGCCGAGGTCTCGGGTCAACAGGAAGAGTCGTTCGCTCAGCGGATTGAACAGGTCGGGAATCTCAAAGGGGCCGAGCCCTATCGATCGGACACATCGATCAGTCAGGCGTTGCTCGAGATGAACGGGTGGCCCGCGAATTTCGTTTTAAGGCAACCGAATCAACTCCGGCTGGAGAAATCGCTCGACGGAAAAGCTTTCTCCTTCAACGAGGCGGTGACCCTTCTTTATCAGGCTACTCTCAGTCGACCGCCCAGTGAGGAGGAACTCGAGGTGGCGAAACTGTTGGTGAAGGAGACTTCCGGGATCCGCGAGCATCCCTTCGTGGAACTCGTGCGTCGGCTGACGAATTCAAGGTCAATGCCAATGAGTCCGCAGGTCCCAATGCACTCTGATAAACGAGACCTGTTGTGGGTACTCATCAACTCCAGTGAGTTTCGAATGAATCATTGACCCTTCGTTCGTTTCCGCAGGGAAGGGTTGGGTCAGGAGGTCAGAGCCATGAATCGACGACGATTTCTGCATGTGTCGCTCGGGGGATTGGTCGGCGGATCGACTTGGTTTTCTTCCATCGCCCGGGCTGCTGCGGAATCACCGCCAAAGCGAGCCTGCATCCTTCTTTGGATGTCCGGCGGGCCGAGCCAAATCGACACGTTCGACCCGAAGCCGGGCCACGCCAACGGCGGACCTTTTCAAGCAATTGAAACGCAAACGCCGGGTATCCGCTTGGCCGAGCATCTCCCCAAACTGGCGCAGCGAAGTCAGCACCTCGCGATCATCCGCTCCATGACCAGCAAGGAAGGGGACCATATTCGAGCGACGCAGTATGTTCGAACGGGCTACCGTCCTGGCTCTCCCATCGACTATCCTTTCATCGGACCGGCGATCGGTAAGGAACAAATGAGTTCTGAATTAGTTGTCCCGCCTTGTGTCAGTATCGGTGGTTTTCGCGGTTTCGGATCTTCGATCGGTTTCGGCGCTGGCTATCTCGGCCCACGCTATGCTCCACTGTCGGTCGGCGAGAACGCGGTCGCTCCCGCGAGCGCCAACATCGCGGCCTATTTGCAGGTTGCCAACATGCGACCGGCCGAGGGAACCGACGAAGAGTACTTGGGGCGGATCGCCCGAGTTCGCCAAGCGAACGAACGATTCGCAAAGCATCGACCCGATGCGGTCCTTGCCAGCCGACAAGCAGCATACGACAGCGCGGCCAAGTTCATTAGCCCCGAAGTGAAAGACCTGTTCGATGTTTCAAAAGAGCCGGCCCCGCTTCGCGAGCGCTACGGCAACACGATGTTCGGTCAGGGATGTCTCCTCGCACGCCGACTCGTCGAGTTCGGCGTTCCGTTCGTCGAAGTCTCTCTGAATGGCGTCGCAAACCGATCAGTCTTCGGCTGGGACACCCATCAACAGAACTTTCCGCAGGTGCAGGCTCTCTCTGAAGTCCTGGATGCAGGCTGGTCAACGCTGATCGATGATTTGAAGGATCGTGGGCTCCTCGAAACCACAACGATTGTCTGGCTGGGGGAGTTTGGCCGAACGCCGAGAATCAACGGGTCGCAAGGACGCGATCACTTTCCCGATGCATGGTCGGCGGTGCTGGGGGGCGGAGGCATCGTGGGTGGCCAAGTGATTGGTTCGACCGGCGATGACGGCGCGCGGATCAAGGATCGACCCGTCACCATTCCCGACCTTCTGGCGACGCTGGTCAAAGCGATGAAGATTGATCCCAGCAAAACGAATATGTCCAACGTTGGCCGGCCCATTCAAATCGTCGACACGATCGGCAAGCCGATCCAGGAGTGCCTGGCATGATGACTGCGATCTTGACGATATGTCTGAGCGTTTGCTCGGCCGAGCCGGCGTCGGAACCGGATGTGCAAGATTTGTATCTTCTCGATCCGCGCGGCGTGGTCTTCATCCGCCTTCACTTGCAGCGTGCCTCGGGACCGTATCAGCAAGTGTGGGGGGACGCGCTCTGGTCGCTCTTTGAACAAGCCGATCGCGACCAAGATCTGCAAATCAGTTACAGCGAGTTTGCTCAAGTACCCGCGGCCGAGTTCCGCGCTCGCGACGGAGTCAGCGGACTGTCGGCACCAAACGATATCTCGCATCTCGACTTCGACCGATCTCCCCGTGACGGAAAAGTGAGCTTTGATGAGATCGTGGCGACTCTGGGGGCCAACTGTCTGCGGTTTAACTTATCGCTCAAGGGCCGAAGCCTAGGGACCGTTGACCAAGTTCTCACGCGACTCGACTTGGATCGTGATGGGGGTCTCTCGCTCGAGGAATGTCAATCGGCTTATGACCGTCTGAACGTCCTGGACTTCAATGACGACGAATGGATCTCTTACGGTGAGACAGCCATGACGGCAACCGTCATGAGTTCCGACGAAAGTCGGCCCAATACGACCAATCTGTCTAGGGTTCCGGTTCTCGCCCCCGTGCCGGGCACTCCCACGGAAGCGATCCGTGAACTCGCCACCCAGTTCTACGCTTCGTCCACGTCCGAAAAGAACTCTGCCGCCATGCCCGCATTTCCTACTCGCCCCGATTTGGAAATTCGTGTTCAACTCGACAGTACCCCTGACGGTCCGAGAGGGATAGACGCCAAGTCTCTTGAACCTGGTATCTGGGAAATCAAAAGTGAAGGAGATGCTCGCTCGGCCGTTCGCCGGCCAGGAATGGAAATCCATCTGTCGCTCGCGCCTCCGCCGAACGATTCAGCTATGGAAAAGGCGCTGAAGAATCAGTTCGACGCCATCGATCGAGATGACAATGATTACATTGATGCGAACGAAAGCCAGTCTCTGGGAGGGTCCCTTTTTCGATCCGCGGATCGAGACCGCAACGATCAACTCTACTTTCCCGAACTGCTCGAATACACCAAGCGGGCCAACGAGATTCGCCATTCGCAGGTGGTCCTTGATTCAGTGATGGTGGGAAGCGCGATGTTCGATCTGCTCGATCCCGACCAAGACGGAAAGCTAAGCACGGTCGAGATGAAGTCCTTTGGCAGACGCTCGTCGGAGTGGGACCGCAATCGCGACGGCAAGCTTGACTCGACCGAGATTCCGCGGTCTTACACTTTTTTGATCGGCACCGCTGCGGGCAATGTCAATTCTTCGAATCAGGTTCTCGCTGCCGTGCAGGCAAATTCGAGGATGCCATCGGCAAATACTCAACGAACCTTTTCTTCGCCGTTCGATTTCATGGATTCCAATGGTGACAACCTCATCAGCAAGCGAGAGTTTGTCGGCCAGCTCGAAAAGTTCCGACAGATGGATCGAGATGGCGACGGATTCATCTCCCGCGATGAATCAAAGGCACCAACCACACCGCAATCGAAGTAAGACTCCCCCGACAGATGTTCGCGCCGTAAGATCCGCCGCCAGCGAACACGACGTGTCCGTGCTGTGAGTGAAGGAAACTCAATCCCGCGCCAGGTAGCGTTTTTCGGTGACACCTACTGATTTCCGCGAATCGAAAGCCGGTTGGGTTGTGGATTCTTCCTCAGGGCGCTAGTTTTTAATCCGTCTGTCTTCCCGCGGTGAATAGGCGTTAAAGTCGCTTCAGCTGGAAGGTGGGACCACCTTTGGGCTAAAGACTGCAAGCCCCCGCCCGCCGCTCTCTACTTCGACGGGCAGGGGCTGCCGGCGTCCCGGCGTGAATGTTGACCAAGTCCCTAGAGGTCAAGACTGGTCATCATGCGGCACCATCTTTCGGTACGGATCGGTGAAGAACCTTCCGTGCTGCCTCGGCTCGCTTGGTGAACTCTTCGTCGGCCCACTCCTCCAGATCCTCGGGCAGGGTAAATGCAGCAAAGTGTCTCACCATTTGCTATTTGTTACTCGTGCGGAAATGCCATCTGCCATCTTGTCGCCATCCATTAACAATCAGATCATTACTGTCACGGTCAGTATCGATTCGACCGTCGTACCCCGCTGACCTTATCGAAATATGGTTTGCATCATGCACGGTGAATAACAAGTTTCTTCCCCAATCGTCAATGGAAAGCTCTTGCAACTCTGAGGTAGAAAATCGCTCAGTGGCCAAAAGTCGATCTCTGATACAGTCCATCTGATGACACATGGAAATATCGGCGTAAGGCAATACTTCTTCAAACCAAAACCACATCGTTGACAAAGTCAGGTTTTTTTTTGTTGGCTCTCTATCCAAGTCAACCCGCGAGCAGGATGTCTGTGCGAAACATAGCAAGACCATCAACAGACGAATTCCATACGTGCTCATGAGAATCTTGTCTACAGTGGCCACAAGGTGGAACATTCGTGTTATGATCTCTGGATTCGCTCCGCATCTCTAGAACCAGTTTCAAAACCTCCTGAGGCATATGAGGATGCAGGCGAGGTGAAGGAACCCTTGATAGATAAAGCTG
>JAIELF010000074.1 GCA_019753235.1 bacterium
AACCGTATGCGCTAATGTGCGCACGTACGGATCTGTGGGAGCCCCGGGGTGGTAACGCCCTGGGGCCACCCGGTCCTTTGCGTCTTCCTACGCTTGCGTTTCAGCGACTCTTGCGACACGGCCGAATGCAATTTGACAAGTTCACGGCACCCTCGGCCGCCGGACCGACGGGAGCTGGCAATTGTCGTTCAACGCGTCAGCGAAAGGTCAAGTCAGGCGGGTCACCCAGGGCTGGATACATAATTCCTGACTGCACATGCGATCAAGCCAAGAGTCCGCGTGGTAGATAAAATGGCAGCAAACTGAAGAGGTGACTTAATGACCGAGCGTTTCATCAAGACGTGCCGTCAAAGCGTCAGGGCGTTTCACATCGCTAGCCTGATCGTCGTCAGCCTTATTTCCCAACAAGTCGCCGCTGATGAACGTGCGGTCGACGCTACCCATACGATCTCGGGTTGGGTGATGGAACTCCGCTCCGGCACGCCGGACGTCCCCGTCTGTCTGTGCGACGCGGAATCGGGGCTTCCACTCTACAAAGAAACCTACAAGCCGCTTACGGGCTTGTCCCAACTCGACCAAATCGCCGTTGTATTGACGGACAGTAAGGGAGAGTTCCGTTTTGAAAAGGTTCCAGACGGCCGCTACCGCGTCGTCGCCCAGAAGTGGATCGGTCCTTTCAAGGGGATTGCGGAACCGCATGGCACGGTCATCCAGTTGATGGGCTTTGCGAACGACGTTGTTGTGCCTCGCCCGGTCGAATCCGAGAAATCGCAGGTGGTTCTGACGCCTCCCGGAAAAGGGATTGTCAGCTTCGACCAAGACGTCCCGAACAGTGACACGATGATGTTTCTCAGCACCGCCCCACCAGAGTTCGATCCGATTCTCGGACTCGAAGCGATGGGAGCTTCGTATCGACAACACATCATCGGCATCAACCGCATGCCGCTTGGCCTCACGACCGTCGTCGGAGTTCCAGATAGGAAGCCTATCTACGCTTTCTTTTTCGCCCCCGACAATTCTCCGGGGTTCGCCACGTTAAAAGTGCCTCCTTCTCCCTTGGGTTTCCGTCGCATGGCTCCTGAAACCTTTGTGGCGGGATGGTCCAATGGCCGACGAACCCCCCCTCCCGAATTGGCCGAGCTCACACGATTCCTGGACTCTCATTCCCTTTCCGTCAGCCAACTGCTCAACATTCCGCCGCTCAGCAATGCGACCTTTAAGGAGTATGGCAAGCGGATGGAGGAGTTGATGCGCGACCTGTCTCGAAAGGTCGAACTTCCGGAAGGAAAATCTGCCCGGGTCGGTGACCTCTTGGCCGCCGAAAGCTATCGACTAGTGAAGAAGTAAGAAATGAGTTGATTCGTCAGCGCAAGAATCGCGTCTTACAGGTCGTTTGGCCGCAGCAAGTCTTCGTCAAGTGCGCCAGTCGCTTCCATGGAAACGACTAGCCATTCATTGACGGGAATTTTTGCTGGCTGCGAACCGTTGAACGGGACCTCCATGATGCGGGCACGTGATTTCTCGCCCTCGAAGCGAAACGCCACCTCAACGCGATACCAGTCGCTCGTTCCCTCGTGACGCAAGAACGACCACTTGATCACGGCATCCCAGTCCGGCTTCGCCGGATCGCCATAGTGGAATCCGCTGCCCATCGATCCATGCCGAGTTAGCGCCGTCCATCCGCCGGTCCCCGATCCATAAGTGTCGACGTGGGATACCATTCGGCCAGCGTATCGTGGAGCTGCCGTGCCTCGGCTGCACCCAGACAGCCATACGGAAGTCACCATAATGCCGGCTGTAAGGAACATTGGAAGGGGGGGCAACATGTCTTGCTCTCGCGCGGAAGCCTTCTGTGCGTCTCTCTTCGACAGGCTTCAGCCTAACGCGCCTATCGAGGTGTTTCAAATCTCGTTGGGGCGATTGAACCTGAGCTAAAGGGCAGATACCTGGAGAGCGAAGGCCAGAAGTGATCATTCGCTTTCGGATGGCTCCTTTTGCTTCGATGCCTTGGCGAAGATTCCCTGGGTCATGCGATGACCTGGGAAACTCGGGCGCACCGTACCTTATCGGGATGTTTGATCGCAAGATGCGCCCTGTGATCGGCAGTGTCCATCCTCTTCGAGAAGAGGTTGGCCGGTCAGCATCGTCCGCCCGCGACGTAGAAGCAGTCGAACTGAGAAAGATGATTGGCGAAGCCCGGGCGAAAAAGAAAACAATTCTTCATGAATCCGACAACCCTTGCCCATCATGGAGTCTCCTATCGAGTGTCGCCGCTGGATAACGCTGGCGAGGGTATCCATGTCGCGGGTGAAAGGGCCTGCTCTGGCCAATAGGTTAGGTGGGAAATCGGATGGGAATCCGTGGGCTCTGTTTTTAACGAGGTGGGCAGTATTGTGTCCATCAGGATTTTGGCAGATCAGAGCCGACAACTTTCGCCGCGCATCTGAACGGGGCTCAGGTGGAGTTGTCTGCGGGCCCTTTTACTTCGTTTCGCCGACGTCGACGGGTACGGTGTCGACGGGGACTAACTCGACGGGCTCTTGCGGCGTGGGCGCGGCCTCGGCAGACGTCGGGGCTGAGGGCGCAGGCGCGGAAGGGGCGGGGGCCGAAGGAACTGGTGGGGCGGGGGGTTGCTGGTTGGTGTCGGGCTCTTCGGTGGACGGTTCGGGCGGAAGGACCTCGGTAGGAATGCCGGGATTGAATAGAGACAATGAACCGACTCCGCCACCGAGCGCTTGATACGTGTTCACGATGGCCGAGAGTTGTTGCCTTTTCGTTTCAATGATGACTAAGCGTGCTTCGTTGAAATCACGCTGAGCAAATAGGACTTCGATGTATTCTGCACGGGCATTTTGAAAGAGCTTGCTGGCGTTGGCGACCGACGCTTCGAGAGATTCCAACTGCTGTTTCTTGATCTCGATACTCTGACGATAGTTCTCGACCTTCGAAATCCGGTTGACGACCTCGGTGAAGGCATTGAGAATGACGCGCTGATAATTGTAAATGGCTTGCAACTGCGTGGCGTTGGCGGTGAGGTAGTCGGCTTTGATCGCGAGTCGATTGATCAATGGTGCAACGAGTTCGCCCGCCGCCGTGTAAATCAGCGATTCTGGTGTAAAGAACAGGTACCGTGGATTGAAAGCTTCAAATCCAACGCCGGCATTGAGGGTCAAGGAAGGATAGAACTGGGCTCGGGCAACGCGAACGTCTAGCCCGGCGGCTTGCAACTCTAGCTCGGCTTGGCGAATGTCGGGTCGGTTCTGCAGGAGTTGCGAGGGGAGTCCAATACTCAGCGAGCGAGGATTCAGATCGATGAATTCCGCGGACTTGCGGGCAACCGGTTCGGGGAATCGACCGACCAGAAAGTTGATCCGGTTCTCGGCCTCGATGATTTCCTGCTTCACGATCAGCTTTTCGCTTTGGTTCTTTCGGACTTCTGCTTGGAAACGCTGCACCGGCAGTTCGGTGTCGCGGGCGGCGAGCTTCTTCGCCTTGGCGACCTCGAGGCTCTGTTCCTGCAGCGCGATGGTTCGATCAAGCGTCTCCAATCGTTTGTCCAGAGCCAACAGGGTGTAGTAGTTTTCCGCGATCTCCGCGACCAGTCGGGTCACGACATAGTTTCGTCCTTCGATGGTGCCGAGATATCGCAGGGCAGCCGCGTTCCGCGCGTTTCGCAGTTTCTTCCAGATGTCGATTTGCCAAGAGATATTGGTCGCGACAAGAAAGTTGGGGAGAGGATTGGGAATCGATTGTCCGGGACGGATATCGAGTTGGCTATCGACGGCGCCGCCGCGTGTGAAGAGGCCAGGTTTGTCGACCCCCGCACCGGCCCCGAGTGTGACAAACGGAAGGTACGCGCCACGCCGCCGCATGACTTCGTTGTTGGCGATCTGAACATCCTCGGCCAGGATTCTCAACTCTTGGTTGCCGACCATCGCCTGATTGATCAAGTCGGTGAGCTTTGGATCATTAAAGAACTCATCGATTCCGAGTTGAGCAGAATTCTCGGTGCTGGTTGAGCCATTGAACGTATCGGGGAGTGTCGGTCCGGGGGCGGCCCGACGAAGTTCCGGAATGCAGCAGGAAGGTAGCGTCAAAAGCAGGCTAGAAGCGACCACTCTCCAGAGAGCGGTTCTGCTCGATGCTTTCATGAATGTTCCCATCACCGAAAGTCCATTCAATGAATTACGCTGCGCGCTTGACCTTTAATCGCACGGATCGTCTTCTGTTTCTCATCGGAAATTGGGTGATACGGATCTGAGTGATTTTGCCGGTCAGGCGAACTTTGTGGAATTTGCCGGGTCGTAAAACTCGGCCTAGTTATCCGAATTTCTCGGCAAGGCGAGGCGAACACTTCGCATCAGTCGAATGCTTCGAAAATTGGGAGCCTAGGGTATCTAGGTGGGGAACAGTTCGCTCTGATTGTCAGCGATGATCGGACGTATGATCTTGCTGATGGGGCACTTGGTGAGAGGTGGGGCCGGCAGCGTGTTCGGAAGCATGGCCGTTAGTCGGGTTTGTTGTCCATGCTTCGAAGATCTCGCTGAGCGGTTCTCTTGTCTCATCCTTGAGTAGCTTGCCATCGCCGGCCATCTTAGCGAACAAATAGTACAAGCCAGGAATGACGAGTACGCCGATCAATGTTCCGACAAGCATGCCTCCCACCGCGGTGGTGCCAATCGTGCGGTTGCCGATCGCTCCGGGGCCCGTCGCGCGGACCAGCGGGATCAGGCCCGCGATGAAAGCAAAAGAAGTCATGAGGATAGGACGAAAACGGAGCTTTCCTCCCTCGATGGCGGCCTCTTGGATGCTGACTCCTTCTTCGCGCCTCTGGACCGCAAATTCGACGATCAAGATCGCGTTCTTGCCGAGCAGTCCGACCAGCATGACCAAGCCGATCTGTGCATAGACGTCGTTAGCCAATCCCATGGCTTGTAGAAACAGAAACGATCCGAAGAGCCCGACGGGCAACGACAGGATGACCGCCAACGGCAGAATGAAACTTTCATACTGCCCGACCAAAACCAAGTAGACGAACACGACCACGATCAGAAAGATGTAGATCGCGAGATTTCCTTTACCAGCCTCGTCGTACGAGAGGCCTTCCCATCCCAATCCATAACCGCGCGGCAGTGTCTGGGCCGCGACTTCTTGAATCGCCTGGATTGCCTGGCCGCTGCTATATCCCGCCGCGGGGGCTCCTTGAATCGCGGCCGACGGGTATAAGTTGTACCTGTTGATTTCATTCAGACCCTGTTGTTTCTTGATCTGCATAAACGAAGAGTATGGGACCATTTCTCCTGTATCGTTCTTCACGAACATGTTCTCGAGATCTTCGGGGAATCGACGGAACTCGGGCGAGGATTGGACATAGACCTTGAAGAACTGTCCAAAGCGGATGAAGCCTTGCTCCCAAGTGCTACCGACCACGATGGAGAGGTTTTCCATCGCTTTTCCGATCGAGACTCCCTTTTGCACGGCAACATCGTTGTTGATGATCACTTCATACTGAGGGTAATTACTGGCAAAAAAGGTAAATAGGCCCTTTACTTCTTTCCGTTTCGAAAGGGCGCTCATGAATTTATCGGTCACTTCTCCGAGCTGCTGATAATTCATCGAGTTTGTCTTGTCTAACACCCGCACGGAAAAGCCGCCGGCGGCCCCGAATCCTGGAACGGCGGGTGGTTCAAAGAACTCGAGCTTCACATTCGCGATCGGTCGGCACTTCTCTTCGAGTTCTTCGATGATCTGTCGCGAGGTCAGCTTCCGTTGCGACCAGTTCTTTAAGTTGATGATGCAGGTTCCCGCGTTGGAACCACGACCTTCGGTCAGAACCTCGTAGCCGGCCAACGAAGAGACCGAAGTGATTTCGTCGATCCCTTTGCAGATCGCTTGAAGCTCGTGGGCTTTCGAGTTGGTGTATTCCAGCGTCGAACCCGGAGGGGTCTGAATGATGCCGTAGAGAATGCCTTGATCTTCGAGCGGAATGAATCCGGATGGAAGCACCGTATTCACAAGATAAATGGCGATGCCGAAAGTCATGATGACGATCGTTGTCAACATCCGGCGTGTCACGATGCGACGCAAGATGGAGGCGTAACCCCCGGTGACCTTTTCAACACCTCTGTCGAAAAGACGAAGGAACAGGGAGAGCGGGTCGCGCTTCTTCACGTTCGAATGAGGCTTCAGAAGCATCGCACAGAGGACCGGCGTCAGTGTCAAAGCGACAACACCCGAAAGAACAATGGAAGTGGCCATTGTGATGCCGAACTGTCGATAGAAGGTTCCCACGGGCCCGGTCATGAATGTCACCGGTACAAAGACGGCTGTCATGACGAGAGTGATGGCGATGATCGCGCCACTGATTTCATGAACAACTTCGAGGGTTGCTCGGTAGGGAGTCAGGTGTAACTCGTGCATCTTGGCATGGACGGCCTCCACCACCACGATCGCGTCATCGACCACAACACCGATCGCCAGCACGAGCGCAAAGAGTGTGATGAGGTTGATCGATAGGCCCATGAGGAGCATAAAAAAGAAGGTTCCGATCAAAGAGACGGGGACCGCCAGGGTCGGAATCAGCGTCGAACGCCATTCTCCTAAGAACAGATAAACCACCAGGGCGACCAACACGAAAGCTTCGAAAAGGGTGTGAAGCACCTGTTCGATGGAGGCTTCCAAAAAACTGGAAACGTCGTAACTGACTTCGAAATCCATGCCCGGAGGAAACGACTCTTCCTTGATCTCTTTGAGCTTCTCTTTCACTTCCTCGATGACGACGGCCGCATTGGTGCCGGGACTCTGTTTGAGAACGATTGCCGCTGAGGGATTCCCGTCGACGTCGGAATAGATGTCGAAGAAGGAAGAGCCGAGTTCGACTTTAGCAATGTCTCTCAGGCGAAGGATCTCGCCGTCGGAATTAGCCTTTAAAATAATGTTTTCATACTGTTCCGGCTTGTTGTAACGTCCGACCCAGGTCAAGACATACTCCATCGTTTGGGATGTCTTGCCTGTCGCCTGACCGAGCCGGCCGGGCGAGCCGATCGTACTTTGTTCCGAAATCGCCTTCATGACTTCGTCGGCGGATATCTTGTAAGCTCGCATGCGGTCGAGATTCAGCCAGACCCGCATCGCATATGCTCGGTTACCGAGAATCGTGGCGCTGCCGATCCCCCGCGTTCGCTTGATTTCGGGCAGGATGTTGACGGTGGCGTAGTTGTAGAGGAAGTTCTGATCGACACCTTTGTCGGTGCTGAAGACGTTCACGTACATCAACATGCTGGTCATCGCTTGCAGCACGATAATACCTTCTCGCTCCACGATGGGAGGGAGTCGATTTTTGACGATGTTGATTCGGTTATTGACGTTCAGGACCGCGACGTTGGGGTCGGTCCCAGGCTCGAAGATAATCTGAATGGCGGCTTCGCCGGCACTGGTCGCGGCCGAGGCCATGTACCGCATATCCTGAACGCCGTTGATCGCTTGTTCCAAAATCACCAGGACCGAATCGACAAGGACGTTCGCACTTGCCCCTGGATACGACACCGCCACGATGACACTGGGAGGCGCTACCGACGGAAACTGAGAAATCGGCAACGTCTTGATCGCGAGTGTGCCAAGAAACAAAATGATGATCGAGATGACGATCGCCAGAGCCGGTCGATGGAGTATTTTTGCGAACATAGCGTTGAGTTAATCCAGTCGGTGTCCGTACCCGCCGTCATGTCCTATTCGGCATGGAATTTAAGTTTTTCCACGACCTGTTTGGGGTCGCGCAATTCGTACTCGACCTTTTCACCATCGTGAACTTGCCGGATTCCTTCGAGGATGATTTTGTCCTCGACGCCGATCCCACTCTCGATCAAGAAGAGGTCTTCTAACTCGTCTTGGATGGTGATCTCTCGCTGACGCACGATGCCGTCATCTCCGACGAGAAACACGTATCGCTTGTCGAGAATCTCGTAAGTAGCGCGTTGTGGAATGACGATCGCGTCTTTGGCGATGCGATGAATCAAGACGTTGCCGGTCTGGCCGTGCCGAAGCAGGCCTTCGGGGTTGGCGAAATCGGCCCGAAAGGCGATGTTACCGGTCTCGTTATTGAAGTCGGCTTCGATCGCACTGATCTTGCCCGTCTGTGAAAACTTCTTTCCAGTGGCGAGGACCAGCTCGATAGGCAGTTCTTCCTTGCGTTGGTTCAGGCCCGCCTTGTACTCAAGATAGTGGGCCTCGGGGACGTTGAAATAAACCCACATGAGGCTGTTATCGGAGAGTGTAGTTAGGATATCGCCCTCTTCGACCAAGCTCCCTTGCTGTTCGTGCAAGCGGTCGACGATTCCATCAAACGAAGTCATGCTCCTGCAGGCCAAATTGGCTAAAGCTCAGGCGAATGCCAAGCTGGCGGAGGCCGAGCTCAATT
>JAIELF010000083.1 GCA_019753235.1 bacterium
AGCAACCTTCTCTAGCGAAGCCGAGAACCGCGCTCGGCCTCATTCGGATTTCAACTCGTGCCGGCTCGACCTGCGCGGGGGGGGCCCGGTCCGCCCGCAGACCCCTCCTTCGGGCACCCTCAAGACCGAAGGGACATTTCCCCGAGCGCCCCCCCTCACCTGCCGATCTCCCTATTTTTAACAATCCAGTTGCCATTTTTGATTGATCAAAATATCATTTACGCATGAGCAAATTTACCAGAAAAAACCATGGCTCCGATTCGACAAGTCCTGGCTTCGCTTGGAAATGGGCAGGCCGACGGGGCTTCACCTTAATCGAATTACTGGTCGTGATCAGCGTGATCGGGGCATTGATGACCCTGCTGCTGCCCGCGGTCGGGATGGTCCGGGAGGCGGCTCGGCGAAGCCAATGTGCCAGCAATTTGAAGCAGATCGGGACCGCCCTGTTGGCGTATCACACGACCCATGAGATCCTTCCTCCCGCGTATGCCGTCGATCCGATGCCCGGAGTGCAGGAGTTTTCGATCACAGTCAACGGCGTCGCCTACCCGGATCGCCATCGGAATGGGGGCAACGGTTTTGCCTGGGGGGCGATGCTTCTGCCTTACTTGGAACAGCAACAGCTTTGGGAGATGTTCAACTTCGAGCAGCCCTGCTGGTCGGAGAACAACGCGACTGCGGCCCAGACGCGCGTGGAACTCTTTTTGTGTCCTTCATCCGTGGGACCCGATGGGGTTTATTCGGTCGAGAAGGGTGACTTTGGTCAAGGCGACCCGGTCCCCAGTTCCCAGCCTTATGCTGTCCCCATCCGCTTGGCCCACGCTCACTATGTGACCAACGCGGGCCGAGCCGAGCCCTGGGGTGCCGAGCGCGTGGGGCCCTATGGTTTGGATCTTCGTCTTCCTCTCCCGCTGGTCCGGTCCAACGGCGAGAAATCGTCGGTTGTGGTGGATGGCCCCTTCTATCGAAATTCCCGTGTCCGACTTTCCGACATTACGGATGGTGTTTCGCAGACGGTGTTCGTAGGCGAGCACAGTTCTGTCCTATCCGACAAAACGTGGGTCGGGGTGGTTCCTTCGAGCGCTACCTGTCCCAAGCCGCGGTTCCGATTTTCGGACTGCAATGGCTCCGGAGCCTTCGTAAGCGCGCACTCGGGCCCCGATCCGGGCGACTTGCCCGACGTCATCATTCACGCTCCCAACAATCCTTTCTCGCACACCTGCGGCATGTATTCCGATCATCCAAAGGGAGGAAACGTTCTGTTCGGCGATGCCCATGTGCAATTCGTCCAGGAGCAAATCGATCCATTCACCTGGTCGGCGATCTCGAGTTGCCAAGGCCGAGAAACCGTTGGAGCGTTCGAATAGTGATCAGGCGGTCGCGGACAAACCGTTGGCCCGTCCGACAGACAGTCGCGAGTGTGGTGCTGGCGGTAAGCTTAACCGGCTGCGGTCAGCCGCAATTGGGAAACGATCCCGCAGGCCTTCGCTTGGCGATGAAAATGCAGACGGCGGTGATGACCAAGCGATCGGACCTCATCGATCAGGTGATGCGCGAAGCCGACGCGTTGGCCGAGGCCCAACAACTCTCCGTCGAGGTCTATGCCGAGATTCGATCGGTGGTGGAATTGACCCGATCCAACGACTGGCCAGCGGCCCAAGATCATTGGCTGCGATTCGCGAAGGGACAACGCCCCGAAGCACCCCCCGAACCTGCAGGACCTCGCTGACGATATTGTTGCTTTGACGGAAGTTCTGACTTTCGAGATTCCGAGAGCAAAAGCCCGTCGCCAAGCGGAGGCCGTGAGCCAAGACATTGGACGTCGCGACATGAACAGGCAATTCCACTCGTGCCCAGACCGTCTCTTGAAGCAGCGACTTTGTGACACGAGCACTCGTTCTTCAAAAATGAGGAAGAAGCATCCAGCCCAGCGCCATGAGTAGTGCTAGCACCATCCCGATCATCATCCATGGCGACGACCGAACCACGCTGGGGGCTACGTGCGTGACGTATTCGCCGCAATAGGGGCATCGCGGCGAATCCTCGTACATCTCCTTTCCGCAATTCGGACAAGGAACCGTCCCATCATCCTCGTTCGAATCGAATTCACTCGATTCGTCGTGTTCCTCTTCATCGTCCCAATCGCGATTCATCCTCGCTTTGCTCCCGCCCACATGAACGCCCGATACTCCCTTCGCGCGCGACCATCTACCTGATCATCACGCGCCGGTGCTGAATGGGCAAACTCCGTCCCCATGCCCTCGGCCATGATTATTGGTCTTCGCGCAGCAAAAGCCGCTTGCTGACCAAAGAACGGGGCCGATTCGCAAGCGAATCTCGGCCCCTTGCTGCCGCGTTGGGAGGCTTTCCATGAGTGAAGATCTTTAGAAAGAAGGGGCGGCGAAGACCCCGGTGTGGGTGGCGAACATCCAGCGGTAGCCCTCCGGACACTTTACTTGATGAACCCGATCTCCCCAAAACATCTGGGCAGGAGGCGCGATCACCGTCGCGCCCTTTTCCTTCGCTTGCAGATAATGAGCATCGACGTCCTCGACATAGACGTACATCGTCATCGGCGGCGCGTGGAGCGTCGTTCGCGGCGACCTCGGCCCGTCGGCGCCAGGCCCTTCGAGTCCCAGCATGATGACCCCATCCCCATGGACCAGCTCCGCATGGAAAGCGACACCTTGTGGATCCTTCATCGGCGCCGAACGCAACCGCATGCCGAACGCCGTCACATAGAACTCAGCCGCCGACGATACATCGGTCACGGCCAGCGAAGCCATCACGTCCGGAAATGGAGCCTTCATCACTACCTTCCTTTCCTGATTTCTATCAGATCGAATAACAAATATACATGTATACACTACCAGGGCCATGTTCCAATCGGAATGCTTGGATTGATCCCAACCAAGGGACCGGCGAAGAGGTTAGGATGACAAAGTTGCCGGCAGAGGACGGTTGACGGCCGACGAGCCCCGCTTTAAGGTGGGGTTTGATGGAAGGGTTGCCCACCCTGGACGAACGTGCCGCATCAGGGAGTTGGAGATGCTTAATCTATTCGGCCGACCATCGGGTCCGATGTGCGACGGGGTTTCTCGTCGGCAGTTTCTTCGGGTCGGCTCGCTGGGCATGCTCAGTCTTCCGCAACTCCTCCGTGCTCAAGAAAGCTCACCGGCCGGGCAATCATCTTC
This sequence comes from bacterium, assembly GCA_019753235.1. Taxonomy (GTDB): domain Bacteria; phylum Planctomycetota; class Planctomycetia; order Kolteriales; family Kolteriaceae; genus JAIELF01. Next base: position 3,195 of record JAIELF010000083.1, read on the forward strand.
ACACAAGGCCGTGATCAACATCTTTCTCGGGGGTGGGCCGCCCCATCAAGATATGTGGGACATCAAAGAGGATGCTCCTGCGGAGATTCGGGGCGAGTTCAAGAGTATCGCGACTCGGGTGGACGGGATTCGCATCGGCGAATGTTTCCCTCGCATTGCTCAGATCATGAACAAATGCGCGATCATTCGCTCGGTTGTTGGCTGTTCAGGAGATCACGACGGTTTTCAGTGCATGACGGGCTGGCACCGCAATGAACTTCGGGATCTAGGTGGCCGTCCCAGTATGGGTGCGGTTCTTTCAAAGCTTCAGGGGCCGGTCGATCGGGGTGTCCCTCCGTTCGTCGGTTTGTCTGGCCCGACTTCGCACCGACCTTGGTCGGAATCGGGACCAGCAGGGTTTCTTGGACCGGGTTTCAACCCGTTCAAACCGGACGGTCCCGGGATGGCAAACCTGACGCTCAACGGCGTCAGTATCGAGCAACTGGACGATCGCCGGCAACTACTCAAGGGTCTCGACACACTCAAGCGAGAGATCGATCAGAGCGGCATGCTCGAGGGGATGGATGCCTTCACCGAACGGGCTCTAGGCGTTTTGACATCCAGTAAACTTCTCGATGCACTGGACCTTTCGAAAGAGCCAGCATCGGTCCGCGATCGTTACGGCGACGGCAAGCCTTATCAATTTCAATACGACGGCGCTCCGACCGTTAATGATCAGCTTCTCGTCGCCCGTCGGTTGGTCGAAGCGGGTGTCCGTTGCGTCACGCTTTCTTACGGAAGGTGGGATAGCCACGGGGCCAACTTTGATCTGGTGCGCGACCACGGGGCCAAGCTCGATCAATGTTTCTCTGCCTTGATCGAAGATCTCGACCAGCGGGGAATGCTCGACGACGTGACGGTGATCGCCTGGGGCGAATTTGGCCGAACACCTCGAATCAATCCGTCGGCTGGCCGAGACCATTGGCCCACCGTCAGTTCCGCGATTTTGGCCGGCGGCGGGATTCGCGGCGGGCAAGTCGTCGGCGCCACCAATCGGCTCGGCGAGCATGCCAGCCAACGGCCCGTCCACATGCAGGAGATCTTTTCGACGCTCTATCACAACGTCGGCATCGATCCGGGGTCGGTCACGATTTCCGATCCCACCGGTCGGCCGCAATTCCTGGTCGATCATCGTGAACCGATCCAAGAACTGGTTTAGCCCCCAAACAGGGACGATCAGGCCAAACCAGATCCCCGTGCGATGGGTGAACACGCATCAAATCGCCCACCAACTGGCACGGCGCACCTCCAGGGACATTCCTTTGCTGTCCATGGCCGATAGTCGTCAAGTGTTCACATTCTTTTCGTTATGCTGAAACCTTTCGATTTCCGTACGAGAAAGATCAGCAGCCCGATCGTTAGGAGGGGAGAGACTTCTCTTGGTCTTCACAAAGGGGCCGACGTTACAAGAAGTCGCATTCTCGAACTGGAACAGATCGACGGTGCCAAAGCCATAAACCAAACAGGAAGGTCGACCCTACAGTGTTGGCAGTTCGACTAGTCGCACGATTTCCTTGAGCGCAAGGGCGTGTCGATCACGAATAGCCACCGGCATAATCCCTGGATTCGATCCGGGTGGCGACATCGTCCTATTCGGGTTATGACCCAGCGGCGGGGTCCATCGACTGTCGCCGTGAAACGGGCAAGCTTTATGGGTAAGTTGCACCCCTGGGACACGATGTCCCGTTTCATTCCGGGTTAGTTTTATTCGAGGTTAGGTTCGAGAGCGAGAAGTAATGAGCGACCACGAATCGGCAGGCACCGAAAAGACCAGTAGCCTTTACGCCGACTATATTTTTCCGGCCATGATCCTGATGGGCGCGTTCGCGATCGTCGGATACTTCTATGCTACTCGCCGCTCGCCTCCGGAAGCAGCTCGGATCGACATGACCCCCATCGTGCTGACAGTGGGCGTGGCGCCAGCCCCTTCATCGTTCGAAATCTTCACCAACGGCACGGTCAGCCCCAAACGAGAAATCGTCGGGACGGCCGAGGTGGCGGGCAAAATCACGAAGAAGTACGAAAGCTGCGACGCGGGCCGATTCGTCAAACAGGGAGACCCGTTGGTCGAGATTGACTCGTCGAAGTACGAGCTTCAACTTCAGCAGCTCGAGAACGAAATTCGGCAAGTCGAGATCGATGCCCTCGAGCTCACGATCGAGCAGGAAAAGAATGGCAACTTGATTGGGATTGGCGAAGAGGATCTCGCGCTATCTCAGCGAGAGCTCGACAGGTTCGACAAGCTGGTCAACCAGAAGAGCGCCTCCGCCTCGCAGCGAGACGCGCAATCGACTAAGGTGATGCAATCGAAGAATGCTCTCCAGCAGCTTGTCTCCCAGAGATCGATCTTGAAGCAGCGAAATGAAAAGCTGATTACTCAGCGAAAGGTGATTCAGACAAAGATCGATTTGGCCAAGCTTGATTTGGCTCGAACGAAGATCGCGGCCCCCATCGACGGTTTTATTACCGAAGACCTGGTGGAAACGTCCTCGTATGTGCAGCCGGGAACGTCTCTTTTTAAGATTGAAGATCGAAGTGCCGTCGAGGTCCGATGCAATCTCAAGGTTGAAGACCTCTATTGGTTGACCGCATCGGTAACCCCCTCGACCAGCGAGCCCGCGGCCGTCGAGAGCCTCTACCGAGCCCCACGCGTCCCAGCCATCGTCGAGTACGAGGTCGCCGGCCGAACCTATCGCTGGGAAGATTGCTTTCTCTCTCGCTACGAAGGGACCGGACTCAACGAAAGGACTCGGACGATCCCTTGTCGCGTCGAAGTACCCAATCCTGATCGCGGGCAGAAGGTAAGCGACCTCCCTCCGTTGGTGCGAGGCATGTTTGTCAACGTCAAGCTGCTCGCTACGCCGAGAGAGAACCTGCTTAAGATTCCGTACGCCGCTCTTCGACCAAACAACGAAGTTTGGATCGCGCGAGGCGATTCGCTCGACATCCAACGAGTTCGCGTGGCCAAGATGCTCAGCGACGGGGTCCTCCTCCATGCGGGCGATTCGAAGCTTCGTCCCGGCGAGGATGTCATCATTTCACCATTGTCGGTCGCGATCAATCGAATGAAGATTCGTCGTGGAGATGTTGTCCCCGATGATGCTCCCTCGGCCGAGCCCACCACGTTGCCCGTGTCGGAGATCACCAAAGAGGATCGCCCCGAACCGACCAACGTCAAGGCAAGTGTCTCGGGCAAGGATTCGCCCGGCGGTTGATCGAAGACCCTATTTGATTTCTTTGCACCGATCGTCCATGCGAACGTGAGAGCTCAGCGATGAAGAAAGCAATCTCCTGGTGCGTCAGTAACGCCAGAGCGATGAACGCGATCGTTCTGTCGGTCCTGGTTCTGGGGATTCTGTCGGCCATCAGCCTTCGGCGAGAAACCTTTCCCCAATTCAAACTTGAAATCGTTCTGGTTACCGTCCCTTACCCCGGCGCGAGCCCTTCAGAGATTGAAGATGGCGTTTGCCGAAAGGTTGAAGAAGCAGTCCATTCGCTTGAGGGAATCAAGAAAGTCACCAGCGTCGCGCGCGAAGGGGCAGGCTCGATCATCTGTGAACTTCAAGGGTCGGCCGACCCGCAGAAAGTTCTCAACGAAATCAAATCCGAGGTCGACCGCATCCCTAGTTTCCCAGAGTTCGCGGAAGATCCTGTGATTCAACAGATCTCCTTCCGCGAACCTGCCATCCGTGTCGCCGTCCTCGGCGGATCTCGCGAAAAGGCGATGGAAGAATGGGATCTTCGCGCGGTTGCCGAGCAGATTCGAGACGAGCTTTTGCAATTGAAAAGCGTCTCCGATGTGAAACTCATCGGCCGAAACTACCAGATCGATGTCGAGATTTCCGAAGCAACCCTCCGCAAGTACAACCTGACGCTCGCGAAAGTCGCCGAGACTCTCAAGCAGCGCAATCTCGAAGTCCCTGCCGGAAGCATCAAAACGCAGAACAACGATTTTCTCGTCCGCGGCAAGAACAAAGTTCTCACCGGGACCGAGATCTCTCAGCTACCGGTCTTGACGACGCCGGAGGGGGCAACGCTTACGGTCAATGACCTCGGCATCGTTCGTGACGGCTTCATCGATCGCGACAGTATGACGATGGTCAACGGCAAGCCGGCGATCAATCTCACCATTCAGAAATCCAGCCGGGAAGACTTGATTCAGATCTGCCAGCAAGTCCGCGATTACGTCGATGCGAAAAAGAAGAATATGCCCGAAGGGTATGAGCTGGTTGTTTGGGATGATAGCTCGATCGCGGTGCAGGATCGGCTCAACATGCTGACCATGAACGCTCTGCAGGGACTTCTCATCGTCTTTCTCTCCCTGAGTCTTTTCTTAGAGATTCGTTTGGCGTTCTGGGTCTCGATCGGAATTCCGATCTCGATCCTGGGTGGTTGCGCCGTCATGCTCTACTACGATCAGACGCTTAACATGATTTCGCTTTTCGCTTTTCTGATGGTTCTGGGAATCGTCGTCGATGATGCCATCGTTATTGGTGAGAATATCTTTGTTCATCGACAAATGGGCAAGAGCGCCGTCCGCGCCGCCATCGACGGAACAGCAGAGGTCGCTCCCTCTATTGCCGCCTCTGTCGCCACCACGATTGTCTGTTTTGCGCCGATGTTTTTCGTCAGTGGCATCATGGGCAAGTTTATCTCCGTCATGCCGCTGGCCATTGTCGCCACGCTCATCATCTCGCTGTTCGAAGCAACCTTCGCGTTCCCTTGCCATCTTTCTCACCTGCGACCTGAACCAAGAATTCCCAAACTGCTGCGACTGTTGGGTGTCGGACTCGGTTGGCGCGCTTGGAACGGACTTCGCAACCTCGTTGACGGCGGCTTGCAGCGATTTCTCGATCGTCAGTATGTTCCGTTTGTTCGCTCTTGTTTACGCCATCCCGCGTTGGTCTATTCGTTGACG